>JAPPEU010000013.1 GCA_028875245.1 Chloroflexota bacterium
GATGATTCTTTCTTATTGCAACTACTCTCTCAAATTTGAAGCGATTGCCCTGACTTGGAACCAGCGACAGTTGTATCGCCAGAAGTATCCACAGTACAATCCCTATCCGATGGAGTTCTTATATCATTGATATTTACCACTCCCGTGGTAAAGTTTTTTTGTTTCCACCGAAAGGGATACACTTCCTCTTGCGAAATTGCCTTGACTATCACTTGATCATAAGACTATAATCAGTGCGCGAGCGGGCGTTTAGCTCAATTGGCAGAGCATCCGGTTTACACCCGGAAGGTTATAAGTTCGAGTCTTATAGCGCCCACTATTCCCGTTGACTTGATTTTGGCGCCTGCTTGGGCGCCTTTTTCTTTTGTGCGCGCCTGAGCGCAGGCCCGCCAGACCTCATGCGCCGCGGTAAGACAACGCCCAAACTTGACAGACCATTGTAGATTGTCTACATTATGCTGACACCCGTCTTAAACTGAACGATCTACAATGTCTTTGTCGACGAGCAATGTTCTTGAAGTGCGCGATCTGAGAACTTACTTCCATTTGACGGAGGGAACCTTGAAGGCGGTCGACGGCGTCGACTTGACGATCGCGCCGCATCAGACGGTGGGCGTCATCGGTGAATCCGGCTCCGGCAAGAGCGTCACCGCCCAATCCATCCTGCAAATCGTGCCGGCGCCCGGCGCCATTGAATCCGGTGAGATTCACTTGCGGCGCAGCGACGGCGTCGCGGTCGATATCGCCAGCCTGAACCCGCGCAGCGCGGAGATTCGCGCCATCCGCGGCGCCGAAATCTCGATGGTCTTCCAGGAACCCATGACCAGCCTGTCGCCCGTTCACACGATTGGCGCGCAGATCGTGGAAGCCATTCTGCTTCACATGGAAAGCGACAAAACGAAGGCCCGTCAGCTCGCGCTGGATATGATCAACCGCGTCGGCATATCGAATCCAACGCAGCGCTTCGATGAATATCCACATCAATTGTCGGGCGGGATGCGTCAGCGGGCGATGATAGCCATGGCTCTCTCCTGCAGCCCTTCCCTGCTCATAGCGGATGAGCCGACCACCGCCCTCGATGTGACGGTGCAGGCGCAGATCCTCGAACTGATGAAAGAACTCCAGGAACAGTTTGGCATGGCGATCATGTACATCACCCATGATTTGGGTGTCATCGCCGAGATCGCCGACGAGGTCAACGTGATGTATCTCGGCCGCGTCGTGGAGCGCGCCTCGACGGTTGAGCTGTTCAAGAATCCGCTGCACCCGTACACACAGCGCCTGTTAAAGTCGATTCCGCGTTTGGGCGGCCGCGGCGGTGGGCGCCTCGACGCCATTCGCGGCAACGTGCCGGTGCCAATGAATCCACCGGCGCAATGTGGTTTCGCCTCGCGCTGCGACGAGTTCATCAGCGGCAAATGCGACGCCGCCGTGCCTTCACTGGTGGACATGGGGAACGATCACTTTGTGCGCTGCTACCTGCACAGTGAGGAAAGTGAGCCGGTCTATGCATGAAGCGAGCGCAACCGCGGAGAAACGGACCGGCGAAGTTCTGCTGGACGTGCGCAATCTCAAGAAGCATTTTCCCATAGAGAAGGGTTTCTTCCGCACGGTGCAAGGCCAGGTCAAGGCGGTCGACGGCGTCAGCTTCACCATACACGAAGGCGAGACATTCGGCCTGGTCGGCGAATCTGGCAGCGGCAAGACAACCTTGGGGCGCTGCATCGTGCGCGGCATTGAGCCGACCGAGGGGCAAATTTTCTTCCGTTTGCCGAGCGGCGAAGAGGTTGATATCGCGGCCCTGGACAAAAAAGAGCTGCGCGAGGTGCGCAAGCACTTCCACATGATCTTCCAGGATCCGTATTCCTCGCTTGACCCGCGCATGTCAGTCCTCGAAATCATCGCCGAACCGATACGCAACAACAAGCTCCTGTCTGAAACGCGCGACATTCAGGACCGAGTGCGCGAACTGATGGACAAAGTTGGCTTGGATATCCAGCATCTCAACCGCTACCCGCACGCATTTTCCGGCGGCCAGCGTCAACGCATCGGCATCGCCCGGTCCTTGGCGCCGAGCCCGCTGCTGATTGTCTGCGATGAAGCGGTCTCCGCGCTGGATGTATCGATTCAGGCGCAGATCCTGAACCTGCTGGAAGACTTGCAGGAAGAATTCAACCTGACTTTTCTGTTCATCGCCCATGACCTGTCCGTCGTTGAGCACATTTCCGACCGCGTCGGCGTCATGTACGTCGGTCAACTGGTTGAAATGGCGGACACGGAGTCGCTGTTCACGGCGCCAAAGCATCCTTATACGGAAGCGCTGCTTTCCGCGGTGCCGACGACCGATCCCGAAATCAAGATGGACCGGATCATCTTGCCCGGCGAAGTCGCCAATCCGGCGGCGCCCCCGGCCGGCTGCTATTTTCATCCGCGCTGCCGCTACGCCCAGGAAATCTGCCAGACCGAGGCGCCCGGATGGACGGAAGTGACGCCTGATCATTTTGCCGCCTGCCACTTCGCCGACGAATTGGAATTGCGCGGCGCAGAGGGGGCAGGCTGATGGACCTCCTGCTTCTTTTCATTGGGGCCTCGCTGATCGGGGCCGTCATGGTCGTCTGGGTCATCACATGGACGAGCAACCGCGCGGCGGAATCGGCCATTACGCGTTACTTCAAAGCGAGCGAGCACATCCTGGAGACCGGCCAGCCACCGCCAGAATGGCTGAAGGGGCCGGCCCGGGAACGACTCTTCCGCCGAAGGTCCAAACCGGCCATCGACCTTAGACAACTGGAACAGCTTGACGAGTTGATTCGCTTTTTTGAAAATTGCAGTTTCTACGAAGACGACTTCGCCCGCGAGCAGCATCTGGCCCAGCTTGAAAACGTGCGACAGGCATGGCGCGCGGGCCCGGCCGGCTAGACCTTACTCCAGCTTTACAACCGCCCACATGTCGAGCTCGGGCACTGTGACAAGGGTATCGACGCCAGCGCGGCGGCAATCGACAGCGCGAGGCGCCCGCCCCGGCGCGTAAAGAGTCGCGCGCGAAATTGCGTTGCCCAGCAGACTTCCGTTTAATTCCAGCCTGATGTTTTGCAGCGGTCTGAATGCGTCCGCTTCAAGATCGTAATTGCTATTCAGCAGGTGGCACACGACAGGCGAGTCCCCACGCTTGGGTTGATGCCGCAGCAGAACGCTCAGATTTTCCGCGCCCGTCACCTTTACCGCGCGCTCAACGCGATTCAACAGATCGTCTGCGCCGGACCAGGTCGCCAGTCGATCCCCCGCCTCTAGCAATTTGTCTTCCTGTTCCGCGTTCAGATGCGAGGGTTCAAAACGCAATATCAGCTGATAAGGGGCGAGGTCGGCATCCAGAAGCCGGTCCTCAACCCAGACATCGCCGGCGACAATCAGGCAAAATGGCAGATTTGCGCGGCTGAGGGCATAGCTGGCCGCGGCTAAATCCGTCGCGGGCGCGCTGCGGTTCTGGCCGCCCAGATGACCACTGCTCAAGCGGTCGCCCAGATGCTGCCGCACCGCGTTGTTGCTGAATATGAGCGCCACGCTGGCGACGGACTCGTAATGATCAAAGAGCTCGGGGTAATCACGCAGGAAATGATAGAGCGATTCGTAGTCGCCCGGTTTGCTGTGATACCAGCGGTCGGGTTGGCCGGCGATTCGCTGCGTCCACATTTTGTCCGGGGCCATGAAAACATGCCCATGGGCGTAAGCCTGCGCGATCCAAAGTCGGATATGCCCCGGCCGGTCCTTGATGCGGCAGGGCTCGAAGGCGCGCGGCACGCCCGTTATTGCAAGAAGCCGATCCAAGGCGTCCGCCAGCTTGAAAGTGTAGACGGGATCGACAGGCAGGATTTCCTCCTCCGGCGGCAGGTACTGCATCTCGTTGGTGTAAAAGTCGTGGGCATCAACCGCGTACATAAACTCCGCCCAATAGAAGGGCGAATTTGAACTCATCGGCACATCGGCGCCGAATTCCTGCGCACATTGCTTAAACTCGCGAAAGAGCGCGTTGACCTCCCGCCATTGATAATCGAAGAAGTCTTTCGCCAGCGGAATCACCGGCGGATACGCCAGAATCTCCGCCCGATATCGCTCGTCGCCAATGCCATGGTTCAAGAGAAAATCACGGTAGCAGAAGGTCTCAATACTCTCGATCTTCCAGGTTTCGCGCTCGGCGGCGCTCAGGTTCGCTTTCAGATATTCCCGAAAGCCGGCCATGCAATGTTCACAGAAACAGCCGCCGTAACGGGCGTTTAGCGCGGCGATCGTCGGGATGGCCGAATCAATCATCAGCCAGTCGGTGCCGGCTTCCATCACGCGGCGCAGTTGATACATCAAGTAAACTCGGTAGCCGGGGGCATTCGTGCAAAAGTGGTAGGAGGGATGCCCCTTGTATGTATGGACCCACCAGGTCACGGCCGGGCGATTGTTGAGGTCGCGCACGGTCGATTCCATGAAATTGGAATCGAAATCGATCATGCCCATCCAATCGGCGTCCAATTCAACCCGTCCCTGAAATTTGACGCCGCAGCGATGCGCTTCGTCCACATCACGCATCATCTCCTCATCAGGCGGGAGACCGCGGCGGTCCGGCTCGGGCAGGAAGCCCCAACCCAGCCCGGTCGCGCGATATCGTCGATAGACGTCCATGCCGCAAGGGCGCGTTATCAGCACATCGGATCGCTTCAATGCCATCGATTAATCTCCTGCCCCGTTCACAATTCGCTGACATATACATAATAGGCGCCCCGCCGCCGTTTTCCGTCCGCGTCGCAAATTGACGCGCGAAGCCTTGTCACGCCGGCGTCAAGCGTCATTTCGAAGTGGGCGCAAGCATCAGGCATCGAGGCGTCCTTGGTCCAGGCATCCTCGCCGATCTGTAAGCTGGCGCAGGCCGCGCCCATGGCTCGTTCCGCTTCGCGCGGATAAGCCCGTAATTCGACCTGATAGCGCCCCGCTCGCGATACATCAATCCACCAGAAGCCGTCCGCGTCGTAAGCCGGGTCATCTATCCAACGCTGCCTCCAGGGCACGCGCCCGGCGGTCGGATGCCAATCACGGGCGGAAAGCAGCGTCGGGTTCTCATAATCTGTGCCGACAGGGATCGCGATGGCCTGGTCAAAGGCGCGCCCCATGTCTTCCCAGAAAGCGTCATAATCCCGTGACAGAGACGCCAGGATCTCTGGATGCTCGGCCGCAATGTCTTGCTTTTGCGCTCGATCTGCTCCCACATCATAAAGCTCCAGACCGTTGACCAGACGCCAGCGGCCCCTAAGCAGGGCTGTCTGATGCCACTTGCGCGGCCTGTTCGGCTGAAGCTGAATAATGACCGGACGCTCGGGCAACTTATCCGCCTCGCCTCGTATTATTGAAGCCAAACTCCGGCCGTCAAATTCCAGCTCAGGATCAGTTTCCAAGGCGCAAAGATCAATCAATGTCGGCAAGATGTCAATATGCGCTGTCAACTGGCTCACTTTGCGCTCGGCCGGCAGGCGCTTGGGCCAGCGCAAGAAGAAATTCACCTGATGCCCGCCGTCATAGAGCGAGCCTTTTACCCCGCGCAGCCCGGCATTGAAGCCGTCGCCGCTGGCTGGATCGAAACCGGCCGCTGTGCCGTGGTCGGCGGTGAAGATGACCAGCGTATCTTCATCAAGCGTTAGCGCTTGCAAACGCGCAAAGAGGCGGCCCAGATTTTCGTCGAAGTTGGCAATCATGCCATAGAACTTCGCCCGCTCCTCCGGGATGTCCTGCTCAAGATATGGCGCGGCGTATTGGTCCGGCACGATATGAGGCGCGTGCATCGCGTTCGGCGCCAGATAAACAAAAAAGGGCGCCTCCGCATTCGATTCGATGAAGTGCAGCGCGGCGTCAAAGAAGACATCGGTGCAGTAGCCGGCGCAGCGGGTCGGCGTCCCGTTGCGGAAGTAAACATCGTCCACATAATTGTTGCCCCAATAATCGGGCAATTCGCCAATTCCGCCGCCGCGATGACAGAGCGCTTCGTCAAAGCCGCTATAATGCGGGGCGAATGGGTAATTGTCGCCCAGATGCCATTTGCCGAACATGGCGCTGCGATAGCCGTTTGCGGAAAAGACATCCGCCATCGTCGTGGCCGCCGGCTGCAAAAGATGGCGACCATGTATCACATGCCAAACACCATTGCGAGCGGCGTATTGCCCGGTCAAGAGGGCGGCGCGCGACGGCGAGCACAATGGGTCATGGTGATGGTTGTCGAGCTGCGCGCTCTCACGCGCCATGCGGTCGAGATGGGGCGTCTTGAGCAGAGGATTGCCCTGATACGCGATATCACCGTAACCCTGATCGTCGGTGATGATGAAGATTACATTGGGCGGCCGCGGCATGTCAGCGCTCTCGCATGGAACCCGGCTAAACCCAGCCGAGCGCTTGATCATGGCTTTCCCAGCGAATGAGGAAATCCCAGGGTTCGTCGATCGTGGCGATGCCAAGCGCGTCCCTTCCCTGCTGCGCCGCATGCGGGCTCCACTGCGTCACATGGCTCAAGCCCCAGCGCAGGCCAGACAAGGGCTCAGTGTTTTCCGCCTCCGCTACACGCAAGGCGCCGGCCGCTTGTGGCGGATCGATAATCGTCGCCCGCGGCTCGAAGTTGATGCCGTCAGCCGCGAACTGAATCGTGTTTTTCTCCGGCCCACAGCGCGTCAACAAGGCGCCGACACCGCCGGCGTAGTTCCAAACCATCACCTCATGCCCGCTATTGCTAATGGGATTGAGCGGCGATTTCTCATAGGGTCCCAGTGGATCGTCGGCAATGGCCACGCCCCACTTGCTTTCCATATTGCTGTGGCCGATGCCTTCGCCCTTGAAGTAAAGCCAGTAGCGATTTTCCCGGTAGAGCAGCGCCGGATCGTGCACGCGCAAGCTGTCAAATGTTCCTTGCGCCGTATGCTGCTCAGGATGAGCGCGTTCATCGACTTCACCGGATGGATCGGGCTCGACGACCGGCGCCGGCGATTTAGTCCAGGGTCCGCGCGGAGAATCGGCCCGGGCCAGCGCGATCGATTCCGGCGTGCTGCGCCAGGTCGGCGCGCGCGTCACCTGATAGACCAAGTAATAGCGCCCGTCATGCGCCAGAACATCGGGCGTGAAGATGCTGCGCTCGTCATAACTGCCGGCCGGCCCGCGCTCGACGGCCGCGCCCTGCTCATGCCAGGCATATCCGTCGGCGGATGTGGCGTACCAAACATCAGTCAGGTCCCAAGGCATCGCCGGCAGCCTGTCGCTGGCGCGCTCGTGGCCGACCGCCGGGCAGGGGTGCGCGCCCCGCGTGTACCAGACGTAATACAGGCCATCGACCTGGATGACGCAGCTTGGATCGCGGCGCACGATACCCTTTTCATAACCGAGGCCGTCGATGGTCATGTAGCGGAATTTGGTGAACCAGGGGTTTTCACGGTCTCGCACTGTGAAGCGCTTCATCGCAGCGCTGAGCGGCATTCTTCCATTCTCCAAAAACATCGTTTGCAAAAAGCCGGCGCCCGCTGACTGGCCCGGCTGGCAGGCTGCGGATTGCGCGCCAAGCGCTAACAGCGGCCTCAGATGTAGGTGCGGCGATGCTGGTCAAGTTCCCAGCGAATCAAGAAATCCCAGGGCTCGTCGATTTCCGCCAATCCCAGCGGATCCTGGCCCTGCATGGCAAGATGCGAACTATGCGGGATCACATGGCTCAATCCCCAGCTGAATCCCGACAGAGGGTTCGTGTTCTGTGATGCATCAATCCGCAGGGGTCCGGCGGCTTGCGGCGGCACAACGACCAAAGACTTGATCTCAAAATTGATGCCGTCCGGCGCGAACTGAATGGTGTTTTTCTCAGGCCCGCAGCGATTCACCAAACCGGCCACGCCGCCAGCGTATGGCCAGACGACAACTTCATGGCCGCTGTTGGTCACCGGATTGAATGGCGATTTGGCATAAGGACCCATTGGATTATCCGCGATGGCCACGCCCCACTTTGATTCCATGTGGTGATAGCCGATGCCCTCGCCTTTGTAATACAGCCAGAATTGTCCCGCGCGGTACAGGAGAGACGGGTCATGCACTTGCAAGCTGTCCCAACTGCCCTTTATCGCCGCCAGTTCAGGATCGCCTCGTTCGTCCACTTCGCCGGATTCATCGGGTTCGACGATCGGCGCGGGAGATTTTGTCCAGGGTCCGTCAGGCGAATCAGACCAGGCGATGGCGATCGACTCGGGCGTGCAGCGATAATTGGGCGAGCGCGCCACCTGGTAGACGAGGTAGTAGCGGCCCCCGTGCGCCAGGATTCCGGGCGTGAAAACACCGCGCTCGTCATAAGCGCCGGCGGGTCCGCGCTGCACCGCCGGACCTTGCTCATCCCAATGATGACCATCGTTTGAGGTGGCGTACCAGATGTCTGCCAAGTCCCAGGGGGTAGCGGGGAGTTGGTCGGTCATCCTTTCAAAGCCGACGGGCGCGATGGCGTGTGCCGCGCGCGTGTACCAGGTGTAGTACAAGCCGTTGACCTTGATGATGGAGCTGGGGTCGCGCCGGACGACGCCCCTTTCATAACCCAAGCCCTGCACCCTGCTGTACTTGAACTTGGCAAACCAAGGGTTATCTTTGTCGGGACTATCAAATCGCTGCATGGCGGCGCTGAGCGGCAATTTCAGATCCTTCCCAAAAGGAATCGTGATGTAACCCTCGCCACACCACGATTCCAGCTGCGTGAGAATTGGCAGCCTACAGGTCGCTCTCGAAGTACCACTGTTCAGGCATGAACATGACCCATTGCCGGTAGCTGAAGCTCCACATGCCATCCGTATCGTTGGGCGGCGTGTTCTTCAAGGTGGTCTTGAAGAGCAGTGGCTGTGGCGGGCGCTGCACCGTGCCGATCTGGTACAAACCGCGGAAACTCATGTCATGGAACTGCTTGCCGATTTCAAGGTAAGACTCGGAGCCATAGGGCTGCTGCAGCCACAATTGGCTCAGGTCCCAAAGTTCCTTGATATCGTCCGGCGGTTCGCTGCCGCGTTCGCCGCCGCTGTTCAACCAGTCGGTCCATTCCTTGGAGCCGGAGCGCGCGCCCCAATGCGGCCTGATATTGTTGATCGCGCCTGAGAACTCGCCGATGTCGACGATGTCCAGGCCCCAACCCGCGATATCATGCGCGCCCGTCCCACGGAGCTCATTGTAGTAGCTGCGTTCGATCAACTTGAGCTGCGTTTTGACGCCGACCGCATTCCAGTAGGAGACGACGAGCTCGGCGATCTGCCCCCAAGCTTCTTCCGGCACGGCAACTTGCATATTGATGAACAGCGTCTCGCCATCGGGCCGCAGACGATTGCCATCGCCATCCCGTTGATCCAGGCCCATTTCGTCCAGCAAGGCATTCGCCCGATCAGGATCATACTCAGCGAAGTAATCGGTCATCCAGGGTTCGTAGAAACTGGAATCAGGCGTTGGCGCCGATTGGGACGGCGTCGCCAAACCGAAATAGATCAGCTCGTTGATTTCTGACCGGTTTATCGCCAGCGACATCGCCTGACGGAAGCGGACATCGTTGAAGATCTCGCGCATCGCCAGGTCGGGATGGGTCAAGTTGAACATCATGCTGTATTCGTTGCCGCGATTATAGGTGACCAGCGCCGTGCGATAACCGCCCACCTCCTCATTCTCGCGGTAAGTCGGCACGCTCAGGAGCTTGCCCCAGCCGAAGTGGCTGTATTCCCCGGCGATCGCCCGCAGGTCCTGCACTTGCAAGTCTTCAACGAGGATGCGCCGCAAGCCGTCGGTGTAGGGAAGCTGGTTGCCGGCGATATCCACCTTGAAGAAGTAGGGATTGCGCTCGAAGTATTTGTTGCCGAAGGAATCCTCGCTGGCGAAGATGAAGGTATTCAAGGTCGGGATGCCCACAACGGTATCGGTGGCGGTCGTGCCCGTATTGGTATTGGGACGCAGGCGCGCGTTCAGCAATTGCGCCCAGCCATCGAATCCAGCCTCGGCCGCCAGCTCATCCGCGTTCTCATTGTAATTGATATGGAATTGCTTGAAGTAATGAGCGGCGCGGAAGCCGCGATGGCGTGGATTGCTCGCCATGCGCACGATCATCGAAGGATGCGGCTGGGCGAAAGTGTAACGAAGCGTCGTCTCATCGATGATCTCCAGGTCCGGCTTCTCGTTGCCCGGCCGCCATTCACCCGGAATCCCGCCGGTGACATCTTCATTCCAAAGAACATCTTCAAACCAAAAGCGAAAATCTTCGCTCGTGAAGGGATGGCCATCCGACCACTTGTGCCCTTCGCGCAAGTGAATTGTCAGTTGCGTCTGATCATCAGAAACTTCGTATGCCTTGGCGATATTGGGAATGATTGACTGCAAATCCGCATCAATGGTGAAGAGCTTTTGCATGACCATTTCAGACACATCCCAGCCGCAGCAGGTCGGGCTGGTTGACGGTCCCGCCAGTTCGCCGCCGTAGCTGCCGATCGCGTCCAGCGGCTCAACAACCACAGGCTCGGCTGGTAAGCGCTCTTCCACCGGCGGCAGCTCACCCGCGGCCACGCGCTCCGCCAGCATGGGCGCCTCGCTGTACATGCCAAGCGTCGCCCCGGTCGCTTCTTCGTATGCCGCTGGCGAGCCGTACTGCTGTGGATATGTCTTTTCGCTGATGGCCTGCCCAAAAGCAGCGCCGCCCAAAACGAAGACAATCAAGAGCGCTAGAGAAAGCAATGACCTTTTCATTTTTGGATTCCTCGCTTGGTCAAAATATAAGGGGCTGGCAAATTCCGCCAGCCCCGCGGATTGTAACACAGCCGCTCGGCGGCGGCGAATAGAATGAACCGCGGTAGTGTATCGAAGTCGGTGGAAATTCATTTTCACCACAAAGGAAAGAAGGACACAAAGAAATTGCATATAGTCTACGTTTCTCGGTGTCCTCGATTTTCTCGGTGTCCTCGGTGGTAAAGTTTTTTTGTTCCCACCGAAAGGGATACACTTCCTGAACCGCGCTCACACAAAGAACAGGCCTGTTGCTTGCGCGAGCACGGTGCTTTGCCAAAAACGAGGCAGCCTACATGCCGCCACCCTCAAAGTACCACTGCTCGGGCATGAACATGACCCACTGGCGGTAGGTCCAGCTCCACTGCCCGGTGGTGTCGTTCGGCGGCGTGTTCTTCAAATCCGTCTTGAAGAGCAGCGGCTGCGGCGGGCGCTGAATCGTACCGATCTGATACAGGCCGCCCATAGACAAGCGATAGAATTCCTTGCCCAGTTCCAGCCATTCATCGGAGCCATAACTGGCATCGAGGAAGGCTTCGCCAGCCGCCCAGAGGTCTTTGATCTCCTGCGGCGGTTCTTCTCCGGTTTCGCCGTCGCTCTGCATCCACTGGCGCCAGAGATGGCCGGAAGCGCGCGCGCCCCAGTGCGGCCGCATGTTCGCGAGGCCGTTGGCGACTTCGCCGATATCGAGCATGTCAGTGCCCCAGGCGGCCATGTCCACCTGATTGCCGTCGCGCAATTCACGATACAAGCCGATCTCGATCAGTTTGTAACTGGTCTTGACCCCGACATCGTTCCAATACGATGCGATCAATTCGCCCATTTGACGCCAGGAGTCTTCCGGCACCGAGACCTGGAAGTTGATGAAGAGCGTCTCGCCATCGGGCCGCAGACGGAAGCCATCGCCATCGCGTTGGTCAAGGCCCATCTCGTCAAGCAGCTGATTGGCGAGATCGGGATCGTATTGCGCGTAGTAGCCGGGCATCCAGTCTTCGAAGAACAGCGACGAAGGCACGGGCGAATTCGCCGATGGATTCGCCAGGCCAAAGTAGACCAACTCGTTGAGCTCATCGCGGTTGATCGCCACTGACATCGCTTGGCGGAAGCGGATATCCCAGAAGATCTCACGCAGTTCCAGGTTTGGCGTCGTGAAGTTGAACATGATCGAGTATTCGTTGCCGCGGCTGTATTCGGCCAGCGCCGTGCGATAACCGCCCGCTTCTTCATTTTCCCGATAGGTCGGGAAGCTCAAAAGCGTGCCCCAGCCATAGTGGCTGTATTCGCCGGCGATGCCCTTCAGATCCTGCACTTGCAGGTCCTCGACCAGAATCCGGCGCAAGGTGTCCGTGTATGGCAGTTGATTGCCGGCGGTGTCCACCTTGAAGAAGTAGGCATTGCGCTCGTAGTACTTGTTGCCGAACGAGTCCTCGCGGACGAAGACGAAGGTATTCAACGTAGGCGAATAGGCGTCAGTCTCCGAGCCCAGGTTCCAGGTGAAGTTGTAGGGGCTCATCTTGGCGTTGAACATCTGCACCCAGTCTTCAAAGCCGTTCTCTTCCGCCAGAGCGTTAGCGTCTTCGTTGTAGTCCAGGTGGAATTGCTTAAAGTAGTGCGCCGGGCGGAAGCCGCGATGGCCCACTTCGCTGCCGAGGGCGATGAGCAAAGTCGGGCGCGCCTCGGGATAGGTCATGCGGACGGTGGTTTCGTCGATGATGTCGACTTGCGGCAATTCGCCATTCAGCACCCAGGGACCGCCGGGGTTTGCCGTCACATCAGAATTGCCGAGGATGTCCTCGAAGTAGAAGCGGAAATCTTCCGTGGTGAATGGAGTGCCGTCCGACCATTTGTGGCCCTCGCGCAAGTGGAAGGTAAAGGTGGTCCAGTCATCCGAAACTTCGTAGGCGCGCGCGACATTCGGGATGATGCTTGTCAGGTCGGTGTCGATGGTGAGCAGTTTCTGCAGGCGCATCTCCAGGACATCCCAACCGCAGCAGGTCGGGTTGGTGGTCGGCCCGGCCAACTCGCCGCCATATTCGCCGATCGACTCAAGCGGCTGCACGACGGCAGGCTGGGCCGGGAGGCGCTCTTCAAGCGGCGGCAATTCACCGGCGGCGACTTGGTCCGCCAGCATCGGCGCTTCGCCCCACATGTCGATGGTATTGCCGGTCGCGGCGGCATACGCGTCCAAATCGGCGTATTGGAAGGGATAGACCAGTTCGCCTTCGCTCATGTCTTGCGCGATGGCGATGCCTGAAAGCATGAGCGCGATCACAACAAGCAGGGTGGTAAACATATTGCGTTTCATGAGTGGAATCCTCTCTTTAACTAGATATGTCTGTCCTTCATTGAATTGATGCCGTTATGCAATGCGCCTCCCTTCGAATACCTGCATCGGCATTTCGACTATTGACTGAGAGCGGGACCGCGCCGCTGATTGACGCCGGCGTAACTGTACTCGCAGCTCATGTTGTAAATTGTACATTGTTGACAATCCTATTGCCATAGTATAGCGCTTTGCTTGCGCCTGCGGCTAGTTTATTTCATGCGCCTGCAATCCCGCCCAATCGAATTGAACGCCGTGCCCGGGCGCGTCCGCCGCTCGCATGATCCCGTCTTTGAGCGTCGGCGGATTCTTGATGAAGCGCTCCAGGCCGAAGCTGTGCACCTCCAGGAATGAGGCATTCGGTATCGCCGCCAGCAAGTGCAGGTGCAGCTCATGCACGCCATGCGAAGTGACCGGCAAGTTATGCGCGTAGGCCAGCTTCGCCACGCGCATCCAATTCGTGATGCCGCCGATGTTTGAGACGTCGGGTTCGGGGAAGGCGATCCTGCCGTCTTCGATCGTGTGACGAAACTCATAAATCGTATGCAGGTTTTCCCCCGCGGCGATGGGCAGGCCGCCTTCTGACGCGATCCGCGCCATGCCCTTGTAGTCATCGGGAATGGTGGGTTCTTCGAACCAGTAGATGTCATAATCGCGGAATTTGCGTGCCGCCTTGATGGCCCTTTCGACCGAATAACGCATATTGGCGTCCACCATCAGCGGCATGTCGGGCCCAATACATTCCCGCACTGCTTTGACGCGCTCTACATCTTCGGACAGCCGGTCGCGCCCGACCTTGATCTTGATTGCGCGAAAGCCCTTCTGCAGGTTGCAGCGCGTCTGCTCGATCAGTTCATCAGGACCCAGCTGCAAGTCGATCCCGCCGGCGTAGGCGCGCGCCTCCCCCGAGCAGCCACCGAGCAGCTTCCAGAGCGGCAGGCTCTCTCGCTGGCCCTTCAAGTCCCAAAGCGCGATATCGACCGCGGACATCGCGAAAGAGACTAAACCGCCCCGCCCGATGTAGTGGAGATGCCACCACATCCGCTCCCAAATCCCTTCGATGTCATTGGCGTCCGCGCCCAGCAGAATCGGCTTCAGAGCGTCATCGACAAGCGAGCGGATAGCCGCGCCGCCAGAGCCGATGGTGTACGTGTAGCCTTGTCCTTTATGGCCGGTATCAGATTGGAGCTGGACCAGGACAACTTCAAAGTGCCTCATGACGCCGTGAGACGCATCCGTCATGGGATGAGCCAGAGGCAAGAGATAGTGCGTTGTTTCGATATCCGTGATAATCACAGGGTTGCCGCCGCCGTTCTGGTGGTCATGATTAATAAGCTCGGTTATCATCGTGCCGGGCGGGGAGCGCAGCCCGCCCGCGCCTTACGGCGGATAATAACGCATTTGCCAAAAATTTTCAAAAGATTGTAAAGTGTGCATTGTTGACAATCTATGCTTGTGACGATAGAATCTGTGCATCTTCCCCCGTCCTTCACAGGGACTCTGATATGCGACAAGCCTGCTGCAGCGTGACCGGATGAGAAGCTACATCTTTCAACGTCTGATCTATATGTTTTTCGTTTTCTGGCTGGTCTCCGTGGTCACCTTCGTCATCATCCAGTTGCCGCCGGGCGATTATCTGTCCACCTACATCAGCCGGCTGGAGCAAGCCGGTGAAGAACTGAGCGAGGAAGAAGCCTTAAACCTGCGCCGGCAATATGGCCTCGATCAGCCGCTTTTCGCCCGTTATCTAAAGTGGATCGGGCAAGTGCTGCAGGGAGAGTTTGGCTTTTCATTTGATTGGCAGAAACCGATCAGAGACATCATCGGCGAGCGCCTGGCGCTGACATTTACCATCGCTATCCTCAGCACCATTTTCACCTTCGCAGTCGCCATTCCAATAGGCATATACTCTGCCACGCACCAATATTCCATAGGCGATTATGTCGTATCCATTATCGGTTTCATCGGGCTGGCGATTCCGAATTTCATGCTGGCGCTGATCATGCTGTACATAGCCTGGAAGAATTTCGGGCTTAATCTGACCGGTTTGTTCTCGCCGGAATATCTCGACGCGCCCTGGAACATGGCAAAGGTGGGCGATCTGCTGCTGCATCTGCCGATACCCATAATCGTGAACGGCACAGCTGGCACGGCCGGTTTGATTCGCGTCATGCGCGGTACGCTGCTTGATGAACTGAACAAGCAATACGTAATTACGGCGCGCAGCAAGGGCGTTGCCGAAGTCAAGCTGCTCTTCAAGTACCCGGTCAGGGTCGCGCTCAACCCGATCGTCAGCGGCTTGGCCTGGCTGTTCCCATCGCTTATTTCGGCCGGCACCATCACCGCCTGGGTGCTCGGGCTGCCGACCGCCGGTCCTATGCTGGTTCGCTCGTTGATCACGCAGGATACATTCTTGAGCGCCACGCTTCTAATGTTCGTCACGATTTTGACAGTGATCGGCACCACGGTCTCCGACATTTTGCTGGTGGTGGTTGATCCGCGCATTCGCATGGAGCGCGCGGCCAGTTAGTCGAGGAAGAAAATGCTGCGCCGTTTTGACATTCGCCGGGCGAAGCCCAAAGAGCAAAGCGCTCAGCTTGACGAGAGCTACTATCTCGCGTCGCAGTGGCAGCTGATCTGGCGAAAGTTTCGGCGTCATCGGCTGGCGATGTTCTCGGCGCTGGCGATCATCTTGCTGTACTCCATCGCGCTTTTCCCGGAGTTTTACTCCATCAACGATCACCATCAGCGTCATGTCAAGTATGCCAAAGCGCCGCCGCATACGATTTACTTCATTGATGAAGCGGGCAATTTCCATTTGCGTCCCTTCATCTATGACATGACGCAAAAGCTCGATATGGAGACGCTGAAGCGCAATTATTCGGAAGACCGGACGAAACGTTATCCCATTCGCTTCTTCGTCGAAGGGCTGCCTTATAGGCTGCTCGGGCTGATTGACACCAATATTCATCTGATCGGCGTGGACGAGCCCGGCGTCTTTTTTCCGTTCGGCACGGATGAATTGGGCCGCGATCTGTTTTCACGCACGATGCATGCGGCGCAAATTTCGCTGTCCATAGGCTTTCTGGGCATGGTAACGAGCTTCGTCCTCGGCTGTCTGATTGGCGGCGTCTCCGGTTATTTCGGCGGCTCTGTTGATTTGGTCGTGCAACGCGTGATCGAGTTTCTTGTTTCGATACCGCATATCCCCTTGATCATGGCGCTTTCGGCTGCCTTTCCGCCGGAATGGAGTTCCACCGAGGTTTACTTCGGCATCACCGTCGTCTTGGCTGTCGTCAGCTGGCCGCCGCTTGCGCGCGCTGTTCGCGGCAAGCTGCTGGAGCTGCGCGAGGCTGACTTTGTCATGGCGGCGCGCATATCCAACATGGGCGACATGGAGATCATTATCAAGCATTTGCTGCCGTCCTTCGCCAGCTTCCTCATCGTTGTGCTCAGTCTCGCGGTGCCCGGCATGATCCTGGCGGAGACGGCCCTGAGTTTTCTGCAAATCGGCATCCGACCGCCGGCGGTCAGCTGGGGCGTGCTGCTCCAGGATGCCCAGAATATCCGCAGCCTCAGCCAGAGCCCCTGGCTGCTCATTCCCGGTCTATTCGTCATTGTCACCGTGCTTGCTTTCAATTTCCTCGGCGATGGCTTGCGCGATGCCGCCGATCCTTACAAGCAATAATCAGCCACTGATTTGAGACGCAGCGGGGCTGCGCCCGCACAGTTATGCGATTTTGAAAACGTCAACGCATACCCAACCTGAGAGAGACAGAGCAGATGCCGGCATTTGAGATATTTCGTACACTTCCGGAGCAGATCGCCGCTCGTTTGCGCCAGGACATACTCGCGGGCCAGCTGCAGCCCGGCGCCCCCTTGCGCGAGGTTGACCTGTCGGAACGCTTCGGCGTCAGTCGCGGACCGGTGCGCGAGGCTTTCCGTCAGTTGACGCAGCAGGGCCTGCTTGTCTTGGAGCCGAACAAAGGCGTGCGCGTGGCGCAAAACCCAAGCGTCGAAGTGCGCCCGCTCGTCGTTCAATTGCGGCGAACGATTGAAGTTTTTGTGCTCGACAGCATCTTTGACCGCATCACCGAGGCTGACATTGAGGTCTGGGATGAGATCCTGCGAGACATCAAGACGGCCTGCGAAGAGAACGATCTCAATTCGCTGACCGATAACGACCTGCGCTTTCACCAGGCGATCATCCAAAGCCACGATGACAAGGACCTGTTCACGCTTTGGCAGCCGATCGCGATGCGCATGATGATGCAATACAATCGGCTGGATGACATCATGGACAGCTACCGGGAGCACAGACGCATCCTGGAGGAGATTCGCGCCGGCGACAAGGCGGCGGCGATTGAAGCGCTGTCGACCAATATCCAATAGTGCCATGCGAGATATCGTGGCAATGTTGGGGCGTTTCGCTGAAACGCCGGCATAACTCAGACTGAAGAAAGCGCGCGCCTCTCGAAACGCCCCAAGATCAAACGATACAGTTAAGGATAGCGATATGGCGCAAGCAGCCTACTATGAGGGCAACAGAAGCATCAGACTGGGCGCCGGGGAACTTGTGGACCCGGGCCCGGGCGAAGTGCAGTTGAAGGTGTCGCACTGCGGCATCTGTGGCACTGACCTGCATATTTTTCATGGCGCTATGGACGCGCGCGTCAAGATGCCCCTGGTCATGGGCCACGAGATGTCGGCCACGGTGCATAAGCTCGGCGCGGGCGTCGACGGCTTTGCGCTGGGCGACCCTGTTGTCGTATTGCCGCTTGCGCCATGCAAGGAATGCCCCGCCTGCGCCGCCGGCCACGGTCATGTCTGCCACAACCTGAACTTCCTCGGCATCGATACGCCCGGCGCCTTTCAGAGCTACTGGACCGTCCCCGCTTACACATTGCACCGAATGCCGTCGAATCTGGCATTGAAACACGGCGCGATGATTGAGCCGCTGGCTGTGGCCTGTCATGATGTGCGCCTCGCCGAGGTTCGCCCGGGCGATCATGTCGCCGTCTTGGGCGGCGGCCCGATCGGCATGTTGGTCGCGCTGGCGGCGCGGCATGCGGGCGCCGACGTCATCGTCTCCGAGATCAACCCCTATCGCGTCGAGCTCGCCGCGAAACTTGGCCTGGAAGCCTACAATCCAAACGAGACCGATCTGGTCAATGAAGTGATGAGGCGGACGAAGGGCGCCGGCGCCGACATCGTCTTTGAAGTTTCTGGCTCGCAGGCGGGCGCCGCTTTAATGACCGACTTGCTTCGCGTGCGCGGGCTGGCGGTGATCGTCGCCATTTTCGCCCAAAAACCGCAGATCAACCTCTTCCGCTTTTTCTGGCGCGAACTGCGCTTGCAGGGCGTGCGCGTCTACGAGCCGCAGGATTTCGCCGACGCCATTTCGCTGGCCGCTTCCGGCGCCTTGCCCCTCGACGACCTGATCACCGATATCCGACCCTTGAGCGCGCTCCGTTCCGGCTTTGACGATATGGAAAAAGGCGGGCGCGTGATGAAGATTCTCCTGGAGATCTAAATGAATGTGATGGAATTGTTCCGGTTGGATGGCAAAACCGCTCTGGTCACGGGCGCGCGCCGCGGCATCGGCAAAGCGATGGCCATCGGTCTGGCGGAAGCCGGCGCCGACATCATCGCCGTCAGCGCCAACCTGGAAACCGCTGGCAGTGAAATTGAAAACGAAGTCAGGGCGCTGGGGCGCTCATTCAGCGCTTACCGCTGCGACTTTTCCAATCGTGACGATCTCTATCGCTTCATCCGCGAGCTTAATGCGGAGCACCCGGTCATCGACATCCTGATCAACAACGCCGGCACTGTACTGCGCGAACCGGCCGAAACCCATCCTGATGACTACTGGGACCGGATTATCGAGACGAATCTTAACGCGCAATTCGTATTAAGCCGCGAGCTTGGGGTGCGCATGTTGGAGCGCGGCAGCGGCAAAATCATCTTCACCGCATCACTGCTGACGTTTCAAGGCGGCATCACCGTGCCCGGTTATGCGGCCAGCAAAGGCGGCCTGGGACAATTGACCAAGGCGCTGGCCAATGAATGGGCGGGGCGCGGCCTGCAAGTGAACGCTATCGCGCCGGGCTACGTCCGCACCGATGTCACCGAAGCGCTGCAAAAGGACCCTGATCGCTACCGCTCCATTCTCGAGCGCATTCCGGCCGGCCGCTGGGGCCAGACTGACGATTTCAAGGGACCGGCGGTCTTCCTCGCGTCGGCCGCTTCCGACTACGTCAACGGGGAGATTTTATTAGTTGACGGCGGCTGGATGGGGCGCTGAGCAAACTGCGGTTCATCTAAGTCCCGATCGTCGGCTTGTCGAGTTCGGCTTGCTCCGCCAGGATGCGCTGTCGCCATTCCTCCGGCAAACGCGCCATCGGTTGAAACCAGGACGCTTCATGCCAATGCAGGTTGCTGCCCTTGAACTCGGGCCGCTCCGTATCGCGTGACAGCGCGCAGTCAAAGCGAACGATGTACAAGCCCTTATTCGTATTTCCCGTCTGCGGGATGATATGGCTGAGCCCCCAGTTGATGCCCCGCCCGTCGCCATTGTCGGCGAAAGCGTCCGGGCAGAATGGACCCGGCGCGTGCGGAGAGAGTTGTACATGCGCCTTGGGAGCAAAATTCAGCCCATCGGGCGCAAACTGGATCGTGTCCTTCTCCGGCCCGTCCTGGATGAGCAGGGCGGCGATGCCCTCTTCATAAGGCCAAAGCATCGTCTCATGGCCGGAATTCGTCACCGGGTTCAATGTCGACTTGATGTAGGGTCCCTCCGGACTGTCGGCGATGGCGACGCCTTGCGCGCGCAGCAGATTTCCGGGCGACTTGTCTACGGGCGAGCCCTTGTAATAAACCCAAATCTTGCCTTGATAGACCAGCGGATAGGGGTCGTGAATGGCGCAGCTGTCCCATGCGCCTTCTGCCCCCTGCTCCACCACCGGGCGCTCCAGCCGCGTCCAGGGCCCATCCGGCGAATCCGCCCAGGCCATGCTGACGTTCACGCAGTCGTTTTGGCGCCACATCGTCGTGAAACACTGATAATAGAGATAGTATCTGCCGCCGAAAACGAGAATATCAGGCGTTGAGAGCGAACGGTCGCCATAGTTGCCTTTGGGCGCGCGTGGCACGGCCACCCCCTGCTCCTCCCAGTTGAAACCGTCTTTGGAGGTCGCATAACAAATATCGGCCAGATCCCAATCCACGATCGGCGTCTCATCGTCGCCCTTGTCGATATTGAAGCGCCCGACAGGCATATGCTTCGTGGCGCGCCGCGTATACCAGACGTAGTAGGCGTCGTCGATTTTGAGCACCTTGGATGGATCGCGCCGTGAGACCGAGAGTTCGGATTCGTCCAGGCCGATGCCAGTGACGGGAGAATATTTGAAGACCGTATAAAAGGGATTGCCGGGATCCTGCAAGGGCGTCCACATATCGTAGAGCCGCTGCATGGCGGCGCTCAGCGGTCGATCGGTCGGTTTTTCCAGCGGCAGCCGACCGGGAAAGGCCGACCTTTGATGGCTGTCTGGCTTCATGATGCCTCCCACGCGCATCGCGCAAATCGCCGCGCGAAAATGGTGACGCGCGGAATCAATCAGTATAATCGACTAATTGTAGACAATTAACAAGAGAAATCAAATCCACCGATGAGCTGGTAGTGTATCCATTTCGGTTGAAATTCATTTTCACCACAAAGGAAAGAAGGACACAAAGAAATTGCATATAGTCTACGTTTCTCGGTGTCCTCGATTTTCTCGGTGTCCTCGGTGGTAAAGTTTTTTTTGTTTCCACCGAAAGGGATACACTTTCGATGAGCTGCGGATATCGGCGATCTGCCGGGAGCGCGAGATGATTTCAGCTGACTACATCGTTGTCGGCGCGGGTTCCGCCGGCGCGGCGCTGGCGAGCCGCCTCAGCGAAGATGACAGCTGCAGCGTACTGCTGCTGGAAGCCGGCGGCCCCGACCGCAATCCGGACATCCACATCCCTGCGCGCTTCACCGACCTGTTCCATACGGATGTAGATTGGGACTACCAGACGACGCCGCAGCCGGGGCTCAACAATCGGCGGGAATACGTCCCGCGCGGCAAAGTATTCGGCGGCACCAGTTCGATGAACGCCATGGTATACCAGCGCGGCCATCCGTCGGACTATGACGGCTGGGCCGCCCGCGGCAATGAAGGCTGGGCCTACCGGGATGTCCTGCCCTTCTTTCGCAGGATGCAGCATCAAGAACGCGGCGAATCTGAACATCATGGCGTCGGCGGTCCCATCAATGTGGCTGATCCGCAAGATCCGAATCCGCTCAGCCTGGCGTTTGTCGAGGCGGCGCTGGAACTCGGCTATGCGCGCAATGCCGACTTCAACGATGGCGACCAGGAGGGCTTCGGCCTGTACCAGGTGACGCAGAAGCGAGGCCGGCGCCACAGCGCCGCGGTCGGTTATCTGCGCCCCGCGCTGGAACGGGAAAACTTCAAAGCCATTCCTTACGCGCTGGTCACAAAACTGGACTTCGAAAACGCGCGCTGCGTCGGCCTGCGCTATTGGCATGAGGGATCGCTCAGGTCCGCGCGCGCGAATCATGAAGTGATTGTCTGCGCCGGCGCGATCAATTCGCCGCAGCTGCTTCTGCTTTCGGGCATCGGCCCCGCCGATCATCTGGCAGAGTTTGACATTCCGCCCGTTCAAGACCTGCCGGGCGTCGGCCAGAACCTCATGGATCATATTCAGGTCCCGCTCGCCTACCATTGCGAACAGCCCGTCAGCCTGGCCGGCAAGGATTCGCCCGCCCAGTTAGAGCGCTACATGCAGGAGAAGATGGGGCTGCTAACATCGAATCTGGGCGAGTCCGGCGGCTTCGTGCGTCTAGGTCACCATGCGCCGGCGCCCGAACTGCAGTATCACTTCGGGCCGGACTGGTTCATACGGCATGGCTTCGAAACGCCGACCGGTCACGGCTTTACGATTCTCGTCGGCCTGGTCGGTACGAAGAGCGTCGGCGAACTCAAATTGCTGTCCAGCGACCCCTTCGCTCATCCGCACATTGATTTCGCCTGCCTCATGGAAGATGCCGATGTGCAGGTGCTGCTGGACGGGATCGAGCTCGGCAGGCAGATTGCGCGCGCCTCGCCTTTTGCGCCTTATCGTGGCGCCGAGTTCTTGCCCGGCGAACAAGTCAGAACCGATGACGGGCTCATCCACTTTATCCGCAAATTCGCCACGACCATTTATCACCCGGCCGGCAGCTGCAAAATGGGGCGCGATCCGCTGGCGGTGGTTGATGAGCGGCTGCGCGTTCACGGGATTGACGGCCTGCGCGTCGCCGATGCCTCGATCATGCCCCATATCATCAATGCCAACACCAACGCCCCCTGCATTATGATTGGCGAAAAAACGGCATCCATGATTCTGGAAGAGGGCTGAACTGTGAAAATAACCCCAAGCGGCAAACCGCGCCTCCCGGGCGAACCCAGCGAACAGAAACCAAAAGATCGCCCGCTAAGCGCGGCCCAGGCCCGGCTTTATGACAAGTGGGGCATCTTTCAAGATTCGACAAACGAGTTTTATACCAACTTCAAGTACAGCCGGATTTGCGGCATTGGCAAAGAAGCCGGCGTCACCCGGCGCGACCCGACGACCGTCTTGCGCATCAACGGCGAATATCACGTCTGGTATACGCGGCGAAAGACCGTCAATGATCGGGACCATGCCAACAAGCCCCCCGCTCGCGCGCAGACATGGGATACACCCGTCTTCGATTGGGATCTGGCCGAGATCTGGCACGCGACTTCCCGTGACGGCTTCCACTGGGAGGAACAAGGCGTCGCCGTCAAACGCGGGCCCAGGGACGCATACGACGGACGCTCGGTGTTCACGCCGGATGTGCTCATGACCAGGGATGGCTTCTACCTGTACTATCAGGCTGTTGATTACCCCTATCGGACGCGGACGCGCAACACAATCGGCATGTCTTATGCGAAATCGCCCGCCGGTCCCTGGCAGCGCGCCGAAGCGCCGGTGCTGGAGCCGGGCGCGCCGGGCGAATGGCTGGGCAATGAAGACTCTGATGAAGTCCTGCGCTATGGCGCCTGGGACAGCCACAAAGTGCATGACCCCTTTATTCTCGTCCGCGACGGCAAGTTCTGGCTTTATTACAAGGGCCAGCCTATGGGCTGGACGAGCAAATACTCGCGCGGCATCGGCTGGGGTGTGGCGATTGCCGAGCGGCCCGAGGGGCCCTTCATCAAGTCGCCGCTGAATCCCATCACCAACAGCGGTCACGAAACCTGCCTCTTCCCCTACTCCGAGGGCCTTCTCGCCATCTGCGGCCACGACGGCCCGGAAAAAGATACGATCCAGTACGCGCCGGACGGGCTCAGCTTTGATGTGGTCGCCCATGTCAATCTCCCGCCGCTGGCAGCCGGTCCCTTCGCGCCCGATTCTTATTGCGATTCCAAAGACGGCACCGGCATCATCTGGGGCTTATCGCATATCGCCACCGAAGAACTGAAAACCGGCAACTCCTACATCGTCCGTTTTGATTGCAATCTCCGCCGCGATCTCGAACGGCCCGGTTTCCGCCGCAGCAATATCCGTTATCCGGAAGAAGTATATTTTTCGCCGGATCTGGCGCTGAACGAAGAGAACATGCGGGAGCTGGTTTATGCGAATGAGCCGGAAAGACCGGATGAGAGCCGCCCGGCCGGCCCGGTCAGCGCGGCGATGGAGCGCGTTTATGACCGATATGGCGTCTACAAAGACCAGGGCAGCGAATTCTTCTCGGCATTCAGATACTCGCGCGTCAGCGGAGTCGGGGCGGAGCCCGGCGTCACACGGCGCGACCCATCCAAAGTCATCCGCGTCGGAGAGGCATACTACGTCTGGTATACGCGCCGGCAGACGGCGGAAACCTGGCGCGGCATCGCGCAGGCGAGCGAAACGCGACCGGCCTGGGATTGGGATATGGCCGACATCTGGTACGCGAGCTCGCGCGATGGTTTCAACTGGGAAGAACGCGGACCCGCCGTTCAGCGCGGTCAGCCGGGGGCATTCGACGATCGGGCGGTATTCACGCCCGATATCCTGGTCTATGACGGCAAATACTATCTTTATTATCAAGTAATCCAGGGCGTTTGGAAAAACCGATCCATCCACCAGATCGGCCTGGCTTGGGCGGCATCCCCGAATGGGCCCTGGACAAAACTGCCGGAACCGATATTGCGACCGGGCCGGCGCGGCAATTTCGTCGGAGAGAACGATGACGCAGACGCGGTGGACAGCTTCGGCGCTTGGGACTCGCACAAGCTGCACGATCCATTCGTCTTGATTTACCGAGGACAGATCTGGCTGTATTACAAAGGTGTGCAATTCGGCCGCAGCTATCGGCAAGATCTGGGCATCGGCTGGGGCGCCGCCACCGCCGACGACCCGCGCGGCCCCTTTGTCAAATCGCCCCTTAATCCGCTGACCAATAGTGGACACGAGACTTTTCTCTATCCATTCCGCGACGGCATCGCCGCTGTCACCAGCCACGAAGGCCCGGAAAAGAACACGCTGCAGTACGCCCGCGATGGCTTGAACTTCGAGGTGGTCGGCAAGCTAAGCGTACCGCCCGTGGCCGCCGGCCCGCACGTGCCCGACGCATTCAGCGACAGCGGCGACGGCCGCGGCGTCACCTGGGGGCTGGCGCATGTGCAGCACGGGCATGACGGGCCCCTGGCAAACGGCTGCCTGTTTCGCTTTGACTGCAACTTAAGCCGTGATGTCCAACGCGCCGGCTTCTATCGCGCCTGGAATTACCGCTTTCCCGAGTCAGTCTATTTCAGCAAGGACTTCAGATTAGCCGATAACGAAAAGGCGGAAGCGCGGCAGTTGATGTCGCGGATCGACGAAGACACAAAACTGCCGGGGTAACACGCTCGGGTTCACTTGAGCTACTGGCCGTCTTGGGCGTCCGCAATTGGAGCGACAAGGGCCTCGGCTACGTGGCGATTGCCGATTTCGTTGATGTGGACGCGATCAAAGAATATGCCATCGCTCACATCTCTGAAGAGCTCGGTCAAGAAGGTCATATCATCGGAACGCCCATCCGAAACAGCTTCGCGGATTATGCGCTCCACCTCGCGATACAAATCGATGAAGCCGGGTTGCGCTGACTCAACATCGTCCAGGATTCGCTGCTCGGCCGCGGTTCGCGCGCTTTTTGCGAACAGCGCCGGCTGCAAAACAAAGAGGACGCGCACATCATGTTCTATGGCGGCGGCGCGGATCAAACGCTGATTCGCCAGCAGCCTGTCTGCGATGTCCCACGCTGTAGCGGCGCCACGCGTGATCAGGCTCCAATCATACTGGCTGATCTCCGCCTCAAAGGGCATGAGCACCGGCTGCCCGCTGCGCAAGAGCCTGCCCAACTCGACATCGTTCGCGCGCTGGTTTTCCCGCAAAGTCAAGCCCGCTCTGCCCTGCAAATAGGCGGCGTAAACATCGTTGAAGCCGTGGTAGAAGACGGCGAGCTCGGGCGCATTATCCAAGGCCAATTGCGCTTGAAACAGGAGCAGATCCTGCCAACTCACATAACCTGGCTGGGCGAAGTTTGATGCCTGAACGGGCATGTCTCGGCGCGAGAGTAGCGCTTCGACCTGCGCCGGAATCGTATATTCATCGCGCGCGCCGTAGCCCCACATTGTGGAGCCGCCAAAGAAGTAGATCCGTTCCGCGGCTGGGGCATCGGTATGGACGGGGCTGCGCCGCCGGCCGCCCTCATCCACGTTGATAAAATTGCCGTCAAAGGGCGCAACTGTCCAATAGCTGTAAGGCAGCCAACGCACACGAGTCGAGCTTTGTTCCGCCCAGAATGCTCCGGCGCTTGGCGCCTGCCCATCTTCAACAAATTGGAGCGGACGATAATCCAGGGCGCCGCGCAACCGCTCATATAAATCGGTGCTGCTTATCAAGCGGCTGTTCAAAATGAATACAATCGCGAGCACCAGCAGCGCCACAATTGTGAAGCCGAGCAGAGCCAGCAGATCGCGTCCATTTTCTACTGTGCGGCGAACCGCCGGCCAATGAATTGCGAGCATCAATGCAGCGAAAACGGCACTCCAGCAGACCAGCAAAAACCTGAACGGACTCGTGATTGACGGGGCAATATCGCGCAAGAGAATAAAAGTCAGGATGTTGAATTCGACCAAAGCCAGCAGCAGGAATAACGCCATTCGACCACTGCCGAAGACTAGCATAATTAATCCAGCCAGCTTTGCCTTCATCGTCTCACTGAAGCGAAATGCCCAAATGCCGCCCGCAAACGCGAGCGCCGTTGCCAGGCCGGCGCCAACGACGATGACCCTGCGCATCTGTTCGTAGGCTTGCGCCGGCGAAACGGGCGAGAACAGCAAGAGAAACCAGGCAATCAGCAAGGGCAGCCAGAGGGCAAGCGCAAACCTGACCAGGTTTCGCGAAAGCCTCGCCCCTGAATCGGAAGGCTGATTGGCGTCTTCGAAGCTCACGGCTTTAGCTCGGCCACCAGACTGAACATCAGCGGAATATTCTGCGGCAAATGGGCAGCCGCTGCAAAACGCAGGCCACCGATATCACGCATATCGGGGAATGGTTTGAAGAGGTTGCTATAGGCGTACTCCTGAAAATGCGTGAGGGTCAAACCCACATCAATCAACGCGGTCACAATTTCCGCGACTCCCCACTTGTATTCGACGCCTGGAAAGGGATTATGAAAGTCGGTGATTCCCGGTTCAAGTGAATCGATCCCGGCCGCCGCGCCGGTCATTGCAACGTAGTCCCCAACGCCCGAGTCGTATTCATAGGCGACGCCGCCCATATAATCGTCGCTCAGCCGCCATGCCTCATCAAACATCATCAGTGCGGGATGGAAGTCGAGCAGTACAAATCTCCCGCCGGGCTTCAAGCAGCCGGCGATGCCTCGCCCCCAAGTCTGAATATCTGACAGCCAGCAGATTGCGCCGTAAGAGGAAAAGGCGGCATCAAAGAGCTGATCATGCTGGTCGAAAAAGTCGTAGATATCGGCGCGGATGAAACTCGCATCAATTCCGCTTTCGCGGGATAGCCTCCGGGCGAAGCGGATCGCCTCATCGCTGATATCCACGCCGGTCACGAGGGCGCCGAGATGTCGAGCGATGCTCAAACTGTCCTGGCCGCTGTTGCATTGCAAATGAATCAGCGTCTTGCCGGCGATATCGCCCAGCAGGCAGCGCTCCTCGGGGAATAACGTGCTGCCGCCGGCGCGGAAGAAGGCGGCTTGATCGCCCTTGTGGCTGTTATGCGCTTTGGTGCCTTCGTTCCAGGAGCGCCTGTTCAATTCATGATGCGCCTTGTTGGGCATCGCTCCACCTCGCAGCCAGGGTCCGCTTATGAACCAGGTCAATCATTACCGCTAGCTTGCCACAATGAGCGAGGCCGCTCAAGCGAGAGCCCGGTCAATTTGCGGTTTATCATCGGCGAGCGCTCTCAAATCGTGACAGCGCGATATCTTGCGCGCCAATTTCGTCGCGTTTCGGCGGACGACTATCTTGCCCCCCACCGCGCTCAGGTCTATAATCGGCAACACATATAATCGAGAGCTTAAATGGACCGCGTTGACCTGACAGAAGCGGCGCTCGAAGCGCTGCAACCCCCGACTGTAACGAAGTCCAAAACGCCAAACCACGACGACGCGCACAGCATTCGCGGCAAAATCCTCGGTGTTCTGCTTCGCATGTATCGATTGGAAGCCGAACGCAGCCTGGCTGACTGCGCGGCCATTCTGCAAGTCGAGCCGCAACTGGTCGAAGCCTGGGAATACGGCGATAAAGTGCCGTCCTTGCCGCAGCTGGAAGTCATCGCACACTACTTGAATGGGCGCGCCAGCGACACAGAGGGCGGCGCCGGCAGCGTCGACGCGAGCGCGCAGAGGGAGTATCTGCGTCTCCGGCGGCGCCTCGTCGGCGGCATGCTGCGCGCGGCCCGCGAAACGGCTGGTCAAAGCGTTGAAGTCCTGAGCGCTGAAACCGGGCTGGAAGCGGAACTGCTCGAAAGTTACGAATTGGGCGAGGCGCGCATTCCCGTCGGCCAGTTGGCCAGGTTGGCGCAGGCCGTCAAGAAGGACTTGAGTTATTTCGCAGAGACAGCGGCATTTTCGCGCGATCCAGCGCCAAGCCCCGACATGAATCAATCGGAGAGCGACGACGATGCCGCCTGGCGCCAATTCACGGCCAACCGCGAGAACCGCGCCTTCATTCGTTTGGCGATGGCCTTCCAGCAAATAGAGCGCGATGACTTGCATCGCATTGCGGACGCGCTCTTCGCCATCATTAAAGCCCGCGGAGAATCCAACGGTTGGTCGGGCTCGCCCTCATGATTCGATTGCAATGACCAACACCCCGGACCGAATCCAGCGCATTCGAGTGTTTCTCCTTTTGGTCGCCTTTGCGGCCGGCGTTTACATGCTCACTTACCGAGCCGCGATCCAATCGGGCGATACGCGGCGCGCGCTCGACGCTGTCACCAGCAGCGTGCGTTACGGCGACTGGCTGATGGACGAAACGAATTGGATTAAACTTCCCTTTCGCATCCGCGCGTCGGCCGCCCTCCCCCTGGGCGAATATCGCGTGCAGGAGCGGCTCAATATCCTGCTGGCTGGCCCCCTGCTGCGCATCGCCGACGCCCTGCCCCGTCTTGGCAATATTCACACGGTCTGGCTTTTCAATGTCATCGTCTCCTCTCTCAATGTCGGCCTGGTCTATTTGATCCTGCGCGCGATGTCCTATGCCGATGCGGTCGCTGTCGCCGTGGCGGTTGGCGCCGGAATCGGCACAAACTTCTGGGCATACAGTCAAACATTTTTTCGCGAGCCCCTGACCGCTTTTTTCCTGCTGGCTTCGCTGCTCGCTTTGCAACTGGGTCAGGGAAAGAGCGCCGCCGGCCGCGCCGCCAGCCTGGCTGTTGCCGCCATCGCGATGCTGCTCGCCTATCAAACCAAGTACTCGGCGGTCTTCGCTCTGCCCGCGATCGCAGTCTACGCGTTGCCGCCCTGGCGTCCTGGAAACGCTCGAAGCTTGCGCGCCGCTGTTCACGCCCTGCTTGCATTGCTGCTGCTCGGCCTATGCTTCCTGATGCTGGTTGAGCCGCTTCCGGCAGCGCTGCAGGATTTCTTGCGCGGTCTCGGCTTCAGTGCAGACTTCCTCGGCACTGCCCTGCGCGCTTACATTTTGAGTCCGGGAGCGAGCATTTGGGCGACATCGCCTTTGACGCTCCTCGCCATTCCTGGCTGCGTCATGCTATGGCGCGGCGGGCGCAAGCGCTTTGCGCTCTCTGTTCTGCTGTTTTGCGTCGGCTACGTTCTGGGGCACGCGCTGCTGGCGGGCGCGCACTGGTTCGGCGGGCTCAGTTGGCCGCCGCGCTTTTTGCTGCCCTGCATCCCCGTGCTGATGCTGGCGACGGCGCCGATCGCCCAGGCGATGCTGCATGACCGTGGACGGCGACTGCGCTTGCTCTGGGTCGCGCTGCTCTGTTACGGCCTCTGGATTCAATTCATCGGCGTTTCCCTGAGCTTGAGCCGCTACGGAGAGTCTTTGCCGCCCGAGTCCAATGGATTGTCGGAATGGGCGCCAGCCTTGACGCAGCCCCGTTATTTCAGATGGTTCGTCTTGCCGGGGCGCTGGGGAGAAGTGGGATTCGAGTTTCTCTGGACGCGCGCCAACCTGCCGATCTGGGGCATTAGCTTCGCCGCTTATACCGCGCTTGTGGCCGCCGCCCTGCTGAACAATTTGCGCGGGCCGGGTGGCCGCTGGCGAGATCTGTCACCCATCCTCGCCCTGCTCTGCCTGCCGCTTATCCTGCTTAATTTGCAATCGGCTTATGAAAAGGATCCGCTAACCCAATCTAGCCAGCGGGCGCTGCACCAAGCGCTTGACTTCCTCGCCGGCAACGCCCGCCCCGACGATGTCCTTCTGCTGCCAGGGGGGGACTATGGCAACTTCATTCTGAACCACATGGATTCCACCAGGCCGCGCGCGATCATCCTTGAACGGCCACTGGCGCAAGCCCCAAGCGACAGGCAGCCGGCCGCCATCATTTCCCAGAATCCCAACGACTGGTTTGACGTCCAAAGCTTCCGCATCCTGCAGCAGCTCGCCGGGCAGCTCGACCGCCTGTGGGTGCTGGCCGAGACCAGTCCCTTCATGCGCTGGAGCTTCCGCCCGCTTGAGCGCTATCTGGCGCAGCACTATTACCCGCTGCGCGAAGTACAGCTGGCCGAAGCCGACCCAACCGTGCGATTGCTCGAATACAGCACGCGCAGCCCGGCGCCCGACCCATTTGCCTATTATGCCGGCGACATCGCGACAGATTTGCGCTACGGCGAAAATATTCAGCTGCAAGGTCTTGTATTGCCGAACGGCTTTCGCTACCGCGCCGGCGAAGCCATCGAACTGTCGCTGCTGTGGCAAGCGGACGCCGCCCCGGCGCAGGATTATACGATCGCCTGGTTTATCGTCGACAGCAGCGCCGAGCAACCGGTCCTTCAGGGGCGGGACGCGGGACCGCAAGACGGCTTCGCCCCGACATCGTCCTGGAAGCCCGGCTGGCCCGTGTGGGACAATCGCGCGCTTCGTTTGCCGGTGAACATGCGGCCGGGCGAATATAAGATCTGGCTGCTCATGTACCGGTACGATAGCGGCAGCGGCCAAATTGCCAGGCTGCCGGTGAGCGGCGCGCTAGTGGCGGAAGACGCCACAGTCGGCGTGCTGCCGATAACGATCGCAGTCGATTGACATGAAGCCGGATCCGAACAGTCCTCGCCTGCCATCAAGGCGCAATTGTCCATTCTGAAAATGATGCCCGTCATATAGACTCGGCGCACTCGATCCCGCCCGCTGTGGAGCAGCCATGACTGCCGAATTCAACGTCAAATCGCCAATCAAGAGCAACCGCAGCAGTCCTTTTCGCTTCATTCTTTCACACGCGCTGCGCCACCCGATCGCGGCAATGCTTCTGTTGGCGGGCGCCTTCAGCAACGCCTTTCTGGCCGGCGTCGTCCCGGGCGCCTTGGGCGATGCCTTCAGCGCGATTCTGCTCTCGAATAAGGAGACGCTTCCGCTCGTGCTCAACAGTGTGCTGCTCATCCTTGCCTCACAGACGCTGCGGTCTTGCTTGCAGTTCATGCGCAATTTCTCGGCCGAGGTCTTCGCCCAGCGTTTCGAGCGCGATATTCGCGATGAACTTTACGCGAGCTTGCTGGGCAAGAGCATGAATTTTCATGACCGGCAGCCGGTTGGCGAGACGATGGCGCGCGTCACCAACGACGTCCGTGAAATGAATTTTATGATGAATCCAGGCGTGAACCTGATAACCGGCGCCAATATGTTTCTAATCATGCCGGCGATTTACGCGCCGGGGATTCTGCCCGAGCTCATTGCCGTGCCCCTGCTTTTCATCATCGCGCATCTCTGCGTACAGGTTTATTTCATCGCGCGGCTTCACCCGATCGCGCGGGACGTGCGCGCCAGCTTCGGCCGCATGAACGCCAAGCTGGCGGAATCCCTCGATGGCCTGGAGGTGGTCAAGGGCGCGGCGCAAGAGCAAGGCGAGATACATCAATTCAACAGCTTGGCCGATATGGTGCGCGATCGGTTTATCGAACAGGGTGAATTTGAAGCGCGTTATCTGTCGGTGCTGCTCTTTGGTTTGACTGTGGTCGGCGCCCTCCTCCACGCAGGCGGTCTTTACAATGACGGGGCGATCTCCGAGGGCGATGTCATCGCCTTTCTCGGGCTCATCAGTCTCTTCCAATTTCCGGTGTTCATCTCGCTGTTCACATCGTCCCGCCTGGCCTCAGGTTACGCCAGCGCGGCGCGGATTCTCGACCTGCTGGTAACGACGACCAGGCTCGACCAAAACAGGGACGGATACAGCGGCGACATCCAGGGGCTGATCGAATTCGAAAATGTCTCCTTTGGCTACAGCGCCGATGAGACTGTCTTGAGCGACATCTCGTTTCGCGTAAAGCCGGGGAGCACCGTCGCCATTGTCGGGCAGACCGGCTCAGGCAAAACCACACTGAGCAAACTGGTCAACCGCATCTACGATGTCGATAGCGGACGCATCACGGTGGACGGCGTCGATGTGCGCGATTGGAACCTGCAGGCGCTCCGTTCGCAGATCAGCATCATCGAGCAGGATGTCTTTCTCTTCAGCCGCAGCGTGGCGGAGAATATCGCCTTCGGCCGGGACGCCCTTGATATGGACAGCATCGTCGAGTCGGCCAAAGCGGCGCAGGCGCATGAATTCATCTCCGCCTTTCCCGCCGCCTATGAGACCATCATCGGGCAGCGCGGCATGACTTTAAGCGGCGGGCAGCGGCAGCGGCTGGCGCTCGCGCGCGCCTTCCAAACGGATCCGCAGATCCTCATCCTCGACGACAGCACCAGCGCCATCGACAGCGCGACCGAAGACAAAATTCAACGGGCGATATGGTCGGCGGCGAGCGGGCGCACCACCTTGCTGATTACGCATCGCCTGTCGCAAATTCGCTGGGCTGATCATATTGTCGTATTGCGCAAGGGGCGGGTGGTGGCCCAGGGCAGGCATGAAGAATTGCTGCGCTCATCCGAGTCCTACCGGCATATTTTCGACCGTTATTCTTCGCCGGACGCGCCCGCCCGGCCTGGGGAAGGAGTTTAACATGGCGGCTGTCTTCGGCGGGCTTCAGAGCGATGCCTACGACCGGCAATACGGCGACGCTTATCTATTCAGGCGCATTGCGGATTATCTGGCGGCTCACAAGCGGCTGGTCATATTGGGCTTGCTCGGTTTCCTGGTCGTCGGGCTGGCGCGCGCCATTCGTCCCGTGTTCATCAGCGCCGCTGTGGATGATCTGGTGGCGGGCGGCGATCTGCTCAGTTTTATCCTCATGGCGCTGACCTTCGTCGCCGCATCGGAATACGTCTGCAACTACGGAAGGCGCCGCTTCACCGTCGTCGTGATCGGCAGAATCGTCGCCCAGATGCGCAAGGATTGCTTCGAAGCCGCCATTGAACGCGATCTCGCCTTTTATGACCGGCACAAATCGGGCGCGGTCATCAGCCGCATCACAAGCGATACGCAAGAGTTCGGCGATGTGGTATTGCTGGGCAGCGAAATCATATCGCAGTTTCTCTCCGTGCTGATTCTTTTCGCCGCGCTGCTGAGCTATTCAGTCGAGCTCACCATCGTGCTCCTGCTTACGATGCCGCTGGTGATGGCTGCCGCGCTTATATTCCGCTATGTGGCGCGTATCGCCACCCGCCAGAGCGCGCGCGCAATGGCCGTCGTCAACGACAATATCCAGGAGAGCGTCACCGGCATCAGCGTCGCCAAGAACTTCCGCCAGGAAGAAATGATCTATGGAGAATTCTCGGCAGTAAACGTACTGAGTTACCGGATCAATCTGCGCCGCGGCTTCCTGTTGTCTCTCGTGTTTCCCGTCATGACGCTGCTCGGCGCGGTTGCCTTGTCGATTGTCGCCTGGGTCGGCGCGCAATCCGTCCTCGCGGGCGCCTTAAGCGCCGCCGCCTGGTATCTTTTCATCCAAAGCGTTGATCGATTTTGGTTTCCCTTTATGAATCTCGCCTCGTTCTGGAGCCAGTTTCAGCAAGGCATGAGCGCGGCTGAACGAATCTTCGCCCTGATTGACGCCGAAAACACAGTCCGACAAAGCGACAGCCGCATGGCGACGGACCTGGCGGGGAGGATTCAATTCGAGCGCGTCAACTTTGAATACGAACGCGGAGAAGCTGTATTGCGAGATTTCAACCTGGATATCAAGCCGGGCGAAAACGTCGCCTTCGTCGGACATACAGGCGCCGGAAAGAGCACGATTGCCAAGTTGATCACGCGGTACTACGAGTTTCAGCATGGGACGATTCGCATCGACGGCGTCGATGTTCGCGAATTCGACCTGAAGAGTTTCCGGTCGCGGCTGGGGATTGTATCGCAGCAGCCCTTTCTATTCAGCGGCACGGTTCTCGAGAATGTCCGTTATGGCAATCCGCGGGCCTCTCTCGACGAAATCAATGACGTCGCCATGAGTATTGGCAACGGAGAATGGCTCGAGAGCTTGCCCGATGGCCTGAATACAGCCGTCGGCGAACGCGGCGCCCGCCTCAGCCTGGGGCAGCGTCAATTGGTCAGCTTGCTGCGGGTCATGATGCAGAAGCCCTCCATCTTCATCCTGGATGAAGCCACCGCCAGCATTGACCCCTTCACCGAGGCGCAGATTCAAGATGCCATCGAGCTGATCCTGGCCCGCTCCACCTCAATACTCATCGCGCACCGACTGAGCACGGTCCGCAGCGCCGACCGCATCATCGTCCTGCGCGATGGCGCGATAATCGAAGTGGGCAATCACGAAAAGCTGATGCGTGATGGCGGCCACTACGCGGAACTCTACAACACTTATTTTCGTCATCAGTCGATGGATTATGTTGAGCATGCCCGCGACATGTTCGCCGCTGGCGCGGGTTAGGCGCGCAGGCTATGCCCTTCCAGGCCGCGCTCGGGCCGTTCATTTATGCTGCCGCGCAGGCCTGGAGATATTGCAGAGAAACTTGCAGCCGACGGAATAGCATTATACTGTTTGTATGCACCTGACAGATGCAAGGCACTTTGTCAATAACATTGAAGCGCAGTCATGCTAGCTTTATTCGCTCCACTGAAGGCAAAAGCGCGGGGCCTGCTAAACCGGCTGATGCGCGGCGCAGACCAGCTATTGACTTGGCTGCTTAAAGGTTGGCGCTGGTTAAATTCACTCGATATTCCGCTGAGCCCGCTGCAATGGATCCTGCTGTTCTATGTCGTCCTTGGGCTGATGTATTTGGCGGCGACGCCGGTCTTCGAGGCGAATGAAGAACTCCGGCATTACGGTTATGTCGAACACCTGCGCAAGACGAACAGCCTGCCGAGACAAAAATTCGACGGCCGAGACACTATCTACCGGCAGCACGGCAACCAACCGCCGCTCTACTACGCGCTGATGGCGCTGGCCTCGGCGCCGTTCAACATCGACGGCGCGGATATCCACGGCCGCCTCAATCCGCATGTCACCGCCCATCAGCCGGACTCCTTCGGGAACAAGAACCTGATCATACATGATGAGGGGCTCTCGCTGATTGCCGGCCCTGGCGTCGCCATTTTGTTCATTCGCGCGCTCGGCCTGGCGGCTGGCGCGGGAACGATTGTTTTCGTCTTCAAGATTGGAGAGCTCGTCGCGCCGCAGCGCCTGACCGTCGCCTTCGTTGCGGCCGCAATTACGGGCCTGAACCCGATGTTCATTTTCGTCAGCGCCTCCGTCAACAACGACAGCCTGGCGATGATTTTGAACAGCGCCCTGATTTGGCTGACGCTGCGTACGCTGCGAGACGGGTTCACGCTTCGCCGTACGCTGACAATGGCGCTGCTCTTCGCTTTGACGAGCCTCACCAAGCTGACGGGTCTCGTACTGCTGCCGGTCATGCTGTTGGCGGCCTTCATCGTCTTTCGAAAGACCCGAGATCGCCGCGGTCTCTTGCTGTTTCTGTATATTATGGCGCTGTTCTGGGGGTTGATCGCCGGTTGGTGGTACTTCCGCAATATCCAGCTTTACCAGGAACCATTCGGCATCATCACGATGGCGAATATCGCCGGGCCGCGCGGCATAACCTTCAGCCTTGCGGACCTGTTCGCCGAATACCAGCAGTTTCGCATGTCTTATTGGGGGCTATTTGGCGCGCTCAATATTCAGGTCGCGAGCATCTTCTACCTGCTGTTGGACTTGATGACATTCCTGAGTATTCTCGGCTGCGTTTTCCTGGGGATGCAATTGCTGGCGATCAGCGATTTTGCCTATGCGCGTTTCGAGCTGGCGCATCTGCTGACGCTGGCCTTCGCCCTGGCGCTATTATGGCTTGGCGTGCTGTACTGGAGCGCCATGACGCGCGTGGCCGAGGGGCGTGTGCTCTTCCCGCTTATCGGCGTCATCAGCCCGCTGCTGGCGCTGGGCTTTGTCGAAGTGGTTTGGTGGGTTGTGTTTTCACTGCGGCCGCCCAACCTGGAATTCGTGCGGGCGGGCGATGCGGTGCCGAAGGCGCTACTGCATGACGCCATGGTCTGGCAGCTGCGCTTCCTGGGAGTTGTCGCGCTTTTTGTGCCTTTCACGGTCATCGCCAGTCAATACAGCGCGCCGCAGCCGGTGCAAGCAGTGCCCGACAGGGCGCGCCAGGTTTACGCCGAGTTCGGTGATGTCGCGCTTATCGGATACGAGCGCGTCGACCGTCGATATTCAACCGCAGACCGGGTGAAAGTCAAGCTCTACTGGCAAGTGCTGAGCCAGTCAGCCGACGACAACAGCATATATCTCACCCTGGTTGACGACCGCGGTCAGGAAATCGGCCGCTACGCCACCTTCCCGGGCGCGGGAAGTCTACGAACATCACGTTGGCAAGCCGACAAGATTTACCCGGATGAATACTTCATCAACATCAGCAACGCGGCTTACGGGCGTTATCCTTTCGATCTGCTCGTCGAATGGAAAAACGCGACGCGCACGGCAGCAATTGCCGCCAGCAACGCGGAAGGCGAGAGCATCGACCCGGTGCTACTGGAAATCGGCGCTGTAGTCACGGCCAGGTCGCAGCCGGTCCTCAGCGGCTTCTCCGAGATTCCGCTGGACATGCAACCCGTTTTCGCCGAGGCGATTCGCCTTGAGTCCTTCAAGCTAGACCTTGAGTTGAATGAAATCTCATTGAACTGGAAAGCGGAAACGACGCCTGAAGAGAATTACACCGTGTTTGCCCACCTCTTGGATGCGGATGAAAATATCCTCAATCAAGATGACGGAACGCCGCGCTTGCCCACCAAATACTGGCGTTGGGGCGAATCCTTCACCACCTATCATCGTTTTTCTGAAGAATTCAATATGCTGGATTACAGTCTGTCTGTTGGCCTTTACATCCACGACGGCCTGACCTACCCCAAACTGGATTATGTGATGGTCGTCGAAGAAGAAGGCGAGGAAACAGAGGCGATTCTGAATTCCTTTGTCATTCCCTGGGATATCGCGGACGAGGTGATCGAACTGACGGCGACAGCGGCGCCAACTGGCGAGGCGGCCGAGCAAGGAACCGCGGTGACCGAAGAAGCGAATGAGCGGGGGCCGACTTCATCAAGCGAGAGCGAGCCTTAGGCTTCCCCCGCGTCAAGCGGGATATCAACATTTTGGCCTTTAGGATTGCCCAGCTCATCCAAGACCTCAATGTTGAAGACGCTTCCCAGGTCCACCCTTTTGCCCAGCTTGTAAAGCGCCACCTTCAGCGAGCTCGCCTCTTCATGCTGAGTGAGCGCTCCGAATGTCAGCAGCCGGTCGCCTTCACACCAGTGCCGTCCGTGCCAGAAGCGGGCGTCGAGTTGATCCACTCGCTCGCCCTGCGCGTCGTAGAGCTGCGCGCTGAATTGCAGGTCCTCGCCGACCTGCCGGGCGGGCAGCCGCCACTCAAGCGCGATTTCGTCATCATCCCAACCGTAGCCGGTAAGTTGAACGCCGTTGACGAAGCGCTGGGGCGCGATCGCGCGGATTGTGCCGCGGGACCAGGCCGGCGCGCCAAGCCATTTTTGCAGTACATAATCGTCCCCGCCCTCCCGCGTGGGGAAAGATCTGGCGCTCTCATTGCGATAAAGATCGGCAAGCGGACCGCGCGGGGCATCCGGCGCGATGACGGCGGCGAATGGCTGACCGGGGAATACCGCATAGCCCCGCGGGACGATTGCGCGCGCACATTTCACATCGTCCCACAGGAGCGTATCCCAAACCGCCACCTCATGATGCAGATTCCAGGACATGCCAGCCGCCAACACCAGGACATCATCGAAGCGGGCGAGTTCCTCTTGCAGCGGCAAAAGTTTCGCCAAGGGCGTCGTGAAGCCGGGATAATCCACCTGTCGCCGCGCAACAAAGTCGAGAGCCGCATTCCAGGCTTGGATCTGCAGCGCGAGAATGAGGGCGTAGAGCAGCCAGGCGGCAAACTGAAGCGGGCGATGCGACGCGGCGCGGCCCATGACAGAGTCCAGGCCGAGCCCGATTAACAGGGCAAGACCCGGGATTGAGGGGATGAAATAGTGGATGTAGACGGGCGTCCATTCGATAATCAGCAGGAAGCTCGGCAGGAATGCCCAAATCAGCATGATGGCGGCGAAGCGTCGGTAACGCGCGAATAGCGCGAGAATGCCGATGAAGACAAGCGGAATCAACAGGAGTGCGACCGGCAGCAATGGCGTATAGGCGGACGCGAGCGCTTCAGCCTGATCCGGCGCGAGCCAAGTCTCCAGGCCGCTTCCAGAGGCGAGCCGAAGGACCGCGGCGATCGACGCGCTGCTGAATTGCGGGGCGCTTTCCGCTGACCGCGCCAGCGCATCGGAAATCCGCCAGGGATCGTTTTCCAGGGTCTGTGTGAGCCCTAGCATATAGGGGGCGCAGACAATAACTGACAAGGCGACGGCGATGATGAGAGCGCCGGCGCTCATACGCTTCCGACCCTGCCAAAGCGATATGGGGATGATCAGCCCCAGGGGCCAGGAGGCAAAATGAAACTGAAGGCCGATAATCAAGACCGGTATGCCCAGGCACTGAGCGAGAAGGACCGAGCGCCTTCCGGGCCCGCCCGCGCGCGCCTGCCAGAAGCCATGCAGCAAGAGCAGAAATCCCAGGATGATAAACGGACTGTGCAACTCCTGCGCCCAGATTTTGCGACTGAATAAGACAGCCCATGGATTGACGGCGTAGCACAGACCCGCCAGCAAGGCGACGCGCCTTCCGCAGCAGCGGCGCGCCAGGAGCCACAACAACGCCACGCCGATCACATTCCATAGCATGATGAAGTGAATGACGACCGCGGGGTTTGAGGACAGAGCGAAGGGAATCGACAGGAAATACACGCTCACCGGCGAATTGGGGATGCCGGTCGAAGAGAGAATGCCGGTCAGCGGAAAGCGCTGGCCGTCCGCCAGCTCCAAGGCCAGGGTAGACAGCATGGCGTCATCATGGAAGTACTCCACCACATCGCCGCGCCCAACGCGCAGAACCGCCGCGAGCAATACGATGAGCAGCAGGCCGCCCAATTCGCGCCGGTCATCAAGCGGCAGCGCGCGAGGCATCCGATCAAGCAAGCGCATCGGCATCATCGCGCGAATCACGGAAGCATCTCCCGGTCATGATTCGACTTCTTGCTTTGGTCCGTATAGGCTATCCCAACTCGAGCGCATCTGTTCCAGGATGTTATCCAGCGTGTCGGGCACGGTGCGCGTTCCGCCGATGCACTGCATGAAATTGTGATCGCCATTCCAGCGCGGCACGATATGAAAATGGAAGTGCGCGGCGATGCTGGCGCCGGCGGCAGCGCCGATATTCGCGCCGATGTTGAATGCCGGCGGATCCGCGATTTCGCGCAATACGCGCATCGTCCGGTTTGTCATCAGCATCAGATCAGCGAGGGCGGCCGCGCTCATGTCCTCCTGCGATGACACATGCTCGTATGGAATAATCATTGTGTGAGCGTAGGTATATGGATAGCGATTGAGCGCCGCGTATGTGTGCGACGAACGGGAGACGACATGCTGCGCGCGGTCATTGTCCGCTGTCTCCGCCAAGCGGCAAAACAGGCAGGATTCGAAACGTTTGCGCTCGCCTCGGATGTATTCCATGCGCCATGGCGTCCAGATTGGGTTCATGATGGGTCCTTCTAGCTATCGTCCCGCGCGCCGCGGGCATGACGGAATCTGACTCGCTCGCCCGATCACGCTGTTGCCTGCCCCGGCACAACTCTATTCTAGTGGCGTCCCCAAGTCTGATACAATGCGGAGGGACGGAATCCATCGCGGATCTGAGATGACCTTATCGCAATCCATACTGGAGCGGCAGCTAAGCCGGCCCTTCAAGTATTTTGACCAGGTCGACAGCACCAACGATGTCGCCAAAGCCTGGCTGGCGGCCGGCGCTCCCGAAGGCGCTGTGGTCATCGCCAATGCGCAGACGCGCGGTCGAGGCCGCCAGGGCCGCAGCTGGCGAACGCCGCCGAATGCCGCGCTGGCGCTGTCAATCATCTTGAAACCGGCGAAAGCTCATCTCAGTCGCTTGAACATGGTCGCCGCGCTGAGCGTTTATGACCTGGCCGCAGAAGTCGGCTGTGAGGAGCTGGGCATCAAATGGCCCAACGATGTGGAGATCAATGGCAGGAAAGTTTGCGGCATATTGCCGGAGGCCCTTTGGGAAGGCGGCCGGCTTGCGGGCGCGGTGCTTGGCATCGGCGTCAATGTGCGCGTTGACTTCAAGCGGTCACCATTAAGCGGGACCGCCATCAGCCTGGAAGACATGGTGGAGCGGCGCCTGGATCGCGCTCAGCTAAGCGCGTCGCTGCTGCGCAGGAGCAAGCAATGGTATGAGCAGATTGGCGCGCCAGTCCTGCATAAGACCTGGAAAAGCCGACTGACGACGCTCAACCGCGCTGTCGCTGTCGACGGCGTCGCCGGCGTCGCGGTGGACGCGCTGCCCGACGGCAGCTTGCTCATCCGTGACGACAGCGGGCGCATCCATCAGGCGGGCAGCGGCGAACTCTACGCGCATAGTGATGATGAGGGGCGCTAGGTGAGCCGGATACACTTGGAATGGGAGGTGGAAGCGGAACGGATCGCCGGGACTGACAGCGAAGGGCCGGAAGCGAAGCGCAGGCGGCGGCGAACATGCCTGGTCTTTTGGGCGCTTGGCTGCCTGCTTGCGGCGGCGATCGTTCTCGGTTTGCTGCTTTTGCGGCAGCGCGCGCAGGATATCGAACGGCAATTCGCGCAGCTGCTGCAAGACACCGTCAAGGCCGAGGTGGCGGCGCTGCGCATAGGGGACCTGTATAGCTTTCTGGCATTCCAGAGCGCCCATGATCCGGACTGGATGAACAGGCAGCGCGCGGCATTCCAGCAATACAGCGGCTTAATGGCCGACGGCGCTATCGAGCTCACCGGCAGCATCCTGAGCGTGGAAATCGACGTCGATCGAGCGCGTGTGCTCGTCCAGGAAAACATCAGCGAACTGCCATACGCAAGGTTGTGGTTCTACCGCCGCGGCGGCGAGGGCTGGGAGCATGTCGCGCAAGATCATTCATTTTGGGGCGAAGCTCAGAAGCTAGAATCATCCAGGGTCATCGTCAATTTCCGCGACGTAGACCAGAAGTTTGCCTCTCAAGTCAAAGATGCCCTCACCGACTGGATGGGAAAGGGTTGCGGAATCCTGGATTGCGCCGGCTTGCCGAGACTCCAGATCGACATCGTTGCCGCCGCGGCCGAGGATGCGGTCTGGCTGGACGAGCAGAACCTGCGCATGCAGATTCGTTCGCCTTACATCGATATCGCGCGCGCCGATACGCCCTTCAATGGTCGGCGGCAACTGCTCGTCAGCGGCATGCTGGCTGAGCGGCTTGTTGATGCGCATACCGGCTACCTCAGCGCGATCTCGGGCGACGCCCGCTACCTGCGAGATTCGGCGATCGCCTGGCTCAGCGAGACCTTCACGCGATTGGACAGCGGCGCGACCTCGATCCGCTCGCTGGCGACGAACTATGGCGACGACAAGATCGCTTCTTTACTGTCGAAGCTGTCCGCAACCAGTGATATGTCGCTTGTTCGAGAAGTGATCGACTGGCCTTTGGAAGCCGCGGACCTCGATTGGCGCGATTTCGTCGAATGGCGCCTGGCGCTTGAAAGCGAGCTCCTCAGCGCCCGCCGGCAGAACGAATGGCTCGCGCTCTACGACACAGCCGATGAAAACGTCCGCTTGCTGGCCTACGAACGATACAGCAGAAACGCGGCCCCGGCGCAATTTCACGTGATCGACGCGCTGGTTTGGTCCGCGCCCGACGGCGGGCCTCAGCTGCGCGCGACGGTGCAGGCGGCCGGCGACAACCGTCCCGGCGGCGAAGTCATTCTATTCAATTTGGTCAATGGCCTGTGGAAGCGGGCGAGCTGATCCCCGCGTCAAGGACCGGGCGAACAGCGGCGTGCCTGCAAAACAAAAACCGGGTCCGCCAAATGCGTCGGCGGGCCCGGCTGTGTTTGCGCTTGTAGACTTTGCTGAGCGGGATTTACTCGTCGTCCCCCATGCCCATCGCGGCGTCGCGGATGACGACGAGGAAGGCGAGCGCATGACCAAACATGATGTGGCCGAACAAGCTTGGGCTGTTCAGATCGATCTGCAGCAAGTCGCCGCCTGCGATCGCGGGCATGATGATCAAGCCGCCGACGATCCACCAGATGACGCCGTAGATCAAGCCGCCAACCGCGATGTTGTAGAGCGGGTTTCCCAGATCCACATACTGCATGAAGATGCCAGTATACAAGCCGCCAATCACCGCGCTGATGATGATATGCAGGATGAAGCCGATCAAGGCGTCAGCGCCGATCATCCCGCCGACCATCTCCAGCATGCCATTGTTCATCATGGGCGCGCCCTGCTCGACGCTAGCGACCATGTCCCCGCCTTCGCTCATTGTGACATCAAGGCTTGGCACCATTGACGCCCCGATGAATGCGAGAAAGAGATACCCGGCAATGATCCCAGGTATGATCCCCCTCCTCATTTTGTCCATATCCATTTTGACTCCTCCTAAGAATGCTAAGACCTTCGTTTACGAACTGCGATGTAATGACTTCTATATATGGGCAAGATTCATAAGAACTTACCCGCTTCGATTGTCAACATTATATACAAAATGTCTTTTGCAAGCAAGTATATCAGACCATCAATCGAAAATCTGGCGCAAATGCGCGGCTTTCCTCGCCTGCCCGGTTCCTCCAGGCCATGCGCATTGGCATTCAAATCAGCCGCGAATTCCATGCGATAACATAGCGAAAACCACCTGATTGTGTTAGAATCCAGTCAGATAATCGCGTGGGCGCAACACTGAATCTCGGGGGCGTTTTGCCGGCTCTTGGCAATATGATTGCTTGCGCAAATCCCTCGCGGAGTCTGGCAGCGGCAAAGTCAGCTGTCAAGCGAGGGGCGGGGCCGGCGCTCAAGAGTTTACCACCGCCGACGAAAGGAGAAACGAGCCGACCAATATCGTGGTCGGCCGCTTGATATGGATAGTTTCGTTCCCAACTCGCTGGCGGATGGCGCCACCGGCACGATCACCATCAATGAGGAGATGCGTGGCAGCTATCTGAATTATGCGATGAGCGTCATTGTGGCTCGCGCTCTGCCCGATGCTCGCGATGGCTTGAAGCCGGTGCATCGCCGCATCTTGTATGCCATGCACGATATGGGCTTGCGCCCCGGCGCCTCTTACAAGAAAAGCGCCCGACTGGTGGGCGAGGTATTGGGCAAATACCATCCGCACGGCGACCAGGCGGTGTACGACGCTATGGCGCGCATGGCGCAGGACTTCTCGCTGCGCTATCCGCTGGTTGACGGCCAGGGCAATTTCGGCAGTCAAGACGGCGACAAGCCGGCGGCGATGCGCTACACCGAAGCGCGCATGGCGAATATCGCTGGCGAAATGCTCGCCGATATCACAATGAACACGGTCGACTTCGCCGAGAATTACGATCAAACGCAGGAGGAGCCCACTGTTTTGCCGGCGCGCTTGCCCAACCTGCTGCTCAATGGCGCCAGTGGCATCGCCGTCGGGATGGCGACAAGCATCCCGCCCCACAATCTGCGTGAACTTGCGGACGCGATCATTTATCTGATTGACAACTACAGCGAGATCGACGCGGTCACGGTCGACGATCTTATGCAGTTCATTCAGGGACCTGACTTTCCCACCGGCGCCGAGATTGTCGTCGGAGATGAATTGAAAGAGGCCTACGCTACGGGCAAGGGCCGCGTGGCTGTTCGTTCCAGCGCCGACTTCGAGGAGCGTGGCGAAGGCTTCAGCATCGTCTTCACATCGATACCCTACCAGGTTAGCAAACCCGCCATCATCGAGCGCATCGTGTCGCTGGTCCGCGACGGGCGAATTGAAGCGATAAGCGACCTGCGTGACGAATCGGACCGTCGGGGCCTGCGCCTTGTGGTCGAGCTGAAGCGACACGCCCAGCCGCAGCGTGTGCTGAACCAGCTATACAAATACACGCAGCTGCAAAGTGTATACAGCATACAGATGCTGGCGCTGGTCAATGGCGAGCCGAGGACATTGAGTCTCAAGCGCTGCCTGCAGGTATACATTGAGCATCGCTACGATGTCATCGTCAGACGGTCGGAATACGACCTGGAACGGCAGCGCGCGCGCGCTCATGTTTTGAGTGGCTTGCTGAAAGCGGTCGCCAATATCGATCGGGTGATTCAAACCATACGCAATTCGGAAAACGTTGAAGCCGCCCGAAGCCAGCTGATGGCCGAGTTTGCGCTCGACGAAATCCAGACAAACGCCATCCTCGATATGCAGCTGCGGCGATTGTCGGCGCTGGAGCGGCAGAAACTCCAGGAAGAATACGACGCGGTATTGGCTCGCATAGCCTATCTGGTAGACCTGCTGGAATCCCCGCAGAAGATCCTCGCCCTGATTCGGGAAGACCTGTGTGAAATCGCCGAGAAATATGGGGACGAGCGCAAGACATCTATCACGTATGGCAACGCCTATCTGGATGAAGCCGACCTGTACCGACGCGAGAATGTCGTCATTTCGCTGACTGAAAACGGATATATCAAACGGGTGGCGGCGGATGATTACAAGCCGCAGAAGCGCGGCGGCAAAGGCGTCAAGGGGATACATTTCAAGGGCAACGGTGACAGGTTAAAGGACATCTTTTTTGCGCACAGCCACGATACGATTCTCTTCTTTAGCAACAAGGGCAAAGTATATTCGCGCAAGTCCTATGACATCCCGGAATCAAAGCGGGAAAGGCCCGGAACACTAATCCAAATTCTCTTGCCGCTGACAAGCGACGAGCGGATTACTGCGCTTCTTGCCCTCCCCGCCTCTGCCTTTGACAAAGATGAAGCCTACTGTGTAATAGCCACGCGCAAGGGGCGAATCAAACGGATGGATCTAAGCGAATATCAGTATATTCGACCCAGCGGTTTGGTTCTAACGCGCCTGCTCGATGATGACACCGTGGGCTGGGTAAAGGCAACGCGCGGTGATCAATACATCGTTATGGTATCCACCGATGGGAAGGGGATTCTTTTCCCGGAAGATGAAGTGCGGGTGATGGGACGGCTTGCGGGCGGCGTCCGAGGCATGCGATTGCGGGAGGGTGATGAGATCGCCGGTATGGATGTCCTTGCTGAAGATGATAGCCACATTCTCGTCGTCACGCGCAATGGGTATGGTAAACGTACGACAATCGACGATTATTCTCCTCAGAGACGATACGGCTATGGCGTGATCACCCTTAAACGGGCCGAGCACAAGGGGGCCGTGGTTGCTGTACGATGCATAAACGACGACGATGGAATCATGCTCATTTCACAGAGGGGTATCGTCATACGAACTGATCTTTCCGAGATTCACGCAAAGGGGCGCAATACCGAAGGCGTAACCGTAATGGATCTCGAAGAAGGCGACGAGGTAGCGGGCGTCGCCATCATGAATGACATGACAGACGACATCGACGAGCCTGATGAAAATGGCGCTGGCGGCTTGTCCGCGCAGAACGGCAACAAGTGATAGCAGGGCCAGTCCAGCGCTGAGGCGAGCGCCAGCCTGCCTTGCCGGACTGAAGATTTAATCGCTGCGCGCTTGAGCAGGCCGGGCCAGCCAGCCGATTAGCATCAAATTCGTCAGCAAAAGATCAAGGCGACGGCAGGTCTATTCTTCTTCGCTGCCGCCTTCTGTTTCGTCAGCATCCGCCTCATCAAGCTCGCCGTCGCCCTCGAGTTCATCGAGTTCTTCTTCCGCGCGCGCCGCGGCGGGCTGCACGATTTTGGCGAGCATCTCATTGGGATCGTTATGCACGGTCACATTCTCGCCAAAGGACAGATCGCCAACCAGAACTTCGGCCCCCAGTTCCGTCAGCCGGCTGAGATCAATCAGGATGCGGTCGCGGATGTCGCTGGGGAATACCTCCAGGGTGAGCGAGCTTCTGCCGGTGATCAAGATGCCCTCGCGGGCGGCAACAACGGGGCTTTCGCCTTCCATCGTAATCGGCACTTCGACGCTGATTCGCTGCGTCTGATCAACGGCCAGAAAGTCCACATGAAGAATATCGCCGCGGACGACATCGCGCTGCACTTCGCGCGCCAAAGTGGGGAAGCTGTCGCCATTCACTTCGATATCAATGAGATTGGTGCCGCCCGCGTTCATCAGCGTCACTTCCACCGCGCGGTAGGGAAACTGTACGCTGATCGGGTTGATGGACGGCCCGTAAACGGTTCCGGGAACGAAGCCCGCCTGCCGCAATCGGCGGTTCTCCTTGCCGCGAGCCCGTCGCACTTCTGCCGCAAGTCGGAAATCTGCCATAACTTGAAACTCCTCAACACTGGCTCGACGCATCGCAAAGCGGGCGCCGGCGCGCTTTCCATACCCTGTCAAAGTCGGCTAATTCTAGTGGCGCGCCGGCCGCCAGTCAATAGTATAGAAAACAACAGGCCCACGAAACCGTGGGCGTTTTCCTAGGAGCGGGTAACGGGACTCGAACCCGTGACCTTCTGCTTGGGAAGCAGGCACTCTAC
>JAPPEU010000034.1 GCA_028875245.1 Chloroflexota bacterium
CCAAATAATTTTTGCCTTTTTTTTTAAAAACCCCCCCCCCCCCCCCCCCCCCGCAAATCTGAATCGCCGTGAAGGCCAGCCGTGGGACTGGTGAAGATTCTCAGGCCGGTCCTGCTGCTGGCGTTCTTACTCATCCCGCGGGCCCTCGCCCAGAGTAATCCAACTGTTACGGCCTGCGGCTTGCCGGCGCAGGGGACTATCGTCTCGTCCGTCACCTACACAATGAACGACGACTGCGCGTTGACCGGCACCCTGCAGGCCAACTTGGCTTCCGCTACCGTCACCATCAACGGCGGCGGACATACTATTACTGGCGGCGCCTTCATTTTATTCCAGGGCTCCAACATGGCCTTGAACCTAAACAGCGTGACCATTGATGGCGGCCGTCAGACAAGAACCGAGACGATCTTGGTTCATGCTCTAAACGCCAATAATGTGACTTTCATCAACAGCAGGAGCGGACCGGCTGTCAATGTCCATAGCGTAGCCAATTTGACGAATGTTCTCCTAACCAGAAATCTGTCGAGCAATTATGCCTTGGGCGGGAATGGCAGCGCTGTGCACGCCGCGGCCGGCACCACGCACGTCTGGACGAATGTCGTTTTGCGCAACAATTTTGGCAACGGCGGCGCCATGGGGCTCAGAAGCGGCGCGACGCTGACCACCAACGGCTGCTTGACCTTATCGGGCAACGTTCCTTTCGATGTCTACGCCCCGGCAGGAACAACCTGGACCGACAACAGCACGGGCCCCTGCAGCGGCACGATCGGCAATGGCGACGCCGCGGTGATATCGCCGCCCTCGCTGATGGCTTGCGGCTTGCCCGGTCCCGGCATCCTGGACGCTTCCGCGACCTATACCTTGCGCAGCGACTGCCAGTTGGATGGCGTCATCAGGATTTCGGAAGATGTAGACATTCGCATTATAGGCAATGGCAATACCATCCGGTCAAGCCGAGCCTTATACCATTTTCAAACAGCCGTCACCAGCAGTCTGCGCCTGGAGAATGTCGAGCTGAACGGGGTGCGCTTCTTCCACTGGGGAGACTTGCGCGGGCAGCAGCTGCGATTGCGGAATACCGTCGACGGCATGATCCTGAATTTGGGCGAGGCGCGTTTCAGCAATTCGCTCTTTGAGGACAACAACGCCTCTTCCTCAAATGGCCGATCCGTGCTGCTGGCTTGGGGCGCGTATTCAAACGGCTTCACCAGCTTCACTGATTCTTCCTTTCGCAATAATCAAGGCGGGTTGGGACCGCTGCAGAATGCCGGCGGCACGATTGAGCTGAATGGCTGCGTCCTCTTTGAGGATAATAGTCCCGCTGATTACTCCGGCGCCGTTGTCGACAACCGCGACCCCGACTGCGATGCCGAGATTGTCAATCCCGTGGTTCGCATATTGCCGCCACAGTCCGCCCGCCGCGCCGACAGAAATTGCAATCCGCATTGTGAGCTGCCGCCGATTCCAAAACAAGAAGAATGCGATCTAAAACTGGGCGCCATTGGCGTCATCTGCCGCCCGCGGGTACAGCCGCCGGTCGCCGCGGTCTGGCGGATTCGTCCACACCCCGATGGGGCGCATCTGCCCGCCCAAGGCAGTTTCATGCTCGCTGTGAATCAGCCGCAGGTTGAAGCGGTGGAAGAAGGTTTGGTCGCCTGTACAGCCGACGGGCGCGTGGCTGTTCGCACTGGGCTGGCGCCAGAAATCCGCCACTTCTTCGAGATAAGCCCCAAATACGAAGAAGAGCTGAAGATCCCGCGCCGCTACATCGTCTTCTCCAAAGGTCCTAATGTCGAAGGCAAGGTGAATCATATCGTGCTGGACCACTTGCTGGACGGGCGCGTCTTTGGTATCGTGAGCACCTTTGGCGGGCCGCCCGCCAATGAATGCCTGCCGAGCGAAACCCGGCCAAGGCCAGAGCCGGCGCCTGCTCCGGTCTATGCGCCGCCAGTGCAGCCCCAGGCGCCACAGCCTGACGGCTCCATCATCCATGTCGTGCGGCCGGGCGATACCGTCAGCGCCATCGCCGTCGCCTACCGCATTCACCAACTGGATATCATCATGGTCAACCAGCTCGAGCACATGGGGCGCTGGATATACCCCGGGCAGGAACTGCATATCCGCGAGGCGAGCGGCAATTAGAGAGAAAACAGGCGCCTTAGCGGCAGCGTGAAACCGGGCAGGAGCGCGCCGCCCTTTAATTCACCGTCAATTTCAATGATCTCGTTTTGGGCTGTGCCGTCGTCCGCGGCCGTCCAACTCTCCGCTTTGTTACGCGCCGGGTCAATGAGCCAGACCATGACCGTGCCATGGCGCAGGTAGACCTTGGCTTTGCGGCGTGTTTCCGCCAAAGACTGCGACGGGGATACCACCTCCACCGCCAGATCGGGCATATAGGGGGCGTATGTCGGGAGGGGCTTCCGCGCTGCCCGCGCTCGGCTTTCGAATGCGACATCAGGCAGAAGCACTGTATGGCGCTCGCCCGGCGGGTGATAGCCTACCTCGATGGTAACCCAGCCTAATCCGCGCTCGACAACATGATTGCCTAGCAGACGCGCGATCTCGCTCGCAATTCTGCCATGTGTCTGATTCGGTGACATCTTGACGCACAGCTCCCCATCAATGAGATAGTACTTCTCCGCTATATTCATTGGCTGACGCTCGAGCCGCCAAACATCGTCTATTGTGTATTCGCGCTCTCGGGTAACCATCGCCGATTTGCTTTCACTTCCTCTCAGCCAAAATCAGTATAACACATCGATAAGTGGATTCTCTGCCGGCCGATGTTGCGTTGCGTGCTTGCGGCAAGCTAAAACACAATCACACCCCGCGCCACATCCCCCGTCAACATGCTCGCGTATGCCTCGTTGATCTGGTCCAGCCGGTAGCGATTCGTCACCAGCTCCTCCAGCTTGAGCTTGCCCGCCATGTAGAGATCCAGGAACAGGTGAAAATCGCGCGACGGGTTGATTGAGCCGTAGAGGCTGCCGCGGATCTTGCGCTCTGTCATCGTCATCACCCCGCCCATGAATTTCGTCTCGCTGTCTTGCGGCGTGATGCCGACCAGGGTGACGATGCCGCCGGGCCGCACCGCCGCAATCGCCGTCTCCTGCAAGGCGGGGATGCCGACCGATTCAAAGCAGTGGTCAGCGCCGCGGCCCTCGCTGAGTTTCTGAATCTCGCCGACGACGGTATCGTCCGACATCAGGCAATGCGTCGCGCCGAATTCACGGGCGATCTCCATTTTGTTGCTGTTGGTATCGACAGCGATGATGGGGTCGGCGCCACAGAGAGCCGCCCCTTGAATGATGTTGAGGCCGACGCCGCCCGCGCCGAAGACGGCCACGCTCTGCCCGGCGCGCACCTCAGCCGTGAACATGGCCGCGCCCACGCCCGTGGACACCGCGCAGCCGACCAGCGCCGCCACCTCCAGCGGCACATCTTTGCGCACCGGCACGACGCTGGTTTCGCGGCAGACGATGTATTCCGCAAAGGTGCCCAGCCCGGCCAGGATATAGACCGGCTCGCCGCGCCAGGAAATGCGGCTGGTGCCATCGCCCATTACGCCGGCGAAGACCTCGTCCAGATCATTTTCGCAGATGGAGGCTTGGTCGTTGCGACAGTAAAAGCAGTCGCCGCAGCTGGCCCGGAAGCTGAGCGTGACATGATCGCCCGGCTGAACGCGCTTGACGCCGGCGCCGACCGCCTCGACGATGCCGGCGCCTTCGTGCCCCAGGATGATGGGCGCGGGGAAGTCGGCTTTGCCGGCCACGACATGCCAGTCGCTGTGGCAGATGCCGGTCGCCGCCATCTTGACCAGGACCTCGTCTGCTTTCGGCGGATCAATATCCACCGTATCTATTTTGAAGGGGCTGTGCGCTTCGGTGAGGATTGCTGCTTGCATTTTCATGGGGTTGCGCCTTTCTATTGCGGACGACATGGTATGTCGCCCCTACATCCCTAGGTTTTGGTTCACGCTAGAAGACGATGATCCCGCGCGCGACTTCGCCGGTGAGCATGTTGGCGTAAGCCTCGTTGATCTCGTCGAGTCGATAGCGGCGCGTCACCAGCTCGTCCAGCTTGAGCTTGCCCGCGCGATAGAGCTCGATGAACTTGGGAAAATCGCGCTTGGTGTTGACCGAGCCATAGAAGCTGCCGCGGATGACTTTTTCCGTTCGGGTGATGATGGCGCCGGGCAGGTTGGTGCCGCTGCCGAAGGGCGTCAAGCCGACCAGCGTCAGCGTGCCCCCGGGGCGCGTCGCGTCCAAGCCCCGCTCCTGCAAGAAGGACAAGCCCACCGATTCAAACACATGATCGGCGCCGCGCCCGCCTGTCAGCGCCTGAATCTCGCTGACGCTGTTGTCGTCGGAATAAAGCGTGTGGGTGGCGCCGAATTCGCGGGCGATCTCCATTTTGCTGCTGTTGGTGTCGACGGCGATGACCGGGTCCGCGCCGCACATGACCGCGCCCATGATGATGTTCAAGCCGACGCCGCCCGCGCCATAAACGGCGACGCTCTCGCCGGGGCGCACATCGGCGGTGTACATGGCCGCGCCAACGCCGGTCGAGACGGCGCAGCCCACCAGCGCCGCTACTTCCAGCGGCACATCGCTGCGGATGGGCACGGCAGCGCTCTCCGGAATGACCACATATTCGGCGAAACAGCCCAGGCCGGTCATGATGTGAACCGGCTCGCCCTCTCGCGTGATGCGGCTCTTGCCGTCCTGCATCAAGCCCGACCGAAGCACAGGTGAAAAAACTTCGCAGAGGTTGGCTTTGTCGCGCTGGCAATAGAAGCAGTCCCCGCAATTGGCGCGGAAGCTCAGGGTCACGTGGGCACCCGCTTTTACGCTGCTGACGCCCTCGCCGACGCTTTCCACCACGCCCGCGCCTTCATGACCGCAGATGATGGGCAAGGGGAAGTAGGAGTGCCCCTCGACCACATGCCAGTCGCTGTGGCAGATGCCGGCCGCCGCGACCTTGATCAGGACTTCGCCCGCTTGCGGCGGCGCGAGATCGACCATTTCGATGCTGAAGGGCGTATTGAATTCGTTTAGGATTGCCGCTTGCATTTGCATGGTGTTTGTCCTTTCCAGAGAAGCCATCTGTAGGGGCGACTCGGTGAGTCGCCCGAGAACGCATCCTATCGCTCCGACGGCCGTTTCGGCGAAACGCCTCTACAACTGGTCGGTTAGATTTAGGGGGCGCCCTGGCAGTGTCTGTTGAAAAACAGCCTTAAATGAAGTTAGTTGCCAGAAATCGGACAG
>JAPPEU010000051.1 GCA_028875245.1 Chloroflexota bacterium
GCTCGTAGGGCGAGACAAGGGTCGCGTAGACACTGACCGTCTCTCGCCCCTACAAATTTCGCTATGATTGCAGATGGAATTTGGCAGGTTCATTAAATAAGAGTGCACAGAGGACAAAGAGTTTATCCGTTTGCCTGGCGCTGTAAACCCGTAACCGTAACCTGCTAGATATTGGAAAGGCCTGCATGACGCGCGAGACGATAATCTGCGTGACGCCCAACGCCGCGCTGGACCGCACCATGGTGGTGCCGGATTTCGCCGTCGGCCGCATTTCACGAATTCCGGCGGGCTTGACTGTGGCGGGCGGCAAGGGTTTGAATGTGGCGCGCGCGCTGCGGATTCTAGGCGGGAAGCCCCTGGCGATGGGACTGCTCGGCGGGCACACGGGGCGCATGGTGGCGGCGCTGGTGATGGAAGAAGGCCTGGAAGCGACATGGACCTGGTTCGCCGGCGAGACGCGAACCTGCACCATCATCGCCAACGCGGAAGGCATTTCGACCGTGATCAACGAGTCTGGTTTAATCAGCCGCTCCGATTGGGAAGCGCTGGCCGATGATATCTGCCTGGCTGCCGGGCGTGACGATGTGAATGCGGTATGTCTTTGCGGGAGCCTCCCGCTTGGCGCGCCGGATGCGGCGCCGATTGGCTTGATCGAACGACTGAACGGGCTGGGCGCGCGCGTCTGGGTCGATAGCAGCAAAGGGGCGCTGGAGAACGCCATCGCTGCCGGCGCCTACGCCATCAAGGTCAATCGGGATGAATTCGCGGCGGCGCTGGGCGAAAGGCTGCGCAGCGCGGGCGACATCATCGCGGCGGCCCGCCGCTTGCTCACGGATGGCATCAGCGTTGTGGTGGTTTCCCTGGGCGCTGACGGCGCGCTGCTGGTGACGGATACGCTGATTGTCGAGGGAAGCCCGCCGGCGATTCGGCCGGTTGACCCGGTCGCCAGTGGCGATTGCCTTCATGCCGGCATCGTGGCGGCCTTGGCGGATGGGGCTGATTTTGCGGAGGCGCTGCGGCGCGGGGTGGCGGCCGGCACGGTCAACGCTTTGTATGCCGGCGGCGCGCAATTCCCGCACGCCCGCTATCTCGAGATCTTGAAAGAGACGCGGGTTGCAGTTCATTCGACTTAAACCCCGGAGAATTTACACTTTGTTTAAGGTTTTTGTATAGACATTTTCCGCCTCATTTTTATCATGGCGGTTGATACTGAAGCAGTTCCAAGAATGCAATGAGAATGATCGCGGAACAAACGGAAATTGCCATAACAATCGAAAGGTTGTGGGGGCGAGACGGTGGCTCGCCTGTCGAATACCTAGATATTTGGACGCGGGCGACTCACCGAGTTGCCCCTACAGACGACTTCCCGGACCGAGTTTATAAATAGGAGAACGCGGAGAGCGCAGAGAATGTCCAATCAGATGTTTCCGCCTTTGGGCTTTAGGGCGCCGCGGGCAGGCGCAAAGGAAGTTGGCTTATGATTCATGTGCGGAACATTGCCAAGAGCTATGGCCGCATCCGAGCCTTGCACGGCGTCAGCTTCGACATTGAGCCGGGTGAGATCGTCGGCTTGTTGGGACCGAATGGCGCCGGCAAGTCGACCGCGATCAAGATCATCACCGGTTTTCTGCACCCGGATGAGGGAACGGTTGAGATCGATGGGCTGAATGTGCTGAGCAATCTGCGCGCGGTGCAAGCGAGCATCGGCTATCTGTCGGAGAATACGCCGCTGTATCCCGAGCTGTCGGTCCAAGCATATCTCTCCATGATGGCCGAGCTGCGGGAGGTTCCGCCCGCCGATTTCATCGCGTTGCTCTCGGACGCGGTATACGGCGCCGGATTGCAAGATTATCTGACGCGGCCCATCGCCTCATTAAGCAAGGGTTTGCGGCAGCGAGTGGGGCTGGCGCAGGCGATATTGCACAAGCCGCGGTTTCTGATCCTGGATGAACCGACGGTCGGGCTGGATCCGACGCAGATCGTCGAGATACGCGCCCTGATCAAATCCCTGGCGCAGGACAGCACGATTCTGTTCTCTTCTCATATCCTGTCGGAGGTTGAAGCTATATGCGACCGGGTAATTATCATCATCAACGGCGAGTTGAAAGCCGACCAAAGCCTGCGCGAGCTGAGCCTGAGCAATGACGCGACGCTGGTCCTCCAGCAGGACGATGAAGATGTGCAGCGTGAGCTGGCGGCGCTCGCAGGCATCTCGGGCGTACAGAGGATGCGTTCAGTCGATGATTATCCGTCTTACCGCATCGTCAGCTCGGCCGATATCACGCCGCGCATTTTTGCCTTGGCGGCGGACAGAAAGTGGCCGGTGCGAGAGCTTCGCCGCGATACGGTCACGCTTGAGACCTTCTTTAATCGGTTGGCGACCACGGCATAGGAGGCGGCGATGAAGAAGATCCTGTCTATCAGCGGCAAGGAACTCAAGCTGTATTTTGGCTCGCCGATGGCGTTGATTTTCGTCGGCGTTTTCCTCGTGCTTGCCTTGTTCGTTTTCTTTTGGGTGGATTCGTTCTTCGCGCGGGGCGCGGCCGATGTGCGCGCGCTCTTTGAATGGATGCCGCTGCTAATGATTTTGCTGATCTCCGCCTTGACCATGCATCAATGGAGCCGCGAGGAAGAAAGCGGCAACCTGCAGGTGCTGCTGACGATGCCGGTGCGCTTGAGCGAGCTGGTGGCCGGTAAGTTCCTTTCCGCCCTGGCTTTGGTGGCGTTGGCGCTGGGGCTGACGCTGTTCCTGCCGCTGACGGTGCAATCGCTTGGCAACCTTGATTGGGGACCGGTCATCGGCGGGTATCTGGCGGCGCTGCTGCTGGCCTCAAGTTACATCGCCATCGGTTTATTCGCTTCCTCGCGCACGGACAATCAACTGGTCGCGCTAATCGGCACGGCCTTCATTTGCGGCCTGCTGCAGGCGATCGGCTCGCCGGTCATCACCGATTTGTTCGGCGCGGCGACGGGGGATTTGCTGCGCAAGTTTGGCACGGGCAGCCGCTTCGAAAGCATTGGACGGGGCGTCATTGATTTGCGGGATCTGGTCTATTATGTCTCGCTGGCTTTGTTTTTCCTGGCGCTCAATATCCTGTCCCTGGATGGCAAGCGCTGGAGCCGGGGCGCGCATTTGCGCGGTCATCGCCTGAACGCGGGCATCGGTCTCGCGCTTGTCGGGCTCAATCTGCTGGCTTTCAACTTGCTGCTCGCGCCGGCCAATTTTGCCCGCCTGGATTTGACGCAGCATAAGGAATACAGCTTGTCGGATGTCACCAGGAATTTGCTGGCCGGTTTGCAAGAGCCGCTGCTGGTCCGCGGTTATTTCAGCGAGGCCAGTCATCCGCTGCTGGCGCCGCTGCTTCCGCGCATCAAAGACACACTGCGCGAATATGAGCTGGCGGCGAACGGCAAACTGCTATTGGAATTCGTTGACCCGCTGACGAACCCGGAGCTGGAGCGCGAGGCGAATCAGATTCATGGCATCCGCCCGACGCCATTGCAGGTGAATGACCGGGGCGGCCTGTCGCTGGTCAATGTCTACTTTGATGTGCTCATCGCGTATGGAGACCAAAGCGCGGCGCTGAACTTTTCCGAAGTCATTGAGCTGGTCGATACGCCTTTTGGCGTCGAAGTTCGCCTGCGCAATTTGGAATATGATTTGACGAGCAATATCCAGCGCGTCGTGTATGGCTTTCAAAGCCTCGACGCGGTCCTCGCCTCGTTCGCTGAGCCGGCCAGGCTGACGCTTTATGTCTCATCGGCGACATTGCCGGAAATGATGACCGGAGTCAGCCAGACGCTGCAGGATGTGGCGGCGGAGATCGCGGACAACAGCTCGGGCAAGGCAGTTTACCAACTGGTCGACATGTCCGCGCCCGACGCCGGCATCAGCGATGAGGATCTATTCGAGCGTTATCAGATTCAGCCGGTCGCGGCCAGCTTCTTCTCGCTCGATACCTTTTATTTGCATCTGGTTGTGGAAGCGGCCGGTGAATTTCAGGTGATTTATCCCGCGGGCGATCTCAGCCAGGCGGAAATACGCGGCGCCATTGAATCGGCCTTGAAGCGGTCATCGCCTGGTTTTCTGAAGGTGATCGGCTTATGGACGCCGCCGGCCCAAGGCGTCGACCAATTCGGGCGGCAGATGCCGAGCCTGCAGCAATACAGCATCCTGGAAGAGACCTTGCGGGAATCGTATGAGCTGCGGCGCGTGACTCTTGAGGAAGCGCAAATCGCGGCCGATATTGATGCGCTCGTGTTGATGTCGCCGCATAGTCTGACCGAGCGGCAGCGTTACGCGATTGATCAATACTTGATGCGCGGCGGCTCGATCATCGTAGCGGCGGGGCATTACCGGCTGGGCGTCGACCCCTACGCGGGGTCGCTGCTGCTCGATCCAAACGAGGGCGGCATTGAAGATCTGCTCGAGAGCTACGGCATCATCATCGGTGACAGTCTGGTGATGGATATGCAGAACGCGCCTTTCCCGATACAAACGCAGCGCGATGTGGGCGATATGATCGTCACCGAAATCCAGGCGCGTGATTATCCGTTCTTCATCGATGTGCGCCCGAATGGCCTGGACGCGGACAGCCCGGTCGTCAACAATTTGCCGCTGGCGACTATGAGTTGGGCGTCCCCGGTCACGGTGGATGAATCGACCCTGCCGGATGCGCAGGTCACCACCTTGATTCGTTCGAGCGACGCGGCATGGGAGACGACCCTCGCCGACCCGCAGCCGGACCTGGAACTTTTTCCTGAATTCGGCTTCGCCATCCCGGATAAGATGTCGTACTTCCCCCTGGCGCTGGCGGTGGAAGCTTCGTTCAGCAGTCACTTCATCGGCAAGCCATCGCCGTTTGAAGCAAGCGAGGCGCCGGAAAGCGAGCCCCTTGGCTTGATTGAGCGCTCGCCCGACAATACACGCATCGTCGTGCTCGGCAGTTCCGAGTTCGTGAATGACACCGTTTATCAAATCTCGGCCAACTTCGCCGGCGACCGTTTCATCAGCAATTTGCAGCTGGTGGCCAACGCAATCGACTGGTTCAGCGAAGATGTTTCGCTGGCGACAATCCGCAGCCGCGGCAGCGTGGCGCGGATTCTGCCGCCGATAAGCGAGGCGGAGCAAAACCGCTGGGTGTTGATCAATTATGCGGTGGCGATTATTGGCTTGATTCTCATCGGCGTCGTCTGGCAGATACAGCGCCGGGCGGAACAGCCGATTCAGCTGCTGCCGCGGGAGGGCGACGCGCCAGTATCCAAAGCGCTTGCTGATGCCCAGGCCGCGACTGACCTTGATGGAGGCGCATAATGTTGAGCCGCAGTAACATTCTTCTGGCAATACTGTTGCTTGCTCAGGTTGTCCTTCTAGCCATATCGGTCGTCATATCGAGCGGCAGGGAAGCGCGTCCTGTTGCGCCGATTGCAGCCGGGATTGCGGCCGCCGATGTTGAAAAGTTCAGTTTCACCGATGACCTCGATAATGAAGTGACCTTTGCCCGGCGAGATGGTGGCTGGGTCTTGCCCGGCGCCGATGACTTCCCCGTCGACAGCGACAAGATTGAAGAGATTCTGAACAAGATCGCGGGGTTGGACACGCGGCGTTTGATCGCGAGCAACCCGGCGAATTTCGCTCGCCTCGAAGTCAGCGATGAGGACTTCCGACGCAGGCTCAGCCTCGAAAGCGGGGCGGCGAGCTCCACTCTCTATCTCGGTGGCAGCGGCGGCGTCGACACCGTCTACGCGCGGCGCGCCGGTGAAGACAATGTCTATCTCGGCGTCGGGCTCAGTTCCTGGGAGCTCTCCACGCAAACGTCCACCTGGGTTGACGCGAATTATGTCAACGTGCCGCTGGAAGATCTGCTGGAGATTTCGGTAGAAAATGCGGAAGGCCGCTTTGCTTTCGCGCGCGATGGCGACAGTTGGCTCTACACAGATTTGCCCGAGGGCGAGGCTTTTGAAGACACGAAGATGCCGATCGTCTCGCGCAATGCGGCGACAATTCGTCTGCTGGAGCCGCTTGGCTTGGAAGCGCTGGATGAATACGAACTTGCCGAGCCGCAAGCCGTCGTCCATGTGCGATATCGGAAAGCGGTCGCGCCAGTCGAATCTGCCGATGAAGTGCCCGCTGACGAGATGGAAGAGCCTGAAGCAGGCGCCGGCCAAATTGAATACACCGAGGAGGACTACACGCTGACCTTCGGCGCTGCCCTGGAGGACGGCGTCGTGCTCAAGTCGTCGGCGGCGGATTATCACGTATTGGTGCGGGAGACGGTGTTCAACGCTTTTAATGATCTCAAGCGGGCTGATTTGATTCGCGCGCAGGAGTTGGAAGGCGAAGCGGTGGCGGAAGGCGGCTGAGGCGATTCACGTCCGCCGCCATCGCGAGCGGCGCCGTGAAAATCCCCAGTAAAACCAAGTAAGTAATTGAAATCTTACAATTAGAAGAACTGTAGGGGCGTTTCGCTGAAACGCCCGAAAAATTGAAACACCTTATTTGGCTTTCTCCGCGCTCTCCGCGTTCTCTGTAGTTCGTTTTTTTGCGCGATTTACTTGCACTTACTCCTGTGGCTCTCGGCTGAAGAAAAGCTGGTGTTTATCATCTTGCCCAGCCCTCGATATTTGACGTCATCGCTCCTATAATGCTCGCTTGAAAAGCCAAATGAAGAACCGAACGGGAAGCTGCATGGCATCACCTCTGACTTTCCAGCAGGTCATTTTGAAGCTGCACGAGTTTTGGGCGGCGCAGGACTGTCTGATCTGGGAGCCCTACAACGTTCAGGTTGGGGCTGGAACAGGCAACCCGGCGACGATTTTGCGGGTGCTGGGTCCCGAGCCATGGCGCGTCGCTTATGTCGAGCCTTCGGTCCGTCCCGATGACGGCCGCTTTGGCGAGAACCCCAACCGCATGCAGAAGTATTATCAGTACCAGGTGATCCTGAAGCCGGACCCGGGCAATCCGCAGGAGTTGTATCTGGCTTCGCTGGAGGCGCTGGGCATCAGACAGCGCGAGCATGATATCCGCTTCGTCGAAGACAATTGGGAATCGCCGGCTTTGGGCGCCTGGGGGCTGGGCTGGGAGGTCTGGCTGGATGGGCAGGAGATCACGCAGTTCACCTATTTTCAGCAGGCGGGCGGCCAGAATCTAGACCCCGTCAGCGTCGAGATCACCTATGGCATTGAGCGCATTGTGCTGGCGCTGCAGGAAAAGGAATCGGCCTGGGATATTGATTGGCTGGACGGCCTACGTTACGGCGATGTGATGTTCAACGATGAAGTCGCACACTGTCGCTACTATTTTGATGTCGCCGATGTCGAGGCATTGAAGACGGTCTACGACACTTATGAGCGCGAATACGCCCGCGCGCTGGAAGACGATGCGCTCATCGCCGCCTACGATTATGTGCTGAAATGCAGCCATCTGTTCAATGTGCTGGACACCCGCGGCGCGATTGGCGTCACCGAGCGGGCGAACTACTTCCGGCGTATGCGCGAGATGACGCGCGCGATCGCCAAAATATATGTCGAGGAGCGAGAAGCGCTCGGCCACCCGCTGATGAAGATGAGCGACCGCTGGCGGGGCGCGCCCTTGCAGGAGGCGGGGAAGATGCCTGTTCCGCCGAGCGAGGCGGCTGATGTCTTGCTCGAGATCGGCGTGGAAGAGATGCCGGCTGATGATGTGGCTGCCGCGCTGAAGCAGGCGCAAGCGGCCGCCCCCAAATTACTTGATGAGCTGCGCCTGGCATACGACCGGATTGAAGTGTATGCGACGCCTCGACGGATCGTCGTGATCGCGCGGGGGGTTGCGCTGCGGCAAAGCGATGAAGAATTCGTCGCCAAGGGGCCGCCGGCTGATCGCGCCTATGACGGCGCCGGCAATCCCACACGCGCCGCAATCGGATTCGCCCGCGGCAAGGGCGTTGCTGTCGAGGACTTGAGGGCGCAGGAAATGGACGGCGGCCGCTATGTCACCGCCTGGGTGCGCCGGGAGGGGCGGCCGACCGCGGATGTTCTGGCGGAATCGCTACCGCGCATCATCGCTGACCTCAAGTTTAACAAGACGATGCGCTGGAATGAAACAGACGTCGCTTTCTCGCGGCCGATACGCTGGATCGTGGCGCTCTTCGGCGAGGCGGTCATTCCGTTCGAGTACGCCGGCGTGGCAAGCGGGACTGCGACGCGTGGCTTGCGCGCGGTTGCTTCGCCGGAGATGGCGCTGGCGGGCGCGGCTTCTTATCTGCCAGTCATAGACGAGCAGGGCATCGTACTGGATACGCGGGGGCGGCAAGCGGCGATTTTGCGCGAGGTTCAGGCCTTGTCGTCTGAGGTCGGCGGAAACGCGCTTGCCGATGACGATCTTTTGGATGAAGTGACCAATCTCGTTGAAGCGCCGACGGCTTTTCGCGGCAGTTTCGCCGCCGAGTATCTGGAATTGCCGCGCGATGTCTTGGTCACGGTCATGCGCAAGCATCAACGTTATTTCGCGCTGGAAGATAAAAGCGGGCGACTGCTGAATTATTTCATCGGCGTGCGCAATGGAAACCGGGAAGACCTCGACAAGGTCATAAGAGGCAACGAGCAGGTCCTGCGCGCGCGCTTTTCCGATGCGCAATTCTTCTATCAGGCGGATATCAAGAAGCCCTTGCGCGAATACTTGCCCCGTTTGGACACGTTGACGTTTCAAGCGGAGCTGGGTTCCATGCGGCAGAAGAATGACCGCGTCGCCGCGTCCGTCCCCGGGCTTGGCGAGCTGCTCGGCTTTGAGGCGCACAGCATTGCAATCGCAGAGCGAGCCGCCGCAATCGCCAAAGCGGACCTGGCAACCAGCATGGTGGTCGAGATGACATCGCTTCAGGGCATCATGGGGCGGGAATACGCGCTGAGGGAAGGCGTCGATCCGGCTGTGGCCGCGGCGATATTCGAGCATTGGCTGCCGCGCGGCGCTGGTGACAGCCTCCCCGCGAGCGATGCCGGCCGTCTGCTGGCGATTGCCGACAAGCTGGACAATCTTGTGGGTCTGTTTGCGGTTGGGCTGGCGCCCAAAGCGACCTCCGATCCTTACGGGCTGCGGCGCAATGCCTTGGGCCTCATTCAGATTCTGTTGGATTGGCCAATCTCCGTCGACCTGCGGGCCTTGATAGCGCATGTCGCAAAGTGTCAACCGCTGGAGATCGCCGGGGGCGTCCGGCGGCAGGTCGCCGATTTCATCACCGGCCGCTTCGAGAATCTGCTCAGCGAGGTTCACGATTATCCGCCGGATGTTATCGCGGCGGTATTGGAGGAGCAGGCGCATGATCCGGCCTGCGCAATTCTGGGGGTCGGTGAATTGTCTGCCTGGGTCAAGCGCGACGACTGGGAGGCGATTCTCGATGCCTTTGCCCGCTGCGCGCGCATTACGCGAGGTGAGGACAAACTGAAATTGGATCCCGCTCTGCTGAGCGATAAATGCGAAAAGTCGCTGTATGAGAGCTATCGGTCGGCCGCTGAGGGGTTGCGCGCCGCCGCCAACGTCGATGCCTTTCTCATCGCCTTCGAATCAATGGTCCCGGCTGTGACCGCTTTCTTCGACAATGTGCTCGTTCACAGCGATGATGTCGCGCTGCGCAACAACCGCATCGCGCTGCTTCAGCGCATCGTGGCGATGCAGAATGGAAAAGCCGACCTGAGCGAATTGGAGAATTTCTAGCGAAGCGCTTTTGTTGCCTGCTTTGTCAAATGCGCGAAGATTCAGGCGCCAAATCGCCGGTGAAATCGCTCATCGTTGTTGGCGGCTTATGTCGAGCGCCGCTGTAATGATTCTGTCCGCTTGTCGTGGAAGATGTGGCAGAGGCGGCCGGACATCTCTATAATTGACACTCAATCTCATTTTGGAGCAGCGCCATGTCCGTTACGGATGAGATCAAGTCCCGCATTGATATCGTGAGTTACGTGCAGAGGCACGTCCCCGAACTGAAGAAGGCGGGGCGCAACCACAAGGCTTGCTGTCCCTTTCATAATGAAAAGACGCCATCGTTTGTGGTCAATCCGGAGCGTGGGACCTGGCATTGTTTCGGCGCCTGTTCCGAAGGCGGCGACCTCTTCACCTTCGCGCAGAAAATCCACGGTTGGGATTTTAAGGAAGCGCTGCGCGAATTGGCGGCGGAAGCCGGCCTGCAACTCAGGGCGCAGACGCCGGAACAGAAGACGCAGAGCGATCGGCTTGACGGACTGCGCGGGCTGGTCAAAACGGCCGCCGAGCTGTTTCAGGGCCGGCTTCACGACGGGACTGCGGATTCTGTCCTCGCCTACCTGCGCGAGACGCGTGGCTTGCGCGATGAGACGATCGAGGAATTTGAGCTGGGTTATGCGCCCGAAAGCTGGGATTGGCTGCTGAAGTCGCTTCGCGGCCTCGGATACGGCGATGATGACATTGTTGAAGTGGGCTTGGCCGTACGCAACGAAAACGGCCGGGTTTATGATCGTTTCCGCAACCGCTTGATGATACCGATTCGCGATGAGCGGGGGCGGGCAGTTGGCTTCGGCGGCCGCGCGCTTGCTTCGGAGGATGGCGCCAAGTACATTAATTCGCCGCAATCGGCTGTCTTTGACAAGAGTCGGCTGCTGTTCGGCTTGGACAGTGCCAGGCGCGCCATTCGCGAGAGCGGCACGGCGGTGATCGTCGAAGGCTATTTGGATGTGATTCAAGCGCATCAGGCGGGCTACTTCAATGTGGCGGCGCAGATGGGCACGGCGATGACGGAGAAGCAGATCCGGCTGATCGCGCCGCGTTACGCGCGCAAGATTGTGCTGGCGCTCGACGCCGATGAAGCCGGGCAGAATGCCGCTCGCCGCAGCCTCGATGTGGCGCGCCAGGCATTGTCCGATGATTTTGCGGGCCGCCTTTCCGTGGACTTGCGCATCCTGCAAATGCCGGAAGGCAAAGATCCGGATGATCTTCTGCGCAAATCACCGGCGCGCTGGGAATCGCTGGTTGCAAACGCGCAGGCGCTTGCCGATTTCGTCATTGGCATGGAAACAACGTCACTCAGCCCGGGCGCCAGTTTGCAGGAACGCCAGTCGGTCGCTTTGGCGCTTCTCCCGATTCTGCTGGCGTCGGAGAACAATCTATACACGCAGGACAACATTCAAAAGCTGTCGCGGCGTTTACGCATCAGCGAGCGCGAGCTGCTGTCATGGGCGGCTGAAAACGCGCCGTCAACGCGGCCGATAACGCGGGCTGCCGCGCCTGAGGCGCCGGGGCTCGACGCGCCCCCGCCCGAGTATTGGCTGGAGGACTTCGCCGATATGCCCGGCGAAGCGGAAGGCGGCTCCGGGGCGGATGAGGGCCATGCGGGGGGCGCCGGCGGGCGGCATCAACGCGCGATTGAACCCTATTGCATGAGTCTGCTGCTGAAGAATCCCAATCTGCTTTATCTGGCCAATCGCAAATTGCGCGAGCTGGCCGGCGATGATGACGATCTCTTGAATGGGCCCTTGAGCGAATTAGGCGTTGAGGACTTCAGTCGCAGTCAATATCGGACGCTGATGGCTCATTTGCTGGAATCCATGACGCAGCACGATCAAGAGCCGCTGGAATATCTTGCGTCGGTCATTGACGAAGAGCTTCAGGGCGAATATGAAACGCTGCTACTGAATACGCCGACGACCATTGCCAGGTTGCTGCGCCGGCACTTCGAGGCGGAATTGATCGATATATTTAGAGGGCATCAATTTCAGATTCGGCACATACAGGCCGAGCGCGATGAATTGATCAGCCGGGCGCTGCAACTGCGCCTGTCCCGCCTGGAAAACGAACGCATTGAAATGCAGTACCTGCAAGAAGAAGCGCAAACCGGCGGCGAGCAGGATCCGCGCCAAAATGATCTGCTCAATGTAAAAATCATGCTTTCGATGCGGGCGAAAGCGCGCCTCAACCGGGCGGTGGGCCGGCATGTATACTCAACGCGGCAAGCATCGATTTCTTGAACAGGGGTCAACTTGATGAACAAGGACAGCGAAAAGAGAATCGGCGCGTACGCTGACTTCGATAGCGACGAAGAAAACGAGTTGACCGACAGCGATAAGCGCCGGTGCCGCAATTACGACGCAGACGGCTATGGCGCCGCTGATCTGGACGACGACGATACGCGGTCCGACCTCATCGACAGCCTGCCCTTGTCTGACGATCCGGTCAAAATGTACCTCAAGGAGATCGGGCAAGTCCCCTTGCTGGATAGCAACCGCGAGATGTGGCTGAGCGTGCAGATCGCTGCGGAGCGCCATTTGGAGAGCCTGCGCGACGAGCTGATGAGCCTGGATAATCATGCTTCCAAATCGCGGGAACCGGACTTTCTGGATGTCGAGCGTTTTGCTTACCGGCGGCTGCGCGACGATTGGAGCGAGCTCCACCTCCGGGCTGCGGAGCGCAATGTGGAGGCGCCGGACTTTTTCAAGGCGCTGGCGGAAGTCCAGGAAGTCGTCAACAGTTGGGATCGTGACGCGGATTCGTATATTCGCGCCTATCTAAGCCAGCGAAATTGGGGGCGGGACGACGACTGGACGATTTTGGCGCAGGCCTTTTTCGAAGTCATTCAGGCGCTGTTTTTGTTTCCCTTCGAGCACCAGATGCAAATGCAGCGCTACTTCCGCCGCGCGCATGAATTGCCGTCCTTGCAGGAGTTCGACAGTTGGATCGAAGACACCGTGGACCCGATCAGCCTGGCCAAGCAGCAGCAGGAGCAAGTGGAGCAGCACGCCGCCATGGCTTCGGAAGTGCTCACGCGGGCGAACCTGCGCCTGGTTGTCAGCGTTGCCAAGCGCTACATCGGGCGCGGCATCAGTTTTCTGGATCTGATTCAGGAAGGCAACATTGGCCTGCTTCGCGCGGTCAACAAATTTGATCATACCAAGGGCTACAAATTCAGCACCTACGCGACCTGGTGGATCCGGCAGGCGATCAGCCGCGCCATAGCCGATCAAGCGCGCACGATCCGCATTCCCGTTCACATGGTTGAGACGATCAACCGGATGATGCGCGTCCAGCGCGACCTGATTCAGAAACTGGGCGCCGACCCGATTACGGAGCAGATCGCCCTGGAGATGGACTTCCTCAATGACGATGACCGCGACCGGATCAAGCGGCACCAGAGCGATGGCACGGCGCTGGATCCGGGACTGAATCGCAAGCTGCGGCGGGCGTCGCAGAAGGTGCGCAAGATCATGCGCATCAGCCAGGAACCGATGAGCCTGGACATGCCGGTCGGGCAAGAGGACAGCAGCCTGCTGGGCGATTTTATTCCCGATGAGAATATGCTGGGCCCGGTGGATGCCGCCGGACGGCAGCTGCTGAAGGAACAGATTCGGTCCGCCTTGGGCATCTTGAGCGAGCGCGAGCGGCAGGTGTTGGAGATGCGTTTCGGCTTGCTGGACGGGCAGGACAACACGCTGGAAGAAGTCGGTCGCTTCTTTGGCGTAACGCGCGAGCGCATTCGTCAGATCGAAGTCAAAGCCCTGCGCAAAATGCGCCATCCCACCCGTTCGCGCGAGCTGCGAGATTATCTCGGGATGTAGCGGACTCTCTTGCCGCCGGCTGCGCAATGCAATGAGAATCGCACACCTGCATGATTGGAATCTCAGCCCAAGCGCGGCGGTCGCGCTGCAACGCGAATTGGCGCCACAATTGATCAGCGACCTTACGCTCGATTTCGATCGTTTGAATACCATCGCGGGCATTGATGTCAGCGTTCGGGGCAAAGCATCTAGAGCCGCGGTCGTCGTCATGAGCTACCCGCAACTTGAAGTCATAGAGACAGCTCGCGCTATAGGAGAAACCGCTTTTCCCTACATTCCGGGTTTGCTGGCATTTCGCGAAGGGCCGGTCATTCTCGAGGCGCTTCGCAATCTGGGCTGCGAGCCGGACGCCTTCCTCTTCGACGGCATGGGGCAGATTCATCCGCGCAAGATGGGCATAGCCGCGCACCTGGGATTGTGGCTTGGGCGCCCCACCATCGGCTGTGGAAAGACGCGCTATATCGGCGATTATGCTGAACCGGGCAAAGCCAAGGGAAGCCGCAGCCTCTTGACCCATCGCGGGGCGCAATTGGGCGTAGTACTGCGCACGCGGAGCAATGTGAAGCCGGTCTTCGTCTCAGTCGGTCACCTTGCCGATAACGACAGCGCCGTTCGCCTGACGCTTGACGCGACGACGCGCTACCGCCTGCCAGAGCCGATACGCGCCGCGCACAATCTGGCGCGCTTAAGCCCCGGCAATGACTAACTGCCTCTGTCGCGCCCGAGCAATTCTTCATACAGCGCGATTGTTTCGTCCAGCACCTGGCGCAGCGTAAACGATTCGAGCACGATTTTTTGGCCGGCTTGACCCATCTGCATTCGCTTCGCCGGATTATCGACGAGGCTCTCAACTGCCTCTGCAAGCGCGTCAATATCATGGGGCGGCGTCAGCAGGCCGTTGACCTGATGACGCACGATTTCGCGGCAGCCGGGCGTATCTGTGGTGACACAGGCGCGCCCGCATGAGGCGGCTTCGATCAAGACTTTGGGCACGCCCTCGCCATAAGTTGAAGGCAGGCAGACGATATTGCTGCCCGCGTAGACCATGGGCATGTCGTCGCGCGCGCCCAGCCATTCGATCAGCCCTTCGGTTTGCCAGGCTTTCAATTGCATGGCGGAGACATTCTGCGGGCTGGTGCGTTCTTCGTAGCCGGCGACTTGAAAGCGCGCCCGCCCTCGCAGCCTGCGCGCCAACTCGACGAACTCGCCCAGCCCTTTCTGCCAGAGCAGGCGGCCGGCGAAAAGCACAACCGGCGGCCCCGCCAGCTCCTCTTCGCTCATGCGGAAGCGGTTTTCATCGACGCCCGACCCGCGTATCACATGTGTTCTGCCGCGCTTAACCAGGCCTCGCTCGACGAACAGCCGCCGGTCGTCCGGGTTTTGAAAGATGACGCGGGTCGCCTCGCCAGCCAAGGCGACCTTGAATGCGGGCCGGCTCAGCATCTGCAGAATTCTTGCTTTGGCGCTTCGATTCACAAAGAGATAACCCAAGCCGCTGATGGCGTGGACTACCGGGCGCCCCCCGCTCATTCTGGCAGCGATGCCGCCATAGAGGACCGGCTTGATGCTCACATGGTGCAGCAGGTCCGGCTGAAGGCGGCGGTAAAGCGATAGCAGGCAGCGCAGCGTCCGCAACTCATTCAGCGGATTGGTGCCGTGTTGGCTGAGTTGAATGGGGTGAAAGGGCAGGCCAGTTTCGGCGATGCGCCCCAGCGTATCTCGATCGGCATCCGAAGCGGCTACATGGACATCAAAGCCGGCCGATCGCGCGGCCAATGCCAGCGGAAGACGATGCGACAGAAAAAAGCGCGGTATGTTCACCACGTAGAGGATTCTGGGGGGCTTGTCCTGCACTGCGCTTCCTTTAGGGCGAGAACGGGCACGACGGCGATCTCCGGGGCTGGATGCAGCGCGCTAAGGGGCCGCGTCAATCTCCGGCAGCTGGATCTCGCTCGTATCATCAACGCCGGCGATCATCTCGCTTAGCGCTTCGACCGGCGCGTGACGGGCCACATTCGCGCCAGCCAGGACATAGATCAAGACACCCAAAGACGATAGGACAAAGCTCGCCAGAATGCCGATCATTTGCAATTGACCGAAATAAAGATCGCCGGTTTCGTCGCGAATATGCGTGCCGAAGCCCAAAATATCAGCCATGCCGGAGAGCGTGGCGAAGAGAATGCCGGTCAATGCCAGGCGGGTGCCAATCTGCTGGACCAAGTTGGCCGGCACCTCAAGAAAGAAGGTGAACTTCAAATAGGTGATGGCGCCGAGGATGAGCAGCGTGTATCCGATGAGCGCCATCATGACTTGAACCAGGCCGATGCCGGCGGTGGGCGCGGCGCCGGTGACGCCGGGGAACAAGCCCATAAAGCAAATCATCCCGCCCAAGGCGCCCAGGGCTATGCCGACCTGCGCGAATCGCCACATAGCTGCTTATCCATCCGGCAAGGATTCATTCAGCTTGCGCAACATATTTCCGCTCAGTATCGCCTCCACTTCCGTTTCAGCGAAGCCCCGCTCCAGCAATTCACGGCGCAGCAGCCAGAGGTCGCTGGATGTATCGATCTCCGTTGGCAGCGCATGATAAGGATAGCCACCATCAATATCACTGCCCAAGCCAACATGAGCGACAGACCCTGTCAATTGGCAAACATAATCCACGGCATCAACCCAATGCGAAAGCGTGACGCGCCGCTTGGGGTCGCTCGGATGCCAGTCAGGCCTCAGGAATCGATTATACACCATGATGCCCATCACCCCATCGCGCTCGGCGAGGCGTCGGATTTGCTCATCGGCGAGGCAGCGCGGGCTGTTATAGAAGTAGCGCGGGTTGCTGTGGCTGGCGATGAGGGCGCCCTCGTAGCGGTCAAGGGCGGCGGCGGTCGCTGCTTCGGACATCGCCGAGATATCCAACAGCATATTGAACCCGGCCATCACCTCAAGCAATTCGTAGCCAAGCGGCGTCAAGCCTTCAGTGGAGCCAGCCGCGGCGGCGTAGCGCGTTTGCCGCCAGGAAGGGGCCACAATCCGCAGCCCATATTCCAGCCATTCCTCCAATTGTCGCGGCTCTGAAAGCGGTTCCGCGCCTTTCATTTTCACGACGATTCCCTGCTGCTGTTTCTCGATGCTGTCGTCGCCGCGCCAGGATTGCAGCACGTCGGCAAGGTCAGCCCGCGTCAAGATCAGGCGGATGCGGCTGTGATCGTCGGCCAGGCGCCGGTAGTTGTCCATTTGCCAGCGCGCCAGCTGCTGCGCGTCGGCGGCGGTCCGGTAGGTGTAACGCTGCCAGGAAGCCAGGCCGGGCGTCGTTTCCGAAAGGACTTGCAGGCTGCCAAACACGATGGCGACGCGCCCGAGCATGTTGTCGCGCAGGCTGGCGACGGTCGCCGGCTTGTCCTGCCTGTCGGGCTCCTGGCGCTGATGCCAGGCCCAGCACGTATAATCACGTCCCATCTGCTGGGCGTTGAAGGCGATATTCTGCTGCGCATCGACGATTATCATGGGCTGGCGCTCATCTGTGGGCATGGCGCCCGGCTGTCGCTGTCTATGATAATACACGAATGCCGGTGGGTTTTGCGCTTTCCAATGGCTCGGGCATTTGAGTAGTAGCTATCTGTGCTATTCTTCTCTCGGATAATTGATACGCCCTGCGGCAGACAATCTTCCTATGCGCATTCTGCAGGTCAGCAATATCACAGTCAGCTTTGCCGATCGAACGATTTACCGCGGTTTGACCTGGCAGATCGGCGATCGAGACCGGGTCGCGCTGGTGGGACCGAACGGCGCGGGCAAGTCGACCTTGTTCAGGGTCCTGCTAGGTGAAGTCGAGCCGGATCGCGGTCAAGTCATTCGGCAAGGCGGCATTCGCATCGGCTATCTGCCACAGGATGTCGACCTGCCGCCGGGGCGAAACCTGATCGAGACGGCGATGACCAAGCCGCTTGAACTGGAGGCGGTTGAAAAATCCCTCGCGGAGAACGAGGCGCAGTTGGCGGATCCGGTTGTTTACAACGATGCGGCCAAGCTGGCCCTTACATTGGAGCGGCATGACGCCTTGCTGGTCGAATACGAGAGGATGAACGGGGGCCGTCATGCCAGCCATGTGCGGGAATTGCTGGCCATGCTGGGTTTTGCGGCGGCCGATTATGACCGGCCGAATGATACTCTGTCGGGCGGGCAGAAGAAGATGGTCGCGCTCGTGCAGTTGGCGGTGTCCGCGCCGGATCTCCTGCTGCTCGACGAGCCCGATAATCATTTGGATGTGGCGGGCAAGAATCAACTGGAGCGCTTCATTCTCAATTATCGCGGCAGCGTCGTCATCATATCGCATGACCGTTACCTGTTGGACGAGGTGGCGAGCCAGACGGTTGAGCTGGAAGGCGGCAAGCTGACCGTCTACCACGGCAACTATTCTTATTATGTGAATAAACGGCAACTGCGCCGCCTGCGTCAACAGCAGCAGTACGTTACCCAGCAGAAAGAGATCGCCCGCATTGAAGCGATGATCGAGCGTTTCGAACGCTGGGCGAAGCAGGTCCTCAGCCGCAAGCACATGCTGGCGGCGCGTCAACGGCGGCGTATGCTGGAAAAGATGGACGAGCGCGGCGAAATCATTGAGAAGGTCGTCGATCAGCGCTTGATGGATTTCAGGATCGATGGCTGGCGCGGCAGCAAAAAAGTATTGGAGCTCAAAGAGGTATCGATGGGCTTCGACGATGATCCGCTCTTCATCGACGCGAGCATGCTGCTGCGTCATGGCGAGCGCGTCGGGCTCATCGGCCCCAATGGCGCCGGCAAGACGGTCCTGCTCAAGCTGGTTTTAGGCGAGCTGCAGCCGGTGGCTGGCGACATCGTGGTGGGTCCCAGCGTCCGCGTCGGCTTCTACTCGCAAGAGCATCAGACGCTCGCCGGCTGGCTGGAGCGCACGCCGCTGGACCTGATCCGCAATATGCAGAACAGCAGCGAATCCAACGCGGTGAATTTCCTCCTGCGCATGGCCTTCAGTTATGAGCAGACGCGCCAGCCAATACGGACGCTGTCCGGCGGCGAGCGCAGCCGCCTGCAACTGGCGCGCGTGATGCTGCGGCAGCCCAATCTGCTCTTGCTTGATGAGCCGACCAATAATCTCGATATTCCGTCTGTTGAGGTGCTCGAGAGCGCGCTGGATGAATTCAACGGCACGGTGCTCATCGTCTCGCACGACCGCTATTTTCTCGACCAGACGGTGGACCGCGTGGTTGAGCTTCGCGCTGGTGAACTGACGGAATACATCGGCGGTTACACGGAGTATCTGGTGGCGACAGGCCGCCTCAGAGCGAGCTAGTTCCGCCCAACTGCCGCGCGGATGACCGCGCCGGGAATCACAAATTCAAAGTCGCCGCTGGTGGCGCGCGCGGGCAAGCGGAAGGCCCGGCGGACATCAGCCGATGCGCCATTGAAGAGCGTCTTGATCATTTCCGCATGTTGCGCTGGCGTGTTCATGCGGCGCGTCCAGGTCTCAAAGCGCAGGGACAAGTCGAATGTCATGAGGACCTCGCAGCCGAAGCCGGCATCTTTCAGCATGTCCCGCCATTCGGAAATCCGATAATCGCGCACATGAGAGGGATCGCGCAGGAGCTCGATCGTTTGCAGAAAGGTATCCTGGGCGTAATTTTCGCGTGCCATGATATCGCTGATGAGCAAGGCGCCGCCGGTCTTCAGCAGGCGTCGAAACTCAGCCAGCGCTCGCTCGGGATGCAGCCAGTGATGGGCGCTGTAGCGCGTCACGATGAGATCGAAGCAATCGCCGGGAAAGGGAAGGTTCTCCACATCAGCCAGTTGCGCGCTGATGTTGTCAAGGCCCCGGTCACGCGCGAGGGACTTGGCCTGCGCCAGCATCGCCGGGGTGAAATCACAGGCGATAACCTGGCCGGCGCCTCCGGCGAAAGCGGCGGCGGTGTGACCGGCGCCACAGCCGGCATCGAGGACGCGCGTCTCGGCGCTCAGCGCGGCGGCGGCGATCATTCGATCAAGGTCGGGGCCGGCGGCGTGGACCTGGCTCCGGCGGTAGTTGGCCGCCACATCGCCAAAGCGCCGTTGAACATGATCTTTGACATTCTGCGGCGGTCTTTTCAGCATGGCCAATGGCTGTCCTTATCCATTTCCAAGGATGATACTTGCATTGCCGGTTTGGGCTTGCTAGAATGCAGGCACACTACTCCGAATAACGGTCGAATCAAAGGTTTGTCTTGACAAGACCCGAGTTATTCTATTACAGTGCCAGCTTGCAGTCCTCTTGCCGTCACAATTTATTGGATACATGATCGCTGTTCGATTGCTCAGTGCGTGTTGCTTGCGACCTCGCTCGTCGACATCAGCGCGCAGAAGCCGTTTAGCCCTTGTCATTTGTTCGCTTCGCACCTTCAGCCGGGTTATCAGATCATCCAAGGAGCCGCGCCTTGAAACACTATTATAATGTCAAGAATTACGCCCGTACTCCCGAAATTCAAGAATTGCCCTCGCTCATCGACATCCAGTTGAAGTCTTTCGAAGACTTCCTGTATGGGGGGCGCTTGCTGGAGCTGTTTGACGAAATCAATCCGATCCAGAGCTTTAACGGGAATCTGTCGCTCTATTTCCCGGGCAATATTCAGGAGGCTAAGGACTTCAACCTGAAGCCGCGGTTCGAGCCGCCGAAATTCGACCCCGAAGCCTGTATTGAGCGGGATATGTCCTATGCGGCGCCGCTTTATGTCGAGGTCGCCTTGGTGAATCACGAGCAGGGCGACGAGATTATTCAGCAGGATATATTCCTGGGCGAGTTTCCATTGATGACCGAGAAGGGCACCTTCATCATCAATGGCACTGAGCGAGTCGTCGTCAGCCAGTTGATACGTTCGCCCGGCGTTTATTTTGACGCGGAAGAAGAGCGCGCCACCGGGCGCCTGCTCTCCAACGCCAAGCTGATACCGGACCGCGGCGCCTGGATGGAATTCGAGACCCGCAAGACGGATTACATCACGATCAAGTTCAATCGCAAGCGGACGATACCGGTGACGGTTTTGCTGCGCGCGCTGGCCGCCGTTGATGATGGCCTGCCGGAGCGGCTGTCGCCGATAAAGACCGGCGATGATGAAGAGATAATGGCGCTCTTCGCCGATGTCGACACGGACGAGGCGCACCCATATATACAGACATGCTTCAAGAACGAACCCGTCTGGGATGTCAAAAAGAAACAGACCCTGGGGGAGGTGGCGCTGATTGAATTTTACCGGCGCATGCGCCCGGGCGATCCGCCAACGCTGGACAACGCGCGCGAATACCTGGAAAGCCAGCTCTTCGATCAACGGCGCTATGACCTGGAGCGGGTGGGGCGCTACAAGCTTAATCAGCGCCTTGAGCTGGGCGATACGATCGACCTGTCTCACCGGACGATCAGCAAATCCGATATCGTCAAGCTGGTTGAGCAAATGATCCGCATTAACAATGGCGATCGAGCGAAAGACGACATCGATCATCTCGGCAACCGGCGCGTCAAGACTGTCGGCGAGCTGATCGGCAACAAGCTGCGCATCGGCTTGCGGCGGATGGAACGGGTGGTGAAGGAACGCATGTCAATTCGCGAAGCTGAGCAATTGACGCCGGTATCGCTGGTCAACATCCGGCCAATTGTCGCCGCCGTGCGCGAGTTCTTCGGCTCTTCGCAGCTATCGCAGTTTATGGAGCAGACCAATCCGCTGTCTGAATTGCGGCACAAGCGCACGCTGTCGGCTTTGGGGCCGGGCGGCCTGCGGCGGGAGCGGGCCGGTTTTGATGTGCGCGATGTGCATCACAGCCACTACGGACGCATCTGCCCGATCGAGACGCCGGAGGGGCCCAACATCGGTCTTATCGGCCGGCTGGCGAGTTACGCGCGGGTCAATGAGCTCGGCTTCATCGAAACGCCGTATCGCAAGGTGGTCAATTCGCTGGCTGTTGGCGATCCCGATCTGATTGACCGCATCATCCGCGATGACATCGAAAACTCGAGAGGCAAGGTCATCTTGGAAGAGGGCACGGTCATTGACAAGAAGATCGTGACCAAGCTAAAACGAGCCAAAATAAGCGAAGTGCCCGTTGTGCCTTTCGCGACGCAGAACATCACTTATTTGTCCGCTGATGACGAGGACAAGTTCATCATCGCCCAGGCCAATGCGCGCCTTGATGAAAAAGCGCAGTTCCTTTCCAATCGCGTTTCAGCGCGGTTTGAACAGGGTTTTCTCTCGGCGCCGCCGCAGCGCATCGATTATATGGACATCGCCCCGCGGCAAATCGTCGGCATCAGCGCGGCGCTGATTCCCTTCTTGTCGCATGATGCGGCGAACCGCGCCTTGATGGGCTCGAATATGCAGACGCAGGCGGTGCCCTTGCTGACGCCCGATGTGTCCGTGGTCAGCACAGGCATGGAAAGCCAGGCCGCCTTCGACAGCGGGCAGGTGCTGGTCTCGGAAATTGAGGCGGAGGTGACCAGCGTTCAGGGCCATCGGGTCATTGCCCGCAGCGCGGACGGTGAAGAGCATGTTTTCCAACTGCGCAAGTATGAACGTTCGAACCAGTCGACCTGCATTGACCAGCGGCCGCTTGTGCGCAAGGGCGATACCATAAAGCCGGGGGATGTCATTGCCGACAGCTCGTCGACTTACAATGGTCAACTGGCGCTTGGGCACGATGTCTTGACCTGTTTCCTTTCCTGGGATGGCGGCAATTATGAAGACGCGCTGCTGGTCAGCGAAGAATTGCTGCGCGCCGACAAATTCACCAGCATCCACATCGAAAAGCACGAGATTGAGGCGCGCGACACCAAGCTGGGGCCGGAGGAAATCACCTACGATATACCAAATGTGGGCGAAGAAGCGCTGAAGGATCTCGATGAACATGGCATTGTGCGCATCGGCGCTGAGGTGGGCCCCAATGACATTCTCGTTGGCAAGATCACGCCGAAGGGCGAGAAAGAACTTTCGCCGGAGGAGAAACTGCTGCGCGCGATCTTCGGCGAGCAGGCGCGTGAAGTGAAAGATTCATCACTGCGTCTGCCGCATGGTGATCGCGGCAAGGTGATTGATGTCAAGGTCTTCACGCGCGATGAACACCCGGACCTGTCCGCGGGCGTGGAGAAGATGGTCCGCGTGAGCGTGGCGCAGCGGCGCAAGCTGACTGTGGGCGACAAGATGGCGGGGCGGCATGGCAACAAAGGCGTGATCTCCAAGATCGTCACCGTGGAGGACATGCCCTACATCGACGGCGGCGTTCCGGTGGAGATCATCCTCAATCCGCTCGGCGTTCCCAGCCGCATGAACATCGGTCAGATTCTCGAATTGCACCTGGGTTGGGCGGCGGATCGCCTGGGATTCCGCGCGATTACGCCCGTATTTGACGGCGTCAAGGAGCAGGAGATTCAGGCGGAGCTCGGCCGGGCCTGGATGATCGACTGGGCTTGGAGGCTGACGACCGAGCGCGCCTGGGAGAATCACGAGCGGCTGGCGGGGGTTGCCGGGATCACGCCGGAAGATTTCGACGATGATATGCACGTCATCTGCGCTTATCTGGTCGACCGGGTGAGCGAATCCGGCTTGTACGACAATGAGGCGATCATCCTGGAACGGGATGAAATCTATGTGCGCCGCGTGGCCGTCGCCGAGATGCTGCGCGAATACGGCTTTGACCCCGAAGCAGTGATGGTATACGACAACAGCGAGCTCTCAATCGAAACCCGCGATGAGCGCGACGCGAACGCGGTCGATGTGTCGATTCGCATTTGGATTCAAGAGTTCGCCACGGAAGCGCTTGAGCTGACGGACGATATGTCGCTGCGCGATCTGTTTGATATCGCCAATCGCATCATGTTCGAAACGGGGGTTCCGGTGCCGCATTTTGGCAAACAGACCTTGTATGACGGCCGCACCGGCGAGCCCTTTGATCGTCATGTCGCCGTTGGCTACGTGCATATGCTGAAGCTGGCGCACCTGGTTGAGGACAAGGCGCACGCGCGCTCGACCGGTCCCTACAGCCTGGTCACGCAGCAGCCGCTCGGGGGCAAGGCGCAGTTCGGCGGTCAGCGTTTTGGCGAGATGGAGGTCTGGGCGCTGGAAGCCTACGGCGCGGCGCATATCTTGCAGGAGATGCTGACGGTCAAGTCCGATGATGTGCAGGGCCGCGTCAAGACTTATGAGAGCATCGTCAAGGGCGAGCCGATTGAAGAGCCCGGCATTCCCACGAGCTTCCGCGTTCTGGTCAAGGAATTGCAGAGCCTGGGCCTGTCGGTGGAAGCGATCACCGGCGCGGGCGATGTCATCCGCTTCGGCAAGTATGACGAGCAAACGCGCAAGCCGCAGCCGGAGACGGGTCTGCTGGGCTTGGGGACGGGGTAAGGCGCCACAAACCAGCACCTTGAAACAAGGCGCGTCGTTAAGGCGCGCCTTTTGCTTTACTGCTCTGTTGGCGAGAAATGCGCGTCGCGTGCAGCGTCCAATGTTTTGTTTACGATAACGCGCAACTCATCCTCAGGATAGTGCTGCGGCAAAAGCGCTGAGCCGGGACCCTTCGCTGGGAAGCGTTTGCTAAGTGCTTTCGTAATGATGGAAAAGCGCTTTTTTCCTTTGATTTTGGGCTTGGCGAGTTCATCTTGCACTTCGGGTACCTGCCTCCGCAGCCAGTACAGAACTGCCTGTCGCAGTTCAACTGAGCGCAATGAAGTACGGTCGCGAAGGTCTTGCGCGTTGACGTATTTCCAGCCGAATACTTCGCCAGCGTCATGCAACTGCTGCTCGCGCAACCAGTATCCGATATCTAGAAACTCAAACGCTTTAGCAGATGAAGGCTTCGCTTGCCATAACTTGTTTCTCTTTGGGATAAGCTCGCGCCAACGGGGATCACGGGTTACGTCTTGGCGAATGCCATACCAGGCTTTTGCCGTCAGCGCTTGCCACAGTAAGACTCGCTCTTCCCCCTGCATCGCCTCGTGTCGCATGATATCGCTGATATGAACCGCGCGGCCCAAGACCCACGCTTGCTCGAATGAATTAAAACGCGGCTTGCCGTTGTCGTATTTTGTTATCAAGGTCAGCGTGTGCCAAGCCATATCCAGCAGGGCATCAAGCGCCTTGTCTAGCGCTTCGGCTTCGGGGCGGAATTCTTCGGCGCTGAGAGCGACGCGCCTGCCGCTGCGGATGCTGTTGCCGAGGGCGCCGTCGCGCTCGCTCCAGACGAGGACGGCCATTAGTTGTTTTCCTGTGCAAAGATGTCCAGCATGATTGCGACAGTTTCGCGACTAATCTGGGCGAATTCAAGCGGAGATTCCGTTGCTCCGTTGCCCAGTTTCTCCAGCCGGCGGATATACGGTTCCCACTTGGGATCATCTGAGCTGCCGATACTATCGATCAGTTGGTCGTAGTTGCTGTCATCCCCGTTTTCCTGCTTCGGCCGCAGCGCCCATTCGAGCAAGCCGTTGGCGCTTATTTCGGCGATGAAGGCATTCTTGCCTTGCAGCAGACGATGTTGACGTTGTACATCTGGCAATTCTTTGCGCAGAGGATAGTCGCCCGGATAGGTTAATTCGGTGAGCTCTCGATTCAGCTTCCACATTTCTTTCTGTTGGGATTCTAGCCGTATTTCGAACGGCAAATCGTTCTTCGCGCGGCCAGGATCGCGCTGGAAGTAAACTGGTTTGGGGAGTGGTGAATATTGCGGTTATGAGTAGACTGGGTTTATGATTAAATGTCCGCATTGCCAAGATACAGAACAGCAAGTCAAAGCAGGCTTCAATCGATCAGGCAGCCAGCTTTACAAATGGAAGCCCTGCAATCGTCGGTATACACCTGTCCCATCCGAGAAAGGTCATCCTCAACACATCCGCCAACAAGCCCTTCGTCTCTATATGGAAGGAAACAACTTTCGCCGGATTGCTCGTTTATTGCAGGTATCCCATGTCAGTGTGATGAATTGGGTGAAAGCCCATGCCGATCAGTTGCCCGCCCCGCCGACCCCGGCAGAAAAGCCTTTGCATATCATTGAGATGGATGAACTGCACACATTTGTCGGGCACAAAAAAACAGATGGTACATAAGTACTTTTGTTGAGCGAGCCAGTAGCTGCATAGTCGGCTTTTTAGTCACCCAGCGGCGGGACGAAGCTACATTGCAGGGGCTGGTGGACCGAAGTCCGCGAGCGCATTGGTACTACAGCGACTTGCTGGCTTCGTGCAAGAAATTGCTCTATTATCCCGGCCGACATACGCCGATGCCGAACAAAAGCGAGACCTATCGGGTAGAAGGCATGAACGCGGAACTGCGGCACTATTTGGCGCGGTTGCAACGGCGCTCCCGTTGTTTTTCTCGCTGTGCTGACGCGCTCCGGCGGAGCGTAAAGCTCTTTGTCTATACTTGGAACCGGCGACAGTTGTATCGCCAGAAGTATCCACAGTACAACCCCTATCCGATGGAGTTCTTATATCATTGATATTTACCACTCCCGCGTTAGCGCCTTTGCGCGACGGTGATTGCCTATGCGATTCGGGTCGGCTCCCGCGCCGCGGCTGGCGCAGGACTTCGCGGATTATATCCTGCGATATTACAATAATAGGCAAATGAGAAAGAACTGAAACCAAGCTCAACATTGCTTGATTTTGCCGCTGTAGTATGCTAATCTCACTGTTGTCTGATTTGTTCCAAAAAGCACAAACGGTTGAACCTCGATGCCGACCGTCCTTGAATTTGGTCCTGTCACCGCCTTGCTGGTCATTTCTGTCATCCTGGCGCTGATCATTGCCAACATCTCCCGCGTGATGGGCCCGCGCCGGCCCACTTATCGCAAGTCGGTCCCGTATGAAAGCGGCATGAAGCCGATCGGGCCGGCCACCCGCCGCCTGCCAGTAAAGTTTTATTTGGTCGCCGTCTTGTTCATCATCTTCGATATCGAGGTGATTTTCTTTTTGCCCTGGGCGGTATCCATGCGTGACCTCGGTGTGTATGGCTTGGCTGTCATGGCGGTTTTCACCGTAATCCTCATCGTCGGCTTCGTCTATGAATGGAAGAAAGGCGGTTTGGAATGGGAGTAAGCTCAAAGCTGGGGAATTTAGGAATCGTTACCACCACCGTCGAACAAGCTGTCAATTGGGGGCGTACGGGCGCCATGTGGCCGCTGCTCTTTGGCTTGGCATGCTGCGCGATAGAATACATGAGTTCGCAGGCGTCGAGTTATGACTTGTCGCGCTTCGGCATGGAGTTGAACCGGGCCACGCCGCGGCAGGCGGATTTGCTGATTGTCTCCGGACGATTGACGCGGAAGATGGCGCCGGTCGTGCGGCAGCTATACGACCAAATGGCGGAACCGAAGTGGGTCATCTCAATGGGCGACTGCGCTTCTTGTGGCGGCGTCTACAACAATTACGCCATCGTGCAGGGCGTCGATGAGATCATTCCGGTGGATGTGTATATCGCCGGTTGCCCGCCGCGCCCGGAGCAGTTGCTGCACGGCATCTTGACCTTGCATGAGAAGGTCAAGGGCGAGCGCATCGCCGATTGGGCCTGATCTGAATCGGGCGAAGGCTATTGGAAGGCTGGCTGTATAACCTATGGAAATCCCGGCGGCAAGAGATCCGGTCAGCGCAGTGCGCGAAGGCTTTGGCGAGGCGTTGCTGCATGTGAAAGAATTCCGCGGCGAGACGACGATAGTCGTCGAATCCGGGCGCTTGGTCGATGTGCTGGACTTCCTGCGCGTCAGCTCCGGTTTGGTTTATAACATGCTTTCTGATGTGAGCGCGGTCGATTATTATCCGAGCGATTACGGTGAAGCCTTTGACGGGGATGAAAGCGATTGTCGGCCGGAACGCTTTGGCGTTTCTTATCACATCCTGTCGATGCTTTACAATCGGCGGCTGCGGGTGAAGGTATTCGCGGCGGAAGACGACCCGCGCCTGCCGACCGCGACGGTCGTGTGGCCGGCCGCCAATTGGCTCGAGCGCGAGATCGCCGATATGATGGGCATCGTCTTTGAAGGGCATCCGGACGCGCGGCGCTTGCTCATGCCCGATGACTGGTACGGCCATCCGCACCGGCGAGATTATCCGCTGGGCAAAGAAACCGTGGCCTTTTCATTTAATGTGGACGAAATTCACGAGCACAAGCCCTTCGCGAGGGACTAGCTTCCGAGGTCGATATGGCAGTTGCTGAGCCGACGCAATCTATTGAAGAGCAGCGCCGCTGGGAGGGCAGCCTTGATGAGTTGCGCGGCCTGGTCTCGGAACGGGCGATCACCGGCGAGACGATGCTGCTCAACATGGGCCCTCATCATCCCAGCACGCACGGTGTATTGCGGCTTCTGCTTGAGCTGGACGGCGAGCAGATCGTCACCTGCTTGCCCGACATCGGATTCTTGCACACCGGCATCGAGAAATCCATCGAAGACAAGAGCTATGAGAAAGCGGTGCCGCTGACGGACCGCATGGATTATCTCTCGCCGATGTCCAACAATATGGCTTTCTCCGCCGCTGTGGAGAAGCTGCTTGATTTGGATGTGCCGGAACGCGGACAGATCATCCGCGTCATTTGCCTGGAGTTGGCGCGCTGCGCCAGTCACCTGGTTTGGCTGGGCACGCACGCGATTGACATGGGCGCTATGAGCGTCCTGCTCTATGCCTTTCGCGAGCGGGAGCGCATTCTCGGCATGTTTGAGATGCTTTCCGGCCAGCGCATGATGAGCAGCTACATCCGGCCGGGCGGGGTGTGGCGCGATGTGCCGGCCGATTTTCTGCCGACGATCAAGCAATTTCTGAACGACTTCCCGGCAAAAGTGGACGACTACGAAGCGCTGTTGACGAAGAATCCGATTTGGCGAGACCGGGCGCAGGGCGTCGGCGTGATTGAGCCGGATGTCGCGCTCGCTTATGGGATGACCGGTCCGGCGCTGCGCGGAAGCGGCGTGAACTGGGATTTGCGCAAAGCTCAGCCCTACTGCGGCTACGAAACTTACGAATTCAATGTGCCCCTGGGTGAGCACGGTGATGTATACGACCGTTACCTGATTCGGATTCATGAATTCCGTGAAAGCATGAAAATCCTGAATCAGGCGGTTGCGCGGCTGGAAACGGAGAAGGGACCGTTCCGTTCGGAGAATCACAAATACTGCCCGCCGCTGCGCAGTGAACTGGGGCAGAGCATGGAAGCGGTGATCCATCATTTCAAGCTTTGGACTTACGGCTACGACGCGCCGGATGATGAGATTTACAATGCGATTGAAAGCCCGCGCGGCGAGATCGGCTGCTATATTCATGGGACGGGCGCCAACAAGCCGCGGCGCGTGCATTTTAAGACGCCGTCCTTCATTCATATCAGCGCGCTGCCGGTTGTCGCCAAGGGGTATTTGCTGGCCGATATGGTAGCGATCATTGGGAGTGTCGATATCGTGCTCGGCGATTGCGACCGATGAACGGCGTCTGAGCTGGATGGATGCCTTTAAGTAGCGATGAATGAATGGATTCCCGCAGCGCAACAGGGAATCTGTTTACGAAGGAAAGCAGCGCATGGCGATAATCGACAATCCCAAATACACCGAGCGCATCAATCAGCATTTGGCGAAATACGAGACCAAGCGCTCGGCTGTGATGCCTTTGCTATACATAGCGCAGGAAGAGTACGGCTGGGTCAATCAGGCTGGCATCAACGAGGTGGCGGAGTTGCTCAATCTGGATCCCACGCAGGTCAAATCCATCGCCGGCTTCTACACCATGTATTCGGAAAAGCCCAAAGGTCAATACTGGCTGCAAGTCTGCACCGATCTGCCTTGCGCGCTCAAGGGCGCTGATGAGTTTCACGCCTGGCTGAAAGAAGAATTGGGCGTGGAAGAAGGCGGCACGACTGCGGACGGCATGTTCACGGTGGAGCATGTGATGTGCCTGGCGGCCTGCGACAAGGCGCCCATGCTGCAATGCAACTTCCGCTACGTCGAAGATCTCGATCAAGACAAGATGCGCGATTTGCTGGCGAGGTGGCGGGCGGAGGCGGGTCAGTCCCCGAACGGGCGCGGCCAGGAATAGCGGAAGAGGAAACCAGGGCGGATATGCACATACTTTTGCGCGGACGCGATATCGACAACATCAAAGCGCTTGATGTCTACGAAGCGCACGGCGGCTTCGCCGGCATGAAGAAGGCGCTGGCCATGACGCCGGCCGAGGTGATTGATATCGTCAAGGCATCCGGCTTGCGCGGGCGCGGTGGCGCGGGCTTCCCCACCGGCGTCAAATGGAGCTTCATCCCCGAGCAGGAACCGGTCAAATTTGTGACGGTCAACGCCGACGAAAGCGAGACCGGCACCTTCAAAGATCGCGAGATCATGGAAGAGAATCCTTATCAGTTGATCGAAGGCTCGCTGATCTGCGCTTATGCGATTCAGGCCAAAGCGGTCTACATTTATTTGCGCGGCGAGTTTTGGGATATCGGCGATCAACTGGATGCCTGCATCGAGTCGCTGCGTGAAAAAGGCTACGCGGGCGAGAATATCATGGGCTCCGGCTACGACTGCGAGGTGTACACGCACCTCGGCGCCGGCGCTTATATCTGCGGTGAAGAAAGCGCGCTGCTGAACAGTCTTGAGGGCTACCTGGGGCAGCCGCGCGTGCGCCCGCCATTCCCGGCCCAGAAAGGCGGCGGCCTATATAAGGAAGCGACGGTCGTCAACAATGTCGAGACGCTGGCGAACGTACCCTTCATCCTGAGTGAAGGCGCGGACGCATTTAAGGCGATCGGCACCGAGCAGAGCACCGGCAACAAAATCTACTGCGTCAGCGGCCATGTGAAGCGACCGGGCAATTATGAGTTACCGATGGGCACGACCTTCCGCGAACTGTTGTATGAACAGGCCGGCGGACCGCTTCATGAAGAGCGGCCATTCAAGGCGATGCTGCCATCGGGTGGCTCGGGACCGATTGTGCCGCTGACCGACGACGTGCTCGATACGCCGATGAGCTATGAGGACTGCGCCAATATCGGCACCATCATCGGCTCGGCTTCCATCATCATCATGGATGAGACGGTGGATATGACCTGGGTGGCGTCCAAGGTGACCAAGTTCTTCAAGCATGAGAGCTGCGGGAAATGCACGCCTTGCCGCGAGGGCACCTATTGGCTGGATAAGGTGATTGATCGGATTCTGGATGGGCGGGGGACGCCGGACGATGTCAAGCGCATCGCCGATGTGGCCGAGAATATGGCCGGCACGACGCTCTGCGCGCTGGGGGACTTCGCGGCGAACCCGATCATTCATACGATTCGCCATTTTCCCGATGATTTCGCGCAGCACGTAGGGCCGCAGGTCGGCTCGGGAGAATCAATGAAATGAGCGCGCGGGGCATATTGGGCTGGTTATTCAAGCGATTGATGCGGTCGCCTTTGGAGCGCGAACGCGAGATTGTCCAGCGCCTGCGAGAATTGAGCGGGACGATCGACGAAGCGCCGGAGGGTTTGACCCACTATGTGCTGCGGGGCGAGCTCAATCTGGATCGCGGAGAGCATACCATGGCGATTGCCGATTTCGAGCGCGCGCTGGAATTGGCGGAGAATCTTGACGAGCGCAAGGGCTGGCTGGTACTGGAGCAGGTCATGCGCGATCGCGCGCTCTATGGATTGAAAATAGCGCGGCGCGCGCTGCGCCAGCCGCCCAACTTGCGGCCAGTTGCGAATGTGGAGGCCTGAATGACCGACATGGTGACGATCAATGTCGATGGCAAAGATTACCAGGTAGCGGCCGGTTCCAATCTGGTTGACGCCGCGAAATGGCATGCTGACAACGACATCCCGGTGTTTTGCTACCATCCCAAGATGGAGCCGGTGGGCATGTGCCGGATGTGCCTGGTCGAATTGGGAACGCCCGTCCGCGACCGAGCGACTGGCGAGGTGGCGCTCAACGAAGACGGCAGTCCGCAGATTCGCTATTTCCCCAAGCTGCAGACCGCTTGCACAACGACGGTCAGCGACGGCATGCACATCAAGACGAACACCAAAGAAGTGATAGACGCGCGCAATGATGTGCTCGAGTTTCTGCTTTCCAGCCATCCGCTGGATTGCCCCATTTGCGACAAGGGCGGCGAATGCCCGCTGCAGAACTTGACGATGCGCCATGGCCCGCAGTCGTCGCGCATGTATTTTGAAGACAAGCAATTATTGGAAAAACATTATCCATTGGGCGACCTGATCTTCCTCGACCGCGAGCGCTGCATTCAATGCGCGCGCTGCGTCCGCTTTCAGGATGAGGTGGTCGGCGATGATGTGCTGGCCTTCCATGAGCGCGGGCGCCGGCTGCAAATCATCACCAATTCGGAGCCGGGCTTCGACACTTATTTCAGCGGGAATACAACCGACATTTGCCCGGTCGGCGCTTTGACCACTACTGATTTCCGCTTCGGCGCGCGGCCTTGGGAATTGAATGAAGTGCCGAGCATTTCGCCTTGGGATGCCGCCGGCGAGAACATCAGCCTGAGCATGCGGCTCGACCGCGATTTCGGCGGCCGCGCGTTGATCAAGCGCGTCATGCCGCGTCAGAACGAAGGCGTCAATGAGATCTGGATCAGCGACAAGACGCGCTTCGGCCATCACTTCACGCGCAGTGAAGATCGCCTGGGGCAGCCGCTGATGAAAACCGGCGGCGTGATGCGCGAGTCTAATTGGTCGGCTGTGATGCCGGCTTTGGCTGGCGCGCTGCGCGACGCCGATGGCGATGTCGCGGCGATTGCCGGCAGCGGCATGAGTAACGAAGACCTCTGGGAGCTGCGTCAGTTGGTTGAGGGACTGGGCGGCTCGCGCCTCGGCGCCTGGATGCCGACGCATGGCGGCGCTGCGGCGGTGGCGCAAGTGGGCGTCGGCTTTGGGACGAATCTGGGGCAGTTGGGCCGCGGGGATGCGATTCTGGTGATCGCCTGCGATCTGGAAGAAGAGGTGCCGATATGGCGGCTGCGCTTGAAACAGGCGCAGGACCGGGGCGCTTATCTCGTCGTCGCCAATGCTCGCCATACGCGGCTGGAGGACTTCGCCCTGGAAGGCGCGCGCAACGACAAGGTGGTCGAGGGCGATGCCATTCGCTTTGGCGCGGGCGAAGCGGTTTCGACACTGCAGGATCTCAGCGCCGATCATCGTGAAATCGCCGAGCGCTTGAGCAGCGCCGAGAACCTGGTGATTGTTGCCGGCGCGGAAGGGTTGACACTCTCCGGCAGCAAGGCGCTGGCGCAGGCGGCGGCCAACTTCCTGATAGAGACCGGTCACGTCGGGCGCCGCAACAACGGCTTGCTTTCGCCATTGCCCGGCGCCAATGGCATGGGCCAGCATTACCTGGGATTCAGCCCCGAAGCGACGCTGGACATCATGGCGAAGCCGCCGAAAGTCTTGCTCGTCGCGCAAGCGGAACTGCTTGACGACGATCCGTCGGCGCGGGGCTGGCTCAGCCAAATTGAAACGATCATCTATGCTAACTTCTTTGACGACGGCATTTCGGAATTGGCCGATTATGTCCTGCCCATTCAGTCATTCGCCGAGCGCGATGGCAGCTTCGTCAATGGGGAGCGGCGCGTACAGCGATTTTATACGGCGCAGGGACCGATCGGCTTGTCATTGCCCGCCTGGAAATTGTTTGGCGGCATCCGTCAGGCGCTGGGAGCCGGCCCGCTGAAGCCTTCAGCGGCCGCGGTCATGCAGGACTTGAGCGCCAATATCCCCGAATTTGAAGGCATCAGCTACAGAGCCTTGGCACAGGTCAAGCGCGAATTCCCCGATGTGGGCGGACGCGACCAGTATTATGGCGGCACCGCCTACGCGAATACGGGAGGGCTCGGGATTCAGATACCAGCGCGGGCCGACGCGCGCAAGCCGCGTACGAAAAAGGTTGGGTCGGATGGAGCGCTGGCGCCGGCGGAAGGCGACGTCGCTATCATGCCGATCACGCGGCTTTACAATCGTCAGCGCAATTTCCGGCCGACGCTGATCGTCGAACCACGAATCCTGGCGCCTTTTGCGATCATCAATGCTGCTGACGGCGTCGCCTGGGAAATCGCCGAAGGAGACATCGTTGAGATTCTCGCGGGCGAAGCGCAGTGGCAAGTGCGGGCGGCGCTGAGCGACGACATCGCGCCTGGCGCGGTGGCGCTTCCCAGGTATTTGACTGACGAGGCGATTCCAATGACGGTCACGACTGGCAGCATCAGAAAAGTCGCGGAAGCGGTCGCCCTCGCGGACCGATGACAGAGGATCTGGTTTATGAGCCGTAATTTGAAGATAGCCATCGGGGTCGTCGTCCTGGGCGGGCTGGCCGTCACGATCCTGGCCCTGGCGCTCATCATCTCCAATCTCGACGCGATTGCAAGTTGGATCGGCTTCGACGACGCCCTCAATCTCGATGGCCGTCAAGGCGCGATTGGCATGCTGCTCAACCCGGAGGCGCGCGTCAACAATGTAATCCAGTGCCGGGATGACGCCGGCTGTTCCGCCCTTTGGCCGATCATTTTTGCCGCGGGCTTCGCCTTTGTCATCGTCACGGGCTTCGCCTACAGCACCTTGCTGGAAAGGCGTCTGTTGGCTTTTCTGCAGCATCGCGTCGGCCCGAATCGCGTTGGGCCGCTCGGCTTTCTGCAGCCGGCGGCGGACGGCCTGAAGCTGGTCTTCAAGGAAGACTTGATCCCGGCGGGCGCCGATAAGTGGGTCTTTCGTTTGGCGCCGATGATCAAGGTGATACCGATTCTGATGATCGCGGCGGTCGTTCCGATGGGGCCCGATCTGGTCCTGCCCTGGTTTGCGCCGTCGCTCGGCGATGTCTGGTTTCAGGTGCCGCAGGGCCTGGTCGATTCCAATGTCGGCATCCTTTGGGTGATCGCCATCACCAGCATCGCCACTTACGGCGTCGTGCTTGCGGGCTGGTCAAGCGACAACAAATACGCCATGTTAGGCGCTCTGCGCGCGTCGGCGCAGATGATCAGCTACGAGCTCAGTTTCGCCTTGACGCTGGCGGTGCCGGTGATGATCGTCGGCAGCATGGCCATCGGCGATATCATTGACGCGCAGCGGAATATCTGGGATTGGTTCGTCTTTCAGAATCCCTTGGCGGCGGCGGTGTTGATTCTGGCGCTGCTGGCGGAGACGAACCGCGCGCCCTTTGACCTGACCGAAGCCGAGCAAGAATTGACGCAGGGTTACATGACCGAATACAGCGGCATGAAATTCGCGCTCTTCATGATGGCGGAATATCTGGGCATGATCGCTGTGAGTTTGGTGGCGATCGCCGTTTTCTTTGGCGGCTACCATCTCTGGCCGATGGACGGCTTGCCGATTCTGGCGCCGGTCATTTTCATCCTGAAAGTCTTCCTGATGCTCTGCGCTATGATCTGGATCCGGGCGACGCTGCCGCGTATCCGCTATGACCGGCTGATGCAATTCGGCTGGAAAGTGATGATTCCGCTGGCGCTGCTGGCGGTGGCCTGGACGGCGGTGTCGATCGTCGTGGGCGATGCCTTGGGCGGCACGGCTTATCCCTTCATCTCGGGCCTTGTGTTTGTCGCGGTTCTGCTTATCGGAGGCCTTGCGCTGCGGCGTCTGAGCCGGGAACGGGATAGCGAAGAGGCGATACCGCTGGAAGACGACCCGGCATACACCGGCGAACGGCGTGGTTTGGGCTGGGCGCTGGTACACCTGGTCGGCATGCTGGTGGCGATTCCGCTTGTTCAGATTCAGTTTCTGCTCCGGGCGCTTGAAGGCTTGGCGAGCTTTGGGCGGACGCCTGAAGAAGATCGTATGCTGGAATCGGGCGAAACCGCCATCAAACGAGCGGCGAGCGATTAGCCGCCACGCGCAAGAGAAGGCGCTCGGGATTGTCCGGGCGCCGTAAAAGATGAGGATTGGACTATGAACGTCATCAAAGGGTTCCAAACGACGTTGAAGCATCTCATGGATGACGCCGTTACCGTGCAGTATCCGGAACAGGTGCAGAAGTTCCATGATCGCTACAAGGGCCGTCATCATCTGCGGCGCTACGAGAACGGCTTGGAAAAATGCATCGGCTGCTCGCTATGCGCGGCTGCCTGCCCGGCCGACGCCATCTGGGTGGAGGCGGCGGAGAATACGGACGAAGCGCGTTACAGCCCGGGCGAACGTTATGCCAAGACCTACGAAATCAACATGCTGCGCTGCATATTCTGCGGGTATTGTGAAGACGCCTGTCCGACCGAGGCGATTCAGCTGGGGCACGAGCATCAGATGTCATTCACCGATCGCCGCGATGCGATCTATACAAAGGAGATGCTGATTGACGCGCCGGAAGAAGGCGCTCAAGACACGCCGCAGGAGGTTGAAGCGGGCGCCTTTGACCGGTCCATACCGGATATGGAAGACCCGTCTTGATTGAACCAGAACCCCTCGTGAGTTGCGACCCGGCTCACATAGAAAACGATCAGCCAAAATGGGGACTGTAGGGGCCTTTCGCTGAAATCCCCGCCGCTATACTATGAATCGGAAGACGGGCGTCTTGACGAGGCGCCCCTGTAAATTGTCAATTTGATCGGATTCGTTATTTTTTGTGAGGCATGTGGTGTCATGCAAGTGGCTGCGGTGAAGCAGTGAGAAGCATTCGACTAAGGGTGATTCGCCAAAGATTCGCCACTCGCGCCTAATGCAAATTGAAGGGGAACGGACATTGTGCTAAAATGCACAAAGTCATTCTGGGTGGGAATTATCTAGTATGGAATGGTTGTTCCTGGCGGTAAGTTTCGTGGCGGTTCTGGCTGCCGCTATGATGCTGACGCGGCAAAACGCGGTGCACAGCGCCCTCTTTTTGATCGTCAATTTCGGCTGCGTCGCCTTTCTCTACTTGATGCTGGACGCGCCTTTCCTGGCGATGGTGCAGGTGACGGTCTACACCGGCGCGATCATGGTGCTCTTCCTGTTTGTCATCATGCTGCTCGGGGCGGAGACCACGACTGATACCTCCGGGCGGACGCGCTGGCTGGGGCTGGCGGGCTCCGCTATCGCCATCATTCTCCTCTTGATTTTCGCTTTCCCGATCGCGTCGGACATGCTGGCGGACGACAAGGCAGAGCCGCTGGATGCGCAAGCGCAACTGCGCCTGATCAATGCGATCCCCGGTGGAGAAGCCGAAGAATTCACCGTGATGGAAATGGGTTTCGCCATGCCGCTGGCCGGCACGGTGCGGGCGAATGTCGCGCTGGACGCCGTCGACGCGTCCCTGCCGGACGACAGAATCGACGGTGTCATTTACGATGATCCGCGGGAAGTGGCGCGCGGCTACCGCGAACTTGCAGCGGGCGATTACACGATCATCGTCGGGGTCAGCGATGGCAGTTATGCCTCGGGTCCCATCTTCACGAAAGACCTGGCGCTGACGCCGGATTCGGCGACATCGGTGGTGGTCTTCGAAAATGCGGAAGACTTGATCGACGTTGCTGTGCTTTCCGATGACCTCAGCGCGCCGGCCGTCGGCAAAATGCGCCTCACGCTCTTCAACGCCGTCACTGACCGGCAGGTGTCCCTGGTCGAAGTCGGGCAATACACCGAGCGCCGCAGTTTGTGCGATGACGGCTCTTGCAGCAGGTTGATCCCTCATCGCCGCTTGATCGATCAATTGCCCGCCGGCGATCACATCAGCCTTGAACTCGACGAAGGCAGCTACAATCTGGCCTTCGTTGATCAAGATCAGAATGTCCTGCGCATCTTGGCCGATTACCAGGCGGAACGTGGACTGATCGAGACGCGCGCGCTTGTGCGGGAGCCGGGACCGCCCGGCAGCCAGGCGAGCTACCGAGCCGCTGTTTACAATGCGCTGGCTGTACCGGCCTTTGGCAGCCCTGAAGCGGTCGGGCAGGTCTTGTTCATCGAGTACGTCTTGCCGGTGATGCTGGTGGGCATGCTGCTGCTGGTCGCCTTGATTGGCGTGATTGTGCTGGCGCGGCCCGATGCGCTGGCGCAGGCGGAGCGCCGCCGCATCAATCGCCGCCGGCGGGTCAATCGTCCGCTTGTCAGCGTGATTTCGCAGCAGACGGGCGCCGATGTTTTAAGCGGGGAATACCAGGCGAAACTGCCCGGCGGTCCCGCTGATGGTTCAGCCGAGTGAAGGCGGGAGAAACCAGGCGATGAATCCAATCGGCGCCGAACCCTATATCGTCTTGAGCATGGTGCTGTTTTTGCTGGGCGCGCTGGGCGTGCTCATGCGGCGGAACGCCATCCTGGTTTTTATGTCGGTCGAGCTAATGCTGAATTCGGCGAATCTGGCGCTGGTTGCCTTCGCGCGCGAGTGGGGCCAGGTCAACGGGCATGTGTTTGTGTTCTTTGTGATGACCGTGGCGGCGGCCGAAGTGGCGGTCGGCCTGGCGCTGATCGTGAATATATTCCGCGAGCGTCAAAGCATCAATATTGACGACTTGCAGCAGATGCGAGGCTGACAGATCGCCATCGGAAGAGGCTTGAGCCAATGGAAAACCTCCCGCTTCTAGTCCCGCTTGTGATACTTGTGCCGGCGCTCGGCGCATTTGTCAATTTTTTCTTCGGCGCCAGGTTCGAGGAAAAATGGTCGGGCTATATCGCCTGTTTCGCTTCCATATTCGCCTTCATCGTTTCCTTGCTTCTCTTGACTTATGTGACGGGCACGAATGGCGGCGCGGCGGTCGTCAACCCGCCCTTTGTGGATGGCTGGCTGCGGATCGACTCCATCGGTCTTGATATCTCCTGGCAGCAGCGGGTGGATTCGCTCAGCGTGACGATGATGCTGGTCGTGACTGGCGTCGGCTCGCTGATTCATCTCTACGCCCGCGGCTACATGCACGGCGACAAGTGGTATCCGCGCTTCTTCGCCTATCTGAATATGTTCCTGGCTTTCATGCTCATCCTGGTCACAGCGAACAACTTCCTGATGCTATTCGTCGGCTGGGAGGGCGTGGGCTTGTGCTCATTCTTGCTCATTGGCTTCTGGTGGGACAAGAAGGCGCCCGAGGGCTGGAAGAACAGCAACGCCGCGCGCAAGGCCTTCATCGTCAATCGCATCGGTGATTTCGGTCTGCTGATGGCGATGTTTCTGATCTTCTGGACCTTCGGCACGCTTGACTTCCATAAGGCGGGCGAGTTGCCCAATACGGAAGCGAAGTATCTCGTCAGCTGGCGCGAGCACAACGGTCTGCTGGAACATAAAGAAGAAGTGGACGCGGCCAGCGACGACTATGACAAGGCTTACAAGTGCGTCCCGGCGGGCGCCGATGAACATGCGGATGACGCACACGGCGATGAGGCGCATAGCGCTGCCAATCCGCTGGCCAAGGACATTCGCGCCATCTACTGCGACAATCAGCATTTCGATGTCGAGCTCCTTGGCGTTTTCGGGCAGACGACCGAGCGCTTTGGCAATGGCGAGCCTGTCGACTTCGGCAGTTTCCAGATGGCATTCGATGATGTCATCCTCTTGATCGCGCTCTTTGTGCTTCTCGGCGTCACCGGGAAATCGGCGCAGATCCCGCTCTTCGTCTGGCTGCCTGACGCGATGGCGGGGCCGACGCCGGTGAGCGCGCTGATACACGCGGCGACGATGGTGACCGCCGGCGTCTTTATTTTGGTGCGCTCCAATGTTTTCTTGTGGGAGCTGAATCACGGCGGCTATGTCATCGGCTTGATCATCACGCTGGTGGGCGCGGGCACTGCGCTCATGGCGGGTTACATCGCGCTGGGTCAGTGGGATATCAAACGCGTGCTGGCTTATTCGACGATCTCGCAGCTCGGCTTCATGGTGGCGGCCGTCGGGATTGGCGCCTATGTGGCGGCGATGTTCCACCTGGTCACGCATGCGGTTTTCAAGGCGCTGCTCTTCCTCGGCAGCGGGTCGGTCATCCATGGCGTTGAGCACGGTCATCATCACGCGCATGAGCATGGTCACGGGGTAGATCATCACGACGACCATGCTTCCCCCCATAGCGATGGGGAGACCGATGGGGGGTTCGACGCGCAGGATATGCGCAATATGGGTGGTTTGCGCAAGCGGATGCCCATCACCTACATCACATATTTAATCGGTACGCTGGCGCTGGCCGGGATCTTCCCCTTCGCCGGCTTCTGGTCGAAAGACGAAATCCTGGCTGATGCCTGGTTTGAGGGCTTCGAGCACAACGACTTGAGCGGCTTCATCGCCTTTGGCGTACTGCTGATCGCGGCCGCTTTCACCGCCTTCTACATGTGGCGGCAAATCGTGCTTGTCTTCTTTGATGACGCGCGCAGCGAAGCCGCTGAGCAGGCGCCGGAGAGCAATGGCGCGATGCTGCTGCCGCTGCTGATTCTGGCGGTCTTCAGCATCATCATCGGGTTCATCAACGTGCCGAAGTCAACACCGATTTTCGACGGCATCTATGCGACCTACGAATTCAAGCACTTTCTGGAACACAGCCTGGTCAGCGTCTCGCGCGGCCACTCTTTGGATTTCAATGTCTCGGTTGCCGGCATAGCCCTGGCTCTGGGAATCGTTTCCATTCTCGTCGCCAATCGCATTTATAAAGGCAATGGGCTGGCGAGCGGCAATCGCGATCTGCTGGAAGCAGGCGGCGGCTCGCGACCGTTGTTCCGGCTGGCGAACGCGCGTCTCTATTGGGACGAGATTTACGCCGCCGTGATTGAGCAGCCCTTCAACAGGCTGGCGACGTTCCTCGCCGACCGCGTTGACTGGGATTTCCTGCACAATTATTTTCACGACAGCATCATCAAGCGCGGCTTCGACACAATTGGCGAATTGCTCAGCAAGCCCTTTGATCTCGGCATTGTCGACGGGGCGGTTAATGGCGTCGGCGCGTTTGTGCAGCGGGCGGCGGAGTGGATGCGGCGCTCGCAAACCGGCTATGTGCGGCTCTACGCGGTGGTCTTGTTCATTGGCGTCGTCGCTGTCATTATCCTGATGATAACTCCCTTTATTCAGACGCTGCTCGCAGGCGGCGCTTAAGGAGAACGCAGTCCTATGGATGTAACCGGACTTTCGCTCACAACAATCACGCTGTTTCTGCCGATGGTCGGGCTGGCCATTTTGCTTTTCATGAATGGCGAGACGCAAAAGGCGAATCTGAAGTGGGTTGCCTTCGCGACCAGCGTCGTCACTTTTGTCGCCTCGGTCTTGATGTGGGTCAACTTCGATCCGTCCACGGCCGGGCTGCAAATGGTGCAGCGCAACACCTGGGCGGAGGTCTCCCTGGGCGAGTCCGTCATCAATGTCAGTTACTTCGTCGGCGTGGATGGCATCAGCATGCTGCTCGTTCTGCTCACGACTTTCATCATGCCGATCTCGATACTCGGCTCCTTCGGCAGCCATATCTTTGAAGAGCGCGGGCGCGAGAAGCTGTACTACATCTTTTTGATGCTGCTTGAATGGTCGATGATCGGCGTCTTCGTGGTTCACGATTTGATTATCTTCTACGTCTTTTGGGAAGTGACGCTGGTGCCGATGTATTTCCTGATCGGCATCTGGGGCTCGGAAGAGCGGATCTACGCCGCGGTCAAATTCTTCCTGTATACGATGGCGGGCTCCATCTTGATGCTGATCGCCATTCTTTATGTCGGCAATCGCGCCGGCACCTTCAGCACCTATAGCGCCGGCGGCGATATCGGCGTGATCGAGCGCGTGCAAACCTGGGAAGCCGAGGGCACGTACTGGGATGCCCTTGGGCCGGAAGGCGAAAGCGAAGACGCGGGCTTCCTGTTCAATTCGGTTGAGAGCTGGCTTTTCCTGGGCTTCCTGGTGGCATTTGCCATAAAAGTGCCGATCTTCCCCTTCCACAGCTGGCTGCCCGACGCGCATGTGCAGGCGCCAACAGCCGGCTCGGTGATCCTGGCGGGCGTGCTGCTAAAGATGGGGACCTATGGAATCGTGCGTTTCAACTTGAATTTATTCCCCGAGGCGACGGTGGCCTGGGCGCCGACCATCGCCTTTCTGGGCGTCGTCGGCATCATCTACGGCGCCTGGGTCAGTTACGCGCAAGACAACGTCAAAAAGCTGGTCGCGTATTCGTCGGTCAGCCACCTCGGTTTCGTCGTCGTCGGCATCTTCGCTCTCAACGCGCAGGGCCTGCAGGGCGCAACCCTGCAAATGGTCAACCACGGCATCAGCACGGGTGGCCTCTTCTTGATTGTCGGCATGCTCTACGAGCGCTGGCATACCAAAGAGATGGCGGATTATGGCGGCATTTGGAAGGTGATGCCCTTGTTTGGCGGGATCAGCCTGGTCATCTCGCTCAGCAGCATGGGCTTGCCCGGCTTGAACGGATTCATCGGCGAATTCACGATTCTGCTCGGCTCGCTGGGCAGCGATTATCTTGGGTTCGCTTTTACGCTGTTCGCGACGCTGGGTGTCATCATGGCGGCGGTTTACCTGCTGAAAATGTTCCAGCACGTCTTCATGGGCGAATTGAAGCGACCACTGAGCGGCGAAGACGGCTACAAACTGACCTGGAGCGAGAAGGCGGCTTTCATCCCGATCATCATCATGATCTTCTGGATGGGCATTCAGCCGATTGTCTTCTTCAATCTGCTGGATGTCTCGGTGGATAGCATCGTCGCCCTGTTCGTTCGCTAGGAGAGAACATGTTTGAATCGCCCACTATTGCGGAATTCCTGGCGGGTTCCAATCTCGCGTCCACACTTCCCGGCACGCTGCTGCTGACCTGGACGTTGATTCTGGTCCTGGTTGATCTCTTCGCCGGGGAAGACCGCGCGCATTGGACGCCGGTGATGGCATGCATCGGCCTGGGCATCAGCTTCCTGGCGAACCTGTTTGTCTATGCGCCGGCCGAAGGCGAGCAGATCGCGCTTTATGGCATGTTTGTCGCCGACGCCTTCACCGGCTTCCTGAATATGGTGATTCTTGTCGCCACCTTGATTGCGATCCTGATGAGTTGGGATTATCTCAACCGCGCCGATATTCATCGCGGCGAGTATTACATCCTGGCGCTTATTTCTTCCGCCGGCGCCATGTTCATGGTGGCCGCCAATGATTTGATAGTCATCTTCGTCGCGCTTGAGCTCTTGAGCATCCCGCTGTACATCTTGTCGGCCTTCCGCTCGATCAAGAATGACGGCAGCGATTTGGCGCTGAAATCGGAAGAAAGCGGCATGAAGTACTTCATCCTGGGCGCCTTTTCCAGCGCGTTCCTGGTCTTCGGCGCGGCGCTGGTCTATGGCGCGACCGGGGCCACCAACATCCCGCAGATCTTCAGCCTCGCCGGCGGCATCGTGGGTGAGACATCCTCCGCCGCCTTCTATCTCCTGATTGGCGCCGCCCTGCTCTTTGTCGGCCTGGGTTTCAAAGTAGCGGTCGTTCCTTTCCACATGTGGACGCCGGATGTATACGAAGGGGCGCCGACGCCGGTGACGGCCTTCATGAGCGTGACCGCCAAAATCGGCGGCTTTGCGGCGCTGCTGCGCCTGCTTGTGACCGGGCTCTCGGTTTTGGTCCTGGCTGAGGGCGGGGCGGCGGTCTGGCAATCGACAGCGACCGTTATCGCGATATTGACGCTGGTGTTGGGGAATTTCGTCGCCATATCGCAGCGCAGCTTGAAACGGATGCTGGCTTATTCGTCCATCGCGCATGCCGGTTATATCATGGTGGCGGTGGCGGCCGCGGGTACAGCCAATGTCATCGACGCCGCCACGCAAGGCGCGCTCATCTATATGATGGCGTATATGTTCACAAATCTGGGCGCCTTTGCGGTGGTCATGGCCATAGAGCGGGAAGACGGCAGCGGCGGCAATATCGAGGACATCACCGGTTTGGCCCGCTCGCGCCCGCTGATGGCGATGGCGATGACCATTTTCATGCTCAGCTTGACCGGCATTCCGCTGACCGCCGGCTTCGTCGGCAAGTTCATGGTCTTCGCCTCGGCGATTCAGGCCGGCTTGTTTGGCCTGGCGGTTATTGGCGTGCTGACCAGCGTCGTGAGCGCATTCTATTATGTGCGCGTCGTGGTCAATATGTACCTGCGCGATGGCTCGGCCGAGTTGCAGCCGGCGCTGGAAACCCAGTATGTTCGCTGGGCGATTAATATCGCGCTGGCTGGCACGATGATCTTCGGCATTTTCTATCCGCTGGCGACCAATCTGGTGAGCATGGTGAGCATCGCTTAAACGCGGTGGGTCAAATGGCGCGGCGCTTTCACGGGGTTGAGCCACGGGCTCGCCTCGTTTTCAATTCTCGCGATATTCGGTATGATGCAATCAAGCAGATCTCCTGGGCGATCATGACACGCAGGGAACGCGAAGGATTCCTCTGGATAATATTTGCGGCCGCGGGCTTTTCCTTCACGCCGCCCTTGGTGAAGCTCATCTACCAGCATTCGAGTTTTGAACCGATGGATATTGCGATCTGGCGCTTTCTTCTGGCGGTTCCAATCATTTGGGCGCTGGTGCTGTTGAGGCGGCGCCCGGCGGGTGAACCCGCCAGCGGGGTGATGCCCATCCCCCAATTGCTGACGATCGGCGTCATTGTTTCCGCATCGGTGCTGGCCGCTTTCTTCGCCCTGGAGCGCTTGCCGGGCAGTACCTATATCGTGCTGCTTTACTCGTATCCGGCGATGGTGGCGCTGCTATCGCGGCTCGTGGGAGAGAAGATTCAGGCGAAAACCTGGCTGGCGCTGGCGCTGGCGCTTGTTGGCGTGGCGCTGACGGTGCCGGACCAATGGACAAGCCAGAGCGCTGATGCCATCGGCGTCGCCTTGGCGCTGCTGAACGCCGCGATTCTGGCGGTTTATTATCTGCTGGCGCGGCGCGCTCTCGCTGGCCTGGAAGATGTATCGCGGGCGAGCGCGATCATGATGATCGGCTCCCTGGCCACAATGCTGCTGCTGATCTTGTGGCGCGGGCTGCAATTGCCGCAGAACCCCCTGACGCTCATTCTGCTCTGCGGCATCGCCATTCTGGGCACGGTCCTGCCCGTCTTCGGCGTTAACTTCGCCCTGCAGCGCATCGGCGCTGCCCAAGCCTCGCTGGTGAGCACGGTGGAGCCGATCTTGTCGATGATTCTGTCCATGCTTATCCTCGGCGAGGTGATATTCGCGCTGCAGTGGCTGGGCGCGGCCCTGATTGTCGGCAGCGTGATTATCTTGCAGCTGCGACCAAGAAATCGGATTGATCTCAATATCGCCCACGAGGCGGGATAGCGAATGGACGATGACCCCCGATCAACTGCCGAGTGAACACCTGAGGGATGTCAAACGCAATCGGGACGGGCGTCTCTCGGCGCGTCAGCGAGTCGAGCTGATTACGGAACCGCTGGCGACGCTCATGCTTCTTTCAGTGCCTCTGATTTTGATCGCGGGGCGTTATGGGCCGGCCGGGCGCACGGTCGTTTTGGCGCTGGTCGCCGGCTTCGTCATCACCATTGTGCTGCGCGCATTGCGGTTCTCGCGCGTGAAACTCTGTTATCGCATTCTCTTCGCGGAGCGGCTGCATCCTCGCTGGATGTTTTGGCGCAAGACCATCTTGACCGACAGAGCCGGCGAGCCCTTTCGCTTTGATCAGCGCCTTTCGCGCAAGGCCAAAATCAAGCCAGACCAATCGCTTCATGTCTATTATGTTGAGGCGGCGGGGCGGCGAATCCTGCTTAATATGACGCCGCGCGATCATCCGCAGGCGGAACATGCCGAGCCGAGCGACAGCTTCGCCTACGCCGGCGGCACGCTCTATGCTGATTGAGGATAGGGCGCTTCGTATGTGTCGACTGCCCGTGTTCGGGAGGCTGGCGTGAAAGCGATGGGCGTGGACGATGTGCAGGCGGCGCTTGACAGGCTGCGGCTGGACATCGAGATTATCACCTTCGACCGCTCCACGGCCACGTCGCAGCAGGCGGCCGACAATGTCGGCTGTGAATTGGGGCAGATTGTCAAGAGTCTCGGCTACATGATAAACAAGCGGAGGCCCGCGCTCGTCTTAACCAGCGGCGACCAGACTATCGATGACCGCAAGCTGGCGGCGCTTTATTCCCTCGGGCGCAAAAAAGTCCGCATGATGAACGCGGAGCAATGCCTGGCTATTCTCGGTTACCTGCCTGGCGCCGTCCCGCCAATCTGTCACCGCAGCGATAATATTGACCTGTATTTGGATGAAACGCTCAAACGATTTGAAATCGTTTATGCGGCCGGCGGCGCCGCCAATGCGATCTTTCCTCTGCGCTTGGATCTTCTGCGCGAGGCGACGGGCGCTTCCTTCGCCGATGTCGTCAAAGCCTGAGGACTGGCGAGCGATTTATCGAAGGTAATCGCTCCCAGAAGTACGGAAGTGTATCCCTTTCGGTGGAAACAAAAAAACTTTACCACCGAGGACACC
>JAPPEU010000084.1 GCA_028875245.1 Chloroflexota bacterium
TGATTGACATACAATGTCATTATATGTCGATCCAGTTTTTCAACACTGTCCACCGAGTCGCCCCTACAGACGACTTCCCGGGCCGGGTTCATTAAATAAGAGAACGCAGAGAGCGGGGAGAAAGCCAAATTAGGAGTTTCCATTTTTCGGGCGTTTCAGCGAAAGGCCCCTACAGTTCTTCTAATAGTAAGATTTCAATTACTTACTTGCTTTTACTTCTGTGTCTCAGTGTCTCTGTGGCAAAATAAAATTCCAATTCCGTCTGTGAGCATCATGCAATTGCCACTGTCTCCTGAACCCGACAAACGCTTCCTCGCGATCGGCCAGTCCGGCTGGACATTCGCCGAAGTCAATCATTCCGCCTCGGCAGCCTGCGCCGCGATTCTGCGGCATGCCCCGCTTGAGCCAGGCGACCGGGCGGGCATCTTGATCGCGAATCCAGCGCCATTCATTCTGACGCTCCTCGCCTTGATGCGCATGCGCGTCCTCAGCGTCCCGCTCAACACCCGCCTGACCGCGGGCGAACTGGCTTGGCAAATCAAAAATGCGGATTGCCGCCTCTTGATCTGCGAGCCGCAAACGAGGGCGCTGGCGGGCCCGCTCGGCGTCGATGTGCTGGAGCTGCCAAACCTGGATCGGGAGGCGCCAACTTCCCAATACAGCGATTTCGGCATGATGCGCATGGACGAGGATTTCGCCATCATCCATACATCCGGCACGGGTGGACGCCCCAAAGCAGCGATCCTGACCTACGGCAATGTCTGCCAAAGCGCCATCGCCTCCGCCCGCAAGCTCGACGTAATTCAAGGCGAACAATGGTTATGCGTCCTGCCGCTTTATCATGTGGGCGGCTTGAGCATCGTCTTCCGTTCGCTGATTTATGGCACGGCGATCGAGGTCCTGCCGCCGGGCCGATTCGATGCAGGCGAGGTGAATCGCATACTGAGCGAGCATCCCGTTACGCTGGTCTCGCTCGTGCCGACGATGCTGCAGCGCCTCCTGGATGCGAAGACGCGCCCCTGGAGTCCAAACTTGCGCCTCATCCTGCTCGGTGGCGCGGCGCCATCGCCCGCGCTCGTCGCCCGCTGCATCGCCGACAAGCTGCCGATTGCGACGACTTACGGGCTCACGGAAGCGTCGTCGCAAGTCGCCACTGCCAGGCCCGATCTCGTCTATCGCAAGCCGGGGACGGCGGGCAAGCCGCTGATGTTTACCCAAGTGCGCATCCGCGACGAGAAGGGCGACGACGCTGCGGCCGGCGTCCCGGGCGAAATCCTCGTCAAGGGCGACACGGTCATGCGCGGCTATTACGGCGAGCCGGCGGCCACCGCGGCGGCGCTGCGCGATGGCTGGCTGCATACCGGCGATATCGGCTATCTGGACGAAGATGGCGACCTCTTCATCCTGCAGCGGCGCGAGGACCTCATCGTCAGCGGCGGCGAGAACATTTATCCGGCTGAGGTGGAGGAGCGTCTGCGCCGGCACCCCGCTGTTGCCGAGGCGGTCGTCATTGGCTTGCCGGATGCCGCATGGGGGCAAAGCGTGGCGGCCGCTCTGCAGCTGGCCCCCGGCGCAAGGGCATCGGCGGAAGAAATTGAGGCGCATGCGCGCGCCCATCTGGCCTCGTACAAGATCCCGCGCCGCTTCGCCTTCGTGGACGCGCTGCCACGCACGGCATCGGGCAAAATTCAGCGGCGGAAACTGCGGCAGCTCTTCAATGACACGATACCGCGCCGCCCCTAGCGGGCATCATTACAACATTGAGATCAGCGGCGCCGGCCATCCGCTGCTGCTCCTCCATGGTTTTACCGGCGACGCCTCAACCTGGCGCTCGGTCGCCGCCCGGCTCGCGGGGGATTTCCAGTTCGTCGCCATCGATTTGATTGGTCATGGCGCAAGCGATGCTCCCGCCGATCAAGCGAGCTATCGAATGGAAGCTGTCGCCGCGGATCTTATCGCGCTGCTCGACTGCCTGGCGATAAACGATGCCCATCTGCTCGGTTATTCGATGGGCGGGCGGTTGGCGCTCTTCACCGCCTTGCACTATCCCGCCCGCTTCAGGTCATTGATCCTCGAAAGCGCTTCGCCCGGCCTGGCCGACGAGACCGACCGCGCCCAACGCCGAAGACGCGATAATGACCTGGCCGATAGAATCGAGGCGTGTGGCCTGGACTGGTTCGTCGATCATTGGGAAAAACTGCCGCTCTGGGCATCGCAATCGGAAGATTTGCTTCGCAGGCAGCGACGGCAAAGACTGACTAATGACCCAACGGGATTGGCCAATTCCCTGCGCGCAATGGGCGCCGGCGCGCAGCCGAATCTCTGGCGACAGCTGCCCAATCTGACCCTGCCGACTTGCCTGATCGTCGGCGAGCGCGATGAAAAATTCAGGCGAATCAATCAAGCTATTGACGCGGCGCTGCCAAAATCAGGCCTCGCGATCATTCCTTCCGCCGGCCATAATACTCACTTGGAGAACCCCAAAGCCTTCCGCCAAACGCTTCGGTCATTTCTAGCCGCTGTCTAGGCGGCGAATCGCGTCCGTAAGGAAGGCTTGATATTGCCCTGACATTCTCGCGGCCGCCTGCGCATCAAGCGCGAAGCTCGCGAAATGCGCCAGGCGAAAGGCGCCCCACAAGTCCCAGAAGGGCAGGGCGGTCGCATCAAGCCCTTGATTCAAGCCGAGATAATGCGCGGTATACGCCTCCATCGCCACGGGGCCGAGCGCCCAGAGAATTTCCAAGCGGCTTTTGCCCAGGTCTGCCAGCGGATCGCCCAGCATGGCGTCCTCCCAATCGATGACCCCCGTCAATTCGCCGTCCTGCCAGAGCAGGTTGCCGGGCCAAAAATCCCCATGCAGCAGCGCGGGCGCGTTGAACTCGAGGCGGGGCAGGGCGCGCCGCATCGCCGCCTGAATCCTGCGCTGCTCCGGCGCGGACGGCGAACCGTCCATGGCAGTCCTGTCGTCCAGCTTTGGCAGAAACGACAGATCAAATCGGCGCCGGTCAACGGCGTGAATGCGGCGCAGAAGAGCGGCCAGCCGCTGCGGAAAAGCGCGCCCCGGCACGGCGCTGTGGCCGGCGGAACCTTCGACGAAGCGGGTGATCAGAAAAGGCGGCTGATGACTCTTGCAGAGATACAGGGCTTGGGGCACGGGCAAAGGCGCGTCGTTCAAAGTCTTCAGCAGGCGGTATTCCTGGCGCGCGATATGCGGATTGCGCTCGCGATCCGCTTGGCTGTGCGTTAGCAGGATGAGGCGTTCCGCGCTTCCCCGCGGCTTTGTTAGATCTATGACGGAGGCGCGCCGACTGAGCGCCCGGATGCCATGCAGCGTCCAGCGAGGGTCGATCTCGCTAAGGATCTCCGCAAGTACTTGCGCTGATACGCTCATATTCCAAGGTCAGCCATGAATCCGATCTAATTGCACATATATGGACCTTGGCGCCGCAATCTAAAGCGCGCGCTATCACAGGGCTGGGCGTTTCAGCGCCGCGCGTAGACACAGCGGGTCAAACGCCCCTACAGATTCTTATTTTGCGGGTTCACAATTTTGTGTGAGCCGAGTTGTCACTCGCGAGGGACTGTGATAAAAATTCACTGCCGCGCCCGCCGCAGCGCCCAACGGGCAGGCAGGTAGACGATGCCGCGATGCTCCATCTGTTCGATGACCTCGCTGTTGCCTAGGATGTTGAATGTATAGGCATAAGACACGGAATCAATGACCGGCCCGGCGATCTCGCGCGCGACCAAATCCAGCCAGTATTGGCCCGGCAGCAGGTTGATATTGTCAACGCGGCACTCCAATACGCTGTCCCCCGCCAAAGCAAGCGACCGCCGCGCCGATATCGGCACATCCACAAAGCTGACGACCGTGCTGGCTGGATCGACGATCCGCAGCGAAAAGCGATAACTTGCGGTCGGCTCGCGCACATCAAGCGTGATGCGAAAGCAGATGGATTCGCCCGTCGAAAAGCTGCTGATTTCTTGCCCGCTTGCGGCATCATGCATGCTGACCTTCATTATGCGGAAGGCGCCGGTGCCTTCGCGCAAGTCGGCGGCGATCGGGTCTTTTCCCGCGATCGTCGTCGAGCGGTCCAGCGCGCCCTTGAAATAAGCGGAGAGAATGTCGCTGGGGGAACCGGCCGCGGCGATCTCCCCGCCTTCCAGGTACAAAGCCCGCTCGCAGATCCGCTCAATCGAATAAGGATTGTGCGTCACGAAGATGACGGTGACGCCGCTGTTTGACAGCTCGTCCATGCGGTTCAGGCATTTCTTCTGAAAATTGATATCCCCGACCGACAGCACCTCATCAATCAAAAGGATATCGGCATCGACGTTGACCGCCACGCTGAAGCCCAAACGCGTCTGCATGCCGCTTGAATACTGCCAGACCGGCTTGTCCAGCCAATCACCCAATTCGGCGAAGTCCTCCACTTCGGGCATTTTCGCTTCCATCTGCCCCGCGGTGAAACCCATGATGGCGCCCAGCAGCTTGATGTTCTCGCGCCCGGTCAAGTCGCGATGGATGCCGGCCGCCAGCTCGATCATGGGGAAGAGGCGGCCGCTTACTTGCAGCGAGCCGTATGTGAGCGGGCTCACCCCGGCGATGAGCTTGAGCAGCGTACTCTTGCCCGCCCCGTTCTTGCCGACAATGCCCAGGGACTCGCCGCGCTCGACCTCAAAGGAAACATCGCGCAGCGCCCAGGGCCCGTATTTGACGCGGGCGCCCTCACCGTCGGCGCGCAGGCGATCAATCCGGCGCTGCAGCCAGGGACGCAATGGCAGGCCGTAGCGCTTCCAAACATCCCGCGCCTGTATCGCCAAGCCGCTCATAACCGATTCCCGCCTTCATCTAATTCTGTAGGGGCGAGCCGCCGATCCGCCCAACTCCGCGTTCTCTGTAGTTCATTTTTTGCGCGACTTGCTTGCACTTACTTCTTTGCCTCTGTGGCAAAAAAATGACGCTCGCCTACAAGACATCGGCAAAGTACTGCGACATGACGTGATACATCGGATAAGCGACCGCCAGCACAAGGCAGGTCATTATCAGGCTGGCCAGCAGCCATTCGGCATTGGGCGGCTCGCCATAAACCAGGACCCGGCGAAAACCGTCAATGATGCCCGCCGCCGGATTCAAGGCGTGTAAAAGCGGCCAATCCTCCAGAATCTTGCTTGATGAGACCATCACCGGCGATACAAATAGCCAGACCTGCATGATGTACTGAATGCCATGCAGCATGTCGCGGCGGTAAATCGTAATGGCGGACAGACCGATACCGATTGCCCAAGCAAGAAAACCGGTCATGCCAACGAGCGCGGGCAGCCAAAGCCAGGCCCAGCTGATGGGCATGCCAAAGAGCTGCAGCACGATGACGAGCACGATAGACGACATCATAAAGTCAAAGAATGTCGTCAATATCACCACAAGCGGGAAGATTTGACGCGGCACCGGCATCTTGCGCAGGATCGTGCCGTTGGCCAGCACGCCATGCGGGATGCGCACAACCGAACTTTGCAGGAAGGTCCAAGGCACCGTCGCCGCCATGACGAACGCGAGACGCGGCATGCCTTCGCTGCTGGCGCCCACCAGGCCGCTTAGGAAACTCAGGATCACGGTGTACAAAATCGACGGGATAATCGCCCAAAGCGGACCCAGAAATGTTCGGCGATAGCGCGCCCGAATATCGCGCGTGACCAGCGAAATCAGCAGATTCCAATAGCCGAGCCAGCTATCGACTTGATTTTGCGCTGGATTGTTGTTCGACCACTGACTCATAGCGGCTCGGCGATTCCCGGCGGGCGAACTCTCCCGCTATTATGGCGCGGAAGCTGCAATTGGACAGGCTGAAAGCCCCCAAGCCTATACACCGCGCGCCGCCGCTTTCATCAACAGCCGCTGCTCCGCCCCGACGCGCCGCAGCAGGCTGGCCATCTGTTCTATGATCTCGTCGCGCGTGACGTTCTCGCCGCTCAGCGCCTCCCCAAAGGCGAGGCTGATGACTGGATCGCGGTAACATGGAAACAGCATTTGGAAGGTCGCCGCCAGAAAATGACGCTTGTCGCTGTCCCGGTAGCGCCTGACGATGGGATTGCGCAGCGCGCGCCGTGAGATCACGCCCCCGACGGCGACCGGCACGATGCTCAGACCGGGGACGTGGCGCGCGAACAACTCAAGGCTGCCCGACCAGAGCGGCAGCGATTCCAGCGCCGTCTGCAAATACAAGCCCGGATCGGCTTCAATTTCCCCCCGCGGATAGAGCAGCAGCGACTTGCCCGCGCGCAAATGCCGCATAGCCGCTCTCAATGATGCGACCGGCTGGCTCGGGTCAACGACGATGACGTGGCGGCGCATCGCCCTCAAACCCGGCAGGATGCCAAAGTCATTCGCCAAGATGTGGGTGTCACAGCGGGGCGACGCCATCAGCAGCGTATGCGCGTCGCCCAGGCCGGCGTGGTTGCCGACAAAAAGGACCGGCCCCGCGCGCGGCACTTTGTCAGCGCCATGGACCCGGACCGCTTTGGCGCCGATCTTCAGCAGCCAGTGGCTGGCGCCTTTCAAGTGGCCGTCGCGCGCGATCATGCCTTCCATCTTGAGGCCCAGCCGCGTGAGCTCGAGGATGAAGGGGGCGCAGGCGATGTGGAGGGCGGCGTTGATGAAGGGATTGCTGAAGCAGAAGGCGTCCACGACGGAGGTGGAGATGGCGCGGTAGAGGCGGGGGAAATTATTTGTTCGCGAGGCTAGCTGCGGCAACATTGCTGGAGTTGACAGGCTTAATCATGTACGATGAGTATACTGTTGCCCCTCAATAAGTGGAGATAATTTTACAGGAATTTTACGTTATACTCGTATGATGCAGGCTTAGCATAGGGCTCGTCATTACACGAGGAGGCAAAATGGTTGCGGTTTCACAGTTTATCGTCAGAAATATGATCCCGATTGCGCTGTTAATCGTCGGCATCGTCTTCGGCGGGTTTCTCACCGGCACCGTCAACGATGTTCGGGATTTCTTCTTTCCCGAATCTTCCGTTTACGTCCGCTCGCCGCTGACTATCGTCAACAGCATTAATGGCATTGGTCAGCTAGTGTCTGTGACATCCGAAGTCGCCAAAACTGATCTCAAAGTCGAAATCCATCGTGGCATATTCAACCTCGGTGGTTATAGCGCCAATCACATCGCCATCGGCGCGATTGAAGCGGGTATTGATTTTGCAGCGATTGATGAGGACGATATTCACTTGGTGGACGACGCCTATGTTTTGAAGCTGCCTGCGCCCTCCATCACCAGTTGCCGCATAGAGCATATCGACCAAAATGAGCATTCCTTTACTTTGCTTTCAGCCGATTGGGATATGGTGCGGCAAATCGCTCATGCCGAAGCTATCATAAGATTTGCAGAGCAAATGATCGAGGCGGGCATACTGGAGCAGGCTGAAGAAGAAACGGCGCTGCACATGGGCGACTTTGTGCGCGAGCTGACAGGCAAACCGGTACACATTGAATTCGCCGCGCGGGATGGCGACATTGAATTGCCGGAATCTTGCCAGCCCTATACGCCGAATGGCTGGGGCAAAGATGAGGACGGTGCATGGAAGCGGACGGATTGATTCTTGTACCGTCCGTGCGGATCCGGCAACATGAAAACGATGTAGGGACGACTCGCCGAGTCGCCCTCAGTAGTTGAACCAGACTGGTAAACTCGGTATACAAGTTTGTGAAAATGAAATACCCAAGCAATGCGGACAGAAGTCGCTTCGTACTTTTCGTTGGACTGATTCTGGCATTTGGCTTGGGGATTATCTTTCAAGCCGGAATCAGTGGCGGGGGTTCCGCGCCGCCTCCGACCTATTCGCCTTATCCGACCTACACGCCGCCTCCAACGGCCACTCCGAGCAATACGGCAACAAATACGCCGACTGCCACTGCTACGAGCACCGCTACACTGACTAGCACGCCAACCAATACGCCGTCCTTCACGCCAACATTCACTCCGCCTCCGACCTATACACCTTATCCGACCTACACGCTGCCTCCAACGGCCACTCCGACCAATACGGCAACGAATACACCGACTGCCACTGCTACGAGCACCGCTACACCGACTAGCACGCCAACCAATACGCCGACCGTTACGCCAACTTTTACCCCGCCTCCGACCTATACGCCTTATCCGACAAACACGCCCTATCCGACGTTTACGCCTTTGCCGACCGTTACGCCAACCCACACGCCAACGAATACGCCTACCCCAACTCCAATTCCGCCAGGTGTTGTCCTAGCTCACATCCAGGCGGAGGCAAAGGCGGAGTTGGTTGTGGCGGAATACGAAATCGTCGAGCGCGAATTCCACGTCGGCGTCGACAAAGGCTTGTTTAGCTTTGGTGGCGACTTCATCGCGCAAGGTTCCATCGAAGCTGGTCTAGACCTCACCGAGTTGGATGGCGGTCACATCAAATACGAACCAGACACGCAAACCTACAAGCTGCTGCTACCGTCTCCGCAACTCACCAAATGTGATGTGGGGTATATCCGGTTGGTCAATAATGACCCCAATTTACTCAATCCGGATTTTGATCTGCTGCGGCTGCTCGGCGAAGTTCAGGTGATGGCGCGCTTTATTGAGCGCGCTCTGGAACGCGGGATCATTGAGGACGCGAAGGATAGCGCTGCGCTGATATTGGAAGACGTCGTTGGTACTTTCACAGGAAAGCAGGTTAGGACCGAATATGAAGCCCAGCGGGGCAAGCCTAGCATGGATACATCGTGTGAGCCGCATGTCTCAGGTTGGACATACAACATCAATACAAATGTCTGGAAAGAGCGCCAATAGAAGGCAAGAAATCTCGTCGCCCACCCCGTCTGATCTTCATTTGGACTCGAAATAGGAAGTAAAGCATTCCTGTGATCGAGTAGCCCTACCCCCCACCCGTCATCAGCAGACCGAGCAGCTCGATATCCACGTCGACATTCTCCACCTCGCCCACGATACGCCCCTCATACATCACCGCGATCCGGTCCGACAGCGCCCGAATCTCGTCCAGATCCTCGCTGATGAGCAAAATCGCCGTGCCTTTGTCGCGCTCCTGCAAGAGGCGCTGGTGAATATACTCGGTCGCGCCGATATCGACGCCGCGCGTCGGCTGCGCCGCGATCAGCACACCCGGATCCCGCGATAGCTCCCGCGCCAGCACCAGCTTCTGGATATTCCCGCCGCTCAAGCTCTTGACCAGCGTCTCCGTACTCGGCGTCTTGATCTCGTATAGCTCAATCGCCCGGCGGCAAAACTCGCGGATCTTGTAGAAGAGCATGAAAATCTTGCCGCGCGTGAACTTGGGATGCCCGTGATCTTGCAGCACATAATTCTCGGCGACGCTGAACTCCTTGATGACGCCGTCTTCCATGCGCTCTTCCGGGATATGCGACAAGCCGATGGCGTTCAGCGCCGAGGGATGGGCGTTGCTGACATCTTCGCCATCCACCGTGACGCTGCCGGCCGTCAACGGGCGCAAGCCGGTGATGCACTGCGCGAGTTCCTGCTGGCCGTTGCCGGAGACGCCGGCGATGCCGACAATCTCGCCGCCGCGCAGCCGCAGGGATACATCATCCAGGCCGATCGTGCCGCGATTGCTCAACGCGCTCACGCCTTGCAAGATCAATCGATCATCGCGCGGGTTCGCCGCCTGCTTGTCATAATCCAGCAGCACCGGCCGCCCGACCATCATCTCGGCCAGTTTGGGGCGGGTCGCCTCGCTGGTGGGGATGGAGTTGACGCGCCGGCCATCGCGCAATACCGTGACGCGCTGGCTGATTGCCAGCACCTCGTGCAGTTTATGCGAGATGAATACCAGCCCGTGCCCATCATCGGCCAGCTGCTTGAGGATGCGGAACAAGCCGTCCACCTCTTGCGGCGTGAGCACGGCGGTCGGCTCGTCGAGGATCAGCAGCGCCGCCCCCTTGTAAAGCGCGCGCAGGATCTCGACCCGCTGCTGCTCGCCGACGGCCAACTGCCAAATCGGCAAGGCCGGATCAACCTTCAGGTTGTAAATTTCCGAAAGTTCAAGCACGCGGCGGCTGACCACATCCAGATCAAGCCGCGCGCCGCGCGACGACTTCATACCCAGCGCGATATTCTCGGCCACGGTCAGCGATGGCACGAGCATGAAATGCTGATGAATCATGCCGATGCCGTGTCCAATGGCGTCCTGCGGGTTCCTGATGATCGCCTCGACGCCATTGAGGCGGATCTCCCCCTCGTCCGGTTGGTAGAGGCCGTAGAGCATCTTCATCAGCGTCGATTTGCCCGCGCCATTCTCGCCCAGCAGGGCGTGGATATCGCCGGCATTCACATCGAAATCGATGCTATCCGCCGCCAGCACGCCGGGGAAGCGCTTGACAATTCCGGTCATCTCCAGGCGGTCGATCCGCTCATGCCCGGTCGGCAGCAAGTCCGTCTTCTGCTTGACGCTTTCAGCCATATACAACTACCCTGTCCGCCAACACAAATGCGCTATACTCGATTGCCGCGCATCACTGTTGCCTCGTTTCTTCCTTCTAGCGAACCTGCCAGATTCCATCTGCAATCATAGCGAAACCTGTAGGGGCGAGACTTGTCTCGCCCTTAGGCTCGCGCTATCGAATAGACGGGCGTTTCAGCGAAACGCCCCTACAGACTGCTATTGTGGCGGGTTCGTCATTTTGTGTGAGCCGAGCTGTAACTCGGACGGGGCTATGGTGAAAGAAGCCCCTCCATCTATACGGAGGGGTTGCTTTTATACTCAGCCCGCAAACTCCATCACCAGGCCGCCGTTGGCCAGCGTTAATTTGTAGGCTTCGCCGCCCAACACGCCCATTTGGATGTGGTCAATCATGTCGGCCAGGATCACCTCCCACTTGTAAACCTGGAAGGCAACAGCGGAATCACCAGCGAGCTCAGCCTGGCTGGATTGGGTGCCGAACCAGCGCGCGCCGTTCTCACTGCCGACGGCGATCGCGCCAACCACCATCTGCGCCGTGCCGGTCAAGATGTCGGCGCCATTGGCGATATGGGTCTCGGCCGCCTCGGTCGCCAGCGGGACGTCGCTGAAGGATTGGATGTACACGACGTTGACCGTGGCATCCGGGTTGGAAGCGCCGACGCCGGCGACGAAGCCATCGACATAGAGCTTGGCATCGCCCACTTCAATTGGACCAACCACGCCGATGACATTCGATTCCGTCATCAAACCCGCCATCACGCCGTTCACATAACCGCCTTCATCCGCGGCCGCTGTGTAGGCGAAAACGTTGTCCAGCCCAAAGGTATTCTCGTCCGTGCCCCAGGCGAAGCTGACTTCGGGGAATTCCGCCGCCAGCTCTTCCACCACCGAGCCGAACTGCGAACCATGGGCGATCACAAGATTATAATCGCCCGACGCCGCCCATTCGCGCAAAGCGACCGCCGCGTCGTCCACGATGAAGGTGCCATCCTGGAAATCGAACTGGAAGGCGTCTTCGCCCATGTCCGCCTGAATCGCCATCAAGCCGTCATAAATGCTCTGGCTGAATGCGAGGTCGTTGGTGGCGCTGGGCGCTACGGCGGCAACACGAAAGACGTCTTGCGCCATCGTCGGCATCACCCCTGCGAAAAGGGCGACAATCAAGGTGAGCAGTAGAACTTTCTTCATGGCAAATCTCTCCTTCAATGGATCGTTGGCTTTAAACCGGGCGGTTTCGCCCGAGAATAAACAATTGCGCGTCCAGGCGGCCCGCCCTGACGCTACTCCCCGCTGTCTTCTTCCATCATGTCGGGTATCGGCACAATATCGCCCGAGACGATGCCGGCGATCGTCTCATCCGCAATCGCCATCAGTTCGTCGCTGATTTCGAAGTCCTTGTCATATTCCATCACCAGCCCGCCGTTCTCGAGCGTCAGCTTATAATACTCGCCGCCCAATAGGCCTTCCTTGATGTTGCTGATCATGTCGAGCAAGAGGACCTCCCACTTGTAAATCTGAAAGGCGACGCCGATATCTTCGGACAGTTCATCCTGGCTGGCATCGGAACCGAACCATAGCACATCGTTCGCAACCGCCACCGCGATCGGGCCGACGACCATCTGCGCCGTGCCGGTCAAGATGTCGGCGCCGTTGGCAAGGTGGGTTTCCGCCGCCTCCGTCGCCAGCGGGACATCGCTGAAGGAGCCGATGAACACAATGTTGACTGCAATTTCTTCGTCAACAGAAGCGACCCCGTTGGCGAAACCGTCCGCATACAATTTGCCATCGCCGACTTCAATCGGGCCAACCAAGCCAACCACGCCCGTCTCGGTGAGGTGGGCCGCCAGGACGCCGTTGAAATACCCGCCTTCGTCCGAGGCGGCCGCATAGCTGTACACATTGTCCATGCCAAACGTGTCTTGCCGCGTTCCCCAGGCGAAGGACACATCGGTGAATTCAGCCGCCAGTTCCTCCACGATCGGGCCATATTGAGAGCCATGCGCGATCACCAACTGAAACTCGCCCGACGCCGCCCAGTCACGCAAGGCCACCGCGGCGTCATCCACGATATAAGTACTGTCCTGAACGGTGAACTCGAAGGCCTCTTCTCCAAGCTCCTCTTGAATCGCCGCCAGCGCGTCATACATGCTCTGGCTGAAGGCGAGGTCATTCGTTGCGCTCGGCATCAATGCCGCGATGCGAAATACGTCCTCCTGCGCCAGCGACACCAGGCCCGCCGCAACAAAAACAAACAATACGCCGATTGCCAAAATCTTCTTCATGATCCCTCTCCCAGCCCTTGCAAAAATGACAATTTCAAACTCCATCACAACTTCTCTAGTCAAACCAAGACTCTGTGCCCTCTTTGTCCTCTGTGGTGAAAAACCTACTCCCCGCGCTCGTAGGGCTTCGTCAGGGCGGTCGGCTGCTCATGCCGCTTGGTGGCGAAAACCAGCGCGATGATCGTGATCACATAAGGCGCCATCACCGCGAACTCGGATGGAATATCCGCCCCGATCACCTTGATCTGCAATTGCAGCGCGTTGACAAAACTGAACAGCATCGCCCCCGCCGCCACTGTCCAGGGCCGCCAGCCACCGAAGTATACCAGAGCGACGGCGATGAAGCCCTGCCCGGCTGTGAGATTCTGCTGGAACAGATTGATCAGCGCGATCGAAAGCGACGCCCCCGCCAGCCCCGCCAGCATGCCGCCGATTGTCGTCGTCGCATAACGCACCCGCGCCACGCTCACGCCCATCGCATCGGCCGCCTCCGGGTTCTGCCCCACCGCCCGGATCATCAAACCGAAAGTCGTGCTGTTCAGCACATAAGCCGAAATCGGCACCAGCGCGAAGGCGACATAAACGAGCAGATTGTGGTGGAAAAAAATCTCGCCAACGATCGGCAGATCGGTCAACAGCGGGAACTCAATCCGCGGGAATCCATTGACCGATTTCGGCGTGCCTACCCACTGCTGGAACAGCAGCTCGCTGAGCCCCAGGCCGAAGAGATAAACGCCGATGCCGCTGATGCCTTGTTTCGCTTTCAGCGTGACGCTGACGAAAGCCATCGCCAAGCCCATCAGAGCGCCAACGACAAGGGCGACGGCGACGCCGAGCAGCAGACTGGCCGGCTCGCTCAGTGTCTCGCCCTGCTGCGCCAGATGCACCGCGTAGAAGCCGGTGAAGGCGCCCATCAGCATCATGCCGTCGACGCCCAAATTGAGCACGCCGCTGCGCTGGGCGAAGGTCTCGCCCAAAGCGGCGAAGATATAAGGCGTCGCCAGCCGGATGGCCGAGGCGAAGACGCTGGCGGTCAGAATCTCATCCAGGCCCATCAGCCCGTCTCCTCCGCCTCATCCAAACCCTCGGGGGTCTCTTGCAGGCTCACACGCCGTTTGCTCCGCTGAATGATGAAAATCTCACTGCTGACGACGAAGACGACGATCAAGCCATTAACCGCCGTGATCAGCGACGCCGGCACACCTAATTCGCGCTGCATCTTCTGCGCGCCGACCAGCAGCCCGCCGAAAAACGCGGCCGCCGGTATCGCCCCAAGCGGATTTAGCCCGCCAAACAGCGCCGCCACAATGCCGTTGAAGCCGGCCGCCCCGGTGAAACCGGCCGGCGAGCCGTCCGTCTGCAGGCGATACTGCAATCCCAAGACCTGCACCACGCCGGCCAATCCGGCGAAGCCGCCCGCCAAAAACATCGAGAACATCATCTGCCGTCTGACATTGATGCCGGCGTAACTGGAGGCCCGCTGATTCTCGCCCACCGCCCGTATACGATAGCCCCAGGAAGTGCGCCAAAGAAAAATATAGATGACCACCGCCAGGGCAATCGCGATGATCAAACCCCAGTGCAAACGCGTTCGGTCGAATAAATGTGGATCGCCGATGGGCAGCGAAAGCCGTGGCAATTGCGCCGCCGTGACCAGCCTGGCCGTCTTGGGTATGTTGTTGAAGCCCGCTTCCGCCGGGTCCAGCAGGATCCCGTTCAGCAAAAAATTCATCATCTGCACAGCGATCTGATTGAGCATGATCGTGCTTAAAATTTCGTTCACGTCAAAATAAGCTTTGAGGAAACCGGCCAGCCCGCCATAAAGCGCGCCGGCGAGGAAGCCGCCGACGAGGGAACAAGCCACGATGAATACATCAAAGGCGCCTCGTTCCTTGGCCAGCTCGGGCGGGATGCGCATCTCGCCCATGACCAGCGCGATGGTCACGCCCGCCAGCGCGCCCACGATCATCTGCCCTTCGCCGCCGATGTTGATCATGCCGCCGCGAAACGCGATTGTGATGCCGATGCCGACAAAGAGAATCGGCGTCGCTTTCACCAACGTCTCCGCCGTCGCATTCTCCGACCCGACCGCGCCCTTCAGCATGAAGTCATAGGCTTCCAGGGGGTTCGCATTGAGGGCGAGCAAAAGCACGGAAGCGACAAGGAGCGCCAAAAGCAAGGCGATGAGCACCGGCGCGAAATCAATCAGCCGATTTAGACGACCCGCCAGCGCCAACTGTGAATTGCCGGAAGCCTTGTTCAAAGAATCAACATCCTTAAGCGACAACGATGAAGACTGTGAATCATTATAGGTTAGGCCTCCCACTAAGCCAAAATTGCCTGCGCCTGCCGCCTCGTAGTATGCCAAGTTTTCATCGCTAATTCAACTTCCCAACAGCCGGGGAGCGGATTTCGCAAAAAACAATCATCAAAGGGACGACCTCCCATAAGCGCGCGTACGGGCGAGCCGGCGGCTCGTCCGCTCCGAGTGTTCTGCGCCTCTCCTTTTGTGCGGGTTCGTTATTTTGTGTGAGCCGGGCTGTTACTCGCGAGCGGCTGCGGCAAAATGTATCTTTGTGTCTTTGATGTTCATCAAATACAATGGCGCTATGACTTCCCTTCCGAGTTACGAGCTCGGCAATTTCAAGTTTCGAGCCGGCAAACCCCGCCCCTTTGGCGCGACCATCACCCCCGACGGCATCAACTTCTCCATCTTCTCCTGCTACGCCACCTCCTGCAGTCTGGTCCTCTTTGAGCGGGGCGCGGAAACGCCGCTGGTGGAGATCCCTTTTCTTGAATCCTTCCGCACCGGCGATGTCTACGCCATGACCGTGCTGGATTTGGACCCGAACGCGATCGAATACGGCTTCCGGCTTGACGGCCCCTTTGAGCCGGCCGACGGCCATCGCTTCAACGCCCAGCGCATTTTGCTGGATCCTTATGCCAAGTCAATCGGCGGGCTGGATAAGTGGGCTGAGCCAGGCGGCAGTGAGGGCATCTTTCCCTACCGCGCTCGCCCCTATGTGGACGACTTTGATTGGGAGGGCGACCGGCAGCTCAACATTCCGCTGGAAGATATCGTCATTTACGAAATGCACGCGCGCGGCTTCACCGCCCATGCCTCGTCCGCGGTCAAAGCGCCCGGCTCCTTCGCCGCCATCATCGAGAAAATCCCTTACCTCAAACGGCTTGGCGTCAACTGCATCGAGCTGATGCCGGTCTTCGAATTTGACGAACTGGACAATGACCTCAAGAATCCCGAAACCGGCGAACAGCTGCGGAATTTCTGGGGATACAATCCCGTTGGATTCTTCGCGCCCAAAGCCGGTTACGCCGCCAGCGCCGATGCCCCGCGCGAGCTGAAATCGCTGGTGAAAGCCTGCCATCAAGCGGGCATCGAAGTCTGGTTGGATGTGGTTTTCAATCACACCGCCGAAGGCAACGAGAACGGACCGACCATCTCCTACCGCGGGATCGACAACAGCATCTATTACCTGTTGAAGCCGGATGGCAGTTATTACAACTTCAGCGGCGTCGGCAATACCGTCAATTGCAATCATCCCGTCGTGCGCGTCGTCTTGCTCGATTGCCTGCGCTACTGGGTCAGCGAATACCATATTGACGGCTTCCGCTTTGATCTGGCTTCGAGCATGGGGCGGGATCCCGAGGGCCTGCCCGATCCGGACCCGCCTTTGCTGGAAGTATTGGCTTATGATCCGCTGCTGGCGAATACGAAACTGATCGCCGAAGCCTGGGATGCCGGCGGTTTGTATCAGGTGGGCAGCTTCCCGGCTTACGGTCGCTGGGCTGAGTGGAACGGCCGCTACCGCGATGATCTGCGCCGCTTCGTCAAAGGCGATGCCGGCATGGTTGGCGCGATGGCAGCGCGGATTCAAGGCTCGCCAGATATTTATGGCGAGCGCGGACCCTGCGCCTCGGTCAACTTCGTCACCGCCCATGACGGCTTCACCCTGCGCGATCTGGTTTCTTTCAACCACAAGCACAACCTCGCCAATGGCGAAGACAACCGCGACGGCATGGACGAAAACCTCAGCTGGAATTGCGGCGGCGAAGGCCCCTCCGCCGATGCTGAAGTCAGGAGCCTGCGCGAGCGGCAAATGAAGAACTTCCTCAGCATACTCCTGCTCAGCCAGGGTGTGCCCATGCTGCTGATGGGCGACGAAATCGGCCACAGCAAAGGCGGCAACAATAACAGCTACTGCCACGACGATGAGATGAATTACTTCGATTGGGGCGCGCTCGGGGCGAATGCGGCGCTGTTTCGCTTTACACAGCATCTGATCCAAATCCGCCAGGCGCATCCGGTCCTGCGCCGCCACGCTTATCTGAAGCATCTGCCCGCGGACGCGCTGAATTTCTGCGAAAGCATCTCCTTCCATGGCCGCGAGCCCTGGGCCCCCGATTGGTCGGACGAGAGCCGTCAGCTGGCAGTGATGCTTTGCGGCGCCAACCCCGCCGATGACGAGGCCGCCGGTATCTTGTATCTGATCATGAACGCCTACTGGGAGACGGCCAATTTTGGCTTGCCAAGGCTGCCGCAGCGCTTGACCTGGCATGTCGCCGTCAACACCAGCATGAGCCCGCCGCATGACAGCTACCCGCCCGGGCAGGCGATGCCGCTGGAAGATCAGGACCTGATGATTGTCGGCGCCCGCTCGGTTGTCCTCCTGGCGGCAGGATGAGCGAACTTCTTTTTTCGGTAGAACCAGTAAGTCGCGCAACAAGAATTAACTACAGAGAACGCGGAGAGCGCGGAGAGAGCCAAATAAGGTGTTTCAGTTTTCGGGACCACTACAACCCCACCCCCGGCCCCTCCCCGACGAGTCAGGGAGGGGAGCGAAACGCGCCGAGATGCAAGGTGTTTTGCGTGGGCGGCGGCATTGTCGCGCGTGTGTCTACAGTTCGCAAAATAGCTGGATTTCAATTACTTGCTTGGAGCTATTTCCGTGCTTCTATGGTGAATGAATATGTTCCTTGACACCTTGGCGCAACATTGCCGCGAGCAGCCGGAAAAAGTCGCCATCGAATTCCAGGGCGCGCGTCCGGTCACCTATGGCCGACTGGCCGAGACGGTCAAGCGGACGGGCAACTATCTGATTTCTCTGGGAGTCGAACCGGGTGATCGCCTGGCTGTGCAGCTGCCGAAGTGCCTGGCTTTCATCTATCTGCACCTGGCCGCCGTCGAGATCGGCGCCGTCTTCCTGCCGCTCAATCCGGCCTACCCGGCGGCGGAGCTGCGCTACTTTCTGGCTGATTCAGAGGCGCGGCTGCTCTTTGCCGGCAGCGAGAAGCGGCGGACCATCGAGTCACTGCGGCGCAAATTGCCGAGCCTGCAAAAGACGATTTTCATCGCCGAAGACGAAAACTGGGGGACCCGCGTCGGGGCATATTCAGCCGAGCGAGGCTCGCCCCTGCCGCGCGACAGCCATCAAACGGCCATGATGCTCTACACCAGCGGCACCACCAGCCGCCCCAAAGGCGCCCTGATCAGCCATGGCAACCTGAGCGCCAATATCGAATCCCTGCATCAAGCTTGGGGCTGGCGCGCCGACGATGCGCTGCTGCATGGCCTGCCGCTGTTTCATGTGCATGGTCTGATTGTCGCTTTGCATGGCGCCCTGCATGCCGGCGCCAGCGTGTTTGTGCTGCTGGCATTTGACGCCGCCGCCGCGCTTGAGCTGCTCCGTTCGCGCCGCTTCTCCGTCTTCATGGGCGTGCCGACCATGCATCGCCGCTTGCATCAACTGGCGAAGGGAAGGCGCTTCGACCTCAGCCATCTTCGCCTGATGACCTCCGGCTCCGATCGCTTGCCCGATGATCTCTTCTTCGGCTATCAAGAGACCTTCAACGTCACGCTGCTGGAGCGCTATGGCATGACCGAGACGGGCATGAATCTGTCGAATCCCTTGCATGGCGAGCGGCGCGTTGGCTCGGTGGGCATGCCGCTGCCCGGTGTTTCGGTGCGGATTGTCGATGCCGAAACCGGGATGCCGCTGCCCGATGGCGCGGTCGGCGAGCTGCAGATCAAAGGCGCCCATGTATTCAAAGGCTACTGGGGTCAGCCGGAGAAGACTGCCGAAGCCTTCAGCGATGACGGCTGGCTGCGCACCGGCGATATGGCCCTGCGCGAAGCGGATGGCTATTACACGCTGAAGGGGCGGGCCAAAGACCTGATCATCACCGGCGGTCTCAATGTCTATCCGCCCGAAGTCGAGCTCGCCCTGATGCGGCATCCGGCCGTCGCCGCTTGCGCAGTGATCGGCTGTCCGGATGAAGAATGGGGCGAACAAGTCCTGGCGGCTGTCATCCTGCGGCCGGGCCAGGCGGCGGACGAAAGCGAGATCTGCGCCTTCTGCCGCGAGCAGCTGGCCGCCTACAAAGCCCCGCGGCGGGTGCTTTTCGTCGATGAATTCCCCGCCAATGCCCTGGGCAAGATCCAAAAAGCCAAGCTGCGCGATGCCTTTTGCGAATAGCCGTACAATGGCTTTGATGCGGAACGCGCGATTTTGAGGTCGACGTAAATTTCGGTATAATCCTGTTGTCAGAGGCGACAGCCAAAGGATTTGGAATCACATGGCAATCCAGGAGCGAATCATATCAGCTGAGCGCTTCTTTGAGTTGATGGAGCAGCCAGAATACCTCGATCGCGTGATTGAACTCGTCGAAGGAGAGCTCATCGAGATGTCCAAGCCGAGCAGACTTCACGGCATCGTTCTCGCCAATCTTGCGGCAGAGATCGTCACCTTTGTCAAGCGCAGCGGCCTAGGTGAAGTAAACGCGGGCGACACCGGCTTCATCTTGGAACGAGCCGAAGATGGGCGAGACACTGTGCGCGGCCTGGACATTGCCTTCGTCAGCAAAGGCAGAGCGCCTGAACCACCGGATTTCATATTATACGAACTGGGCCCCGATCTCGCCGTCGAAGTCATCTCTCCCAACAACAAAGCGGGAGATATTCATCTCAAGGTGATGCAACTCTTGAACGCGGGCACTCGCCTCGTGTGGCTGGTCTATCCCGAAAATCGCACTGTGGTGGCGCAGACGGCGGAAAGCGCCACGACGCTCCACGAAGATGACACCCTCACCGGCGGCGATGTGCTGCCCGGCTTTGAACTCCGCGTCGGCGATATCTTCCCGAGTTAACGCAATTCCATCTCGCGCCGCCTTCAAGACATGAAGCGCAAACTGAAGGAATCACTATGCAAAGTATTACTTTCGCGAGAGACCTAATCAGGGGCCGACCCTACGTCTCGCTCGCGATCTTCGTCATCATTGTGGTCGTCGTCTCCGTTGCGGGGTATGCACGTTATCAGCATGTTCAGGCTGAACTCGAAGCTCAGCAAGACATACGATTTAGAATTCAAAGAGAGTTCGACGACTGGCGGGACGATCTTTCAACGCGCGTGAGCGATTTCAATGATGGCATCCTAGGAACAGCACAAGGTGCCGGCAACGTTGTCGGTGGCGCGTGGAGGATCATCAAATTTGTGACAAAGGCCGTTCTAGATTACATCGGCAACCTCCACATTATGATTCCGGTGACCATAATCTATTTCGGCGTCGGATTCTTTGGCACGCTCAAGATGAGAGTAGCGACACTCCTTGGCGCGCTCATAGCATTTTGGGTATCGACAAGCGCTGGAATCATCCAGGGAAGCGTCATAGGCTTGCTCGCGATTGCCGGACTGCTGTTGTGGAATAAGATTGATCCACGTTTGCTTTCCGCGATACAAAATCTACCCGCCAGGCTGAAAACCAGACTGCAACAGATTCGACAGAGACGGACAGCATCGTCGGCCGGCGAGTCGGAACCACTTAGCCCGGCGGATAGCCCGTGAACCGACCATGCTTCGCCACGCCAGCAATTACTTCTTAAAAGAGCGGGCAACTTACAGAGGTCGCCCCTACATTTTCCATGTCGGCGGACTGACATTAACGCTTGCCATTCCCTCCATTCGCCCTTGAACGCCGGACGGGCCGCTTCCGCGGCGGAGGCTTCAATTCGAGCTTGTGACTTCCGCACCTGCCCGCTCTGTAGATGAATCATCGCCAACGGGCGCGCGCGGCGTCGGCTCTGGCACAGGCACACCGTGTTTCATTAAGAAATAAATGTAATCTTCGCGGACTGTATTCAGCGCCTCTATCGCGCTTTCAACAGTTTCTCCCTGCGCGAAGCAAGACGGCATCTCGGGCACAAATGCGCCCCAGACAAGATTCCCGTTTTCATCATCTTCCCGCTGAACAGCCACTTGATAGCCGCGGGCCGCCAGGGCGATAGCCTGGTCAAGCAGTTCTTGGTCCATCTAACCGTGTTCACAGAATTGCTCTGTGTTCTCGTTTCTCTCGGTGTCCTCGGTGGTTAAAGCAATCTGATGACATTGCCTTGGAATCCCAGTCACCGGAGGCATCTACGACTTATTGCCATTCCCCCCATTCGCCTGCGAGCGCCTAACCGGGCGCTTCCGCGGCAGGCGCATTGGCAGCTTGTGACGCCGCAAGCCATCAAACTGATACAAGGCGTTGGCCACCGCCCCCGCCGTCGGCACCAGGCCGATTTCGCCGACGCCCTTGGCCCCGTACGGTCCATAAGGATCCGGCACCTCAACGCCGATGACTTCCATCTCCGGCATATCCTTGGCGCGCAGGATGCCGCATTTGCGCAGCATTGTGCTCTTGGGCCGCCCGCCTTCCATCGGCAGGTCTTCGCTGATGGCGTAACCCAGGCCCATGTGTATCGAGCCCTCCAGCTGCCCCTCGAAGAGCGTCGGATTAAAAATCTTGCCAGCGTCGTGGGCGGCGATGATCTTCTCCAGCTGGCCATCCTCGTCCAAGACCACCAACTGCGTCGCGTAGCTGTAGGAGTAGTGCGTATAGATCTTCTCGACCATGGCGCCCGGCTTCGTCGTCCAGTCGACAGTGAACTCGCCTTCGTATTGCCGGCCCACCAGCTCTTCCAGCTTATGGTATTCCAGGTCCTCTTTGAATCGCACACAGGCATCGATGATCGCGTTGCCGATCAACGAAGTCGCGCGCGACGCCGTCGTCATGCCGGTCACCATCTCCGAGCTGGTCTCGACGCGCACCTCAATCATGGACGGTGGAATGCCCGTCTCGGTCACCAGCGCCTGCACCGCCATCGTATGCACACCTTGCCCCATCTCGGTCCAGCCGTGATCGATGATTACTTTGACGTTCTCGTCAACCGCCCCTCGGTCCCCTCCATCCTGATGGGGAGGCTGATTCGAAGTTGAGCGGTCAAGTCTCCCCTGACTCGTCGGGGGGGATTTAGGGGGGGTAGAAACCACGCTAAGCCGAACCTTCGACGAATCCGGCATGCCGTTGCCGATGCCCGTGTTCTTGATGCCACAGGCGATGCCGGCGAATTTGGCGCTGCGGAATTCTTCCTCGACCGCCTCCAGCGTCGCTTTGGCCCCCGCGCCCGCTTCAATAACTTGACCCGTCGCCGTCATATCGCCGTCATCCAGCGCGTTCTGATAACGGAATTGCCAGCGGTCAAACCCTCCCTGCTCACAGAGATCGTCAATGCAGCTCTCCAGCGCGAAAGCCGTCTGGTTGACGCCGAAACCGCGCATCGCGCCGCAAGGCAGATTGTTCGTGTATACTGCCGTGCTGACGATATCGGTGACCGGGAAGTTGTAAGCGCCCGTCGCATGCCCGGCCGAGCGCTCCAGCACCTTCATGCCGACTGAGGCGTAGGCGCCCGTGTCGCCGACGAAGCGCCCCTTGCAGAAAGTGAGCATCCCGTCTTCGTCGCAGCCGATGTTGTATTCCATCCAAATCGGATGGCGCTTGGGGTGCATCAAAATCGACTCATCGCGGGTCAGGCGCACCTTGACCGGCTCGCCCATCAAATAAGCCGCCAGCGCCGCATGACCCTGCACCGACAGGTCTTCCTTGCCGCCAAAGGCGCCACCGTTGGATACCAGCACGACATGCACAGCCTCTTGCGGCAGGCCCAGCAGCTTGGCGATCTGCACCCGATCTTCAAAGACGCCTTGCCCCTGCGAGAGGACTTCCACCCCCCCTCGGTCCCCCCCAACAGGTTGGGGGGGAGGGAGATCGTGACCGGAGTGTGCAAGTTCCCCCTGACTCGTCGGGGGAGATTTAGGGGGGGTAGGATAAGCAACGCAGGCTTCAGGCTCCATAAAGCCGTGCTCAATCATCTGCGTCTCGTAGACGCCCTGCGCCCTATATGCCGATTCCGCCATCGCCTTGTCAAGATCGCCCCGATGCGTGATCGATTGCGACAGCACATTGCCGCCCTCATGGATCGACGGGCTTTCGGCTTGCATGGCGGCGTGCATATCCGTCACCGGCTCCAGCACTTCATAATCGACATGGATCAGCGCAAGGCCTTCACGCGCAATCGCATCGGTCTCGGCGACGACGACCGCCAATACATCGCCGACATAACGCGTCGTTTCGCCGACTGCGATCATAAGCGGCCAATCCTGCTTGATCAAACCGATGTGCCGATCGCCGGGCACATCCTCCGCCGTGAAGATGCGCAGCACGCCCGGATGCGCCAAAGCCGCGCTCAAGTCCATCGTCTTGATCCGGGCGCGCGGGTGATCGCTGAATTTCAACGCGCCGATTTTCATGCCCTCAATGCGGATGTCATCGACATATCGATGCTGCCCCAGCACAAGATCCTGCGCCTGATACTTCGGCAGCCGACTGCCAATCCCGCCATCGACCGCGGGCATCTCGATTTCTTCTTCCTTGCGGATGGCTTCGGCCGCGTTCTGAATCGCCGTGACGATCTTCTTGTAACCGGTGCAGCGGCAAAGATGCGGCGTCAGGCATTTTTCAATGTCGGCCCGGCTCGGCTCCGGATTGTGATTGATCAGGTTGTTCGCCTGCATGACGATGCCGGGGATGCAAAAGCCGCATTGAACCCCGCCCTCCTTGACGAAGGAATTGGCGAAGACATCCTGTCGATACTCGCCCAAGCCCTCGGTGGTGGTGACGGACTTGTCGGCGATTTTGCTCATCTTGGTGACGCAGGACAGCAAGGCTTTGTCATCAACCTGCACGACGCAGCAGCCACAAGCGGCTTGCGGCGCGCAGCCATCTTTCGGCGAAATGATGCCCATGTCCTCGCGCAGGACGTTCATCAAGGCGCGGTCGGGGTCGCCGCCGTACTCTACAGTTTTTCCATTAAGGCTGAAGCGGATCATCATTCGTGTCTCCCTGTCTTTTCTTCGACAGCCTGCCAGGCACTTTTCGATAGGGGGGACCTAACGCCGTGAGAGACACGACCTGGCGCTGTTAGCTCGTATTATGGCGGGTTTCTTTGATTTTTTCAAATATCTGTTGTGGCGGGGAGTGTATCGAATTCGGTTGAAATTAGGTAAATTGCATCCACCTGACAATCTGTAGGGACGAGCCTTGGCTCGCCCGTCGGCGGTTTGACAGTGGGCGACTCAAGCGTCGCCCCTACAAAATCTTAGGTATTTGGGGTTGATGAAATAATTCGAGGACTGGCTCAAAGAATTTCAACCGAAAAGGGTACACTACCGTTGTGGCTATCCCCCTGACTGAGTTGGAAGGACATTGACTTCGGCGCGGCGACCTCAAAAGTTAGAAATCGAAAATAATTAAATGAATGTTCGTTTAATACTTGACGCCTCAGCGAAACAATGAGAAACTGCCGCTCGCTTATTTATACATTCACATTTTGGAGCTATACCATGCGTTACATTCTGCTTCTACCCATGCTTTTAAGTTTTCTCTTGAGCCCCGCTTCCGCCCAGACCGAACTTGACAAGCCCGCGGGACTCTTCGTGGAAAAGCATGGCCGCGACTGCATATTCATTATGTGGGACGAGGTAGCCGGGGCCGCCGATTATCAGATACGGTTGACCAAAAGAGGTCCCGGCGCGCTCCAATATAGCGATGAGGCGCACAAAGAAGACCAACTTCGCGGCTGGAGAAATTGGAAAGAATTAGCCAACACTGCGAACGGCTGGGCGCATGACTACGGCTTGCGCAGATCCGTACTTTGGTGCGATTTAGGGCGCGATCAGCTCATCAGAGTTCGGGTGCGCGCGATTGATGCTGAAGGCAATATCGGTCCCCAAATCAAGAAAAAAATTCGCACCAGGAAATAAAGCAGCCAGGTCGTTCCTGCGCCGCTCTTCATGGGCGGCTCTTTTCCAACATCGACAAGCGGTGCGACGGCGCCAGCAATTATGTTACAGTTAAGCTCGCCAGTTAGATGGTGGAAGGCGAGCGACCGTGACGCAACTGGAAAAAGTCCACGCGCAATTCATCGCTGAATTCGGCGAAGCCCCAAGCTTCATCGTCCGCGCGCCGGGGCGCGTCAACCTCATCGGCGAGCACACCGATTACAACGACGGCTTCGTCTTCCCGCTGGCCATCGACCGCGCCGCCTGGATCGCCCTGCGCCCGCGCGCCGATGCAACCGTCTGCGCCATCTCCCTCGATATGGATGACCGGCGCCAATTCGCCCTGGATGACTTGCGGCGGCCGGCCGAATTGAAATGGATCGATTATCTGACCGGCGTCGCCTGGGCGCTGGCCGAGCGCGGTTATGCGCTCCGCGGCTGGGAAGGCGTCCTGGCCGGCGATGTGCCCATCGGCTCCGGGCTGTCCTCGTCAGCGGCGCTGGAGCTGGCGGCGGCGCGCGCCTTTCACTGCGTCTCCGGTTTCGAGTGGGATGCGGCGGCGATCGCCCTGGCCTGCCAAGCGGCCGAGAATGAATGGCTGGGCGTCAAATGCGGCATCATGGACCAGATGATTTCGGCCGCCGGCGTCCAGAATCGGGCGCTGCTGATCGATTGCCGCAGCTTGGAGACCGATGCCGCCCCCCTGCCGGACGAGTCCGCTGTTGTCATCCTTGATACCGGTACGCGGCGCGGTCTGGTCGATTCCGCCTATAACGAACGGCGCGAACAATGCGAAGCGGCCGCGCGGCACTTCGCTGTCAAAGCGCTGCGCGATATCGACAGCCCAAGTTTTGCAGCGAGGGCGCATGAGCTGGACGCCTTGAGCCGGAAGCGCGCGCGCCACGTCATCACAGAAAACGACCGCACGCTGCGGGCGCGCGACGCCATGAACGCTGACGATGCCGCTCTGCTCGGGCAACTGATGATCGAGAGTCACATCAGCTTGCGCGACGATTTCGAAGTGTCCAGCCCGGCGCTTGACGCCATCGTCGATTGCGCCAATGCCGATGAAGCCTGCTACGGCGCGCGCATGACTGGCGCTGGCTTCGGCGGCTGCGCGGTGGCCTTGGTAAATGCCGAGGGCGCGAGGAGCTTCGTCGAGCGGGTCAGCGCCTGTTACATCGCCGCTACCGGCAACCAGCCCGCCCTTTATGTAACCCGGGCCTGCCGCGGCGCGGAGACAGTCTTCCCCTAAGCATCGAATTGAAAGAGGGAACAGCCGCCGTCGAGCGTGAGGATGCTGCCGGTCATGTAAGCCGTCTGCGGGCTTGCCAGGTAGACGACCGCGGCCGCAATCTCCTCCGGGCTGCCCGGCTCGACCAATGGAATCACCTTGGCGACGCGCGCGGCGTATTGCGGCTCCTCGCGCAACTGCCGCCCCGCCAGGCCGGCGTCCACAATGCCCGGGGCGACCGCGTTGACCAGGATGCCCTGCGCCGCCAGCTCGCGCGCCATCTGCTTGACCAACATGTTGACGCCCGCCTTGCTGACCGTGTAGGCGGTGATATCGGGCCAAGGGATCGAGCCGACCCAGCTAGATGTCAAGATGATCCGGCCCTTAACGCCCTCCGCGACCATTCTGCGCGCCGCCGCCTGGCAGACGTTGAAGCAGCCGGTCAGGTTGATATCGAGGTGGTTCTGCCAGTTCTCACCGCTTAGCTCGAGGAAGGGCTGCGCCTCGACGATGCCGGCATTGGAGCAGACGATATCCAGCCCCTTCAATTCGGCGATCGCTTCATCCACCGCCGCCCGATCGCGCACGTCAACTTCGCGGTATTCCGCCGCCGAGTCATGCGCTCTGACGCGCTTAATGGCGTCGGCAGCTTCCGCGCGCGGGACAATATCCCACATGACCGCATGCGCGCCGCTCTCCGCCAGCCGCCGCGCCATCGCGTTTCCCAAGTCCCCGGCCGCGCCAGTTACAACTGCCGTCTTGCCTTGCAGCATCGCTTTTGCTCCTTACCACCACCAGGTCGATGGATCATGAATGGTGGCGAGGGTTTCTCGATGTTCGTTCGCCCTCGGATCGTTGGGATCGATGGCCACATGGGCGGCAAGCTGCTTTTCCGTGCAGGCCCGCTCCCCTACCAAACCGCCCGACTCCAAGCCGGCTTGCTCGCGGTAGATGTGGCAGGCTTCATGAACCAGTATGCTGGCGGTGAAAACCAGATGTTCGTGGCGCGTAAATGCCGCCGGCCAGTGGTTGCCGTAATGCAAATAAAATATGCCGGTTTTTGTATCGACATAGGTGTTTTCGTAACTGCCCGTTTGTACAATCCGATTGAGAACCTTGACGGTGTAATCATACCAGAAGCGAGCCCGGCGCCGCATCAACAGAAGCGATTCAACCATCTGATCCTTGAAACCAGCGCCGCCAACGATGGCGACGCCGACATCGCGGGACTCCGGCGGCGGTCCCGCAGGGTCGCAGCGATAATCCCTGAAAGCCTCCCAGCCGCGGATCCAATCCGCATCCGTCGCGCATTGCTGGTTGACATGGCAGCAGTTGTTCACGCCCGCCGGAATCTGCTGCGGCGCAGGCGATGATTGCGCGGGGCCGGCGCATTGATTGCTTTGGTAAGCGCGATAACCGCGTTGCCACTCGTCATCGCTGCGGCATTGCCAGCCCGCGAAGCAGCAATTGTCGATAGTCGCCGGCGCGCCCGTCACACGCTGCGGCGATGTCGGTTGCGCGTTTGTCGTCCCGGCCGGGCATTCATTCCGCTGGAAAGCGTGATAGCCGTCCACCCAATCCCGGTTCGTCGCGCATTGGCGGTTCACGTAGCAGCAATTGTCGACCGGCTGGCCGGCCGGCGCCGAGACAGGCGCGGACACTGAGGCAACCGGCTGGCTGACGGGGCATTCGTTCCGCTGGAAGGCCTGATAGCCATCGGTCCATTCCTGGTCAGTAACGCATTGCCGATTGACGAAACAGCAGTTGTCGATGTCAGTAGCAAGGAGCCGATGCCCGCCTAGAACGATGACAATAAGAACAGCGATGGCAAAAGCTCTGCCGATCATGGATCCCCTCCAATTTAGCGACTCCCGCGACAAATTTGCCTAAACCGCATCAGAATCTACAACAATTTTGGGTGGGGCGCAAATATTCAGGCGATCACGGCAATCTGTTACCGCGCGCTAGCGGGTGACACAAACGCCACTGGCAGGAGACAGAATTGCCCCTAGGCGATGAGGACGCGCAGCACCTGGCTGTGCAAATGCCGATTGCTCGCGATGATGCCATTGCCGCGCAAGGGCGGGCCGCCGTTCCAGGAGGTGATTACCGCTTGAAGCATTCAGTCACATTGAAACAAGCTTAGACTAATGCGCCGAAAGCTATGCCGGGGTTCTTGAACCCTGTGAACGGAACGAGGAGCATTCGAGCGGTTAGCGCTTTGAGGGCTTCACGCGGTTCGTTTGCGCTTGAGCCGACTTGGGAGGATCTTGCTTTATGGTCTGCGGCCGATCTTTGTGACTACTCGTTGCGGGCTTCTCGGAATTCGGACGAGTCGGGTTCTCGTACCAAATTAATTCGAGCTTGTCAGACATTTTTCTTTCTCCGGGAACCATTCAGCACAATGTGAAATGACCCTACTTCAGACTTGTAGCCGTCATCATTGCTAAAATGAAACGAAAACGTGTATAAGCCATCTTCAGAATACCACAAGTGGCCTATTGGGATTACGTGAATCGCCCTCGTCGATATGCCTTTCGATCTTGGCTTTGGTTCATTGTACCACAATTGCATGCCATTTGGGTCTGTCAAGCTGATATGCAGTTTGTCCAAGAAATCGTGCACATACCATGCTGTCAGCAAGTATAGATTTCTGTCCAAGGGAACTTTGTAGACCGGCGCGCCCAACTGAGAAACAATCTACTCTGCCCGGATATCTATAGTATGTATCGTGACAGGGACAGCAATCATAGACTCGTCTATCGCGTCGGCATTTACTTGCAACTCCCAAGTTGCGGCAGACCATAGATGCTGCATTTTATTTCCAGTCTTGATATACAAGTAATCAAGCGATGAGGACGCGCAGCACCTGGCTGTGCAGATGCCGATTGCTGGCGATGATGCCATTGCCGCGCAAGGGCGGGCCGCCGTTCCAGGAGGTGATGACGCCGCCGGCGCCTTCGATCACGGGGATCAAGGCGACGATATCCCAGAGATGCATGATGGGGTCGAGCATGATGTCGGCGTAGCCGGTCGCCAGCAGAAAATAACCGTGACAATCGCCCCAGGTGCGGTTGAAACTGGTCTTGCCCATCAGCTGCTGGAAGGCGATGCCGTTCTGATACTGGCCGACGTGGATGAAATCGGTGTAAAGCATGACGGCGTCGCGCAGGCGCCGCGTATCGCGGACGCGCACAATCTCATCATTAAGCCGCGCCTCATCGCCGTCGCCAATTAGCAGGTGGCTCGTGACGGGATGATGGATCGCCCCGACGATGGGCTGCCCCGCTTTCATCAAGCCAATCAGCGTGCCGAAGAGGAAGGTGCCGCTGACAAATGATTTGGTGCCATCGATCGGATCCAGCACCCATTGGTATTCAGCCCCATCGTTGTGAACGCCGAATTCCTCGCCGATGATGCCATGCTCGGGATATTCTTTCATGATCATCTCGCGCATGATTTCTTCCGCCTGGCGGTCGGCGATGGTCACGGGCGATTCGTCGGCTTTGGTCTCCACGGTGAAATCGCGGCGGAAGTAGCGCATGATGATATCGCCGCTGGCGCGGGCGAGCGCTTTGCTGAAATCTACAAACTCGCGCATGACGACGTTACTCCGTCAATGTGCCTTTCGTGCTGGGGACCCCAATGCGAGCGGGATCAACCGCTACCGCTTGGGCCAGGGCGCGGCCGAAAGCTTTGAAAAGGGCCTCGGCTTTGTGATGATCGTTGCGGCCATAGAGTACCTGGCAATGCAGGTTCATCTTGGCCTGGGCGGCGATGGATTCAAAAGCGTGCGCGACCAAATCGCTAGGCATTTGCCCCAGAAGCGGCGACTGGAAGCCGGCCTCAATAACGGCATAAGGGCGGCCGCTTAAATCGATAACAGCGCGGGCCAGCGCCTCGTCCATGGGCACGTAGGCCGCGCCCATGCGCTGAATGCCGCTGCGCGAGGCGAGCGCTTCGTCAATCGCCCGGCCCAGGCAGATGGCGATGTCTTCAATTGTGTGGTGGGCGTCAATGTGCAAGTCGCCGCTGGCCTGCACGCGCAGGTCGAACTTGCCATGATGGGCGATATGACCCAGCATGTGGTCGTAGAAGCCGATGCCGCTGTCGATATCGGCGGCGCCGGCGCCATCCAGGTTGAGGCTCAGCTCAATGGATGTTTCTTTCGTGTTGCGCTTGATTTCGGCTTTTCGCACGCTCGTGAACTCTCTCCTCGCCTGAAAAGATAGCACAAAATGACGGAGAGAACAGGGTACAGGCTTGAGGGCAGCGCGGGGCGTGAATTTGCAGACCGACGAATATGAGCATGGGTCACTGATTTTACCACCGAGGACACCGAGAAAAACTGAGGGCGCCGAGGTAGGCCTGCTATCTTTTAACTTAACCCGCTAGATTCCATCTGCATTAATAGCGAAATCTGTAGGGTCGACTCGGTGAGTCGCCCGCAAAATTTAGGCTATCTTCGTGGGCGACACACAGCCGCGCGTAGACACTGCGGTCCTGTCGTCCCCACATTTTCCTTTATTTTCGTGGCGATCGGCGCGAAATGATTTTGCTGCGATTGCCCTGTTGAAATCTTACTATTTAGAAGAACTGTAGACACACGCGCGACAATGCCGCCGCCCACGCAAAACACCTTGCATCTCGGCGCGTTTCGCTCCCCTCTCTGACTCGTCGGGGAGGGGCCGGGGGTGGGGTTGACTGCCCGCAACGTAAATAGGAGCGTTTCGCTGAAACGCCCGCAAAATGGAAACACTTATTTGGCTTTCTCCGCGCTCTCTGCGTCCTCTGTAGTTCATTTTTTTGCGGGACTTACTTGCACTCACTTCTGTGGAAAAGCTTTGGAAATCCGTTGCATTGCGCCGAGAAAGCAATGTGACAGCCAGCAGCGGACAAGCCTTTGGACTTGTTATTGGAGGGCGCGCAGGACTTCCAGCAGGCGGTCGATTTGAGCGGGCAAGCCGGCGCTGATGCGGATGCAGTCATCGAGGCGCGCTTTGCGGTAGTAGCGGACGATGATGCCGGCGCGCGCCAAACGATCGCGGAAGTCCAGCGCCGCCATGCCGCGGACGCGATTCAGCACAAAATTGGCCTGGCTGGGGTAGGGCGCTAGATATGGCAATTCGGCGAAGGCGGTTTCCAGCCGTTCCCGCTGTTGCACGAGCTGACGCGCGCGTTCAAGCAGATAGTCGACATCTTCAAGCGAAACGCGCGCCGCCAAATCGGCCGCCACATTCACATTGTAGGGCTGCTTGATCTTCCACAGATGCGGCATCAATGCGCGCGGGAAGAGGCCATAGCCGATGCGCAAGCCCGCCAGCCCCGCCCACTTGCTCAGCGTGCGCAAGACAATCAGGTTGGGACGGTCCATGACCAGGGGCGCCAAACTCTCCCGCTCGGCAAATTCGATATAGGCTTCGTCAATGACGATCGTGGCGGGCATGTCGAGCAGCGCTTCAATTTCTTCCCGCGAGATGAGATCCCCGCTGGGGTTATTGGGCGAGCAGAGGAAAACCAGCTTGGCGTCCTGCCGCCTCACCGCCTCGCCTATTGCCTCAACATCGATGGAGAAATCGACGCGCCGGTAGACATCATGGACCCGCGCGTGATAGAGCGGCGCATTGAAACTGTACATGGCGAAGGTCGGCGGCGTATTGATGATGACATCGCCCGGTTCAATGAACAGCTGCAAGACGAGCTCAATGAGTTCGTCGGCGCCGGCGCCACAGAGTATCTGCTCCGCCGGAACGCCGGTGTAATCGGCCAGCAAGTCGCGCAGCCGTCCCGCTTCCGGATCGGGATAAACGTGCATGTTGGGCAGCTCCGCCAGCGCCTCGATGACCCGCGGCGAGGGCCCGAAGGGGTTTTCGTTGGCATCGAGCTTGATCAGCTTGTCGGCGTCGATGCCGAGCCGCTCGGCGAATACATCGAGCGAGGTGGTGGGCGTGTAGGCGTCCATGGACTCGATATCGCGGCGGATGCGAACTTTTTCCTGCGCCATGCTGCTACTGCTCCCTCCGTCTCGCGGCGGCGGCATGGGCATCCAGCGATTCGGCATGTGCCAGCAGCTGCGCGGGCCCGCTCAAGGCGGCGGCGCCTTCGGGGCTGAGCGCGACAAGGCTGGTGATTTTGACGAAATTGAGCAGATTCAAGGGGGAGGCGAAGCGGGCTGTGCCGCCGGTCGGCATGACGTGGCTGGGCCCGGCGACATAATCGCCCAGGACTTCAAAAGAGTGTTCGCCCAGGAAGACGCCGCCAGCATTGCGCACTTGGCCGATCCAGGACCAGGGCTCGTCGACCAGCAGGCAGAGATGCTCGGCGGCGTATTCGTTGGCCAGTTCAAATGCCTGCTCCAGATCGGCTGTGACGACGGCGCCGCTGCGCTTGGCCAGCGCGCCCTGGATGATGCCGCGCCGTTTGAGATTGCCCAGCTGTCGGCTTATCTCGCTCCCGACGGCGGCGGCCTGTTCGCGGCTTGGCGTCAGCAATATCGCCGAGGCCAGCACATCGTGTTCCGCCTGCGCCAGCAGATCGGCGGCGGCCAGCGACGGGTCGGCGCTTTCGTCGGCGATGACGATGGTTTCGGTGGGCCCCAGCAGGCCGTCAATGCCGACATCGCCATAAACCTGCTGTTTGGCGAGGGTGACGAAGAGATTGCCGGCGCCAACGATGGCGGCGACGCGCGGAATGCTCTCGCTGCCATAAGCCATGCCCGCGATCGCTTGCGCCCCGCCCACACGGTACACAGCTTTCACGCCGGCGATTTCGGCCGCCGCCAGGATCGTTGGATGAATATCTGCGCCGCCGCTGCCGGGTGGCGTACAGACGATGATTTCAGGGACACCGGCCACAGCCGCGGGAATGACGCTCATCAACAGCGATGAAGGCAGGGGCGCCGTCCCGCCGGGCACATATACGCCGACCGAGTCCAGCGGTCGGATCAATTGTCCCAGCGACCCGCCTTCAGCGGCATCAATCCAACTGCTGAGCGGTTGCTTCTGGTGGAAGGCGCGGATGCGTTCGGCCGCGAGCTCGAGGGCGCTCCGCAATTCGGGCGCTAAACCTTGCAGGGCCGTCTTCATCTCCCCGGGCGCCACCGGCAGGCTCTGCGTTTCCACGCCGTCGATTCTGCGGTTCCACTCGAGGATCGCGCCATCGCCGCGCTCGCGGACGCTGCCGATGATGCGGCGGACAGCTTCCTCCGGCATGACGCGCTCGCCAAACAGTTCAAGCAAGCGCTCGGCGACATGGTCTGGAACCGAATAATCACGTAGCGAGTGGCGCTTGAGGATGCTCGCCCGCGCCTCGTCGATATCGGTAAATATGCGCCAGTCGGCTTTGACGCTCATGAAGGGTCCTCAGACTGAATCAAGTGCTTGGGGATTGTATCAGCTTGGCGCGGATTCTCAATTGGGAGCAAGCGCCGCCGTGTTGCCCCTGCCTGTCTTTTCCTGCGCTGAAAGTTTAGGGGCACCTCGCTGGGACGCCCGCTAGTGCAGTCGGATTCTTGTAGGCCTTGTCCCATGCCGTGTCTGCGGGCGAGCGAGCCACCTCGGCAGTGTATCGAATTCGGTTGAAATTAGGTAAATTGCATCCACCTAGCGGTCTGTAGGGGCGAGCCTTGGCTCGCCCTACAGATGACATTTACATGACAAGCCGCCGCTTTGCATGAAGATTCGCTACCCGCCTGTGGCTTAATCGGGCTTAAGTCATTGTCTCCAGGAGGTCCCGCACATCGCTGAGAGGCGCGAGCGTCTTGGTCGTGCCGGCGAATTGGCACATCAGGCTGCCGGCGGCCGCGCCCCACTTGACAGCTTCCCCCAGTGGCAAGCCTTGCAGCAAGCCGTATGCCAGGCCGGACTTAAAGACATCGCCCGCGCCGGTTGTATCGACGGGCTTGACCGCCGGCGGCCTGACCAGCTCCCGTGTTCCGCTGCGCGAGAAGATCTCGATGTCCCCGGCCGCATTGCTTACGATCACATCGCAGTTGCCAGCGCTCATCAAGGCGGCCGCCAAATCTGACGCATTGCTTGCCGGATGCTTGTTGCGCACGATGTCGGCGGAGATGACCAGCACATCAATCAGAGGCAGAAGCGCATGATCCGGCTCGTAGATGTCATTGATCATGACCGGTATATCCCGTTCGGCGGCCAGTTCCGCCGCCCGCAGACGCAGCGGCGTTGGGCCGGACATATCGAGATTCAGCAGCTTGACGCCCTCGAACATCTGGGGCGATGGCGCTGTCATGCGCACTTCCTCAGGCCAGTGCGTGATGAAGCTGCGCTCGCCATCAGGCGTGACCAGGCATTGGCAGCGCGGCGTACGATAGCCGGCATGGCGGGCGATGTAGCGCGTATCGAGCAGCGGCTGTTCGGCGAGCAATTCTCTCACGACATCGCCCGGTCGGTCATCACCAAGGTCGTGCCCGGCCAGGCGCGTGGGCAGGCCCCAGTTCGCCAGCCACATGGCGCTGTTCGCCGCCGCGCCGCCGATGTTCTCAAAGTCCTCCGAGCACCAGGCGGAGAGCGCCATGGTCGGCAGCCGGTTGAGCGCGACATAGATATCGAGGTCGATTTCGCCATAACAGAGGATTTGCGCTTGCCCCATGTGCTTGTCCGCGCGCCCAGGCAGACGCGAAATGCCGCCCTTGCCCGGCGCCCCATAATCCGCTTTCTTCATCGTTTACGAAAATGGGTAGGGTCCCGCCCCCCACCAGGTGCGATGTTGTCGGTAATTGTTGATGATTTCCTGCTCGCGCGCGATTATCCAGGATAGCTCGGCGGGGAGGAATCGGTGGAGCGCGCTCAGCTCCGTTTCGTGGCAGGGCAGTTCGTTGCGCCAGCCTTCGTCATACCAGATGCCAGCCCGCCATTTTTGCACGTGGCAAGCTTCATGCACCATCACCGACGCGAGGTAGGTGAAGATCTCGCGCTCGCGCAAACTGGGAGCGTTCTGAAAAGGCGCGTCGTGATAACCGGCGATGGCCATCGTCGCGCTGCCCAAATCGACATAGGCGCCAATGTTTATCATCTCATGATCCGGCTTCTGCAGGATTTCATTGAGCCCGGTGATCACATAGACATACCACTCGGGCGCGCTTGCCCTCAGCATATCAAGCGCGGCGTTCATCCAGAAGACGAAGTTGGCGGAGCCATTCAGACGGATCGGGCGCTGAACGCAGTGGTTTGACTGATAAGCGGAATGGCCAGCCCTCCAATCGCCATCGGTGCTGCATTGCCAGCCGGCGAAACAGCAGTTGTCGATGTTCGCTGGCAGGGGCGAAGATGACGCGCCGGATTGCGGCTGCGGCGCCGCGCATTGTCCGTTCTGGTAGGCAAAGTAACCGTCGGCCCATTGCTGGTCGGAAAGGCATTGCCAGCCGGCGAAACAGCAATTATCGATAGCGGCTGGTTGTGGCGAAGATGGCGCGCTCGACTGCTGCGGCGACGGCGCCGAGCACTGGTTGTTTTGGAAAGCCCAATAGCCGGCCACCCAGTCGGCTTCGTTCTGGCAATTGCGATCCACGAAGCAGCAGTTATCAATCTCGCTGGCGGGTTGCGCCGTCGCCGCGGCGCCAAGCAAAAACAAAGCCATCATGATGATGAGGGTTCTGGCTTTCATGGATCTTCCTCTACCGACATGGCCGCTGAACAAGGCCTGATTTGGGCAAGCTGTTGTTTGCTCGTAAGCGAATCGCGCATAAGCGGACAACTAAACCGGCCGCACCTCGACATCCTCGCAGCCGATGCGCCCTTCTTCGCTGATCAGCGCGATGCCGCCGCCGGGGAAGCGATTCTCCGCGTCTTCCGCCTTGACCACCAGCGCCCCATCGAGATAACCGGACAGGGTATTGCCCTCGACCTTGAGCGCGAGTTGATGCGGATTTCCCAGGGTCCAGCCGCCGCTGGCCTCGGCCAGGACGGTGTCTTCGCCTTCGAGCGTGGACACGAGGCGCGTGCTCTCCTCATCGCAGAGCAAGGCGTAATGGCGTTTCATGCCCTGGACGCGCGCGCCCAAACCGCCGGCCTTGCACATGTGCGGCGTCAACGTGGCGCTGACTTGATAATCGGTCCAATCGCGGCAGCCGTGCATCATCAGCCCGCGTCCTTCGTTTTGAATCAGCCGGTATGTTTCCGGATAGCGGTCGATGAATACCATCTTGCCCTTGGCGGCATCCAGACCGTTCACCCAAGCCTTCTTCCACATCATGCCGCGCATCTTGCGGTCCCAGCGGGTGAAATCATGCGGGTGGGGGCGTTTCAGGCGCACATTTGGCGCGCCGTCCCAAGTCAGCCAATCGAGATAGACGCGGCCGCTGGCGCCGCCGTCGCCGCTGATTTGGATGCCAACGTTGGCAATGGGATAACCTTCGAGATCCGGCACCTGCCATTCCAGCTCGGCTGTATCGCCCGCGCTCATTCGCTCCGATGCGCCGACCAGTACTTCCAGGCCGTCTTCACGGTTGTAGTGCTGCACGTAGAGGCCGACGTCGACGGCGCTTGCATTGGCGCTGTCCGCCAGGACGCGGGCGCGGATCGTCTGGCCCGGGTAGAGCTGCGGGCTGGCAAAGAGGTTGTAGCCGGGCCCCTCGAAATGCTCGGATACGGCGGCCGATGGCACGAAGACGGCGGTACCGACGCGGCCGACGCGCCCCGGCGCCAGCGCGGCATAATCCAAAGACAGCAGACGCTCTCCACGATTGCTAAGCGCGGGCGCCTGCGCATTGCTGATGTCAACGATATCGCGCGCTTCGACCGAGTCGTCATTCATGAAGCCCTGCACCGCCCCGGGCAAATCGAAGTGAAAACGGGCGCCAGCTTTGGGCGCGATCGGCTCCATGCCCTGCATGGCGCGCGCCGTATTCACCAAGCGCACCGTTTGACTGACGGCGTCGGTGATGGCGTTGCCGCCGTCAGCGGTGGGGATATACATGCGGTCGGCGACTGGCCCGCGATAGTCAGGCCCAGCGGCCAGCCCGGCCAGCCCGTCCTTGATGCCCATCAAGCAGCCGATATTGCCCGAGTTGCAATCGGTATCCCAGCCGCAGGTGTTGACGATCATCAGCGTCCGTTGGAAGTCGTCATCGCCATAGAGCAGCGACATTATCATCAGCCCGTGATTGGGCACCATGTGGCAGTTGCCGCCATAAATGTGATAACCGTAGCGCGCCGCCAGCAATTCCCGCCCCTTGCGCCAGTCAGGTTCTGCCGCGTACCACTCGCGAATGTCGTTGATCATGCGATAGATGATTGAATCATTCGGAATCACGGAAAGGCCGGTGTCGATGAGCTTGTTGATGTCGGATTCGACGAAGGCCTGCGCTTCCATCGCCGCCAGGCATTGCGCGCCATAGACCGCTTCGCCGCCGTGGCTGACGCTGCCGGCGCGGCCCGCCAGGTCCGCCGCGAATTCGGGGTTGCCAGGGGCGACCAATGCCCAGCCATCGATGAAGATCTGGGCGCCGATCTGCTCGGCGACGACCTTGCCATTGAGCTCGACCGAGCCGCTGAATGGCGGTTCGTAACCTTGCTTGAGGCGGAGATAAGCGGTGTGCTCGGTGGAATTGCCCATGCCGCCCCACCAGAGCACGGTCTGCTCTTCAATGAGGTAATTCAGCCAGGTCTGGCCGATTTGTGCCGGCGAAATCTCCGGGTCGTAGCCGTAATCTTCCAGCGCGCGGATGAAGGTGAAAGTGCCGGAAATGTCGTCATCGGTGACGATCAGCGGCACACCGAGGCGGTCATGCACATAATAGTTGATCTCGCCCAGGTGCTGCATGATCGCTTCGTAGGGCCAGCCTTCAAAGGGGCGGCCGAGATAGACGCCGATGATCTTGCCGAGCACGCCGGCATAGACACGTTCGAGATAATCCTGTGGCAAACTCATCAATGCTTCTCCTTAAGCTGTTAAATCGTTGAATGCCGCGCCCCGGGCCAAAGCCTCCTCGCCTTGCCGCTCCTGCAGCTTGATGGTCAAGTTCGTCAGATCCCGCGCGATTGGCGCCAGGTCGATGTCGTTGGCGCTGTCGATCCGCTCCATCCACTCGCTTCGGATCGCTCCCGCGCCATGCAGAGCGCCGGCGATTGCCCCGGCCATGCCAGCGATAGAATCGTTATCGCGCCCATAATTCGTGCCGCCGAAGATGCTGCCTTCGTAGTCGCCACCGGTGACGACCAGGAAGCCCAAGGCGACAGGCACTTCTTCAATGCTGTGTTCGCGGCTGGGCGAGAAGTGATCGGTGCCGGGCAGAAAGCGGCCCAATCTCGTATCGGGGGCGGTGTCATAAGGGCGCATGGCAGCGCGCAGGGTCGGAATCGCTTCCTTCCAATCGCTCTGCTTGCGCGCGGCCTCGACCACGGATTCAATCGCCGCCCTTGTGCCCTCCTTCGCCAGCGCGAGGGCGGCGTCAATGATTGACTCCACGCTCGCGGATGGCTTGAAGGCTTCTGCGACGGCCGCTGCCATCACCGCCGCCGCTTCCAGGCCGAAGCTCTGCTGATGCGCGCTGAAAATATCAACTGCGTGGCGATAAGCGTTTGCCGGGTCGCCGGCGTTGATGATGCCGACGGGGGCGGCGTACATGGCGGCGCCGCAGTTGACCATGTTGCCGATACCGCCTTGCCGCGGTTCGGCATTCGCCAGGCGCAAGCGCATCAGCAGCCATTTTTCCGGGTAGAAGAGGCGGTCAACCAACTTCATGTGCTGGCCGCGTTCGGCGATCCAGCGGTCTTCATCCGCGATCAGCGGGACAATGCGGCGGGCGAAGGAGTAGGCATCCAGATGATCGCCTTCTTCGATGTAGCAGCGGCTGAGCAGCTGCACCATGTGGCTGTCGTCGGTATAGCGGCCGTCGCCCTTGCCGATGTCGGAGGGCCCATCCCAATTCTCGACCAAATCGGTAATATATCCGTAGCGTTCGCGGATTTCCGCCGGCATGCGCCCTTCGGCGGGCGCGCCCAAGGCATCGCCGACAGCGCCGCCATAGAGGCAGCCGAGCGTTTTGCTGTACAAGCGGGTGTTTTCAATTTGGGTCATATTGGGTCCTGTTGAGTTAATCAAGCGGGCGACCTGATAGGTCGCCCCTAGTGTGCCTAATAGTATGCATCAGAGGCGCGGCGTCGCGCGGGAAGCTCGTTTAGGTCTTGATGCCGCCTTCGGCCAAGCCTTCGATGAATTGGCGCTGCAAGGCCAGGAAAAGCACCATGACTGGAAAGATGATGATGATGGCGCCGGCGCTGGTTAATGCCCAATCGCGGTCGAAGCGGTCGACGAACTTGTAGAAGCTGGTGGTGACCGGGAATTGGTTCGGGTCATGAATGAAGGTCAAGGCGAGCAGGAATTCGTTCCAGACGCCCAAGCCGACAACCAGGCCGACCGTCAGAAAGCCGGGCTTGGTCAAGGGAAGCACGATGCGCGTCAGCACCTGGAATTCGTTGGCGCCGTCCACGCGGGCGGCGTCTTCCAGTTCGGTCGGCAAGTCGATCATATAGGAGCGCAGCAGGAAGATCGTCAAGGGAGCGCTGCCGGCGACGTATACCATGATCAGCAAAAATCTGGCATCAATGCCGATTCGCTTCAAAGCGTTGATTTGCACGAAGAGCGGGACGATGTACATCCATAGGGGGATGGTAGAGGCGACCAGGAAGTAGAGCATGAGCAAGTCGGAGCCGGGTGGTTTCTTGCGCGCCAATGCGTAAGCCGCCAAACCGCCGAACACCAGCTCGGCGGCGATGGTGGCGACGACATAGATGATGCTGTTGCCCATCGTGGTGGCGAAATTGCCTCGCTCCCAGGCGTTGGGGAAGTTCTCGGAGACGATATTGACCGGCGGCCCAAGCGGGTTTTGACCGATCTCAAAATTCGTTTTGACCGAGTTAAAAGCCAATACCAGGAGTGGAATGACAGCGAAGGCGGTCAGCAGTAGCAGCACCGTATGATTGAAGACCAGCAGCCTGCTGCGTTCGCGGCTGTGCCCGCGCTGAAGTACCGTGTCCCGAAGCGAGACTTTGCCGATGGCGGTCATATATCCCATCCTCTCCGCTTGACAGTGACGAATATCAAGATGATGAAACCAGCGAATATGCTGATGACGACGCCCTGCGCGGCGCCATAGCCGGCTTGGAAGCGGAAGAAGGCGTTCTTGTATAGCTGCGTGGCGATCACCTCGGATGCGCCGCCCGGCCCGCCTTGTGTCAACAGGAAGATGTAATCAAAAGCCAGGAAGGACCATATCGCCACCATCATGAACATGAAGACCAAGATTGGTCTGATGCCGGGCAAGGTGACATGGCGGAATTCCTGCCAGCGGTTGGCGCCGTCGATCTTGGCGGCGTCGTAGAGCACGGGCGGGATGGATTGCATGGCGGCCAGGAAAAGGATCATCAAGAAGCCCCAGAAATGCCAGTTGTCGATGAAGGCGATGGACATCAAGGCGCTCTCCGGCCGGCCCAAATACGCGACGCCGAAGGTATTCTCCAGCCCTAGAATATTATCCATGGCCGCGCCGATGCCCTTCTGCGGGTTCAAGAGGTTCTTCCAGATTGTCGTGGTAACAACGCTGGCCAAGACATAAGGGATGAAGAGAATGCTGCGATAGAGCATGCCGCCGCGCTTGACCTGCGCCAATTGAGTCGCGCAGAACAGCGCCATGATAAAGGGCACGGTCAAGAAGAAAATCATCCAGGCGACGTTGTTGCCCAGGGCCTTGCCGAAGGTTTCGTCCTCGAAGAAGAGCTCGCGATAATTTTCCAAACCTACGTAGTTTACGTTCATGCCGACGCCCTTCCAATCGGTCAAGGACATGTAGACGCCTTGCACCGCCGGTATGGCGACGACATAGATGTGAATCAGCAGCAGAGGCGCGATGAAGATCCAAGGGATGACGACATTGCGCAAGAATTTCCGGCGCCAGGTTTCGTCATTTAGCTTTTCGAAAACGGTCGTCGGTTTCTTTTGGCTGAGAACCGCCATAGCGCTTGCCTTTCCTGATTGACAGGGGAGCAGGGTTGGCGCTGACCGCCTCGGAGACGGCCAGCGCTGCAACGCTCAGCTTTAGCGGGTTGGAATCGGTGGAATATCGCCGGCGGCCAGTTCTTCGGCGAAGAGCTCTTGCAAGCCTTCCGAATATTCCATCGCCGTGATTTCGCCGGTCCAAACGCGCTCTACTTCTTCATAGATGTAGACATCGCTCTTGGGCGGCCAGAAGGTCCAGGTGGTGTAACCGTAGCGGTCGTTGGCGGAGGCGTCCGACAGCTCGGCATAGAGCCGGGCGATGCGCGGGTCGAGCTCGGCCATGACATCCGCGCCAATCGCGACCGGGGCGGGCCCCTTGAGGCAATTCGTCAGCATCTTGCCCTGCGTCGCCGGCGAGAAGTACCAGGTCAGGAATTGCGCGGCCGCTTCCGGATGCGGGCTGTTGGCGTTGATCGAGCTGGTGTTGCCCATGCCGATGGTGTAGTAATCGGTGCCGTCATGGCTGGGTACGGGGACCCAATCCCAGGTCATGCCCGATTCGCCGAAGTAATCGACCGTGCCGCGGATGGCCCAGCTGCCTTCGATGTTCATTGCCGCGCTGCCCTCGGCCAGCGATGTGCGCCGGTAGACGCCGTCGTTGGTGAAGTAGAGGTCGACGCCGCCACCGTACCAACCGGCCTGCATGTGCGCGTCCAGCAGTTCGATGGCTTCCACCAGGCTCTCGTCAGTCCAGGGAATTTCACCGGAGAGCGCTTGGTAGACCTTGTGCGGGCCAGCGACTTGCGTCCAGTATTCGCCGACGAAGTGTTCGTTGGTGGGGCGCCAGCTGGCGTTGCCGTGGGAGAAAACGGTCAAACCGGCCGCCTCGACCTCAGCCGCCAGGGCGTTCAGTTCGTCCATCGTGTCAGGCGGCGTCCAGCCATTCTCCTCAAAGACCTCCACGTTGTAATACATCACCAGGGTCTCGAGCTCATCGGAAAGGCTGTAAAGCTGGCCGTCGACCAAGCCAAGGTCAAGCGCCCAGTCAAAGAAGAAGTCGCCCCAGCCCATTGATTCCGCGAAGGTGTCCATCGGCAGGATCAGCCCGGCTTGCGCCATTTCGTAGACGAAAGAGGGACCCGGCGTACGGACGACATCAGGCCCGCCGCCGCCGGCGACAGCGGTGCGGGTGACATCCCAGGCATTCGCCTGCGGCACGATTTCCAACTGGATCGACGGGTCGATGTCATTGAATTCGAGCATGAGCGGACCCCAGCAATCCAATGTGGAACCTTCGCTGAACCACATGGTGACGGTGGTGACGTCTTGCGCGCCAACGGGCGCAAGCGCCAAGACAAGTACTGCAATCGCAAATAGAATCTTTATGCCCTTCATGTTTCCTCCTTTGGAGTAAACGTAAACGATTTGGTCACAAAATTGTGTACCTTCAACAGCCCTCACTTGGATGCGCATACCGACAAGAGCATGTGAATCGCTCCCTCAGTCGACTATTCCAGGGCAAAGTTCACCCTGATTCGCCGAGAGTTTACACCGGGACGCGCATGCAAGACAAACTGTCGGCGAATTTTAACGCATAGGAAACTGATTGCGCAAGTTTTTTTGCCATGGGAAGTGTATCCCTTTCGGTGGAAACAAAAAAACTTTACCACCGAGGACACCGAGAAACGTAGACTATATGCAATTTCTTTGTGTCCTTCTTTCCTTTGTGGTGAAAATGAATTTCAACCGAATTCGATACACTACCTTGCCATGCCATCCGGCCAGCGCCGGGCCGGGCGAGCGCATATCGCAACTGAGGCGGACGCGTCATTCCAAACCCGTGCCCGTGATCGCCTGCACATAGTAGCGCTGGAAGGGCATGACCAGCAAGATTGGCACAATGGCGGCGATCATTGAGCCGGCCAGCAGCTCGTTCCAAACCGTGCCGTACTGTCCGATCGCCAGCGATATCTCGACTTGCACCACGCGCATTTCCTGACGAGGGGCGATGAGCAGGGGCCAGAAGAAGGAGTTCCACTGGCTGATGAACATCAGCAAGCCGGCGGCGACCAGCACCGGTTTGGAAATCGGCAGGATGATGCTGACCAGGACGCGCAGCCAGGAGGCGCCGTCCACGCGGGCCGCGTCGATCAGCTCCTGGGGAATCTCGGCGAAGAATTGACGAAAGAGGAAAATGACCAGGCTGTTGGCCAAGCCCGGCACCAGCAAACCCTGCCAGGTGTTGATCCAGCCGAAGTTGTTGACCAGGATGTAGCGGGGTATCGCCGTGAGGTCGACCGGCACCATGAAGGTGAGCATGATGACCGTGAGGAAGAGGAATTGCTTGCCGCGGAACTCAAAGCGCCCGAAGGCGAAACCGGCCAGCGCGTTAGCCGCCCCGCCGATGATCACTGTGGCGATGGCGAGGAAGAATGAATTCCCCACCGCGCGCCCGAAGCCGCGTTCGAACAGGTTGTCGTAGGCTTCCATGGTGAAATCCACCGGGAAGAGCGCGCGCCAGGAAAAGGGATAGGCGTATTCAAAGACCTTGTGGTTGGGCGTGAAAGAGGCGGCGAAAGCCCACATCAGCGGCACAACGACGATGATGACGCCGAGAATTAGCAGGATGTATACGAGCGCTGGCTGAAAGTAAGCCGTCCAGGGCTTGACGTTTTTCTTCACGCGCGCCTCGCCTCGCGTATATCGTCCCGTGGTCGCCAGTTCAGACATGTTTGATTCGGTTGAGGCGCTAGTCTTGGCCGCGCAAGACATACAATTCGACGCCGATAATGATGAAGACGATGACCAGCATCACCGACAGCATCGCCGATGACGCGCCCAGATCGCCATAAAGAAAGCCGCGGCGGTAGGTCTCGTACATGATCAGATTGGTGGATAATTGCGGACCGCCATTTGTGAGCAGGAGAATCGGCGCGAACATCAAGAAGTTGGCGACGGTATCGGCCACCAGCACAAAAGCCAGCACGCGACGCAAGAGCGGCAGGGTGATCTTTGTGAAGGATTGCCAGGCGTTGGCGCCGTCGATTTTTGCCGCTTCAAGCACCGGCGGCGGGATATTCTGCAAACCGGCGAGAATGAACAAGCTCCACAGAGGCACACCGATCCAGGAGGCGATGACAATGATGGACCACAAAGCTTGATCGACGGAATGCAAGAATGGCTGCCGCGCGATGCCCCATTGCGTCAGGATGCCGTTGATCATGCCCGAGTTCTGGTCGAGCATCAGCCCCCAGACGATGGCGGTGACATTGAGCGATACGGCGATAGGCAGCAGGTAGATGCTGCGGAAAACGCCGATGCCGGGCAGATTCTGGTTGATCAATATGGAAAGACAAAGGGCCAGGAATATCTGTATCGGGTTCACCAGCAGGCTGAAAACGATGGTGACCTGGAGCGATTTCCAAAACACGGGATCGTTGAAGATGCGATTGTAATTGGCGAAGCCGGCAAAGACGCGCTCGCCGCTGCGCAGTGACAATATGAAAGTGCTTTCCACGAGCGTCGCGATCGTGGGCACGAGATTGAATACGATGAGCAAAAGCAGGGCAGGCGCGAGAAAAAGATAGGGGATGAGCTGTCTGTTCAGGCGCATATCAACGGTCCACGAGGTTGTGGCCAGGGTGTTCGCTGCGGATTATTTTGCTGATCGGGCAGAAAAGCAAGAGCTGCGGAAACCGCAGCCCCTGCATTTGCCAGCTCGGAATTTAGCGATATTTCGCCATTTCGCTTTCGATGCGCTGGACAGCCAGATTCAGTGATTCTTCAACATCGGCGCCGTTGCGAATATCCTGGAAGATATTCTGCAAGATCTGCTCGTATTCCAGGAAGCCAACGGTGACGGCGCGCGGACGTGGATTGACGCCCGCTTCGTCTGCGGCCGTGCGCATGTAGGACATGGGCAATTCATCGAATTCGGCTTCGGTTGCGAATAGCGCGAGCACCGATTGCTGGGCGGGGAAATCGCCGCTGCCTTCGCGCCACCAGATTTCCGCGCCCTCGCCGGTGGAGATGAAGTGGGCGAACTTGGTCGCCGCGTCAACGTTCTCGGTGTTGGCGTTCACGCCGATATGCCAGCTGCCGGTTGGCGTGGCCGGTTCGCCGTCGGCGAAGTAGGGATGTCTTGAGACGCCCCATTCGATGTCGAGATCGGCGTTATTGGCGAAGCGCGGGATATTCCAGGGACCGCCGACGAACATGCAGATATTGCCCGTTTCGAAGATATCGGGGGGCCAGAATTCCTCGCCCTGCGGCGCCGCGTTCCAGACGTTGAACATATTGTAATAGTAGGTAAAGGCTTCGATCCACTCGGGCGAATTGATCACGCCGTCCACGGACAAGCCGTCTTCGCCAATCGCATCGCCGCCAAGCGATTCCGGCAGCGCCTGCAATTGATAAATGCGCACCATCTGCTCCCAGATGAAGCCCCAGACATCGGGTGTGCCATCGCCGT
>JAPPEU010000074.1 GCA_028875245.1 Chloroflexota bacterium
CAATGTCATTATATGTCGATCCAGTTTTTCAACACTGTCTATCAAGTCGCCCGTGCCCAACACCATTTGCAATCGACGGGCGACCAACCTGGTCGCCCCTGCGGTTTCTGTTTTGACGAATATGCGCACATCAAGCGAAGGGGTCATCAATCCAGGGATATTTGCGCAGATCGGCGCGTTGGTAGGGGATCTGGGTGAAGATGGGCGGGATGGCGCCGGGGCCGGCCATGTAGATGATCTCGTCGGCGATGGGAGCGAAACCGGCGTAAAAATGCTGCGTCGATTTGACCACGAGCAGACGTTTCGACCTTGGGTCGATGCCGAAGTTGGAGAAGACGACGGGGCTGAAGACTTGCCCGCGCCGGCTGTTGACGATAATGTCGATGCCCCGGCAGTGGAGGGCGACCGAGTCGCCGCAATCCATGGCGACGGGTCCTTCGCTTTGCGCCCATTGCTGTTTCATATCGGGGATGACGCCGGTCACTGTCGCGTGAAGGTCAAGCGGGTCGCCGGACATCGGTCCCATTTTGCCGCCCAGCCGCAGGTCGAGCTCGGCGCCCGGGCCGGCCGACATCGCGACCTGGACCGCGACCGGATCCCAGATCATGCCGAGGGCGGCGTTGGTCACGCCCCGCTCGAGCAGGGCGCGCAGGGCGAAGGTGGAATCGCTGGGCGCGCCGCCGCCGGGATTATCCGATTGATCGGCGACCACGACGAGTCCGCTTTCGCGCTGCAAAGCTTTGTCCAGCGCCCTTTCCAGCGGCAGCGACGGGAGCTCAAGCTGGCGACGCAGGGCGAAGAGCTTCTGGCCGAATTCGCGCGCCAGCCGCGCCGCCAGCGCCGGATCATCATCCGTGACCGCCAGCATAGCAGCGCCGCAGGTCGGCACATCGGCCCAGGGGAAGCAGTGGGCCAGCGAGAGCGAGAGCACGCCGGGCTCTTTTTCGCGCGCGATCATTTCATCAACGAAGCCGCGCATCGGTTGGAACGGCGTCAGGTACATGCCGATCATGCGGGGGTCGTAAAGCGCCATGGTCGGGTTCGTTTTTCCTTCGGCGGCATCGGCGATGATGCTGAAGAGTTCTTCAGCGCGCTCGTTGATGTCGATGTGCGGGTATTCTTTGAAGATGACGACGGCGTCAACGGCGTCGATGGTCTCTTGCGTGAGGTCGCAATGCAGGTCGAGCTCGACGCCGATCTTGGCATCGGGACCGACAATATCGCGGACGCGCGTGACGATGTCAGTTTCGCAGTCGTCGTAACCCTGCGCCACCATGGCGCCATGCAGGGGCAGCAGGACGATATCGACCGGCATGGCCGCGCGCAAGGCGGCAAGCAGCTCGTCTCGCAGGCTTTCGTAGACGGCGCGCACGGTCCTGCCGGCTGGCTGGGCGAAGGCGTAGAGGCTGAAGATGTAGTCCCAGCCGCGTTCCTGGCAGCGGCGGCGGAAGATATTGAAGGGTCCGCCAAAGCCAGCGAGATCGGCCTCCCCTTCGAGTTCGGCTGCGCGGATGACCTCAAAATCCGCCAGGCCGGTGGGCATGGGCGAAAAGGTGTTGGTCTCGGTTTCGATGCCGCCGGCGAACACGCGCATGGGAACGGCTCCTGCAGTTGGCATTTTCCAGAATATAGACGTTTCCAGGCGCCGGCGCAAGAAATTTTGCGGCGGATGTTGCGCAGGCAAGTCTTGTTGTTATAATCAGCGCGGCTCAGCTTAGCGGCTGCGCCACTTCCGCAAACGGAGGGAGCCGACATGCGCGCGTTTACCATACGATCTATTGACCTCCATACCGTGCTTTTGCCATATCTGACGCCATTTGAAACGAGCTTCGGCGCCGAGACGGACAAGGTGGCCGTGCTGGTGGAATTGACGACCGATGCCGGCGCCGTCGGCTGGGGGGAATGCTCGATCGAGTTATGGCCCGGCTATGGCCATGAGACGGCGGAGACGGCTGTGCACATGCTGAAGGAGTTCATGGCGCCGGCGGCAGTTGGCGCATCCGTCAGCGATCCGCGCGCGTTTCCCGCCTTGATCAAGCGCTTTCGCGGCAATCAGCACACGCGGGCCGGTTTGGAAGCGGCGGTTTGGGATGCCTTCGCGCGGACGAATGCGATGCGGCTGACGGATTGCTTCGCGCATTATGCCCCCGCCGGGCATGAATCCGAAGGGCGGGCGACGGTCGGCGTCAGCATCGGCATTCAGCCATCCCTGGAAGCGACGGTTGAAGCGGCGCGGGCTCGGCTGCAGCAAGGCTACGGGCGCATCAAGCTCAAGATCAAGCGCGGCTGGGATCTGGAAGTGGCGCGGGCTGTGCGCGCCGAGTTCCCTGACATCCTCTTGATGTTGGACGCCAACAGCGATTATGAGCCGGCCGACGCCGAGCGCCTGACTGAACTGGATCAATTCGACCTGCTGATGATTGAGCAGCCGCTGTCTTATGACGACATCTATCAGCACGGTCAGCTGCAGAAGCGCTTGAAAACGCGCATCTGCCTCGACGAGAGTGTCAAGTCGGCAAGTGATCTGAGAATCGCGCTGCAGGTGGGCGCCTTGGGCATCCTCAATCTAAAGCCGGCGCGGGTGGGCGGCTTCAGCGAGTCGCTGGAGATCTATCGCATTTGCGCCGAGCATGATCTGCCTTTATGGATCGGCGGCATGCTGGAGACCGGTGTGGGGCGGGCGGCCAACATCGCCTTCGCTGCCTTGCCCGCCGTGAATCTGCCATCGGATATTTCAGCGACTGATCGTTATTTCGCGGCGGATATCAGCGAGCCGCCCTTTGTCTTGGGCGCGGGCAGCACCCTGACGGTCCCCGACGGCTGCGGCATCGGCGTCGAGGTTCAGCGCGACCGGCTCGAAGAAGCGAAACAGCGTTGGCTCGAGAAGTATCCCTATAGGAGGGCGTCTTGAAGTTGTTGCGTATCGCCTTTTCTTGCGCGCCGTTCATATTTCACCACAGCCTCTCGCGAGCGACAACTCGGCTCGCACAAAATTACGAACTCGGGAAATGGGAATCTGTAGGCGCGTTTGACCCGCTGTGTCGGCGGTCAGTGTCTACGCGACCTATGTCGCGGCGCCGAAACGCCCGTGTTTGTGATAGTGCGGGCTTTAGGGCGAGACAAGTCTCGCCCCTACAAATTTCGCTATGATTGCAGATGGAATTTGGCAGGTCATTAAATAAGAGGAAAAGAGGCAGCACAGAGGGCGCAGGGGAAATTGTCAGCGCCTTGCCTCGTTTCATATTCACGAATTGCAAGGCTCCCTAATGGAAAGGGCGGGGCGGCATGAAGCTCAGCGACAAAATCAAGTCAACCATCCGTGATGTGGACATAGACGCCGGCGTCGCCGTCTGGCATATCGAATCGGGCGCCAGGCTGGATGTCAACGGCGATGCGCCCTTCCCGATGGCGAGCACATTCAAGATTCCCATTTTGGCGACAGCCTGCCGGCAGCTTGCCGACGGATTGATCAGCCTTGATGAGCGAATCGCGCTGACCGATGGGGACAAGAGCCTGGGCAGCGGCATCCTGCCTTATTTCGAGAGCGGCTTGCAGCCGACCCTGCGCGACCTGCTGACCTTGATGATCATCATCAGCGACAACACGGCGACCGACATCGTGGTGGAGCATCTCGGCGGGCCGCCGGTTATCGAAGGCGCCATGCATGCGCTCGGGCTGACCGACATATTCTTCAAGCTGAATTGCAAAGATCTGCTGCGGCACATGTTTCCGTCCGAAGTGGCCGATCTGCCGCGCGAAGAATTGGCGAGGTGGACGACCGAGAACGATATATTGCGCGATGGCCTGGCCTTCAGCAAGGGGCCGGAGAATAACGTCAGCAGCGCCAATGCGATGAATGAACTGCTGCATCTGATCTTCGGCGACCTGTTCCCGGAGGATATCAGGCAAGTCGCGCTGGATATTCTGTTCAAGCAGCAATTCAATGTGCGGCTGTCGCGCTTTCTGCCGCTGGGCACGAAGGTGGCGCACAAGACGGGCACCATTGGCGGCATCCGCAACGACTGCGGTATTATCCGCATCAGCGACGACAATCATGTGATACTGACCCTGTTCACGGAATGGAATGAAGCGACGTATTGGAATCTGCCGGCGGCGCATCATCAGCGAGTCTTCGTCGTGGAATCGGCGATGGGCGATATCGGCCGCGCCGTTTACGACGAGTTTGCCGACGCGCGTTGAGCGATGGAGGGGAGGGCCTATCGACAATTGGCGGGCAGCGTTCGCTTTGTTCTTTTCCAATTGATTAGGAGGATTCAGACGTGTACAAATCAAGAGCGGTAATTTTGCTGCTGCTTATGGCGGTGATGGCTGTGTTGGGCGGCATGGCGCTGGTCCAGGACGACATGATGGCAGGCAAGGGCGGGCGCCTGGTGGTTGCCGACGCCAATTCCAATACCTCTTTCGATCCCTTCGTATCGTCCTGGCATAGCTGGCCGCATTATGCCCTCTATCCAACCCTGTTCTCGCGCGCTTTGGATATGAGCTATGTCGGCTACCTGGCGGACAGTTGGGAAGTGTCGGAGGATTCCAAGGCGCTGACGATCAATCTGATCGACTACGCCACCTTCACCGATGGCACGCCGATCGACGCGGCGGCGCTGAAGTGGAACCTGGAGAAGTATGCCGATCCCGAATCGACCGCTTCGACCGGGCGCGCTCTCATAACGCTGCTGGACAGCATCGAGGTCCATGACGATTTCAGCTTCACGATGCACATGAACTCGCCGCATGCGCCGCTGTTCTTCGTGCTGGCGGGCCTGGAGATCGTATCGCCGAGCGCTTATGAAGCAATCGGACCCGACGACTTCGGCACCAACCCCGTCGGTGGCGGGCCCTTCATCCTGAAAGAACTGGTGACGGACAATTATGCCCTGTTCGAGCGCAATCCCGATTTCACCTGGGCGCCGCCCGAATTGTACGATCATGCGGGGCCGGTCTTCCTGGACGAGCTGCAGATTCTCTTCATCGGCGAGGAGCAGACGGTTCTGGCTGCATTGGAGACGGGCGAAATTTCCCTGGCCGGCATCCCGACGCAGAACCTGGCGGACACGGAAGCGAACCCGGATATCGATGTGCACGTGGCCCAGTTGAGCCAGATCCGCTATGTCGGCTTCAACACATCGAAGGACCCCTGGACGAATCCGGACCTGCGCAAGGCCTTCGCCTACGCCACCGATCGGCAGGAGTTCGTCACGCTGGCTTGGGACGATCTGGCGGAACCGCTTTATCAGCCGCTGCCGCCGACCATCTGGGGCCACAATCCCGATTTGAACGCGATTGCGCCCAGCTTTGACCCCGAGAAAGCCGGCGCGATGCTGGACGAGCTCGGTTATGTCGATGCCGATGGCGATGGCTTGCGCGAAGACCCGGACGGGGAGGATTGGACCGTGCCCCTGGCGACGGCCTCGCCCGATGAGTGGCTGCGGCAGGCGGAGGTGCTGGAGGCGCAATGGCGCGCGGTCGGCATTCCCCTGCAGATTGATGTGCTGGAATTCTCGGCCTTGATCGACCTGACGACCACGGGCGAGCACGATCTCTTCCTGCTGCTCTACGGCTACCAGGATCCCAGCATTTTGACTTACTTCTTCGATCCGGAACGGAAAGGCGGCAGCAACCGCGCCTGGTTCTCGACCGATGAATTGACGGACTTGCTCGTCGCGGCGGATTCGCAGCTGGACCCGGACCTGCGTTATGAGGCGGTGACGGCGGTGAGCCAGTACATCATTGACGCGTCGCCCTGGGTTTATCTGGCGGTGCCGCCGGCGCTGACGGGCGTGCGCAAAGAGCTGATGGGCTGGCGCATCCATCCGGATACGAGCTTCCTGTATTGGAACGCGTATTTTGAGGTGGAGTAGGGAGTCCAACCCCTCCCCCCGGCCCCCTCCCCGAAGCAACAGGGAGGGGGAGCGCCAATGTCGAGCTTGGATGATAAGGCGGATTCAGCCATCGCATGGTTGCGTGCGCAGCGGGAAGGCACGCGCCCGGCTTGCAAAGTCTCCCCCCATTGCGATGGGGGGAGGTTTAGAGGGGGTAAAACAGCCCCATGAGCCAGTACATTCTGCGGCGGATCGCGATTGCATTTCCCTTGATCCTGGCGGTGACGACGGTGGTCTTTGTCATGCTGCGCGTGGCGCTGCCGGGCGACCCGGCCCAGATCATGGCGGGCGATCGGGCGTCGCCGGATCAAATCGAGCTGATCCGCCGCAAGCTGGGTTTCGACAGACCCGTACTTGAGCAGTATTTCATCTTTCTTGGCAACTTCGCGCAGGGGGACCTGGGCCGCTCGGTCAAGTTTCGCGAGCCGGTCATGGGCGTGATCGCCAAAGCCTTCCCCTTCACGGTGACGCTCACCTTCCTCAGCGTGACGGTCGGCACGGCGATCGGCCTGCTGATCGGCATCATCACCGCGATTTATCAGCGGACCTGGGTCGATAACTTCGGCATTGTGCTGACGGTGTTTTTCTTCTCCATCCCGACATTCTGGCTGGGGCTGATGCTGATTCTGATCTTTTCGGTGGGTTTGCGCCTGCTGCCGGTGCAGGGGGCGGGCACCTGGCGGCATTTTGTCCTGCCGGTGACGACGCTGGCCGTGGGCCAGAGCGCGCTGATCGCCCGTTTGACGCGTTCGAGCATGATTGAAGTGCTCAGCACCGATTATGTTCGGACGGCGCGGTCGAAGGGCTTGGCGCAGCGGCAAGTGCTCCTGCGTCATGCGCTGCGCAATACGTTGATTCCGGTGATCACGGTCGTGGGGCTGTCGGTGGGCGGCTTGCTCGGCGGCGCTGTCATCACCGAAAGCATCTTCGGCTTGCCCGGCGTCGGGCGCCTGGCCATCGACGCCATCAGCAATCGCGATTATCCGATGATTCAAGGCGCGGTGATCCTGGTGGCGGCCTCCTTCGTTTTTGTCAACTTGCTCGTCGACATCATCTACGCTTTTGTCGATCCGCGGATACGCTATGCCTAGCGATCGATTGATAACGAAACAGTCGGCGCCGGCCGGCCTGTACCAACTGGTGCTGCTGAAGTTTGTGCGAAATCGGGTTGCGCTTGCCGGGCTCTGCTGCCTTCTACTGCTGCTGCTGGCGATTCTGTTCGCGCCGCAGGTGACGCCTTACGACCCGCTGCAAAAGAACACGCCGGAGCGCAATCAGGCGCCGTCCCTGCTGCATCCCTTTGGCACGGACAAGCTGGGCCGGGATATCATGAGCCGCGTGCTTTACGGCGGGCGCGTTTCGCTGCAGGTCGGTTTCTTGTCTGTGGGGCTGGCTGTCATCATCAGCACGCCCCTAGGTCTGCTCGCCGGTTTCTTCGGCGGCATAGCCGACAACGCCATCATGCGCGTGATGGATTTGATTCTGGCTTTTCCCGGCTTGATCCTGGCCATCTGGCTGGTGAGCCTTCTGGGCTCAAACATCAACAACGTCATTATCGCGATCGCCTTTTTCTCGCTGCCGACATTTTCACGCTTGATTCGCGGCGTCACGCTGTCCATACGCGAGATGGAGTACGTGATGGCGGCGCGCAGCATGGGGGCGGGTTCGCTGCGCATCATGTTCTTTCACATTCTGCCCGGCGTCTTGGGCCCCATGATCGTCTTGACGACGCTGGGCGTTTCCGGCGCGATTGTAGCCGGCGCGAGCTTGAGCTTCCTCGGCTTGGGCGTGCGGCCGCCGACGCCGGAGTGGGGGGCGATGCTGGCCGACGGGCGCAATTATCTGCGGACGCAGTGGTGGATCGCCGTGTTTCCCGGCATGACGATTACGCTGGTGGTCTTGATATTGAACATCATCGGCGATGCGCTGCGCGACGCCCTCGACCCGAATGTGCGGGCTTAAGTGTGGCGGCGGGCTGGCAAGCCATGGTCGGGCGACCTCCTGCATTATTTCGGATCGGCGAGTGACCGTCCGCCCCGACGGTTATGGGCCGATTAGTCATCGTCGAGCGTCAGCAGGTTGAACTGCTGATAGAGCTCTTCGAGGCGTTCAAGGCGTTCGCGCGTCTTCTCCGGATAACGCAGGGAGAGGGCGCCGAGGATGGCGTCAAGCAGGGCGAAGAGGGCGACCGAATTGCTGTAGAGGCGGAGGCGGAAGGGCACGATCAGCGCGAGATCGGAGCGGGTGGCGGCTGGCGAAACGTGGCTGTCGGTGACGGTGAGCACGGATGCGCCGCGCTCTTTGCCGACCTCCATCACGGTCAGCGTCTCGCGGGTATAGCGGGCGAAACAGAGCGAAAAGATCAGATCATCTTCTTTAAGCGGGGTTAACTGGGCTGGAATGGGATCGATGCCTGGCGTGAGCACGGTGGTATCGGGGCGGATATAGCGGAGTACATTGCCGAAATTGAGCGCCAGCGGGAAGGACGTGCCCAAGCCGATGATATAAACATGACCGGCCTGGTCAATCATGTCGATAGCGCGGTCAAAGATGCGCACCGGCACATGCTGCGGCAGGTCAAGCAGGTTTTGCACTCCATCGCGCAGCACGGTGTTGAAGAGATGGGCGTTCTCGTGGTCGCCGGTCGAGAGGTCTTCCAGCAGCTTTTGCGAGCCGATCTGCATGCGCTGGGCGATCTTGGCCTGGTTGAGGAATTGACTGCGCAACACCGATTGCAGCTCCGGGAAGCCTTCGAAACCGAGGGCTTGGGCCGTGCGCACGACGGTTGATGAATTGACGCCGACGGCATCAGCGATTTCTGTGATAGTCAAGTGAATCACATCAATGCCGCCCTTGAGCAAGAATTCGGCGACCTTTTGCTGGCTCGGCGAGAGTGATTCGTGGTTTTGGCGGATCCAGCGTACGATGTCGTCCTGCAGGCCTTGTTCGCTCATGATTTATGCCCAGAGATCGGTACTAAGATACTTCAAGCCGGAGTCGGAGAGCAGGATAGCGATGCGCTCGCCATGATGCGCGCCCCGCAGGAGTTGCAGGGCGGCGGCGAGGTTGGCGCCTGATGAGATGCCGGCGAAGAGCCCTTCTTCCTTCGCCAAGCGGCGTGTCATTTCAAGGGCGTCGGTATTGCTGACTTGCAGGAACCCGTCGATCAGCGCGCGATCAATCTGCGCCAGCTCGGGCATGGCGTAGCCGCCGCCCTGGATTCTGTGCTTGGCATGCGTGACCGGCCCGCCGGCGATGGCGGCCGCGCCTTCCGGTTCGACGACATAGCATCGTATCGCCGGGTCGCTCTCTTTGAAGTATTGCGCGCAACCGGCGAAAGACCCGCCGCTGCCGACGAAATCGCAGAAGGCGTCGATGCCGCCCGATTGGCGCATGATTTCAGGGGCGGTATGACAATAATGGGCGCGCGCGTTGCCCGGCAGTTGAAACTGGTCGGCGCGAAAGGCGCGGCGCTGGCGGGCGATTTCCCTGGCTTTTTCTTCGACGCGAGCCAGGTCCGCGCCGGTGACTTCGCCCGGCGTCGAATCATGGCATTGATCGACGAGCAGCACTTCCGCGCCCAGCGCCTTCATCATGCGCGCCCGTTCGACCGAGTTGCCGCGGGACATCACGGAGACAAAGCGATAGCCCTTGGCGGCGCAAACGATTGCCAAGCCTGTGCCGGTATTGCCGCTGGTCAACTCGACGACGGTGTCGCCGGGCTTCAGGGCGCCGGCCCGCTCGGCATCTTCGATCATTTGCCGGGCGATGCGGTCCTTTTTTGAGTAACCCGGATTAAAGTATTCGAGCTTGGCGAAGACGCGTCCCTCATAGCCGGCGGTGATGCGGCTTAGCTCCACCAGCGGCGTGTCGCCGATGGCATCAAGGACGGATGCGCAGAGTTTGCGCTGTGTCAAATCGTCGCTTCCTTTCTCACGCGGTTTCGGACGCCGCGCTTGTGCGTATGCCGGTTACTTGCGTCGTATGCTGCCCGATTATAAGTCGGGGGACACAGGATTGTAAAATAGGGTTGGTTGGATTGGGAGAGCGAGACAAGGGTCGCGCAGACACTGACCGCCCCTCGCCCTTACGGATTTCGCTTTGCCATCAATTGACATGCGGGTTATCATGGGGTACTTCGGTTTCGACTCTGTCCTGGATTATGGCCGAGAACATCGTCATCAGCGAACTTCAGAGCATGGACGATCTGTCCGCCACCGTGGAATTGCAGAAGGCGGTCTGGGGGATGGAAGACACGGAGGTCGCCTCGCCGCATACGCTGCGGGCCATTGTGCATAGCGGCGGGGCAGTCTTCGGGGCGGTGGCGCAGGGGCGGCTGGTGGGTTTCTGTTTCGGTTTCGCGGCGCCGCGCGCGGGCGAGCATTGGCTCTGGTCGCACATGGCGGGCGTCCACCCCTGTTTTCAGCGCGCGGGCGTCGGCTTCCTGCTCAAGCAGGCGCAGCGCGATTGGGCGCTGTCGCGCGGTTATCGCTGGATGGCCTGGACATTCGACCCGCTGCAATGCGGCAACGCCAACTTCAACTTCAATCGGCTGGGCGTAATTGCCGGGGCCTACTCCGTCAATCACTATGGCGATATGCAAGATGGCATCAACGCCGGTTTGGCCAGCGACCGCCTCGAAGCCCAGTGGCAGCTTGACGCGCCCCATGTGCATGAGATGGCTGCCGGCGCGCATCGCTCGGATGAGCAAGACCTGTCGGATCTGCGCAAATTGCTCTATGTAGATCCGGAGGGCGCGACCCGCCACATACGGGAAACGGCGCCCGATGGGGGGCGCTACAGCATTGAGATTCCGCTCTGTATCGCCGAATTGAAGCGGCGGGACATTAAACGCGCAAGGCAATGGCAGCTTTGCCTGCGCCAGGCGATGACCGATCTCTTGGCGGCGGGTTATATCGTCAGCGGCTTCGCGCAGGGCAGCGAGACAGGCTGTTATATTCTTAGCCGGGAGCGCTAGGCGAACACCGCATCGGGCGCCCGGCAAAGCGCCGTCAACGCGTCGATATGCTCAAGTGATTCCAGATTGTTGCAGATTGCATAGATGCGATCGGCTTGCGCTTGCGGCAAGAGTTCGCCGTTGAGCACGCTGAATTTCCGGCGCATTTCGCCGTCGGTCATGCGGAATTCGGGCTCGCCTTTCATGTTCGGGATATAGGCTTCGCGCGCTGTGCCATCCCTCAGCGCAATCCGCAAGCGGCAGCCATTCAATTCGGGATAGCGCGCCTCGATTTCATCATCAACTTCGACATCGATGAGATTGCGCAGGCGGCGCACTTCGGGATCGTCCCAGGCGGCGAAGTCCTGCCTCCAGGCGCTGCCCTGCTTGAGGGCGACGGCGGTCGAGACGCGGATGCTCAAGCCGGCCACCTCGCGTGATGGCGGATTGGGATCGACGCGGAAGATTGGGCGGGTGGCGTAAGCGTAGGTTTGCAGCTGGATGCGCTCGATTTCGCTGGTATCCAACGGGCCTTCGGCCTGGATCGCTTGCACGGCGTCAATGGCTTGATGCGTGTGGCGGCAGCCGCCATGTGGCTTGAAGCCGGTGCCGAGGATGGCGAAGTTACCCCCGAGGTCAGCGAAGGTATCGGGGTCGAAGCCGTCGCCGAAAGCGCTGAAGAAGCCGTAATCGCCATCGAGGGCGCCGCGCGGACCGTAGAACCCGGCTTCCGCCAGGCGCAGGGCGAAGACAGCGTTGCGGGCGGCGAAACCGGCAATCAGGTCTTTGGTATCGCAGAGGCCGCCTTCGTAGACATACTGCTCCGTGCCCGAAGCGAGATCGGCGGCGAGGGCGATGGCGTTGATTGTGCGCTCTCGATCGAAGCCGGCGCAGCGGGCAGCGGCAAGAGCGGCCGATATGGCGCCGAGGGTGCCTTTCAGATCGAGGCCGCGGGCGCGCTGCATCGGGCGTACCTGACGGCCGACGCGGACGGCGAAATCATAGGCGGCGACGATGGCGATCAGCATATCAGCGCCGGCGCTGCGATAGGCTTCGCCGACCGCCAGGACAACGGGGACGACCTGCGAGGCGATATGGCCGGCGGAGCGATGCGAGTCGTCCATGCCGAGGATCTTGACCATGACGCCGTTGGCGAAGGCGGCGCCTTCCAGCGACGCGCGCTCCCCCGCGCCCAGAATGGTCGCCTCATCGCCGGCCATCATCGCGCTGGCATAGCGCAGGGCTTTCTGCCCCAGATCGCGCTGATAGCCGCCCAAGCCGGCGCCGATCGAATCAAAGACGAGCGTCTTCGCCAGATCGAGGGCGTCCGCGGGGATGTCATCAAGTTGGAGCTTGAGGCTGTAGTCGGTGATTTGTTCGAGCAGGTTCATAAGATTGTCCCATATATTCTGTGTGTACGGGCGAGAAATATTCTATGCGTAGGGGCGAGAAATATTCTGTGCGTACGGGCGAGCCGCCGGCTCGTCCCTACAAGTCTTGCAAGAGCTTCGTCGTTGTCTCGATCATGTAGTTTACCTCATCGGCTGTTAGCTCGGGTGAGACCGGCAGGTTGACGATTTGGCGGGCGAGCTTTTCGGTCACGGGCAGATTATCGGCGCCGGGCAAACCCTGTGGCGCGTAGACAGTGTAATGGTGAATGGGCGGGGCGTAGTGGATGACGGCTTCGATGCCGGCTTGGCGCAGTTCTTGATGGACTTTCAGCTGGTGGTCGACGCGGATTGTATAGGAGCGGAAGGTGGGCGCGGAATCGGGGCGGAGCTGTGGCGTTCGCGCTGATGTGCCAGCCAAGCCGGCTTCGAGCGCTTCCCCAATGGCGCGGCGCTTGGCGGTCCACTCTTTGAGGTATGGCAGCTTGACCAGCAATATGGCGGCTTGCAAGGCGTCCAATGGTACGTTGTAGCCCTCGGTGATGTAATTTTGGTAGGCGGCGGGTTGATTGGGTCCGCGGGGCGCATGGCCGTAATCGGCCAGTAAGCACAGATTCCGGTAGATCTCTTCATCGCTGGTGATGACCAGGCCTCCGTTGCCAGCGCTGCCAAATGGTTTGAATGGCGCCAGGCTAAAGGCGGCTGCATCGGCGAATGCGCCGACGGGACGGCCATAATCGTATGCACCGGTGGCGAGCGCGGCGTCTTCGATGATCTTGAGACCGTAATGATTTGCCAGTGGACGCAGCGCTTTCACGTTTGCTGGATGACCGTGCAGGTCGACGGGGAGGATAGCACGGGTATTGCTGGTGATCAGCGCTTCGACCTGATCGGTATCGATCGTATAGTCCGTTTGCAAGACATCACAGAGCACGGGTCGGGCGCCACAATTGGTGACGGCGGCGGTGGTGGAGATATCGGAGTTGGCTATCGTGATGACTTCATCCCCGCTGCCGATGCCGCAAGCGCGCATCGCGAGGAAGAGAGCGATGGTGCCGGAGCCGACGGCGACGGCATATTTCGCATCCATCTCGGCGGCGAATTCGGTCTCCAGCTGCGACCGAACTTGGGAGGAGTGGCTATAGGTGTTGACTACGAGCGGTTCAATGGCGGCCATGAATTTGCCGCTAAGCGCTTGGTGCGTTTCGAATGTTCGAGACCGCGGGATGCGGAATCCTCTGGTATTTGTGTCATCCACGTTGAGACCTCGCATTCTGGGTCTGTGCGCTGGCTAGGCGCGGGCGCGGATATTGGGATCGAGAAAATCGCGCAGCCAATCACCCAGGAAGACGACGCCCAGAACAGTAACTGTGATGGCGATGCCGGGGTAAAAGGTCATCCACCAGGCGCTGTTAATGTAGGCTTTGCCGTCAGCCAGCATCAGCCCCCAGGTGACGGTTGGTGTTTTCACGCCCAGGCCAAGGAAGCTCAAAGATGATTCCGCGAGGATCGTCACCGCGACTTGAACGGCGGCTAAGACGATAGCCGAGGAGATCACATTCGGCAGGACATGGCGCAGCATAACTAAAGGTCGGCTTTGGCCGATCGCGTAGGCGGCAACTACATATTCCATTTCGCGCGCTTTGAGCACTTCGCTGCGGATGACACGCGCGTATGTCACCCAGCCGGTGCAGCCGAGGATGAGAATCAAGGTGCCTAATCCAGCGCCCACGACGCCGGAGATGGCCACGACCAAGACGATGAAGGGAATGCTCAGCAGGGCGTCGACGATGCGCATCAGCACTGTATCGACAAGTCCGCCAACAAAACCGCTCACCAGACCGTAAGTCACGCCGATGGTGCCTGCGATTAGAACGGAGACGATGCCGACCAGCACAGAAACGCGGCTGCCAGCGATGATGCGGCTGAGGATATCGCGACCCAATTGGTCGGTCCCCAGCGCGTAGAAGCCGGCGCTGTCGCTATATCCGGGTGGTTTGAAACGGGCGCGCAGATTGTGGCCAACCGCCTCGTGCGGGGAAATCTGTGGGCCGATTAGGGCGAGCACTAGAACGAAGCCGACGATGGCGGTGCCGGCAATGCCAATGGGACTGCGGAAGAGCGCTGAAGTGACCCGCGTGAACAGGCTGCGCTGCGGCGGCAGGGTCGATATGTATTCGGGCGAGGCTTTTCCAGCTTCCATGGTATCCATGCTTGCGTTTTAGCCGATTCGGATCCGCGGGTCAATGATCATATAGAAAGCATCGAGCGCGTAATTTATCAGTATGAATGAGAGCGAGAACCAGAACAAACCCGCTTGAACCACCGTCGTATCGCGGACGTTTATAGACTCGACCATCAGTCTCCCCAGCCCGGGCCAGGCGAAGACGCTTTCAACGACAACCGAGCCGCCCAGCAGCCAGCCGAGCTGCAAGCCAAAGACGGTCACCACAGGTATCAGGGCGTTGCGGAGGGCATGTCGCAGAACGACCTGTCTGCTTTGCAAGCCTTTGCTGTGGGCTGTTCGTACGTAATCTTGATTCAGCACTTCCAGCATCGCTGATCGGGTAAGGCGGGACAGGCGCGCTGCCATACCGACGCCGAGCGTGGAGGAAGGCATGATGATGGCTTGGGGTTCCAGGGCGCCAAATGAGGGAAGAATGCGTAGGTAAACCGAGAAAATGATAATCAACATTAGACCGAGCCAAAAGCTGGGCATGGCGGTACCCAGAGAGGCCAGGGCGGTGCTGACGAAATCGAGCAGGCTGTTGCGTTTCAAGGCGGAGAGTATGCCCAGCGGGACAGCGATGGTCAATCCGATCAGGGATGCAACGGCCGCTAGCAGCCAGGAATAGCCCAAGCGCTCAATCACAACTTCCATGGCTGGACGCCGGGCAAAGAATGAAGTGCCGAAGTCGCCCGTAACTGCTTTGCGCAAGAATATGGCGTATTGTTCCAGAACTGGTTTGTCGAAGCCCCAAGCGGCTCGCAAAGCCTGGATCTGTTCTTCATTAAAGATAGGTGGCGCCATGATAGAAATGGGATCGCCACGCAGACGTATCATCAGAAAGACCAGCAGCGAGACAATGAACATGGTCACGATTAGTTGGAAGAAGCGTGTGACGATGAATTCGCGCATGTTTCCTCTGAAACCCCCAGCCTATATCCCTCCCCCATAAAGAGGGAGGGACTTTTCCACCCGCTAGGCCAGTTTGGCAGCGGGCAACGGCACGGTTGGATTACATGTCGCCCGCGAGTTTGAGATCGCGGAAGGTCATCCAGCCGTCTTTGCGCAGCGTGAAATCGAATTCAGCCGTGTTCATCGCCGCTATTGTGGTCATCTCGTAGAGGGTGACGGTGCCTTGGTATTCCATGTAGTGTTCCCACCACTGCCCCCAGAGCGCCAGGCGTTCGTCGAAATCGTGCGTGGTCAAGATGGATTGGGCGATCTCGTCCCATTCCGCATCACAGGCTCGGTAGCGGGGCGCCTCCCAAGAGCATTGATAGAACAGTGGCAGCAAGCCAACCGAGCAGCCGAGCGAAGTCATCATGATATCGCGATTGTTGCCGGGGGTGGAAATCTCGCTGAAATGGGCGGCGGTATCACGGACGGTCAAGTCCACGGTGAAGCCAACTTCTTCCAGCATAATCTTGACGACTTCGGCGACTTCTTTTTCATTGCCGTCTCTGTTGTTCATGGTGTCGAAGTAGACGGTGGGACCTTCGCCTTCCGCATAGCCAGCTTTCGCCAGATATTCGCGCGCCAAGTCCGGGTTGTACCAGTCTGAAATCACGTCTGGATCGGCGTATCTTTCAGCGTAGCCTTCCGGATGGTAAGAACAGACGCGAGCCAAACGGCCCTCGGCCGCGCCTTGCACCTCCGCCAGCAGATGACGGTCCAGGGCATGGGTGATCGCCCAGCGCACGTTGCTGTCCATGGTCGCTGGCTGATAGCCGTCGTAGGTCTCGGACATAGCGCCGGTTTCGGCTTGGGTGCGAACGCGGAGATGGTGCATGCGGTTGCGCGTCTCGGACAGCAGGCTGATGCCTTCCGTCTGCTCAATCCTTTCTCGGTCGGGCACGGGTACGGACGCGATCAAGTCGACTTGGCCGGCCAACAAGGCGGCCACTTGCGCCGAAGCTTCAGGTATCACCTGATAGATGACGCGGTCAACTTCGGGGCGGCCGCTGTGATAGTCGTCCCAAGCCTCAAATACATAGCGGTCGTTTTCGGTGAATTCAGCCAGCTTGTAGGGGCCGGAACCCACTGGATTGCGGATGAACTCTTCTTGGCCGACTTCCTCGAAGTACTTCGGCGGCAGCAACTCACAGCCATTGAAGCTGACATCGTTTTCGAAGTAGGCGTGTGGCTCTTCGGTAGTGATATCGATGGTAAGGTCATCAACGACGATCGTGTCTTTGACGAAGCGCCATTGCAGCCAGAGCGGGATCTGCGGGTCAATTTCCACGCGCACGCGGTCGATATTCCATTTGACGGCTGCCGCGTCGAGAGGTTCGCCATTATGGAAGGTGGCGCCTTCGCGCAGGTGGAAACGCCAGGTGGTGTCGTCGAGCAACTCCCAGCTGTGAGCGGCTTGCGGCACATAGCCTCCGCCTTCTGGGGCGCGCCAGATAAGACAGTCGTAGAGCAAGTTGGTCAGCCAGTGGCTCGAGATGAACCAGTGGGAGTGCGCATCCATTGAGCGGATGGGCCCGCTATGGGCAAAGACGAATTCGGACATGTCGTCCTGCGCCGTTGCCGGGACAAATGCCAAGGCGCCGATGAGAGCGACGAGGCTAACGAGTAGAATTAGTCTTGCTGTTTTCACGGTTATCTCCTTCTGTGTTAGCGTAAAAAATATTACCAGACGATTCTTGCGCGCTAATTGGCTATATGTACCTCCTTATTCCCCTTTTGCTTGTGAACTCTCGCTAAAGGTTTCACCGTTGGGCGGCGAAGTAAGCGAGCTTGTCCTCATCAATCGCGACCCCCAGGCCAGGACCCGGCGGCGGCTTGAGAATCTGGCCATCGGGTTCGTACGGCTCGGCCAGAATCGAATCGGTCATATCGGAGAAGCCGGCGGGCCACCTGGCGATGGGCGTGGCGGCGGCGAGGTGCGCGGCGGCGGCGGCGATGACATCGAAATATGGCGCCACCGAAACCTCCAGACCGGCGGCTTCGGCGATTGCCGACATGCGCTGGCAGGGCAGCAAACCGCCATAGCGGTGAATCTTGTAATGTAGGACATGCGCCGCTCCTTCCTTCGCGATTTCGTAGACGCTGCGCGGGCCGCCACCGGTCGATTCGTCGGCTTGGATGGGCGTCTCCAAGCGCGCCGCCAAATGCGCCATCTCATCGAGATAACGCACCGGCTGCTCAAATAGCGCAACGCCGCCCAGCCGTTCCAATGCGGTCAGCGCTTGCACGGCATCGCCGAGAGTATACCCCATATTGCCGTCAAGCTGAAATCGAATCTCATCGCCGACCAAATCACGCAGTTGACGGTACCAGGCGAAATCTTCGGCGACGGTGAAACCGATCTTGGTCTTGAACCAGGTCCAGCCGTCGGCCGCGGTCATTTCTTGAATGCGCGCCGCCATGGCTTGCGGCTCTTCTCGCTCGACGAAGCCATGGCAGACAGCGCCGGGCATGCAGGCGCCGCCCAGCAATTCGTATACTGGCAAGCCGAGCGCTTTGCCCTTGATATCCCATAGCGCGAAGTCGAGCGCCGTGCGGGCGTTGGCGGCGGTGCGATGCGCTTGAAACATGCGCTGATGATTGCCTTCGATGTTGAAGGGGTCTTCGCCGATCAACACAGGCGCCAGGCGGTCGTCGATGTGGTGCTTAATCGTCTCGACGGTATCCCCGCCCCAGGCGCCGGGCGAGACGGTTTGGCCGATGCCGGTGATGCCGTCGTCGGTGCGCATTTGCACAATCACAGTATCGGTCCCGCTTGAGATTCCGTAGGCTGTTGCCAAGTCACGGCTGCGCGAGATGTTGACGATGGTTGAACTGATGCCGGTGATTTTCATGGAGACTCCCATCTCCCGGCCCCGCTCCCGCCAGCTCTATGCTGGGCATCCCGTATAGAGAAAGGGGAGCTTGGTTTGGCGCAAGCGGTCAACTTAGCACCATCTCGCTTTGCGGAATTGTGAGCTGCACGAGCTCGCCGACATCTTCAAGCTGTTCCAGGCGACCAATGCACTCCAACAGTTCAGCAACCCGCCCTTCTGGCAGAATGTCGCCGGCCATGTGGCGGAACTTGGCTTCGAATTCCGCATCGGTCAGCATATTTTCCGGCTCGCCCTTCGCGTGTTCGACGCGCCCGCGATAGTGTTGGCCATCATCGGTCTGGATTCGGATTTCGCAGCCATTCTTCCCCGGATGCTCAGCTTGAATCGCTTCGTCCAAGCCGACCTTTACCAGATGCCGCAGCCGCTGCTGGGTCGGCTCGTTGTAGGTGGCGATGTCTTCCGAGAACCAACTTCCGCGGGTCAAGATGACGGCGGCAGTCACCGGCAGGCTGAATGAGGCTTGTCCTAGAGTTTGCGGCTCATAGTTGATGCGGAAAGAGGGCGTGATCGCTTCGTGATAGGTATCGATTTCGATGGCGGTGATTCTATCGAGATCGGGTTGCCCGGCTTGCAGAAGCGCTTGCGTCGCATCAACGCAGGAATGTACGTGGCGGCAGCCGGCGTGTGGCTTGAAGCCGGTGCGCGCCAGTGCCTCGCCATCGAGCTGATCGAGGTATGCGGGATCATAGCCGGGACCAAAGGCGTGGAAATATCCGTACTCGCCATCGAGCGCGCCGGGGGGACCGCGGAAGCCAAACTCCGCCATTTTGGCGCTGGCGATGCCGTTTTGCGCGCCGTAGGCAGCCAGCAGATCTTTCGTATCGCAGGCGCCCGCATCGTAGACATATTGCTCTGTGCCACATGCCATGTCCATCGACAATGCGATCGCATGGGCAATTTTCTCCGCGGATAATCCCATGGCGACTGCTGCAGTCGCGGCGCTGGCCATCGTGCCGGCTTGCCCTTTGTGGTCATGCCCGCGCTCGCGCTGCCACTCATCAACTGCGACCTGAATCATCTCCATAACGTCATAGCCAACAGCCAGCGCGGTAATGATTTGCTCGCCACTGAGATGATAAGCTTCGCCGAGCGCTAGGGCGACGGGAACCAATTCCGAGGCGACATGCCCGGCGCCGCGGTGGCTGTCGTCCATGCCCATGGCTTTGCCGGTGACGGCGTTTGCCCAAGCCGCGCCTTCAAGCGAGCTGCGGCGGCCATCCCCGATGATCGTTGCATCGTCGCCGGGATGCATCTGCGCCGCATAATCGACTGCCAGGCGTCCCAGCTCCGTCTGAATGCCTCCAAGTGTCACGCCAAAGTGATCGAGCATGACCTGGCGTGCCCGCGTCAACGTGAGTTCGCTCAACTGGTGATAGCGTCGGTTCGCGGCGTATTCTCCTATGATTTGAACTGCTGTGCGTTCTTTCATGACTCTGTTCCTTTTATCTATTCGGGACCTGGATTGGAAGGTCCCAAGCTCAAGGGTTTATGCGGGGCTGGAATGCCGCGCTGCCCGGGATTGGTCAATCATGCCTCCAATTGCATATAGTAGCGGTCGGCATGGTGGGGCGAGAGGCGGACGGCACCCTCAGACGTGACCAGGAAATTATCCGAGATGAGGAAGCCGCGGTCGTTCTCCAGCACCGTGCCCGGATGATAAGAGAGTACCATATTCGGCTTCAAGACGAAATCAGGCGTGCTCATCGAATTGGGTCCGTCGCTGCCATCGAGCCCGGTGCTGTGGCAATCGGGCGTGTGTTTGCCATCGACCGGGAAGCCGAGATCGCGTAATGCCTTGTCGTTGGCGTCGGAAATATCGCGGAAGGTATTGCCGGCTTTTGCGGCAGCTGATGAGGCTTCAACCGCCGCTAAATAACCATCCAAGAGCGCTTGCACATCATCGGGAAGCGGATCGAAAGAGAAGACGCTCGTCATCTCCAGCCAGTAACCGTATGGCGATTCGTAGACGATCTCGAAGTTGATGATGTCATCGCGTCCCATGCGCAGGTCTTTGGGCGTGGGGACGGTATAGGGCGTGATGTCAAGCGAGAGCTTCGTCCGCCCCCAGAAAGCGCCGAAGGACTTAATGAAACCTTCGACGGCGGCGCAGACATCCCAATAACGGGCGCCGACGGCGGCCACATCCTTGAAGACATCCATGGCGGAATCGAGGATGGCGCCGTTCTGTTGGATCGCTTCGAGCTCAAAGGGCGATTTGATCTGGCGGATATCGTTGAATTCGTTCGTCACCTCGACCAGTTCGTAGCCCTCCAGCTCTTTGGCGAAGGCATTATAAGTGCCGAGCCCCATCAGTTTGCTCATATTGACCATTCCGATGCGCTTGCTGCCGGTTGCGTATTCTTTGGCGTTGTCGGCGGTGGCGGCGACGATGTCTTCATAAGGCGAGAGCACGCGCTCGGGCAAGGTGGTGGTTTCGTTACGGCTCCAGACCGCTTGGTAAGAACTCCAGACTTGTAGCCAGGGGTAGGGATCATCGGCGCCCAGAACGGCGTAGGCGACGCCGCCCCAGAGGTGGGCGTGGGTCAGGTAGCGGATGGCGCCCATGCCGCCGGGCATGGCTTGGCCAGTGATGATCATGACATCAAGGTCCAGCGCCTTCATCATCGCTTGTACGCGCTCGACGCGGCGGGCGGTGTCTCGTTTCAGTGCATCGTGGGTGAGCATGGTGGTTTTCTCCTTACAATTCGTATTCGTATGGTTGATTGAAATGGAATTCTGTGCCGATGCCGCATGCGATCGCTTTATCATAGAGGCGCCTCGCGACGGCGATATCTTCAATGCCGGTGCCGCCAGAGAGGAAAAGCGTCCAGCGGGTGTCGGCTTCGCGCGCATGAACATTGCCGGCGACTAGCGCGCCCATGTCTCCGACGACATGCGATTGGTCGATGAGCCCCGCTTCAAGCGGCAAAATGATTTCGCCTTCTTCCGCCCAACCCTGCTCCATTTCGTCAACGAAGACGCGGCTGTTGAGGACTGTGTGCTCGTCCACTTCCCGCACCCAAGGATAGTGCGCGCCCAGAGCATTAATATGCAAGGGTTTATCCATCAGGGCGGCGCTGGCGAAAACGGGCTCGGGAGAAGTGGTGATGGTGGTGACGATATCGGCATTTGCGAGCGCTGCTTCCGGCGAGCTGGCGGGCAGGACTTCGATACCGAGTTCGGCGCTCATTTTTTCGCAGAAGGCGCGGCGATTATCGGCGTTGCGGCTATAGGCTTGTACGCGCTTGATATTCGCCACTTGCGTCAAGGCGTAGAGCTGTGACCGGGCGTGGCGTCCGGTCCCAAACAGCGCCAGGACAGAGCTATCGGGCGGCGCGAGATAACGTGTCGCCAGCGCGGATACAGCCGCGGTCTTTAGCCAGTCGAAATAGAGCACCTCCATGACGGCGGCGAGCGCGCCGGTATGGCTGTCGAAAAGGAACATATAGGTTTCCAGGCCCTTCGGCAAGCCGGCGGTGTAGGCGTTCAAGCCGGCGCCGCCGAGACCAGGCAAGAGCGCGCCTTTGAATTGAAAGGAGGCTTTGCTGCCGGCCGGCAAGTGACCGCCACGATGACTGTCACGTTGGCTGCCCTTTATCCAAAGACTCTCGCGCGGCAAAACAGCGCCAGCGCCACTGCCGAAATCGCGATAGCCGTCTTCCACCGCCTCGATGTATTCGGCGATATCCATTAATCCGCGAAGTTCGTGATTGCGCAAAATGAGAACCATGATTCGCTATATCTCAAATTGGTAGGGAAGATTGAATTCGAATATTGTGCCGATGCCGCGTTCAAGCGCGCGTTTATAAAGGTGCATCGCCACGGCGATATCATCGACGCCTGTGCCGCCGGAGAGAAAGAGCGTCCATTTGGTATCGGGCAAGCGCGCGCGTACTGCAGCGACGGCGAGCGCGCCCAAATCGCCAACGACATGCGAGTCGTCGATGAGGCCTGCCTGCATTGGGATGACGATTTCGCCGTTCTCGCTGATGCCCTGCTCATAGACATCGACGAAGACGCGGCTGTTGACGACCGTGTGCGTATCGATTTCTCGCACCCAGGGATAATGCGCGCCAAGGCCATTGATATGGAGCGGCTTATCCGGCAGATCGACGCCGGCGAAAACGGGATCGGGCGATGTTGTGATGGCGGTAACGATATCGGCGTCGCGCAAGGCTTCCGCTGGCGAATTGACGGGAACTACTTCGGTGCCAAGTTCGGCGCTCATCCTAGCACAGAATGCGTTCCGCTTTTCGGCGTTGCGGCTATAAACTTGCACGCGCTGCAATGTGGCGATGTTGCTTATGCCATAGAGTTGCGAGCGAGCATGGCGACCGCTGCCGAAGAGCGCCAGCACAGAACTGCCGGGCGGCGCCAGAAAACGCGTCGCCAGCGCAGAGACTGCCGCTGTCTTGAGCCAACTAAGATACATCACTTCCATGATGGCGGCGAGCGCGCCACTCTCGGCGTCGAAGAGGAACATGTAGGTCTCAAGCCCGTCGGGCAATCCGGCGGTATAGGCATTGAGGCCGGCGCCGCGAAGGCCTGGCAGCAGCCCCGCTTTTAATTTGAAGGAGGCTTTGCTGCCGGGCGGCATGTGACCGCCATAGGTGTCGCTCGATTCACCTTTTATCCATAGACTCTTCCGCGGGAAAGCAGCACCATTGCCATTGCCGTATTCGCGATAGCCAGCTTCGACGGCGTCGATGTATTCGGGAATATCCATCAGTCCGCGGATTTCGTGATTGTGCAGAAGCAGGACCATAAACGCAGTCTCCTACAGGTCGAGCAGTGGCGAGCGGGTTGCCACCATCAAGGCACAGGTCGCGGCGACGCAGGCGCCCCCCGCGACGTAGACGATTGAGATGCCCGAGACTTCGGCGATGGTGCCGCCTATCAGAGTTGTCAGTGGGATTAAGCCCCAGACCATGCCCCAGAGGCTCATCATTCGGCCGCGCATATCGTCGGGCATCGCGGTCAGCAGCAGGGCGTTGATGACGGTCAGGAATAAGCCTGAAAAGACGCCGACGATGAAAATAATTACGAGGGCGATGGTCGGATCGGTTATGAAGGCGAAGAGGATTAAGCCCAAGCCAAAGAGACAGGAAAAAAGGAGAATCGCTTTGCCTTTGGGGTAGACATCGGGGATGATGGCGATGGCGAAGCCGGATATTGCCGAGCCCAGACTGGCGCTGCCGACCAGCAGGCCCAGCAGGGCTGGACCCTCTTGCAGCACTTCGCGGACGAAGACGGGCATGAGTTTCTGGTACGGCATACCCATGGGCACGAAGACGAGCGCCAGCAGGGTCAAGGCGAAGAGCGCCCGATTCCCCCGCAGGTATCGTATGACCTCTTTCAATCCACCGAGGATGCCATACTCATCTTTGCGTTTGCGTATGGGGCGGGGCAGGAAATGAGTCGCCTTGAAATAGATGGCGGCGCCAGCGGCGTATAACATGGCTTGCACCGTCAGGGTGGTGGCGATGTCGGTGAGGTCAAGCAGGAATCCTGCGAGGACGGGACCGAAGAAACCCATCAGGCGGGTGCCGGAATAACTCAGCGTCGCGCCGTTGTAAGCCATATCGTCTGGAAGCAGATTGGGCAGCAAAGCCATGCGCGATGGCGCGTAGAAGGCGAATGTCGCGCCCAGGACTAGCGATGTCGCCAGGATATGGAGCGGCGATGTTTCGCCCATTGCCGCCACCAGAGCGAGTGCCGCAGAAGCAAAGACAGCGACAGCGAGGGACCATTGCACGACCCATTGCCGCTTCACCCGGTCAGCGACGACGCCAGCATATGGCGCGACCACCAGCAGCGGGAGGCCATAGGCGAAGGCGACCAAGCCAACCTGGAAAGGCGAGCCGGTGACATCAAGCATGTGCCAGCCAAGCGCGACCGCCTGCAGCAGGTAGGTGATATGCACCAGCACATTGGCCAGCCAATACCAGCGGTAGACGCTGATGCGGAAGCTGCTGCGGTTCCAGACGGCGAGGATCATCGGGGCATCCAACCCCCCTCGGAATCTCCCCCCATAACGATGGAGGGAGGGTTTATTGTCAATGTCGCGGAGTCGTTCATATCTTGCGCCGCCTTCACCCGCCAGAACACGGGGGTGATGCTGCCTCGCGAGTGATGGCCCACTTGGCTGACGTTTCGGCGCGCGTCGCCATCGAGCGTCGGGAGGGCGTAGGGGGAGGGGATCGCCTCGCATTAAGCAATTGCGATCTCCTCGACCAAATCACCAATAATCGCCAGCACGGTGCCTTGCTCTGGTACGGGCCAAGCGGCGCCGCCACGCGCCACGATGCCAGCTCGTGGCGCCAGGATATCTCCAAGTCGTTCCCCAGAAAACGGATGGCGGACATAGCCGATTTTCTCACCGGCTTGCACCTGAGCCCCTCGTTTGTCCTTGTCCATAAACGTAAAGCCGCGTACATCGGATGAGGTCAGGACGGTGTGCTGCCTGATGACGCTCACATTATCGACATCGGATTCGATGCTGCCATCCAGCATGCCGAGGTGACGCAAAGCGTTGCGGACTGCATTGCGCATGCGGCCGAGATTCTGATCACGATAATCGCGCAAGCCGGGACCGCCACCGATATAGACGGCGACGCTGGCCTTCCCATCGCTGGCGGCTTCGTGGGCCATCGAGCCATCGCCGCTGCGATCCAGCAAGACATGTGGCAAGCCCAGCGAGACCGCTAAATCTCTGGACTTGTCGACAGCGCCCGCGCCATAAACACCGACAAACTCGTGGTAGCTGGAAAGGGCGCCGGTGCGTATATCCAGCAGCGCGTCCGCATTGGCGATGGTGGCATTGTAGTAGCTGTTTACAAGTTGTTCGCTAACGCTGCCGGCGGGATCGCCGCGGCCGACTTGATTGTAGTGTTTCCCGTCCCAAGCGCTGTTGACCTGTTCGAACTCAAAGGCGGAGGTATTCATCAAGGGGGAGAGGATCAAGACGCCTTTCATCCGGGCGGGATCGAGCTCGTTCGCGACATGCGGGAGGATAAGCGCCGGCTCGATTTCCAGCCCGCTGGCGCCGGCTTGCACGACGAGAGTGGGACCTTCCTGCGCGCCGACGAGTAGATGCAGGGGGATATGGATGGGAAAGCGACCGTGCGTCAGCCCGATACTGAAGAATCCGAAAGCGCGCTCGCCTTGATTCGCTTGAATTGTGCCAATCTTCATGTGACGAATCTCCAGTCTTTTTAATCAAAGTCTAGGTAAAGGTCCATTGTACGGCGATCTTCAACGCGGTCGACTGAACCGAGAATGCCGATGGAGGTCGCGCCGACGGTCGGCCATTCTTGCCCGCTGGGAATGACGATGCCATCGTCAGGCGTTGGCATGGCAGCCAAGAGCGCGCCAGTGTAGGGGTCGACGAGCCGTCCATAGACATCGCCCGCTTTGAGTTCATCGCGGAATTTACGATCGCGGATGAAGAGCCCGTCGACCGGTGGTTTCCAGATGACGACGCCGGCGTTGTAGACGGTGCATAGGGGGCCATCGGACTCGAATTCGCCGTCGATGATGCGCATGGCTTTCAAGATGTTCCAAATGCCGCGCTCTGCATCGCGGACGTTGTCTTCGCCATTTTTGAACCAGCCGGTGCCGCCGCCAAACTCGATGGTGATCTGCGTCGTGCCGACATTTTCCAGCGCGTCTTTGGCGTCGCTTGGCGAAAATGTGCCGGCAGGGAAGAAGGCCGCCTGATCAAGCCCATAAGCCACCACGAGCTTCCGGCGGCGCTTTTCATGTTCGGTGAGATTGTTGGGGGCATCTTCAGCGTCAAACAGGACATAGCGTTCGTAGGCGGTTCGCCCCCCGGCATGAAAGTCGATGAATACATCGGACTGGATGAAGGCTTCTTGAAAATAGACATAGGCCATCAGGTCGGAGGCGCTGCCATTCTTGTTGCCGGGAAAGAGTTGGCTGATATCTTTGTTGTCGACGCGTGACATTCGTTCGCCGAGTTCAAAGCCGGCGCGGTTGACCACCGGCACGGCGATGACATTGCCGCGCATCACGGTTGGATCCGCTTTTTCGACGAAGTTGAGCAAGGCTACGGAGCCGATGATTTCGCCGCCATGGACAGCGCCCTGCATCAAGAGCGTCGGCCCCGGCTCTGCGCCAGCCATGAGGTGCACCGGGATGTCCAGCTTTAATCCGGAGCGCGTCGTCGTGGTCTCAAGATAACCGAAGGTCTTTTCTCCAGCCTTTGCCGAAACATTGCCTACTTGTAACATGCATTACCTCCTCTAGCGCTCGGCTGACCTAAGAGGCGCTCCCATTTTCTGCTTGCGCGCAAGTCTAGATTATCCAATCTCGATCTCTTCCACCAGATCGCCGATGATGGCGAGGATTTCGTCTTCGGGCGGGACGGGCCAGGAAGCGCCGCTATCGACGACGACGCCCGCGCGCGGCGCCCTGATCTGCTCGATCGTCTCGCCGGAGAAGGGATGGCGGACGTAGCCAAGTACATCGCCGGCATCGACCTGCTGGCCGCGCAGGGTCTTGTCCATGAAGGTGAAGCCGCGCTCGCCCCTTGGACTTATCAGCGTGTGCTCCCGGATGACCGCGACCGAATCGACATCGGATTCGGGGCCGCCTGCGAGCATGCCCAAGTGACGCATGGCGTTGAGTACGGCATTGCGCATCATGCCCAGATCTTGATCGCGATAATCGCGCAGGCCGGGTCCGCCGCCGATGAAGGCGACCGCGACCGCTTTGCCAGCGCGCGCCGCTTCCCGCGCCATCGAGTTGTATCGGTCTTGACCGAGCACAACCTGCGGCAGCCCCAGCGCAACCGCCAGCGCTTTCGAGCTTTCGACATCGCCCTCGTCATGGACGCCGGCGAAATGATGGTAGCTCCATTGCGAGCCGGTGCGGATATCGAGCAGGGCGTCGGCATTGGCGATGGCCGCCTCATAGTAAGCCTGCACGAGTTGCTCGCTGACGCTGCCGTTGGCGTCGCCGCGGCCGAGGCGATTGAGGTGCTTGTCATCGTAGACGCTGTTGACCCGGGCGAATTCGAAGCCGGAGGTGTTCATCAGCGGGACCATGATCAGCGCGCCTTTGACAGCGGCCGGATCAAGCTCGTTGACGACATGCGGCAGGATCAGCGACGGTTCGATTTCGAGCCCGCTGGCGCCGGCTTGCACAACGAGGGTGGGGCCGTCAGCGGCGCCGTTGACGATGTGCAGCGGGATATGGACGGGGAAACGCCCGTGAGTTTCGCCGGTTTTGAAGAAGCCGTAAGCTTTTTCGCCTGGATTCGCTTGAATGTTGCCTAGTTTCATTTGATTGATTTCTCCTTTGGGGTTCTTGTTTCAGTCAAAGCTCACATGCATGTCCATCGTGCGGCGGTCTTCGATACGGTCAATGTTGCCGAGTATGCCGATGGAGGTGGCGCCGACGGTGGGCCACTCCTGGCCGCTGGGGATGACGATGCCGTCTTTGGGCGTCGGCATTTCCGCCAGCAGTTCGCCGGTAAAGGGATCGACCAGGCGGCCGTAGACATCACCCTCTTTGAGCTCGTCCTTGAACTTGGCGTCGCGGATGAAGAGCCCGTCGACGGCCGGTTTCCAGATGACGACGCCGGCTTCGTAGACGGTGCAGAGGGGGCCGTCGGCTTCGAGCTCGCCGTCCATCATGCCCATCGCTTTCAGGATGTTCCAAATGCCGCGCTCCGCGTCGCGCACGTTGTCTTCGCCATTTTTGTGCCAGCCGGTGCCGCCGCCAAATTCCAGCGTGATCTGCAGGGTGTTGACTTCTTCGATGGCGACTTTGGAGGCGCCGCTGCCGAAGGTGCCGGGCGGGAAGAAGGCCGCTTGATCGAGCCCGAAGGCGACCACCAGCTTGCGCCGCCGCTGCTCCATGAGCGTGAGGTTCTTCGGGTCGTCTTCATTTGTGAACAAGACGTAGCGCTCGTAAGCGGTGCGGGCGCCGGCGTGAAAGTCGATCAGCACATCGGCCTGGGCGATGCATTCGGTGAAGTAGATATGCGCGGTCTGATCGGAAACGCTGCCGTCCTTGTTTCCAGGGAAGAGGCGGCTGATGTCTTTTTCATCGACAAGAGAGCCGCGCGTGCCCATTTCGAAGCCCGCCCGGTTGACAACCGGCACGGCGATGACGTTGCCGCGGATGGCCTTGGGGTCGGCCTTGGCCACGAAATCGAGGATGGCGATGGAGCCGATGATCTCGGCGCCGTGGATGGCGCCTTGCAGCATGAGCGTGGGCCCGGGCTCGACGCCGGCGATGAGATGTACGGGGATGTCCAGCCGCATGCCGGAGCGGGATTGGGCCGTCTCCAGGTAGCCGAAGGTCTTTTCTCCCGGTTTGGCGGATAGATTGCCTACTTGTAACATAGAGATTCTCCTTTATTGTTCGGGCGAGTCACCGCCTCGCCCCTACGGATTCGATTTTGGACGGGCGACAAATTGTTGCCCCCCATCCCCCGGCCCCTTCCCGCCATCTCCGTGGCGGGCATCCCACAAGGAGGGAAGGGCAGTTAAGTCCCTCCCTCATTTTGGGGGAGGGGTTTGGGGTGGGGGTATGATTACCGGGCTGGTCCCCAGGTGTTTCTTGAACCAGCCGAGGATGCGGTGCTGGCGTTCGATGCGGTTGCCGGGGCGTCCGCCGCGCGAGAGGCCGTGATTTTCGCCTTCGAATATCACCAGCTCGACCGGTTTGCCGCGCCAGCGCAGGGCGGCGAACATCTGCTCGGCTTGCTCCAGGGCGCAGCGGTGATCTTCGTCGCTGTGGATGATGAGCAGGGGTGTGTTGATATTGTCGATGTAGGCGACGGGGGATTGCGCCCAGCTGCTATCCAGGTCGCGCCAGGGGTCGGTGCGGGTCTCGCCGCCGGTGCATTCGGGTCCGATATCGGAGGTGCCGAAGAAGCTGATCTGATTGACGATCGAACGCTGCGCCACAGCCGCGGCGAAGCGGTCCGTGTGGCCGACGACCCAGTTGGTCATGAAGCCGCCGCAGCTGCCGCCGGTGACGCCCATGCGCGCGCTGTCGATGTAGGGGCGCGCCACCAGTTCATCGACGCCTAGCATGATCTCATCAAATTCAGCGCCGCCTTGATCGCCCTCGCTGGCTTTGGTCCAGGCTTGGCCGTAACCGGCCGTGGTGCCGCGCTGGTTAAAATAGGCGACCGTGTAACCGGCGTTGGCATAAACTTGAAACTCGTGATTGAAGTCCCAGCCGAACATCGAGCAATGCACGTACTGAATGTGCGGGTAGGCTTTTCCTTCTTCATAATTGAGCGGCTTGATGAGCCAGGCGTGGACTTTGACGCCATCGACGCCGTCGTACCAGTAGCTTTCGGGCGGCGAGAGCTCATGATCCCGCAGCCAGGGATTGAGGTTGGTCAGTTGGCGCGAGTCGCCGTCCTTCCAGATGTAGAGCTCGCCGGGATTGGCGGGGTTTGATTGACCATAAGCGGCGACGCTCCCGCCCGCCGGGCTGTATTCGAAGGTGATGCTGTCGCCGCTGATGAGGCGCTCGTATTCGCCGGCGATATTGATGCGGAAGAGATTGGCCGCGCCCTGCTCGGTGAGCAGGAAGTAAATCCACTCATCGCCGACCGCCCATTTCATGGTGACGTTGGACAGGCTCACGCGCTGATCGGCGACGGAATAATTGCCCACTTCTTCATCGATATCGGCGCCAAGTTTCCAGGCTTTGCGGGCGGCGACATCGGCCAGATGCGGCTGCCAGAAGTTGCGGCGATTGACCGGCGGCGGCTTGTTATGGCCGGCGAAGGCGATGTATTTGTCGTCCGCGCCCCAGGCCGGGCTCGCGGCGGTGCCCTGCCAATCGGGGATGAGCAGCTCGGGCTGGCCCGTGGGATAATCACAAGTCAGGATTTGGCCATAACCGAGCGCCGTATTCTGCTCGCGGGCCATGCCGATGAAGGCGAGGCGGGCGCCGTTGTTGCTCCAGTTGGGTTCATCGTAATCGCATTCGCTGTGCGTGACCTGGGCGAAATCGCCGGTTTCGAGCTCCAGCACCCAGATTTGCTTGAATTTGTCATGCACCCAGCCGACGCCGTCTTGTTTGTAGCGCAGGCGGCGGATGACTTTGATGGTGGGTTGGGGGATGCCGGGGGCGGGCCCGCGGTCCTCGGCGGCGCGCATGGGCGTCCAGCGAACGCCAACAAGTTTCGAGCCGTCGGCCGACCAGTCGAGGCCGCTCATGGGCATGCCGTCGGTTGCATAAACGGCTTCGAAATCGTCATCGACTTCGATAACGCGGACGGAATCGCCATCGGCGTCGCTGTGTGAATAAGCCAGGCGGCTGCTGTCACGGCCCCAGGCGATGGACGAGACTTGACAGTCGCCATCGGTCAAGCGGCTGGCGCTGCCGCTGCGCAGATCGTGCAAGTAGAGATGGGTGACATAGCCGTTGGCGGGTCCGTGGGGCCGGCGGATGGTGTAGGCGATCTGTGAAGCGTCGGGGGCGATGGCGATTTCGGCGAGCCAACTGAATTTCATCAGGTCTTCGGGGATGAGCCCGCGGCGGCGGTTGACCGGTGTGCTGGGCAAATTGTCCATATTCTTAGTCCTTTAGCAGATATTCCGCATATTTTAACCGCAGCCCCTCGCAAGTCACAACTCGGCTCGCGCAACAGAATGTATTCGCGACAAATGGATTCTGTAGGGGCGTTTCGCTGGAACGCCCTTCAAATGCTATTCCAGGCGTCAGAGGGCGTCTCAGCGAGAAGCCCCTACAAGCCCCTCTGCTCCTCTGTGGTGAATCCATATAATCATCAATTCGCATTTCATAGGGTAAAGTCGACGCCGATTTCGGCGGCCAGCGCGCGCAATTGATCGACAGTTTCGCGCGCGACCGGGATGCCGCTGCCTTGACGTTCGCTCATGCGGCGGAATTCGACTTCGCCCGGCAGCATGACGGGGCGCTCGGGGTCAATCGGCTCAGCGCCTTTGACTTGCCCGACCAGCTCCTCAAGCCGGCGGTCGAAGTCAGCGGCGGTCATGAGGGCGGCCGGGTCGATAGCGATCATCATGTGGCCGACATCAAAGTTTGTATCGTCCTGGAAGACATCCAGCCCGAAGAGGGCGCCGGTCATCACGCCGGCCAGCACATCGGTGAAGAGGCTCAGCCCGTAACCTTTGTATTCCCCGATGGGCAAGAGCGGGCCGGTCATGGCGGCGGCGGGGTCGGTGGTGGCCTGGCCGGCGGGCGTCAGGGCCCAGTTGGCGGGCATGGGCCGGTTCTCGCGTTCGTACCAGCGCATCATGCCCTTGCCGGACATGGTCAGCGCCATATCGAGCACGATGGCCTGGTCGCTGCTGCGCGGGATGGCGATGCCCCAGGGGTTGGTGCCGAGCACGACTTGCGCTGAGCCCCAGGGCGCCATTTCGGCGGCGGCGTTGGTGCAGGCCCAGCCGATGAGTCCCTGTTTGGCGGCGGTGAGGGCGTGGTAACCGGCGATGCCGAAGTGATTGCTGTGGCGCACGCCGACCATAGCGATGCCGGCCGTCCTGGCTTTGTCGATGGCGCGGGTCATGGCGCGCTGGGCGGCGACATAACCGAAGCCTTTGGCGGCGTCCAGCAAGGCGTAGGCGGGCGCGTCAACCAGCCAGGCCATCGGCGCGTCGGGCCGGATGCCGCCGTTTTTGACGCGGCGGGTATAGCGGAAGAGCTTCTCCAGGCCTTGCCCTTGGCCCGGGTGCCACCATTGGGAAGCTGTCATCAAGCCATCGCTGATGATCGCGGCTTCATCGGCCGTCGCGCCGAGCCCGCGCATGAAGGCGACGCTGAAGTCGCTCAAAGTCTTGGGCGAATAGTGATTGACCAGCGATGCGTCTTGTACTTCGTATGCCATAGGAGCGACCTTACATGAAGGGATGTGCCAGCGGATTGAGCACGGCTTCGTTGACGACAAACTCGGGCGGGCTGGTCAGGAACTGGGCGATCATCGCCGCGACAGTTTGCGGATCCATCGTTTCGCGCCGTGGCAAGACGCCGATGGCCGCGCCGCGCCAGCCGGTGTCCATGCCGCCGGGGTAGAGTATGGTCGAGCGGATGTTGCGCTCGACGCCGGCCTGGGCGATGGCGAAGTTGAGCCCGGTCAAGCCGAATTTGGCGCCGCCGTAAGCGGGGCTGCCGCCGCCGCGCAAACCGGCCGTGCCAGAGATGTTGATCACATAAGCCGATTCGGCCGCCGCCAGGGGTTCCCAGAGGGCGCGCGTCAGGTAGAAGACGCCGGAGAGGTTGATGCCGATGACCGCGTCCCAATCGCTGATGTCGGTTTCTTCGAAACTGCGCGGCGCGGGAACGCCCGCGTTGTTGATGAGGATGTCGACGACGCCGAAGGCCTGCTCGATCGCCGAGGCGGTTGCGCGCACCTGCGCCGCATCCGATACATCACAGGGATAAACCGATGCGGCGCCACCGCTGGCGCGGATAGCCTCCGCCGTCTGGTTCAGGGGCTCGGCGCGGCGGGCGATCAAGGCGGTGTGAGCGCCGAGCGCGGCAAGCTGCTCCGCGATTGCCCGGCCAAGCCCGTGGCTGGCGCCGGTGATGACTGCGGTTCTGTCTTTCAGGCTTGTGTCCACCGCTCTATTGTCCGCTCAGTTTTTTCAAGTCCGATTGATTGTAGCGATTTCCAACTGGCGCTCAAAGCGCGCGCCGTCCTTTAATGCAGTGCCGGACGCGGTGAGACCTGTATTGTAGTTGTACACTATGAGCTTGACCACATAGTCACCGAGCGGCAAAGTTGAAACATCAGTCAGTTGACGAGTGAGTGTACTGTATCCAATGGTAGAATCCTGGCCGAGAACCTTGGCGCCTGATGCATCGAAAACTTGTATCGATATAGAATGCGGTTCTTTAAGGGCTGGCGGCAGCCACATAATCTGAACGTCCACGATGTCTTGACTTGCTTCCAGCATGATATTTGCGATTCTCAATCCGTTGTCATACTGCACTTGAATCCGGTCTTCTGAAATAACGAGCGCGCATGAAAACGCGTGACTCACGAAGACCTCAGCGACCGAGCCGTCTTGATGAATTTCGCGCTGGCAGGATTCAAACTGGTCAGCAGGGATATAACCGTCCAGTACGTCAGGCGCAGCCTCGAGCGAATCGCGGAGGAGATAGATGGTCTGACTGTCGCGCATGACTTCGTCCAGGCTCGTGTAACGGTCGTCAGCGCTCTGCAGCATGAGCTTGCCGTCATCAAAATACAGATGAACATAGCCGTGCCAATCGGAGAAGAGCGAATCGAGGAAGCTGAAGCGTTCGTCTTCGATGCGCTCTTTCGGGTCAAAACTGAGGACCGTTGACCGCTGGCCGGGGATCAGCAGCGAAGATCGCAAATAGTGATCAATGTAGGGGATATCGACCTGTACGGCTTCGCAGCTCAGGCGCATGTCGCTCAAGCGATACACGGTTACAAAGCCGTCATCGTATGAGGCCGGCACGTTCCAAAATGATGGATCTATGAATTGGTCGCCATAGCGCCAGCCGTGCACGACGACATGAGTGAAGCCGTCGGCCAGCAGCTGCTCCAATGCCGAGCTGTAGGCTTCCTGATTGTGTGGCAGGCAGTGTACGCTGCGGCTTTCGTCCCAGTTGCGCAGGAACAGGTTGCTTTCAATATAAACGCGGGCGCTAGTTGGCGTTCGGTTGATAAATCCGTACGCCTGTGGAAACTCTAATAGCGTCTGTAGATAAAGATAATAGTGCGGATTCCCCCCCCCCTGGGGCAGATGTATGAGTTTGACGGGAATATCTGATTTGGACTGCAACCGGTCAATAAATGCGATCTTGTGTCGCTCATGTATTTCGTCTTCAAGAGGGACGTAGAATTCCAGAGCGACGACCAGCATGGCGACGAGCGCGACAGGAACGCGGACCCTAGTAGACTTCGATTGCAGGAGCGTGGCAAGGCCAAAACAGCTTAGCACTGCCAGTGGAATGACCACGCCAAACTGGTAATACTCTTGCCTGCCAATAGTGCCAAACAATGCGGGCAACTGTTCGCTCAAGATACGTTCCGGCAGTACGACGCTAGTGAATTCTATGTCATTGAATGTGAGGTAATGGCCAAGTCTTAGCACAGCGAATGATACCAGAAGCGCGAGCCATGGCAGCAATCGTCTCCGCAACTGTTTGTTCAGGAATGCGCATGCCAGAAAGAACAGATTGATGTATCCCAGGTAGGCGCTTTTGTGCAGGGACCCGGGTGAGACGTTGAATACAGACTGCAATGCCTGACCGGTGATGGGATTGCGAGATAGGACAAGGAAGCTCAAGAAATCATTGCTGCGTATATTGCCGCGATGAGAGTGAATGCCTTCCTCTAGAATTGCCGCGTCGGCGAACATTGGATAGAGACGAAGAATACTTAATGAGCCGCATACGACAGTAAATATCATGAGAAGTCGCCAAAACAGCGCTTGCCGCCAGCGCAATCTGGCAAGAAATAGGACGTATATAGAGACAGTCAGCAAGATGAAGGCGAATATGTAAAGGTTAATAAAGGCGGTAATACCGGCGGATATGCCCGCTAGGGCGGCGAAGAGCCAGCGACTCTCCATGACCGATCGATGCAGGAAATAAATTGTCAGGGGCAGCGTCCCAATCGTAATGAGATCGGGAATAGTCGAGTCGTATGGAAACGGCAAGCTCACGACCGCAACGACAGCGCCAAATAGAGCAATCCATTTGTCCCTGAGCAAATGTCGAATCAGCACATAAGCGCTGAAGGCGTTAAACGCCAAGATCAACAAAAACAGCAAGTTGTACGCAGTAAACGCGGGCACGATGGGCCGCAGGGCGAGAAGCATGAATGCGTGCGGCAAAGAAAAAGGCTGGAAAGCCAAAGATGTGCCATGCGGATGAAACATTGAATCGGTGTAATAGAGGTCGGTCTGCCCTGCAAGCGCGCGTTCAAGATGCCAAGAATTCCAGAATGCCAGCCACTTGTCGCGTTGGTCTACGTGTAGCCACGTGTCCTCTCCGTCGAATAGCCGGGGAAAGGTCGGCCAGGTCATCACGATGATGACCAGCGGCACGATGATAATGGCGTGAAGATGATTGCGCAGCGCGTGTACGCAATAAGAACGCATCTGAGGTCCTAACGTTCCGCCATGATATCGCGCATGGCGACTTTCATCCGCTCCATGCCTTCAATCAGTTGCGCTTCCGGCTGCAGGAAGGTCATGCGCAGGTAATCTTTCCTGTCTTTGGAGAAGGCTGAGCCGGGGTAAGCCAGCACATGCTGCTCAGTGAGGATGCGCTGGGCGACATCGCCGCTGTCCATGCCAGTGAAGCTGATATCGGCGAAGACGAATTGACCGCCCTGGGGCAGGCCATATTTCATGCCCATCGCGTCGAGGGCGTCAAGGACGAGACGCCGCCGCCGGCGATAAGCTTCCGCCATCATCTCGACCGCGTCTTGCGGGCCCGTCAGCGCGGCGATGCCGGCGTGTTGGGAGATGACTGACGCGCCGCCGCTGATGGCCGCCTTCAGCTCCCTGACGCGCGCCATCAAATCGGCCGGCCCGACCACCCAGCCCAAGCGCCAGCCGGTCATGGAATAGGCTTTGGAGAGCGCGTTGAGCGTCAGCGTGCGTTCCAACCCGCCGGGCAGCGAGGCGGGGCTGAGGTGCTCAAAGTCGTCATAGACAAAGAGGTCATAGATATCATCGGCGAGGATCATCAGATCGTTTTCGATGGCGATGTCCAGCATCTCCTTCATGTCGCGGGGAGCGATGACGCTGGCGGCCGGATTGTTGGGCGAGACGAGCAGGAGGGCGCGGCTCTTGTCGCTGATGGCGGCGCGGACATCGGCGGGGTCGGCGCGGAAGTCGTCTTCGGCGTAGGTCTGCACTTCGACTTTGACGCCGCCGGCGAAGGCCAGGGAATCGGCGTAGGTATTGTAATTGGGCTCGGGCACGATCATTTCGTCGCCGGGCGAGAGGACGGCGAGCACCATGAGGAAGAGCGCTTCCTGGCCGCCATTGGTGACGACGACTTCAGTCGCCGGGTCGACGTCAATATCATTGACGCGCTTGACGCGCTCGGCGATGGCTTCGCGCAGGGCGAGCAAGCCCTCGGGCGGGGTATAGTCGCTGTGGTGATTGACCATCGCGTCCTTTGCGGCGGCGACGATATGCGCCGGCGTATCGAAGTCGGGGTCGCCCCGGCCCATGACGATGACATCGTCGTAGGCGCGCGCTTCGCTGATCAGTTGATAGAGTAGATTGGTGCCTTGGGCTTTTTTCTTGCTCATGTGCTTCCTCGGTTCCTTGGTCAGCGCAGGGCAGCCAGCGCATTCATGGTCGATGTGTTGACGCTCAGGCGGATGACAGCGGGCGCGCCGAAGGGGGCGCCGTCGGCATAATCGAATCCGGCGCCGCGCAGCCTGGCGGCCGCCTCTTCGGGGGCATGAAGCGCCATGATGTTCAGCGCATCGCCGGCGATGGCTTCGAGATTCAGGGCCTCAGCCGCGTCGCTGATGTCCCGGCGCAGTCGGCTCAGCTGCGCCAGCTTTTGGCCTCGCGCTTCTTCAAAGAGATTGGCGGCTTCGAGGGCGGCATGTTGGGCGGCGGTGCTTGTGCATATCGCCATGATCTGTTTTTGCGATTGCATGGCCGGCGTCTGATCTGCGGGCGCGGCGATGTAACCGATGAACCAACTTGCCAAGCCCATGCCCGGCCAGGCTTCGCCGATCGTCGCCGCCAGCGAGGGCCTCTCTTCAAATGCAGCAAGCGAGCTGTATTTCCCGTCCACCCAGGGGGCGAGACCCTGATCCCAGATTGCCAGCGCGTCATGCTCCCGCAGGGCGGCGCTGATAATGGCAAGGTCTTCGTCGGTGTAAGCGGCGCCGCTGAGCCGCGCCGGAGATTCCAGATAGAGCAGGCGGCAGCCGCGCTTGACGGCGTCGGCGATGGCGGTGGGCGCGGGGAGATAACCGCGCTCGGCATCGGCCGCCAGCGGAAAGACTCTGCGCGCTCTGACGCCCAGGGCCTTCTGTACGCCGGGGTGCGCGACGGCGGGAATGCCAATGCTGTCGTACATCGCGCCGATCATTTGGATGCTGAGAAAGCGCGATTCCTGCACGCCGGCGGTGACGATGATGTTTTCCGTTTCGCAATGCGCGCCAAAGGCGGCGTTCAGATAATCGGCGAGGGCGGCGCGCAGGGGCGCGATGCCGGGGACGTCGACATAATGTGTTTGGCCCGCTTCCAGGGCGTCGGCGGCGGCGGCGATGATCCGCTCATCCAGAGGGCTGATCATGCCATCGGCGCTCAAGTCCCTGGCATGCCTGCTGACCGGCGGCGGGGCTGGCGCCTTAAGCGCCATGTTGGCTTGATGCCGCGCGAGGATATCCGCTTTCGTTTTGGCTGCCAATCTTCGTCCTCCTATTAGAATGTACGCAAAATGCCCAGCCCGCTGCGTGAGCGAGCGGACATGCTTAGACAAGTCTCAATTATCGCACGTATTTTGCTGACTATGACGGATTAATGGAGCGATTTGCCGGGCGACGCTTCGCATCGACGGCGCTTTGCCGCTTCACCTTCACGGGCTGCAAAGTTTGAAGACTGCGGCAGTTCTGCTAATATCCACGACTGTCAACAGTTTCCGCGCGAATTAGGCGGATTATAGACTTGCGTCTGAGGCCTGTCAAGAAACTGCGTGGGCGCGCGGGTTATGAGAATCTCGACTGCGCCGATTTCGAATCGTTTGAGCCGGTCCGCAGCCATGCTGAATAGAATTGTGAGATGAGAACAGTGCTAAAGACGAGTTATCGCGCCCTTGGTCTGCGCCGCGTCCCCGGCTTGAACGGGCGCGTGCTGCTGTTTTTGTGTCACAGCCTCCTGTTTCACATCGCCCTGCTGGGCATCGCCGATATCTTGCTTAACTTCTACCTGGTCAGCATCGGCGCCGACAGGTCCACAATAAGCTTGCTGCAATCGCTGCCGCGGCTGAGCGGTTTCCTGGTAGGATTGCCCATCGGCCTGGTTGCGAATCGGGTGGGCAATCGCCGTCTCATCCTGCTGTCGACGGCGGGCTTGGCGCTGTCGGTGGCGGCCACGGCGCTGACGCAGAGCATCCCTGTCATCGCCATCAGCCGCTTTGTTTGGGGCGCTTGCTTCGGCGCCAATCAGGTCGTTAAGCCGCCCTTCATGGTCACGTTGACCGACCGCAGCGAACACACGGCGCAATTTTCCTATCATAATCTGGCCGCCATGTTTGGGGTGGCGATTGGAAGCGTATTGGGCGGGATGCTGCCACTCCTGGCCAGCGGGGCGCTGTCTATCGTTGGGACAGCCGAGCTGAGGCCGGAAGAGATGCCGCTGGCTTATCGCGTTTCCATCATCGGCGCCGCGCTTGTGCTGCTGTTGAGCAATTTGCCGATCCTCGGCTTGCGGGGGAGACTGGCGCGCGGGGAGGCAGCCAGCGCAGCGTCAAGCGGGCTTTGGAATAGCGCGCCTTGGCCGCGCCTGCTCCGGTTGACGTTTCCGCTTTTTGTCTTTGGCATTTCGGGCGGCTTGACCTTCCCCTTTTTTAATCTCATCTTTCGCGAGTTGTTTGGGCTGGCGGACAGCGCGGTCGGCGCCGTGATTGGCCTGGGCTGGGTGGCGATGGGCTTGATGCCGCTGCTGAATCCGCTGTGGGAAGCGCGCTGGGGCCGGGCGGGCGCTTTGACCGCCTTGATGATGATCAGCGCCGGCGCTTTTATCGGCTTGAGCCTGTCGCGGGCGATACTCATTGCGCTGCTGTTTTATGTCTTGGCGATCGGCATTCGCAATACGATGCAGCCGCTGTTTCAGCCGCTTTTGATGGATTCCCTGCCAGCGGCTTATCATAATATCGCCAGCAGCGTCGGCCTGGTGATGTGGAATATCGGCTGGTTTTGCTCGACCCTGGGCTTCGGCGCATTGCAGACGGCGATCGGCACGCGGCAGATCTTGCTGGTTGCCGCGTTCTTCGTCGTGCTCAACGGCCTGTGCATTCACTTCACGGCGAAACGACGCTGATTAAACAGGCGAACGGGATTCGGAGCGGACTCATGGCGAAGGATGATCAAGCGAAGTTTCAAGCAATTGCGGAGCAAGTCGAGGGCTGGCGCGTTGAACTTGACGTGCCCGGCGCGACTTTCGGCCTTTATGTGGGCGGTGAAACATCCAGCGGCGGCGTCGGCGTCACTCATGCGCGGAATCCGCTGCCAGTTACCGATGAGACGATATTTCAGATTGGTTCGATCACCAAGACGGTGACGGCGACGGCGATGATGCGTTTGCTCGAGCAGGGAAAGCTGGACCTGCGCGCGCCAGTTCGGAATTATTTGCCGGCGTTTCGCGTCAGCGATGAGGACGCGTCCGGCGGGGTCACGCTATGGCATCTGCTGACGCATAGGGCCGGTTGGGCGGGCGATGTCTTCAGCGACACGGGCATGAACGACGACGCGGCGGAAAAATACGTGGCGGGCATGGGCGAGTTTGAGCAGCTGGCGCCGCTGGGAACGCACTTTTCTTATAACAATTCCGGCTTCTGCGTCGCCGGGCGGCTTATCGAGGTTCTGACCGGCGGCAGCTACGAGAGCGCAATTCGCGACCTGGTGTTTGAGCCGCTGGGCATGGCGAAGAGCTTCTTTTTTCCGCATCAGATAATGCTGCATCGATTTGCCGTCGGGCATCAGGCGGCTGATGGCGCGGCGGAGGTCTTGAGCCCCTGGGCGATTCCGCGGGGGATGAATGCCGCCGGCGGGATATGCTGCGACATTCAGGACCTGCTGCGTTATGGCGCCTTTCACCTGGGTGATGGCGCGCCCCTGCTGCAGAGAGCAAGTCTCGCGGAATTGCATAAGCCGCAGGCGCGCAGCCTGCCATACCTGGGATTCTGTGGGCTGGCCTGGATGGTCAGCGGGGACGGTGTTGAAAGACGGCTTTGGCATACGGGCGGCACCAATGGGCAGAACGCCCTGCTGACGCTGGTTCCGCAATTCAAGCTGGCGCTGGCTATGATGACAAATGGCGACCGGGGGCCGGCGCTGCATGATCGTTTCAACCGTGCGGTTTTGCGCGAGTTCTGTGGCATTGAGCTGCCGAAGCCGCAAGTCATTAAGTCTTCTCCTGAGGAACTGGCGCAATATGTCGGGCTCTACACGGGCATTATGCGTGAAGTGGAGCTGCGCCTGGAAAATGACGCGCTGGCTGCCGTCATCCGAATGACGCGCCCGTGGCCGGCCGATCATGCGGCGCCCGACCAGCCGCCGGCGGCCGCGGCGCGCTGCGGCGATGATCAGCTTCTGATTCTTGACGGCGTTCACAAGGACACCCGGGCCGATTTCATTCGCGGCGACAGGGGCGAGATTCGGTATATGCGCTTCGGCTCCCGCCTGCATGGTCGGCGCTGACTGCCCGTTCAAGCGGGGGGATTTTCCTCTTAGCGAACAAAGCACATATTCACCACAGTCCCTCGCGAGTGACAACTCGGCTCACACAAAATTATGAACCCGCAAAATAAGCATCTGTAGGGGCGTTTGACCCGCTGTGTCGGCGGTCAGTGTCTACGCGACCCTTGTCTCGCCCTAAAGTTCGCGCTGACGCATGGACGACGTTTCAGCGAAACGCCCCTACAAGGCTTGTCCGGTACTGCATTTCTTACGCAACAACAACTGAAATTACACCAAAACGAAACTAAAATGCGGGCCTAACTTGCGAAGGGCGACAGATTTCTACTTAATTCGCCAAGAAAAGCTCCCCTTCTCTGATAATTCGGGAAGCATCCCCCGTGAGGCGGGGGACCGAGGGGGCACATAGCCGGGGGATGGGGTAGAAAAAGCGGCAATTTCGCTATGATTGCAGATGGGATTTGGCAATCTCATTAATAGAAGAGGTCAGCGACGACAGGCACAGGTTTGCTTGGACGCTGACCGTCACGCGAGCATCTCGCCGAGCAGCTTCCAGCAGAGCCAGAGGGCGCGCGGCGTATGAAAGAATCCCTTCCACATGCTGCCCTTAAGCGTTGTAGAAAGGCTCCCGTCACGGCGCAAGTAACCGTACCAGCCGCCAAACTCGGGATCGGGAAAATGCGCGAATGTCCACTCGTGCAGGCGCTCGAACCAGCGGGCGTAGCTGTCGACGCCGCTTAGATGGTATGCCAGCAGCAGGGCATAGAGCGCCTCGGCATGCGGCCACCAGAGTTTCATATCCCATTCCAGGCGGGTCGGCGGTTTGCCGGCGACATCGACGAAGTAGAGCAAGCCGCCGTATCCCACGTCCCAGCCGCGCGCCAAGGAATAATCGATCATCTTCAGCGCCGGCGGAATCAGCGATTGGTCTCCGCGCTCTATAGCTTCGTGCATGACGAAGGCGGCTGATTCCATGGCGTGCCCCGGCGTGAGGCGCCGTCCATCGACGGTATCGAGGAATTCATTTTCCGCGCCCCGCACTTCAAAAACAGCTTCCGCCTCCTCGTCCAGGAAGTGATTGAGTATTTGATCGAGCGCGTCATCAACGGCCTCGACATAAAGGGGATCGGGCGGGGCGGCGAGGCGCAGCTCCTGCGTGGTCGCCAGCATGATCATGGAGACGTTATGCGCTTTGGCGCGGCGCGTCTGCGGGAAGATCTTCGGCTCCAGCAGCGTCGGGTTGCGCAGCTGTTCGACGACCAGGCGATAGGTGTCGACCGCGCGTTGCAGCGCGGCTTCATCGCCCGTGGCGCGGGCATACTCGGCCAGGCCGATGACGGCGAAGGTCTCGGTGAAGAGGTAGCGGCGTTTGCGCAGGGGGCGCCCGTCAGCGGTGACGGCGAAGAACATGCGGCCGTCGCTGTCGAAGCCGCAGCGCTTGATGAAGTCATAGATATGATGGGCGGCATCCAGCCATTCCGGACGCTGCTCGACTTCATTGTAGAGCTTGGCGAACATCCAGAGGGCGCGGCCCTGCAGCCACATGGACTTGTCGCCATCAAAGACTGACCCGTCGCGATCCAGCGAATTGAACTGGCCCCCATGCGCATAATCGAGCGAGTGACTCAGCCAGAACGGTATGACGCTGTCGAAGAGTTCGCGGCGATAGATTTCGCGCAGTTCCAGCAGGCGCGGGCGGTTCATCCCTTGATGCCGGAGACCATCATGCCTTCGATGAAGTAGCGCTGGAAGAAGACGAATAGAAGGATGACGGGGATGGTTGCCATAGTGGAAACGGCCATAGCGACCGCCCACAAGGGTTCGCGGTCGAGTGACTGCGAGAAGTAGGTTAGCCCGACCGGCAAAGTGACCAGGTCCCGATCCTGTGCGATCACCAGGGGCCAAAGGAAACTATTCCAACTGAAGAGGAAAGTGATGATGGCCAGGCTGGCGGCCGCGGGTTTAAGCATTGGCATGACGATGCGCCTGAAAATGGAGAACTCGCTGGCGCCGTCAATTCGGGCCGCGTCCAGCAATTCATCGGGGACGCTATAGGCAAACTGGCGCATCATGAATACACCGAAGGCGCTGATGAGCCCGGGCATGATGAGCCCCTGGTAGGTATTGTGCCAGCCCAATTGGTGCACGAGCACGAACATGGGAATCACCAGGATCTGGAAGGGCACGGTCATGATGCTCAAGATAAACAGGAATAAAATGTTGCGCGCGGGAAAGCGAAACTTGGCGAAACCGTAACCGGCCAGCGCGCCGAAGAAAACCGTCGCAATAGTCTGGACAGCGGCGATGACCAGGCTGTTGATGTACCAGCGCTCGAGCCGCGTCGATTCGAAGGCAAACTCATACTGACGAAAACCCTGAAACTCGTGTGGTATCCAGTGCATAGGAATGGCGAATATCTCGCCCTCGGACTTAAAGCTGGAACTGAACATCAGGTAGACCGGGAAGAAGAAGAGCAGCGAGATCAGTAGCGCGACCGAGAAGAGGATCAGGTTTCGGATGCGGCGGCGCAGGCGGGCCTCGAATGCCCAGTCGCTTTCGTATGTTTTAGCGGCGGTCATGCTGCCGCCCCTGGCCCGTGGCGGCGGCGGCCAAATCAATTGAGCGAGAAATCATCGCTGCGTCCCAGGCGCAATTGGAACAAGGTGAAGATAAGAATAAAGGCGAAGAGCACGACGGATATGGCGGCGGCGTCGCCCATGCGGAAGAATTGGAAACCATATTTCCAGATGACGATGCCCAGCGTGGTGTTGACTTCAAGTGGTCCCCCTTGCGACGGCGAAAGCACAAACTGAATGGAAAAGCCCTGAAAGGCGCGGATGGTGGAAATAGCAGCCACGAAGACGGCGGTGGGCTTCAGCAAGGGAAGCTCGACGCGCAGGAAGGATTGCAGGGCGTTGGCGCCGTCCACCCGCGCCGCGTCGCGCAATTCGGGCGGGATGGACGTCAAGCCGGAGAGCCAGATAATCATGTAGAAGGGCGCGATGTGCCAGTCATGCACGACGACAGACATGATTGGCGACAGCTGCAGATCGAAAAGCCATTTGATCGGCATCTGCCCAACTATTGGACCGATCACGCTGGAAAGGATGCCAGACGGGTGCAGCAGCAGTTTCCATATCACCGAAACGACAACGACTGAAGGCAGCAGCGGCGTGAAGAAGAGCACCTTCATCAATTCGCGCCCGGGGAAACGCTGGAAAAAGAGTACTGCCATAGCCAGCGAGATGAACCAGACGGGCACGGTGCTGCCCAATACAAAACCAATTGTCACATTCAGCGATTTTAGAAAGAGACGGTCGTTCAGCAGGTCCTGGTAATTCTGCAAGCCGACCCAGACCGGCGGCTTCAGCAGCGTAAAATCTGTCAGGCTGAGGCCGAAGCCGATGACGATGGGATAGAGAAAGAAGATCGCGAAAAAGATGACGGCGGGAGCGACAAAAAGAAGCCCGTAGTATTGACGCTTCTGCACCAGACCCATCGTCCGCCAAGCGGTGAAAAGCCGTGTATTACGCATGTTCTTCGTCAAGATGGTTTACGATACGCCCCCGCCCCGGCAGTCTTATGCCAGGGCGGGGGATACATGATTCGACGGAAGCGGGAGACTTAGAATTCGGTCTTAACCCGCTGCAGGATTGCGTTGACTTCGTCGTCGGTCTCCGCCAGCACGGTATCGATGTCTTCACCGGCGA
>JAPPEU010000014.1 GCA_028875245.1 Chloroflexota bacterium
CAACTAACTTCATTTAAGGCTGTTTTTCAACAGACACTGATAAGTCGCCCCTACAAATTTCGCTATGATTGCAGATGGAATTTGGCAGGTTAATAAAATAAGACGCCAATTGGCACATCTGTTATTGTGTTTGAGCACAGTAATGACGCGCGCGGGGTTATGGTGAAAGAACTTAACCAGCGTGTCACGCCAGCTGCTTGACCGCCTCCACCAGCGCCATGATGTAACCGGTCGAGTAAGCGTGGCCGCGGTGGCGCCAGCCATCGTCATCGATCATCTCCGGCACGTGGTCATCGATGATGAAGCCCGTGAAGCCGACCGCCTTGAGCGTCTGGATCGCCGCCACCACATTCATGTTGCCCTCGCCGGGGAAGCATTCCTGGAACTTGGGCACACAGCCCTGCACATCGCGGAAGTGCACGTAGAAGATCTTGCCGCGCTCGCCGAAGTAACGCATGGCCGCCAGCACGCCGTCATTGTTGCTGCCCTCGGCGTAGATCATTTCAGAGAAGCAGCCCATGCAGAAGTCCAGGCCGTGATTGGGGCTGGGCGCCGCCTCCAAAGCGCGCTTGAAATTCTCCGGCTTGTAGAAGACGCGGGCGATGCCGCCGAGCGATGGCACGGGCGGGTCGGCCGGATGCAGGGCGATCTTGACCCCCGCCTCCTCCGCCACTGGAAGCACGGCGCCCATGAAAGCGACGTAATTGTCGAACATTTCTTCTTCGCTGTACTCGCGGTCTTCGGCTTCGGCGATCTGGGTGAGCCCGGTGATGACGTCGCCCGCCAGAGCCCGCTCCAAATCGAAAGCCGTGACCTTGACGCCGCCACGCCCGGTCGACATCGGCGTGCGCCATACCAGATTGGGCATCCAGTGCAAGCCGAGGATGGGGATGCCCGCCTCGCCCATGTTGCGCACAATGGTCTGATAATTAGCGGTTTGCTCTTCGCGCCGCGGCCCGTTCAGCATGGCGTCAATGTAAAAATGCCGCGGCACATTTTCGATCGCTTCCAATTCCAGTTCATAATCATTGACGCGCTGCTTCAAGCGTTTGAGGTCGGCAACTTCCCAGTAGCCTTTGTCTTCGGGCAGGTCAATATCTTCCGGGATGAGATCAATGCCTTTGCCGACCATGTTGAATTGCACGCCGCCGACGCCCAACTGCTTGGCGAAAGTCAAGTATTCGTGCGTGGCCGCGGAATGCTGCCCCAGCGCCACTCGCATCTCCTGCGTCATCCTGTGCCCCCTTCACTTTGTGCTTTTGCGCACTCGGCTTCAAGTGTACCGTATTTGCTGAAGCGCTCGCTGTACTCGGTGGTAGAATTTCAGTTACTTGCTTGCACTCACCGAGAAGCTCTATGCGCGCGCTGACAATCCTTTCTGTATTCGCCGTTCTGGCGGCTCTCCCTCCCCTCGCCTTTCCCGCGCTCGCTCAAGAAAACGGGATTGCGTATTATGCCCTGGACAGAATCGGCGCGCGCATGAACCAGCCGACGGGCCTGGCCCACGCGGGGGATGACCTCCTCTACATCAGCGAGCGCGCCGGTCGCATTCTCATCCTGGAGGAGGAAGAATTTCTGCGCACCCCTTTCCTTGATGTGGAGGACAGCGTGGACGCGGAGGCGAGCGTCGAACAGGGTTTGCTCGGCCTGGCATTTGACCCGGATTATGCCGAAAACGGTTATTTCTACATCGCCTATACCGATGCCGATTTTAGTCTTCATCTTGAGCGCTATCAGGCATCGGCCTATCGCTATGTCGCCTTGCCCGGTTCGCGGGAGCGGCTCTTGTCCATCGAGCAGGCGTCGCCGCTGCACAAAGGCGGGCATCTGCGTTTTGGTCCCGACGGTTATCTCTACCTGTCAGTCGGCGATGGCGGCATATCGGAAGACTTGGATTCAACCGGGCAAAACACAGACGACCTGCGCGGGAAAATCTTGCGGCTTGATGTCAGTGACGGCCGGCCTTATGCCATTCCGCCGGACAACCCCTTTGTTGACGCCGACGGCTATCGGCCGGAAATCTGGCTGATGGGCTTGCGCAATCCCTGGAAATTCAGCTTTGTTCAAGGCTCGCGGGCGCTGTTCATCGCTGATGTGGGCTGGGCGAGCAGTGAGGAAATCAACTTCCTGCCCGCGGAAAGCAGGGGCGGTGAAAACTTCGGCTGGCGGATTTACGAGGGCGAGCTGCTGACGGAAGCGGACAAGGCCCCAAACGCGAATGAAGGGCTGACCTTCCCCGTCTTCTCTTATCCTCATATCAAGCCGCTCGGTTATGACGGGAGCTTTCCGGTGGGCTGCGCGGTCATCGGCGGTCATGTCTATCGCGGCGCGGCCATGCCGGAGCTGCAGGGCCTTTATATCTACAGCGATTATTGTCATGGCGACCTCTGGACGCTGCGGCAAGACGCGGCCGGCTGGCAGACGGAGAAACTCTACGAAACCGATCTGAATATCACGGCAATCGGGGAGGATGCCCGGGGCGAGCTTTACATCACCAGCCTCGATGGCCGGCTCTACAAGCTGATTCACGCGCCCGATGGCGACAACGACAACGATTCAGTGCCGAACGAGGGCGACAACTGTCCATTGATTAGCAATCGCGACCAAGCGGACAACTGGGGGCGGCAAGGCGTCGGCGATGCCTGCGACCAAGATTATTACTTCAGCAAAGCGTTTGGCGCCGAAGTGAAGATGTTTCAGCAACATTATGGCGCCTTTCACATTTACGCCTGCAACCGCGACGGCTGCGGTTTCGTCGCCAATCTCGAACCGGGGAATCTGGACGCAAATGCTATGCTGCGGCTACAGAGCGAGCACTTCGGCTGGACGGTCGAGGCCGCTTTCGTCAGCGATGCCGCCGGGCAAGTTGTTTACAATGTCCTGGTTTACGATGACGACGGCGCCTATTATGTGAATGACTTGCAGCTGCTGATTTCAAGAGAGGCTTTGTCGTGGCGTTATGCGAGTTGAGTCGGCGCTGCTGTCTAATCCTTAGAAGGCGCCAACGAGACGGCATTTACGATCGGAAGGGTGAAGCAATTGAGAGTCGGCAACAGAGTACTGGTTAGCGAATCGGACGGGCGCATCGGTCCAACGCGTGATAGGTTGACAAAGTATCTCTATTTCGGTAGTTTGTTATATGAGATGAAGCGATTTAACGCGTGGCTGTGTTTTTGGATTGTTCTGTTGCTTTGCACAGCGTTGCTCTTGGGCGGTCTCGGTTTGATATTTCTTGAGAATCATCGAGGGCATGTTCGGCTGGCAGAGTATATTGCGCAGGAGTATGACGTGTTGATGTCGGAAATCGCGGGGGTGGGCGAGGCTATCGAGCCGGGGTACGCGGTGGTGAATTGAAGTGGATGGTACTTCGCGAATGGTTGCCTCGTTCAGATGAGTGAAGAATGTCTTGCGGAACGACGTCGACGGGAGGGGACTGGGCGCGGTCAGCGCTGATTGTTCATTGGTTTATATTGTGAACGGAGTTTGATCGTGAAGACATTTAGGTTGATGGTTGTTTGCACGTGGCTGGCGGCGGTAGTGGGTTTGGGTTTGGTGGTACGCGCAAAGTGCTGGCCGCATTCAGTTTGAGGGTCAAGGTTATGGATCGGTTCAAGAAGTGTACGCTGCGGCGGGTGTGGCCTGGGCGCAAAGCGGTGGCGGGTCGGCGGTTGGGTGTATCCCGATCCTGACGGCGGCCGACGTGGCGCGGGGTTATTATGATGACGCCAATATGCAGTTTGTGTGTCATCAAGACGGCGACGGCGTGCAGGCGCAACTGGAGGCTAACGAGGCGGTTCTGAGAGCGGCTGGAGTAGGAGCTGAGCCCGATGTCCATCCACCGGGTAGCGATGAAGTCAGTGCTCAGAGGCACAGATGCCCAGATGCTAATCGAGCGACGCCGTATCACAATGTAGGTTATAACGGCGCTATGAATGATGTCTGCCGGAGTAATTTTCGGGAGAATATGCGTTCGCACTGGCGGGCTCGGTCGTTCTGGAAGGTGGGTTATGGCGCGACTGTGTTTATGTACCGTCATTATCCCGGGATGTATTGGGTCTTGGATTATTCGGCTTGGCGTACACCAGTGGAGGTGCGCGGTCACTCGATGAGATACTATCAGTGGTGCACAAGTTTTCATGGTGGAAGGTGCTATTAGGTGGGATTCAAGACCGATAGGCGGCTGCGATGGATGGCGCTTCTTGTCTTAATCTGGGTGACGATGGTGGGCATCATAGTTATGACGTTGGCGCTGGAGGTGCAACAATCTTATCAGACGCTTTGGGGACGGGCGATGGGACTTTCGACCGATGTGCGTTTGGAGATTCAGCGGCTGCGCGAGTTGGTAGATCCCGATTTCCGCGAGCCTGAGAAGTTTGAGTCTGACGGGTGGTGACGATCGCTGCTGGGCGAGCGGGATTGTAAGATGTTGTATTTTGATGCCGCCCAGCCCGGTGGTCAATGTGAGCAAGGCGGAGCGCACCCTCGGCTGGAAAGCGCGTTATGACTGGGACGGGGCGCCCTTGACCTGAGAAACCGCATTACTTGCATAAAGCTGATTTGATGTGGTACACTGTCGCCACTGTGTCAATATAGTTTCAAGAACCTAGTGGACGACCCATTTTCCCGGAGTCCCACGCACATAGTAAACGCTGCAGCCGTTCATGAGCAATCGTATCCGGCGATTTTTGCGTACGCCTCGGTCCTGGTCAAGGGACGCGGCCGGTGAACGAGGGCGTCGTTCTTCTGCTGCTCTTGCTGCTTGCGCTTGCCTTGCACGCCGCCGTCAGCCTGATGAACGCGGCTCTGCAAAAGATGTCCGCGGCCACAATGCGCGAGCGGGCCGACGACGGCGACGCGACCGCGCGGCGATTCCTGGCGCTGACGGAGAACTCGCTCAACCTGAGCATGACGGTGAGCATCACCCATATCCTGACGCGCATTGCCATCGCCGTCCTGCTCGCTTTGCTCCTGCTTGAACCTTTGGCCAATGGCGATGCGGGCGCGCGGCTGCTGCTGGCTGGCGCCACCGTGATCATCGGCGCCGGCTTGACCCTGATCATCGGCGATCTGGTTCCGGAGGCCCTTGGCTCCGCCCATGCCGGATCCATATTCGCCCATTCGATCACGCCGATGCGCCTGTTGATTGTGTTCATCTCGCCGGCGACGGCGCTCGTGCTTTTGCTCAGCCGCTTGATTTCCCAACTGCTTGGTGGCGATGCCCTGATGATGGTGAACCTGGTCACCGAAGAAGAGATCATGTCGCTGGTTCATGCCAGCCACAGCGGCGGCGTCATCGAAGAAGAAGAAAAAGACATGATCGCGTCGGTGCTGCAATTGGATGAAAGCAGCGCCCGCGAATTGATGACGCCACGCATCGACATCGTCGCGCTCGAAGCGGCGGCCACGGTCAGCGACGCGCTTTCCGCCTTTGTCGCGTCGGGCTTTTCGCGCATTCCTGTGTATGAGGAAAGCATCGACAACGTGCAGGGCTTGCTCTACGCGAAAGATATTCTGACGGCGGTCAAGGATGGGCAGGACTTCGCGAGTCAGCGGATCGGCGCGCTCGTCCGCGATGCTTATTTCGTGCCGGAGACGAAGCCAGCCGACGCGCTGCTGAAAGAACTGCAGGAGAAAAACGTGCATTTGGCCGTTGTTGTCGACGAATACGGCGGCACTTCCGGGCTGGTCACCATCGAGGACCTGATTGAAGAAATCGTCGGCGATATCCGCGATGAGCATGACTTCGGTGAAGAAGAGGATTATGTGGAAGTCGGCGATGGCTCTTACTTGATCGAAGCCAGCATGGACCTTGATGACCTCAATGCCCTGCTCGCCTGTTCCATCGATACCAGCGACGCCGACACGCTGGGCGGCTATATTTACCTGGCCTTGGGGCGGGTGCCACGGACGGATGAGACCATCGAAACCGATATCCTGCGGATGACGGTCCAGTCCATAGACGGTCACCGCATCCGCAAAGTCAAGGTGCGCAAGATCAACGGCGAATCCGCCGACGCTATTCTACCCCATCCCCCGGCCCCTTCCCCAACGCATTAGACCGCTGCCAAGCGGGTCCTGAGGGCGAATAACTTGGCATTATTGAGGAGACGGTCATGATAGCACCCAGCGACCAGCAGTTGATCGACGCCGCCATCGCCGCCGGCCAGTACGCCTACATGCCATACAGCAACTACCGCGTCGGCGCCGCGCTCTTGACCGCGAGCGGCGAAGTTTATGGCGGCTGCAATATCGAAAGCGTCAGCTTTACGCCGACAGTCTGCGCCGAGCGCACCGCGCTGTTCAAAGCGGTCAGTGAAGGCCAGCGCGACTTCACCGCCATCGCCGTGGTCACGCGAGACGCGGGCTCGCCCTGCGGGGTCTGCCGGCAGATGCTCTACGAATTCGCGCCCGATTTGCGCGTTATCATCGCCGACCTGGATGGCGCGGCGCATCTCGTTACGACGCTGCGAGAGCTGCTGCCGCAGGGCTTTGGGCCCTCGAATCTTGACGACAGCCACTCCTGGGCAGTATAGATTATCATGACCAGGATTACCATCCACGCCGACTGCGGCGGCGCGCCCAAGAAACAGCTGCTGCGCGATTTGAACATCGCCTTCGCCAAGGCGGATGTCGAAGGCATTCTCGAATTCTTCAGCGACGACATCCGCTGGCGGATCATGGGCGAGGCCGACCTGCGCGGCAAAGAGGCAGTACGGGCGGCGCTGGAAGCGATGCAAGAGATGGTTGCAAGCGAATTGATCATTCACTCGATCATCATTCAGGGGCGCGCAGCCGCCGTCAACGGCCTGATCAGGACAGAGGGCGGCGGGTCAGTCGCCTTCTGCGATATTTGCCAGTTCGAGAGCGCGGACGGCAACAAGATCCAATCCATGATGTCTTACGCGGTCGAAATCAAATCGGAGGGCTAGACCATGCAAAAGATCGTCACCAATTTGTGGTTTGATGGCCGGGTGGAAGAGGCGCTCGAGCTCTACACCTCGCTTCTGCCTGACTCCCGCGTCATTCAGATCCGCCGTTACGGCGACGTCGGCATGGGCGACCCCGGCGATATCTTGACCGCGGATTTCGAGCTCGCCGGGCAGCGCTTCACCATCATCAACGGCAATAGCTTTTGCGAGCACAGCGCGGCGATGTCGCTCATGGTGCTCTGTGAGGACCAGGAAGAAGTGGACCGTTTGTGGGATGGGCTAATCGCCGGTGGCGGCGCGCCAAGCCGCTGTGGCTGGCTGACCGACCGTTTCGGCGTCTCTTGGCAGATTACGCCGATCCGTTTGATGGAGATGTTGAAAAGCGAAGATGCCGCCGCCGTCGAGCGCGTAATGGCCGCATTCATGCCGATGGATAAGTTGATTATCGCCGAACTCGAACGGGCGTTCAACGATCGGTAGACCGAAGCCATCCTGTCATGCGCCGGCGGAAGTGGATGAATACCTGACGGGCGGCTAGAGATAATTCTTGTTCTTCGCGCCTTTTAGGCGAGCCGGGTTGATCTTGCCATCCCGATTGACGACGGTCTGATAACGCTGCACGCGCTGCGGGTTGAGTTCGGGCCTGCCGAAGCGGGCGGAGTTAACGCCGCTGACCGTGCGCGGGCGCGTCGTGATGATCAACCACTCCAGCAGGTCGCCCCGCAGCTCATTCACCACTGCCTGATATTCCGCGTCAAAATACAGATTGCGCATCTCCCAGGGATCGGCTTCCAGGTCATAGAGCTCGCCAAAACCATCGGGATATTCGTCGGGGAACATGGCGCGCGGGTAATGCACCAGCCGGAACTGTCCTTTGCGCAGGCTCTTGCTCCAGGCGAATTCGGTCAGTCCGATTCGCTCATCGCCGCTTTCTTCGCCCGTCAGCAAGCCCGAGATATCGCGTCCGTCGCTCGTCTCCATCAGGTCGATGCCGGCGAGTGAACAGAGCGTATTCGAGACATCGACCAATTCGACGATGGCGTCAACCGAGCCGCCGGCGGTGATGCGACTTGGCGCCCACCAGATCAGGGGCACACGCGTGATGGCGTCGCTGCAGATGCCGGGCGCTTTCTCCATGATGCCGTGCTCCGTCGCGTAATCGCCGTGATCTGATGTATAAACGACGATGGTATTCTCCGTCAGTCCCTTCGCCCGCAGCGCCTCCAGCAGCAGGCCGACCGCCGCGTCCACCTGGCTGACCGCGCCCAGATAACCATGCAGCTTGCGCAGCCGTCCCGCTTCAAAAGTTTTCGGCTCGAACAGCTGCCAATCGCCCTCGCGCCAGCGCTTCGCCGAGGCGATCATGTGCGGCGCCTTTTGCGCGGCGGCCAGGTTGTAATCGGCGTTCGGCGGCAGGCTCAACGCTGTTGGATCGTACAAGTCCCAAAACTCCTGGCAGGGCGTCGTACACTGATGCGGCCGCGGAAAGCTGAGGTGCAGCAAGAATGGCTGCCCGCGCTCCGCCGCCTGCCCCATGGCGTCGATCGCCTTGTGCGCCAGCCAGCCTTCCTGCGACTCGTCGAATTGCAGCGGGCTGGGGCGCCCCTCGATGCTTTGCCGGCCGTCCTCGCCGAATTCGGGCAGCAGGATATGATCTTCCAACTGCTCGACGCCGCGTTCGCGCAGGAAGCGCGTGTAATCGGCTGAGCGCCCGACGATGCTGCCGGCATGCCAGGAATTGCTCTCATGAAAGACATCGCAGGCGTCTTCAACCCAGTATTCCGGGCAGTGGATTTTGCCCATCGCGCCGGTGAAATAACCGGCCGCGCGAAAATGCCCGAAGATATTCGGCAGCCCGCCGGGGTTGGGTCCGCTCAAGCTGTAATAACCGTGATTGTGGGGGTATTGCCCGCTGAGGAAGGAGACGCGGCTCGGTGTGCAAATCGGGTTCTGCGTGATGGCGTTATCGAAGCGGCAGCCCTCGCGCGCCATTCGGTCCAGATGCGGGGTTTGCGCATCAGGATGCCCCTTGTGCCCGAGCAGTTTGGCGTTGTGCTGGTCAGCGACGATGAAGAGGATATTGGGTTGGGTCATGCGATCGCTGAACCCCCACCCTACGCTCCCTCCCCCATTAAGAGGGAGGGACTTGGCTACGCGTGCAGCGCAAATGCTTAGCTCCCCTTCCCTCTTTGTGGGATGCCCGCCATAGAGATGGCGGGAAGAGAGCGTAGGGTGGGGGTGGAGCGCTACCCGCCGTACTGCGCGTCGTAAGCGGTTTGGTAGATTTCCACCAGGCGGTTGACGCCCAGGCTTTCGACCGTGGCGACGAAGTTGTCCCAGCCGGTGTCGATGTCCTGCCGGCCAAGCACAAATTCTGCCGTCATCTGCGCCACAAAGTCGGTGACAGTCAGACGCAGCTCGGTGACTTCTGCCGCCTGCGCCCTTGTCAGCGCCAGCGGCGGAATCAAGTCCTCGATAGCGCGCGCGTAAGGCTCGTAGGCGACGCGGGTCTCTTCAAGCAGCACGACTTCCAAACCGGCGGCGTCTTCACGGCGAACCTCGCCCAAACGCAAGTGATTGGGACGGTAGCTCGGTCCACGCTGCGCCCAATGGACATTTTGCAGCGTGCCGAATGTGGAGAGACGGCGCCAGATCGCCTCGAATTCATCGCCGCCGAGCGCGCCTTCGCCCTCTTCCGCCCAGCGCCATTGCCCTTCTTCGCCTTCTGCCGCTTCCCACTGCGGAATGCCGAAGACCGAGCGCAAGGTCGTTTCGCGGTCGTACAAGCCATCACACCACTTGAAGGCGGCTACCGGGTGTTCGGTGCGGCTGCTGATCGTGCACTGCCCGGAGCCAACTCCCCAGGGGTTGAAGGGCGCCTGACGCAAGCCGGTCGGTCCCTCCAACGAGGGCACAGCGACATACTTGATCCAGCGGTCGCCGCCGATATTGGCGAAGTTGGGATGGGCGCCGGAGATGACAACACCGATCGTCGGCGCATCGCCGCCTTCAACCTGCTGCTTGATCTGATCCATCGGCTGGGTGAAGCTCTCCTCGCCAAACAGACCATTGCTGAACAAGCGATGCAGATAGCGCAAACCCTCGCGGTAGCCGTCGCTGGTGACCGTCTGCGAGATGACGCCGTCGTTCTGTTCAACGAAGCGGTTCTGCCCGGTGAATTCGCTCAATACGAAGGGATTCAGCAGGAAGCCATCGATGTTGCCGTTCCAGCCGGTGGTGGCGGCCGCCAGCGGAATTTCATCGTTGGGGTCGCCATTGCCGTTGGCGTCCTGCTCTTTGAATGCCGTCAGGACATCGACGAACTCGTCAGTGGTCTGCGGCACATCCATGCCAACGTTCGCCAGCCAGTCCGAGTTGATCCAGGCGCGCTGCGAATAGAAGCAGTGATAACATTCGTTGACCTGCGGCAAGCCGTAGATTTCGCCATCGGGCGAGGTGACCAGCGGGCGCACCTGCGGCGAGCCTTCGAAGACTTCGTGGATGAAGTGGCCCTGTTCTTCAATCAAGTCGCTCAGCGGCAAGAACAGCCCCTGCGGGCCGAATAGCGCCAAGGTCGACGGGTCGACGGTGAAACCGACGATGATATCCGGCAGGTCACCGCTGGCGATCGTCAGATTCAGCACCTCTTGCCATTCGTTGGGGGGCGCAATGTCAAAGTTGAGGTTGATGCCAGTGCGCGCGCTGTACCATTCGGTGAAGGCGTTGGTGTTGAAGTCTTCCACGATGGCGTGGCCCAGCATCAGGATATTCAGGGTGATCGGCTCTTCCACAATCGGGAATTCACCGGGCCCCGAAACCATCTCTTGCCCCGACGCCGCCAAGGGCAAAGCCAGCATAAGCGCGAACAGGCAAAGGGCGATTAATCTCTTGCTCATGTCGTTTCCTTTCATTTGCTCATTTGCATCAGTCGAACAGAATCGATATCGCTTACAGACTCTCAACAATCAATAGCCGAACTCCTTTCGGTGCTTCACAATTTGCTCATTTAACCGAGCCCAGCGTCATACCCTTGACGAAATGCCGCTGCACAAAGGGATAGAGGATCATGACCGGGACGCTCGCCACCACAATCAGCGAATACTTCAGCAGCTCGCGCAGCCCCTCGCGCGCCACCAGATCTTCGATGTCAATCAACATGGAGGCGTCGATCGAGTTCTGAATCAATATCTCTCGCAGGACAATTTGCAGCGGGAAAAGTTCCTGATCTTTCAAGTAAATCAGCGCTTGAAAATAGGTGTTCCAGTGGGTGTTGACGGCGTAGAAGAGCGCCAGCACCGCGATAATCGGCCGGGCCAGGGGCAGAATAATGCTTAGGAAAATACGAAAGTCGTTGGCGCCGTCAATGCGCGCCGCTTCGTTTAATTCGGGCGGAATCGTCGTGCGGAAAAAGGTAATTGCAATCAACAGGTTGAAAGGACCTATTCCGGTCGGCAGGATCATCGCCCAGCGCGTATTGAGCAAACCCAGATCGCGCACGATCATATAGGTTGGGATCAAACCGCCGCTGAAAAGCATGGTGAAGATAAAGGCGAATGTGATAAAGCGCCGCCCAATCAAGTCCTGCCGCGACAGCGGGTAAGCGGCAATGATGGTCATCGTCACGTTAAAGATGGTGCCGAAGAAGGTATAGAAGATCGAATTGGCAAAGCCATTCCAAACCTTCTTGTGCTCGAAGATGGTCTCGTAGCCAAGCAGGCTGAAGTCGACTGGCCACAAGGTGACCTTGCCAGCGATCACGGCTTCGGCGGAACTGAAAGACGCGGCGACAATAAACACCAAGGGCAGCAGGATAAGCAAAGTGATGATCAGCAGAAACGCTGTGTTGCCCAGCATGAAAACGCGGTCGACGGCGGATTCGTTGACCTGGTTGATGTTGCTCTCGTAGCTCGTCATCGACGCCATTGGTCTGTCCTCTACCAAAGGCCGTTATTGGTAAAGCGGCGCGCGGCGTAATTGACGGCGATCAAGAGCAACAGCCCAACGATGCCTTTCAGCAGACCGATGGCCGTCGAATAAGAGAAATCGAGAATCGGCGATAATAAGCCAACCCTGTAGACGTAGGTATTGATCACTTCCGCCACGCCGAGATTCAGCGGGCTTTGCATCAGGTAGACTTTCTCAAAGGCCACTTCCAGGACGCGCCCGGTGGACAAAACCAGCAGCACCATCGCCGTCGGCATCAAGCCGGGGATGTCAATATAGCGGATGCGTTGCAAGCGGCTGGCGCCATCCACCACCGCCGCTTCGTGCAGGGCGGGGTCAATGGTGGAGAGCACGGCCAAATAAATGATGGCGCCAAAGCCCATCTCCTGCCAAATGCCCGACCAAACGAAGATATGAGCGAAGGCGGCCGGGTCGCCCATCGCATTGGGCGGGGCCATCCCGAGCAAATTTGCCAGCGACGCGGTGAAGCCCACGCGCGGATGCAAGAATTGGAAGAGCATGCCCACGATCACCACCGTCGAGATGAAGTGCGGCGCGTAGGTGATCATCTGCACGCTGTTGCGAAACAGGCGCATTTTGACCTGGTTCACGCTCAGCGCCAGGATGATCGGGATAGGGAAGCCGGCGAGCAAGGAATAGAAGCTGATGACAAGCGTATTGACGATGACAGGCTTGAAATAATATGACTTGAAAAAGCGCTCGAAGTGCGCCAAACCGACCCAGGGGCTGCCCTCAATGCCGAATGCCGGCGAGTATTCACGAAAGGCGATCTGGGCGCCATACATCGGCGCGTAACGGAAGATGACCAGCCAGAGGAGCGGCAGAAAGAGCAGGACGTAGAGCTGCCAGTTGCGGCGGATGCGCAGCCAGAGCTTGCCCCACTGCTCCGGACGGGGCAACCGCAGACGCCCGATGAAACCCGGGGCGGCCGCTCTTTCCGCAGGTGTCGATCGGTCAACTGGTCTCAAATACACTTGTCGCCAATCCCGGCATCACGCGCTGTCGGACGGTTAACAGGCGCGAGTATATCACGCGCCACCTTCAATGCGAAAGATTGAATCGGTTGCGCAATGGCTCTTTCGGTTCGCTATCACTCGGATGGAACGGACACGCGCGCGTCAAAAAGGCGAAAGCCGGCGATGACAATGCAAGCGCCGATGGCGGTCATCAGCGCGCTCAGCGAAAAGAAGGCGCTCGGCCCCAGATTGTCATAAGCCCAGCCGAAGAGCGCGCCCGTCAAGAGCAGCGCGACGCTCGGCATGGTGACCTGCAGGATGGCCTGATTGGTGGCGACATTGCGCGGATGGCTGATGGCGTTCACCAGCGTGAATGACGACAGTTGGTAACAGGGCCAGACCAGGCCGCGGAGTATCAGCAGCGGCGGCAGCCAGAGCAGGCTCGGCGCGACGCCGAGCAGAAAGGCGAAAAGCGCCGTGCCCAACATGCCGAGTATGTAGGCGACGCGGATGCGAAATCTGGGCAGAATCGCATCCATCAGGAAGAAGAAGGGGAATTCCACCGCGCCCATCAGCGCCGCCCACAAGCCGATATGCGCCGATGGCACACCCATGTTCTGGTTGAAATGGATGAAGATGAAGCTGTACATGTTATACGTGCCCATGGCGACGAAGAATTGGCTGGCGGCCATGACATAGAAGCCGCGGTTGCGGGGCTGCGCGCCCTCTTCTTCGGTCTTTGCCTTTGCCTTCGATTTGTCCGAGAATATCGTGGATGACATGATGGTGAGCAGGGCGAGGAAGGAGGCGGCGAAAAACAGCAGAGGATATCCGCCAAGCGCGAACAATTGCCCGGCGAGCAGGCTGGCCAGCGTGAAGCCCAGCGAAGCGAAAGAGCGCAGCCGCCCCAGGATGGCTTTGCCGCTGCCCACCAGGTAGGTGATCGTCAGCTGCATGCCCAATGTCAGGCTCGGGCTGATGGTGACGCGCTGGAGCAGCACGCCGAGGACGAGCAGCAGTTGATGCGGCGCGGTCGCGAAAATGATATTCGCCAGCGCGAAGCCGCCCATGTAGAGCATGAACAGCCGTCGATGCAGCCCGAGACGGTCGGCGATCTGGTTCAGAAGCGGCGTCAATATCAGCGAGAGCAAGGCGCCGGCGCTGCCCAGCGTGCCGATTAATGTGCCGGAGAAGCCCTGGTCCGTCAGATAAACGTTGACATAGGGCCAAACGATGCCGATGCCCGCCAGGCTGAGGAATTGCAGCGCGACCAGGCGAACAGAACCGAATCGATTGCGCACTGCGACGAGCTTCGACACTCGAACGCCGGTCTCCTGCGGACTATGCCTCGCGGCTGATGTTGACTGTTTAGACGCGTCGAGTGACGAATATCGTACTTTTGTCCGGCGGGCGGGGCTATTTTCGCAAGCCCCAAAATCTGTAGTGTGCGCCAAACGCGCGCATTGCAGGGGCGAACTGCTGGAGTCTGTTGAAAATCACGCAGATTTTCCCTGTAGCGGACACCGTATAGCTTTTACCACAGAGTACACCGAGAATTCACAGAGGGCACAGAGTTTTCTGTTTGAATAGAATCGTTTCGATGGTGTCGGAAAACTCTGCTTCTACGAGAGAAATTAAATAAAAACCGACACAAAGCGCAGCAAATTGTCTCTGTGTTCTCTGTGTTTCCTTCTTTCCTCTGTGGTGAAAATGTGTGCAATTCTGCAACAGAGGGCATTCTTCAACAGATTCTGCTGGGGCGCTCTTTCGCTAGGTGGCGGGAGCGGACCCGCGCGCGTCAAAAAGGCGAAAACCGGCGATCACAATGCAGACGCCGACGGCGGCAGCCAGCGCGCACAGGGCATAGAACACGCCGGCGCCAAGATGGTCATAAGCCCAGCCATAGAGCGACCCGGTCAACAGCAGCGCGATGCCCGGCATCGTCACCTGCACGATGGCTTGATTGGTGGCGGCATTGCGCGGATGGCTGATCGCGTTCATCAAGCGGTAGGACGACAATTGATAGGCGGGCCAGGACATGCCGCGGAAGACGAAGAGCAGGAGCAGCATTGGCAGGCTCGGCACAATGCCAAGGCCGAGCGTCGACAAGGCGATGCCGACGATGCCAAAAATATAGGTGATGCGAAGGCGCACTCTCGGCAGCAAGGCGTCTGTCAGATAATAGAATGGGAACTCCACGACGGCGAGCAGCGCCACCCACAAACCGATATGCGTATTGTTCACGCCCAGGTTTTGGCTCAGGTGGATGAACAGGAAGGCGAAGGCGTTGTGCGTGCACATCGTGACGAAGAATTGGCTGGCGGCCAAGACATAAATGCCGCGGTTGCGCGGCGCCTTTGGGCCTGCATCCAGCTTTGACTTCTCCTTCGGCTTGGCGGGGAAGATGGTCGACAGTTGAACGCTGACCAAAGACAGCAGCGCGCCGACGGTAAAGGTCAGCGAATAACCGCCAAGGGCGAAAACTTGCCCCGCCAGCGCGCTGGCAACGGCGAAACCCAGCGCCGAGAACGAGCGCATCTGGCCGAAGATCGTCTTGCCGCTGCGGATCAATTGACTGAGCGTCAACTGCGCCCCGAGCGTCATGCTCGGGCTGACCGTGACCTTGAAGAGCAAAACAGCAAGAATCACAAGCAGATGATTCCGAGTGGTCGCGAAGACCATACTCGACAAAGCGAAACCGCCCAAATAGAGCATCAGCAGACGGCGATGGAGCAGCAGGCGGTCGGCGATTTGATTGAGCAGCGGCGTGAGCACGAGGGTCAAAACCGCCCCAGCGCTGGCGAGCGTGCCGATCAAAGTGCCGGAGAATCCAATCTCGGTGAGATAGAGGTTGATGTAGGGGTAGACCATGCCCAGGCCGGCCGTGCTGAACAACTGCAATGCGACCAGGCGCACAGAGCCAAAATGATTCCGCAAAGCGAGCAGTGCTGACATAAACAAACCTATCTTCGGCGCCGCCGACGGCCGCGAATGACCGCCTTGCCAGGACAAAGTGACCAAGCCATATAGTATATCGTGTGCCGAGCAAAACACAGGAAGATCGACTTAAGCGATTCACCATCAATGGGAATCTGTAAGGGCGAGCCATTGGGTCGCCCGCCGAGTGTTATTCCAAATACGAGCGGGCGCTTCACGAAACGCCCCTACAGATTCCTATTTTTGCGGGTTCATAATTTTGTGTGAGCCGAGTTGTCACTCGCAAGCGGCTGTAGTTAGATTTGTTGCGCCACTTACCTGGTATTACTGAGTTCACCACGCCCGGCAAGCCAAATCCTACCGTGAACGGCGGCCAAGCGCAAATTGATCGCCAAAGCATAGCTGATATGCTCAATCAGATGAAGAATCGATTCCGGTGAAACGAATGACTTCGGCGGTTATGTCATCGCAGATCCGAACGGCACGGCCGCCAGTCAACCCGCTTCTTGCCGGGCGGGGGCTGACCGGGCTGAACGCGTTTGTGTGACAGAAAGACGGACAGACATCATGACATGAAGTGTCATGTTTACTTTCAATAACTTTGTCAAAATCTAAAATGTATCTTGTCGAATAACTTGACAAGTTATTGTATACATAAGTACAGTTGCCATACGCATTTGACGCTCGTCATGACAACAAGTGGGACACAGACTACAGGATTTTTTCAGAATGACTACCCATCCGTTCATTAAATTCCCGCCAAACCTTGGTGAGTTTCCGGCTCACATTTGGCTACTATTGGGAGAGATTCAGGCCAGAATTGACCATATCAAGAATCTTCCCATACCGCGTGATGAAAGCAACCTATTGCGCCTAATGTATCTTACGAAGGGTGTACACAGTACCACTGCTATTGAGGGTAATTCGTTTTCCGAAGAAGAAGTCGAGAGAATTATTGCGGGAAAACTGCAAGCGCCGCCATCTCGCAAGTATCAACAGCAGCAGATCGACAACATGGTTGAAGCATTCAATATTGTCGGTAAAACACAATTAGGCGAGTCAAGCGGGCCGTTTACTTTGGCATTGCTGAACAGTTATCATGAGATCATACTGAACAATCTGGACGACAGCCTCGCAGACGATGTTGTTATTGGCGCGCCGCGTACACATCGCGTGATGGTGGGGCGCTATCTCGCTGCGCCTCCCGAAGAATGTCCGCAGCTAGTCGACAGATATTGCGACTGGCTCAATCAAGAAATGCCGGCACCTGCCGGATATGAAATAGCTGGTCAAATCATTAAGGCTGTGGTGGCGCATGTATACTTCGCCTGGATTCATCCGTATGGCGACGGCAATGGACGGATGACCAGACTCATAGAATTCGTGATTCTGCTTCGGGCAGGCGTCCCAGATGTCGCGGCTCATTTGCTAAGTAATTTCTACAACAAAACCCGTGACCAGTATTATTCAAACCTGCAAGCTTCGCATGGCGAATATCGAGACGGTTCGTATACGGAGAAAAGCAACCTCCTTAGTTTCATTGGATATGCCCTGCAAGGATTCAAGGATGAGTTGGATGAACAGTTTTCCATAATTCATGGCATGCAAGTACGTATCATTTGGCACGATTATATTCATGCTGAGTTTCGCAAGAGGTTTTCTGAAAACCTGTCACCAGCGCGTCAGCGGCAGAAACGATTGATCCTGGATTTGACAGTTCACAAATTTGACGAAGCTGTTACAAAGAACGAGATTAGAGGCATCACGCCAGCGCTATACTTGGCTTATGCCGAAAGGAACAAACGCATGATCCAGCGAGATCTCAATGCTTTGGTCGATATGGAGTTGTTGACTCACGATGGAGCAGGCTACAAACCAAACACCGATATCTTGATGGGCTTTTTTGCCAACGCGAGGGTGGAAGAGGACTAGACATCATCTTAAGAGAAAAAAGAGCGCGCCAGCCGGCACGCTCCTTCCTACCTCTCATCCGCAGCGATTATCCCGCTCGCCTAGCCTGCCATCGCCATGCTGACCAGATTCTCGCCCTGGTTCATCGCCGTTTGCGCCGCTATGGTGATCTCGCCCCCCACTCCTGACGGCGGGTTCGGCGCCCAATCGGCAAGGTACTCAGCCGTGAAGGCTTTGCCGAGATCGTTGGCCGCCAAGGCCGCTTCTTCGTTATCGAAAATACTGATGCCTACAACCGTATCCTCGCCGTCATTGAAGGCGAAGAGCGCGAAGAAACCACCCAGCTCTTCCAGGGCCGGCAGCAGCTGCGCTATGGCCAGGTCATTCGCTTCGTCAAAATGGCTCAGGTCGAAGCCTTCATAAAATCGGACGCTGGCATAGAGTTCGAATGCCTCAGCGAGATCAGAGGAAGCGCCCAACGCGGCGACCTGGTTGATCGACAAAAGCCCTTCATAGATGAGCGGCGGGTTGGGCAGCAGGGGCGCCAGGTTCTCGGTGATGAATTCGCGCGCCGCGACGTTGGACGCCGAGGCCTGATCAGCTGAATCGAACAGGCTGATTGTCGCGAGCATGTCCTCGGCGGTCAAGAAATAATAGCCGACGAAGCCATCGCTCTCGCGTATGATGGGCAAGAAGCCCTCATCGGTCAGGCTGACGATTTCATCCATATTGGACGGATCAACGCCATCGTAAACGCGAACGCTGGCGAAGACGGCCTCATTGATTAAATTGACGCCGTCAAGATGGTCCGCCAGAACAGCAAAGGCAACGCGCCCGGCTACCACAGTTGGGTCCTGCGGCAGGTAGGCGGCGAGATTCTCCGCGACAAAGTCCCGCGCTTTTTCGTTGGAAGCCAGGGCCGATGCTTCCGAGTCAAAGATGCTGAAAGCGACGAGCGCGCCAGCGTCATCGTGCATCAAGTAATAGCCGAAGAAGCCGTCCGTCCCGCGCATGATGGGCAGGAAGCCGTCCTCGATGATGGATACAAACTGCCCGTGCTCAGCGGCTGCGAAGCCGTCGTAGACGCGCAGGCTTGCATGCAGTTCGTTGACGTCGCCATGAGCCATGCCATCCAACATCTCGACGAAAGCGAGATCGACCGACCCTTCGACGATGCGCGGCGGATTAGGCAGCAAGGGCGCCAGATTCTCCACGACGAAATCGCGCGCCAGTTCATTGGACGCGACCGCCTGCTCGCGCGATTCGAAGATATTTATCGCCGCCAGCGTGCCATCCTGCGGGTCCACGACGTAATAGGCGATGAAGCCGTCGCTCCCGCTAATCAGCGGCAGGAAGTATTGGCGCGTGATCCGTTCAGCCTCGGCCGAATCGGTCGCCTCGATGCCGTCGTAGAGTCGGATGCTGGCGAAGACGCCCGCTTCCCTCGCTCCATCGGCGCCGACCGATAGCGGAAACGCCAAGGACAGGGCGAGCGTCAACAAGACGGCAATAGCGAAACTTCTCTTGCATTTGCTGACAATGTTCTGCACCGTTCTCCTCCTCATTGGGGTCGATGGTACAAGTATTCGGCGACCCTTTGATACGCAACACGGTTAACTCACAGTTTTCAGTGTAGAGGAACTGCGGTTGAAACTCAAGTTGTCGCGCAATGGGGGCGGGACGATTGACCCGATCCGCGCCGGTCAAATCGGCTAATCGCGCGCCCATGCCGGCAGCTGCGCATCCAACTGCGCGAGCTCATCTTCGGAAATAGGTCGGATTTCCGTATCATGCAAATGCGTATCGCGGTTCTCGACGATCAAGAAGCTCACATCTCGCGTCGCCACAAGATTGTGCCAGACGCCGGCCGGCACGTTGTAAATCTTGCCCGGGCGCATCTCGACCGCTTCCAGCGCGCCGCCATCGGGACGGGTGAAAATCACCGCCCTGCCGCGCAGCAATACAAAGACTTCATCAGTGAGATTGTGCCGCTCGATCTCATCAAGATTTCGCCGGTCAAACAAGGGCTCCCAGTTCAATATGGCGGCTTGCCAGCCCTCGGTGAACACCAGCGGCGCGAAGCCTTCGCCCGACCATTCATACGTTTCCAGCATGGACGCCTCTCCTTTGCAGTACCCAGTTAGTAAGACGAATTACTAAGGGGCAGGCGGACGTTTCAGCGAAACGCCCCTACAATTTCGTCGGGGCGGCGGGCTCCGCTTTAGAGATGCACGACTTGGCCGCGGCGGCTGCTCTCCAGCGCGGCGTCGATAATGCGCATATTCACCAGCCCCTCGGCGCCAGCGGGCGTCGGCGCCCTGTCTTCGCGTATGCAGTCGATGAAGTGGCCCAATTGCCGATCGTACATGATTTGCGGGCACTGCTCCTCGCGAACGGGCGGATACCCGGGATCGACCCTCCTGACTGCCTCCGCCGCGCGATCAGGGATTTCCAGCCGCGTTGGGAAAAGCTGAGCGAAAGCAAGCGTGCCGTAGAGCTGTGTGCACGCCTCCGGCCCGTCGGCATGCGGCCACCACCAGCCAGATTCGACTATAGAAGACGCGCCGCCCGCCCAATTGATCCAGATCACGCCGCTGTCGTCGACATCGTAATCGGTATATTCGGTGGCGATTTTGGCATAAACGCTGAGCGGCTGCGGATCGTCCAAGAGATAACGCGCCACATCCAGGGCGTGGATGCCCATATCGGCCAGCGCGCCGCCGCCGGCAGTACGCGCCTCGACAAACCAGCCGCCCGGTCCCCAGTTGACATGGACGCCATAACCCTTCGTGCGCAGAACCGTTCCCAGTGTACCGGCATCGATCTGCCGCTTGACCCAGTTCACTTCTTCATCAAAGCGCCAACAATGCGCCACCATGAGTTTCGCGCCCGATTTTTCGCTGGCGCGCAGCATACGCTCGGCTTCGGCGCTGTTCATCGCCATCGGCTTCTCCACCATCACATGCACGCCGGCATCCAGGGCGGCGATTGCCTGGGGCGCGTGCAAGTAATTGGGTGTGCTGACGACCAGGATGTCGATTCCGCCGGCGCTCAGCAGATCATCCACCGTTCCGTATTGCCGCTCGATGCTGAATTGCGCCGCGAATTCCGCCATTGACGCGGGACGATGATTGACGACTGCCGCCAGCTCGACGCCCTCAAGGCTTTGCGCCGCCCGCGCATGAACGCGCGAAATATGCCCGGTTCCGCTGAATGCAATTTTCAGGGTCATGCGTCACCTCCTATGAGTTGCGCCGAGTATGGCGGGCTCGCCCCTGCACTGTTCGCATGGGAGCGGCGGGCGATGCTATGGCTCGCCCCTGCAGATTGCGCAAGTTGCCGGGAAAGTAGTTGATTTCAGCGCCATTTCAATTTGATGCGATTGCTCTGCTTTGCATGCGAATTTATTGGCAAGATTCGCCCGGGATTGTTATCGTTGTCGCTATACTGTCTGCAAAGCGCGATCCGCTGAGTGCGTCTTATCGTGAGACCGCAACGCCGCTTCGCCGCCGGCGGATGCGCAGACAAAAGTCAATTGACGCGAATAGTACTATGCTAACCGCCAGTTAAGGATGACGCATGAGAAACAGCGCCGGCTTCACCACCATATTCGGACGCAACCTGATAGGCGAGCTGCCGAACTTCGTTCATCAACCCTACCTCGTCGTGACGATGGATGATCTGTGGCCCCTGTTCGCCCGGCACTTTGACGACAACCTGGCGGGACCCTATCTCGTCTCGACAATTGACGGCGACGAGCTCAAAGCGGAATTGACCAAGCTGCCGCCTTGCAATTGCATCATTGGGCTGGGCGGCGGTCAAGCGCTTGATGTCGCCAAGTACTTCGCCTGGTCGCTGCGGCTGCCATTATTTCAAGTCCCGACTTCAATGTCGGTCAACGCCGCCTTCGGTCATCGCGCCGGCTTGCGCTTCAGCGGCAATGTGCGTTATGTCGGCTGGGCGGTGCCGGAAGCGGTCTATGTCGATTTTGATGTGATCCAAAACGCGCCGCCGGTCGTCAATCGCAGCGGCATCTGCGAGATCCTCTGCTACCACACCGGTCATGCCGATTGGCGCCTGGCGCATGCCCGCGGCAAGACCGAAGCGAAGTGGCCCTATGATCAAGCGCTGGTTGATGAAGCGGCCGCGGTAATGACAACCGTCATGGACGCGCTGGATGACATCCGCGCGGTCAATGAAAAAGGCATCCGCACGCTCATGACGGCGAACCGCTGGGGCGGCGCGGCTTTCCACAACGCCGGCTGGAACCCGCGCCATATCGAAGGCGCCGATCACTTCCTCTTCTACGCCCTCGAATACTACACCGGGAAAAAATTCATTCACGGGCAGCCGGTTTGCCTCGGCATCTATGTCGGCGCCCTGCTGCACGAGGACAAGCCCGCAGAGATGCTCGCTGCCATCGTGCGCGCCGGCGTTGATATTCGGCCGGCAGCGATGGGCATCACCTGGGACGATGTGAGTCATGCGCTGCTCAATATGCGCGACTTTGTGCGGCAGGCGGGCTTGTGGTACGGCATCTTCCACGAAGCCGAGATCGACGAAGCCTTTGCCAAGCAGGTGCAAGCCAATGTTGAAGCGGCTTATGAAGGCCTGACGCTTTGATAAACCGTGATTTGAAATCGTTCTGACGGCAGTCAGCGATTTTGTTCAATGAGTCTAAGGAGACAGCAATGTTTAGAAAAACGCTAGTTATCGTTCTGCTGCTGGTCATCTGTATCGCGCCCGTCGCCCGGGCAAACGGAGATCTAGACTGGATGCAATTCGCCGGGAGCGAAATCACGATTCTGATGCCGGAGCATCCCGTGCTTGATGGCATGCGCAGCGTCATGGACGACTTTGAAGCCGCCACCGGCATCAGCGTCAATGTGGAGGCGCTGGCCGAGAACCTCTATTTCGACCGGATGGAAGTCGCGCTGCGCGCCGACGAAGGCGTCATGGACGTCTATATGGTGCCGATGGATTCGACCGCTTTCACGCAGTGGTCCAATGGCTTGATTCATCCGCTCACGCCTTTCCTCGATGATGATCACATGACCGCCGCCGATTATGACTTCGCTGACTTCCCCGCCGGTTTCACCCAGGCGACGCAATACCCGCCCGGCGATATGGACGCGCAGGATTACGCCGTCCCAGTCTCCTTCGAGGCTTATACCTTATTCTGGAATCAAGACATCATCGATGAATACCTCGATGGCGAGATTCCAGACACGATGGGCGGCTTGATCGAGGCGGCGCAGAGCATCAGCGACGCCAGTGGCGGCATGGTCGCGGGCGCGGTCATGCGCGGCATCCGCTCGCACACCATCATGGACACAGTCACGGGCATGGTCTTCAACAACTGGGGCGAGGCCGAGATGTCGCTGCCCTACAATGTCTGGTTTGACGGCGACTGGTCCAACCCCATTCTGACCGACGAGCGCGTCACCGCCGGCCTCTCGCATTACGCCGGCATGATGTCCGCCGGCCCCATCAACGTACAGGCCCTGGATTGGCCCGACGCCAGCTTGCTGTTCCAGCAGGGGCGCGCCGGCTTCTTCATCGACGCCAGCCTCTTCGGTCCTGGTTTCGAAGATCCGGAGGCCTCAGCGGTCGCTGGCAAGACCGGCTACGCTGTCATGCCGCCGGTTGAAGCCGGTGGCGCTTCCTGGACCGGCCACTGGATGTGGGGCATCGGCATTCCCGCGAATGCCCAGAATGCGGAAGCAGCCTGGTACTTCATCCAGTGGATGACCAGCAAAGACGCCGAGCCGATCATCGGCGCTTACCATGGCGGCGCGGCGCGCGTCTCCACCTGGGACAAAGCCGAGTATGTCGACGCGCTGAATCCGCTTTATGTCGATACCGTGCTCGAAGCGATGCAAACATCGCGCACGACCGTCGTCTTCCGCGAAGGCTGGAGCGAATACGCCCTGGTCATCGTCGATGCGATACAGGATATGTATGGCGGCATGGCGCCCGCTGAGGCCACGGCCAAAGCCCAGCAGCGCATCCTGGATATGGATGGGTAAATGAATTGCCCCCCATCCCCCAGCCCCTTCCCCCACATGGAGGGAAGGGGAGCCAAGTCCCTCCCTCATTTTGGGGGAGGGATTTAGGGTGGGGGAAAGACTCTCCACATGCCCTCAGCCCTCAGCCGCCGAGCCGCCTATTATTTGATCGCGCCGGCCGTCCTCATCCTCGCCATCACATCGCTCTATCCCGCGGTTTTTTCATTTGCGCTCAGCTTTTTCAACTGGAATTGGGGCGTCCAGTTCGACTTCATTGGCATACGCAATTATCTTGATCTATTTCGCAGCGCCGAATTTTGGCAGGTGCTGTACCAGACCTTTCTCTTTGCTGTCGTGGCGACCACTCTGGAGCTTGTTCTCGGCATCGGCCTTGCAGTCGTTGTTGACCGCCTCAAATTCGGCGCGAGCATCATTCGCACGCTGCTGCTGACGCCGCTGATGGTCTCGGGCATTATCGTGGCACTGATGTCCAAGATTGTGCTCGATCCCATGCTCGGCATCGTCAACTACGTGCTGACATCGCTCGGCTTCCCGCCCTCTCCCTTCTTCGGCACGACCGCCACCGCCATGGGCACGGTGATCATGGTCGATGCCTGGTGGCAGACCGCCTTCGTCTTCATCATCGTGCTGGCTGGCTTGCAAAGCCTGCCGCGGGAGCCGATTGAGGCGGCGCGCGTCGATGGCGCCAGCAGCCTGCAGACATTCTTCCGCGTCAAGCTGCCGATGCTGCGCCCGGTGCTATTCACCATTTTGATCTTCCGCACCATCGATACGCTGAAGGTCTTCGATATTATCTTCGGCACCACCGGCGGCGGACCCCAGATCGCCACCGAGGTCATGCAGACCCTGGCATACCGCAAAGCCTTCAGCTTCCTGCAAATGAGCGAAGCCATGACTGTCATGGTCGTCTTTTCGGTAATCGTCCTGGCGATCAGCCTCGTCTATATGCGCCTGGAAGAGCGCCTGGAGGATTAGCCGCGATGGTCATGGATGCGCGCCGCGATCAATTGGAGCGGCTGCTCGCTTATTTGATGTCGCTGGCGGCGATCTTGCTCACGCTTTTTCCCATCGTCTGGCTGCTGAGCGTGGCGTTGAAGACGCAGCGCGATGCCTTCGCCATGCCGCCGAAGCTAATCTTCGAGCCGATCGCCGATCATTTCCTCGGCTTGCTGGATCGGCCCGGCTTCGTCGAAGCATTCATGAACTCGGTATATGTTACCGTGTGCGGCGTCATCATCGCCATCGTGATCGCCGTCTTCGCCTCATACGGCATCCACCGCTTCCGCTTCCGCGGCAAGAAGCTCTTCGGTATTTGGCTGCTATTGGCATACATGCTGCCGGAGTTCCTCTTCATCATCCCGATGTATGTGCTCTATCAGCGCATCGGTTGGTACGATACGCATATCGGCTTGGCGCTGGTGTATCAGGTGCATTCCCTGCCCTTCGCCGTGTGGTTGATCCGCAGCTTCTTCAAGGAGGTGCCGGCCGAATTGGATGATGCCGCGCGCATTGATGGCTGCGGACACCTCAAAACGCTGCGCCATGTCTACATCCCGCTGGCGGCGCCGGGCATATCAGCCACCGCGATTCTGACCGCGATCTGGATCTGGAACGAGCTCACAATCGCCCTCTCGCTGACCTTCAGCGACGCGCAGACGATCACGGTGGCGGTCGCTTCATTTCGCGGTTACACCTCGATAAACTGGGGGCAGATGGCGGCGGCGTCCATCGTCGCCATCGTGCCGATGCTGGTCTTTTCCATTTTCGCGCAGAAGTACATCGTCAAGGGTCTGACATTGGGCTCGCTGAAGGGCTAGTATTGCCAGCGCAGGAGATAGCCCGCGCATTAAATTGTGGCGAGTCTTTTCACGGGGATTCACCTCAGAGGCGCGGAGAAAATATCAATGACTTTGCGTACTCTGTTTCTTTGTGCCGAAGTATTGCAATGTCCTTGGAACTATAAACCAGGTGAAGGATGAAACCCATGCCAACACTCGCCATCCAGGGCGGTAAACCCGCCAAGACGAAGCCATTTCCCGCCTGGCCGATCTATGATGAGCGCGAACGCAAAGCACTCAATGAGGTGCTGGAGAGCCGCGTCTGGTGGCGGACGCCGGGCACGAAGACGCTTGCCTTTGAACGGGAATTCGCCGCTTATCACGGGGCGACGCACGGCATCGCCGTCACCAATGGCACGCACGCGCTTGAGGTCTCGCTGGCGGCGCTGGGCATCGGAGCCGGCGATGAGGTCATCGTGCCGAACGCCACCTTCGTCGCCACCGCCAGCGCGGTGCTCTTCGCCGGCGCCTTGCCCGTCCTGGTCGATGTCAGCGCCGACAGCTATTGCATCGATCCGGAATTGGCGGAAGCGGCGATCACAGAGAACACGAAGGCGATCATCGCGGTGCACATGGGCGGACGCCCGGCCGACCTCGATCAGTTGACGGCGGTCGCGCAGAAGCATGGCGTCGCGCTTTTGGAAGACGCCGCCCATGCCCATGGCAGCGAGTGGCGCGGGCGCAAGGTCGGCACATTCGGCATCGGCGGGACATTCAGCTTCCAGGCGAGCAAGACGATGACCGCCGGCGAGGGGGGCATGATCATCAGCAACGATGACGATTTTGAAGGGCTGGCGCGCTCGACGCATGACTGCGGACGCCTGCCCGGCAAATGGTTCTATGATCATTTCATCTACGGCTCGAATTACCGCTTGAGCGAATGGCAGGGCGCGGTGCTCCTGGCGCAGTTGACGCGCCTGGACGAGCAGACCGCCCGCCGCCATCAGAATGGCCGCCTGCTGGATGGCGCCCTGAGCGAAATCCCGGGCGTCACGCCCCAATCACATGATCGCCGCATCACGCGCAACGGCCATTACGGCTATATCTTTCATTATGACAAGCGCGCCTTCGCCGGCGTCGACACCGATCGCTTTGTCGCGGCGCTGGAAGCGGAAGGCATCCCGACGCAAGCGCCCTATCCGCCGCTGCATGCGCTTGATGTCTTCACCAGCGGCGCTTATCGAAGCCGGCTCAGCGGCGCGCAGGCCGGCGCCCCACACGATTTTCTCAAGCAACCGTTTCCCAATTCGCAGCTAGAAGCCTGGGAAAGCGTCTGGATCACCCAGAACGCGCTTTTGGGCGATGAAGAGGACATGCGAGAGATTGCCGCCGCCATCCGCAAAATCGCGGAGAACGCGCGCGACTTGCTTTGACCAGATTGAACTCCAGAGGACGCAGAGGCCTTTTCTTGTGGGGATGCTGTAGGGGCGTCTCGCCGAAACGTCCCCCAGCGCTGTCGAATGACCGTCCGCTGATCCGTTGTGAATCAGTACCGGACAAGCCCAACATGGCTTCCCGTTGTTGCCGCCGGACACGCCGCAATGTGATTTGCGTTACAATCCTGTATTCTGAATTTGACAGATTTTGGAGGGATTCGACATGCGAGTCTTAATCATGTGCGATATGGAAGGCGTCAGCGGCATCGTCAACTGGGATCAGGTCGGGGGCGGCAAGGCCGGCTACGCGGAGGGCCGCGAGCTGTATACAGCCGAAGTGAACGCGGCGGTTCGCGGAGCGGATCGGGCAGGCGCGACCGAAATCATCGTCATTGATGGCCACAACGCGGGCGGCGATTGGCGCTACAACTCGCTGCTCAAAGGCAAGCTCGACCCCGCTTGCGATTATGTTGCGCATCATACCTGGACGCATTATAGAGAACCGCTGGAACAAGGTGCCGATGCCTGCCTCATGGTCGGCTATCACGCGCGCAACAATACCCCTGACGGCGTCTTGAATCACACCATCTCCTTTTCGCAGTGCCGCAATCTCTGGTTCAACGACGATCTCGTCGGCGAGATCGGCGTCAACGCCGCGCTTTGCGGTCATTTCGGCTGCCCAGTGCTGATGGTCACCGGCGACGTGGCCGCCTGCCGCGAAGCCAAGGAACTGGTCGGCGTGGGTCTGAAGACGGTGGCGGTTAAGCGCGGGCTGTCGAAATTCTCGGCGCGCCAGATAGCGCCGCAGCGAGCTCGCGCAATGATCGAATCATGCGCGTATGAGGCGCTGCAGGATCTGAATGCGGTCGCGCCTTATGTGCCGGCGTTGCCCGTGACGATCACAGCAGAATTCGGCCACACTGACGTGATGATGGCTTATACGCCGCGCCCCGATGTGGAGTTAAACCGGCCGGAGGAAAAAATAATTAGCCGCGGAAATACCTGGCTGGAAGCCTGGGACAAGATCTGGCCCTGGGAAGGAATGCCCGTGCAATAACGTCAAGCCGCAGGGGCGCGGAGACTTCGTGAATTCACAACGGAGCGCTTCGCTTTAGCATAACGCCAAGTCGCCCTCATCATCTTGAATTCAGCTGGCTTAGCGGGTCACTCGGCGCCGCGCCAATCTTCGCTCTGAATGGGGAGCATCGCGAAATCCGCGTCAGCTGTCACGACAACGGCGTTCAAGCGCTGTGCTAAGGAGGCGATCAGCAAGTCAACATCCGAGAATTGTCTGCCCCGATTGCGCATATCAGCCCATAATTGGGCGGCCATTTGCCAGTCGTCATTGACCAGTGAACTTGCGGGTGGCGGCGAATGCGGTCAGCAATGACGTTGGTGTCGAGTACCTAGGTCACTGGGCCCATACGGACTCGTCCCACGCTTCAATGTAGTCTTCCGTCATAGCCGCGGTCATCTCGTCGAGTTGCGCTTCAGTCAAGCCATCGCCCAGCAAATCCAGGGCCGCATTGAGTCGTCGCGTCTTTTCTTTGGGCATCAACCGAGCTGGCTTTTCAGGAAGTTGGTCGATACGTTTGCGCAAGAGCCGGCGCTCCTCGTCACTCAATTCGGCGACCGCGCGCATAATCTCTTCGAAGACCACGGTAACCTCCTGCTGGCGAAGCGCAGTTCACCAATTCCGCATCGCGCTTCTACTCACATATTATAGGCAAAGCGGCCCCTGCTGATAAGCCCACGCTGGTCTTCGGCAAGTCTTTTGCCCAGTATGTGGCAGATTCAGCGCGAGCGGGTAAACTTGAGTCAGATGCTTGCCAGACTGACAGAAGCATCTATCGCTTTATCCAAATGTTTACTGTCGTGTGAAAGGAAACTTGCAATGAAAGTCAGATTTGTTTTTGTCCTGCTGATTCTTGCTCTCGCTTTGACCAGCGTCAGCGCCATGTCTCATGACCCGATCGAAGACTGGGCGGCCGGCATCAAGGAGGCATACGGCGGCACGACCATCACCGTGGCCGTGGCGTCGCATCCCTCGATTGAGGCCTTCAAGACGATGATCCCGCGCTTCGAGGAATTGACCGGCATCACTGTCGTGCTCGATGAGATGGAAGAGGGCCAGCTCGGCCAGCGCATGCTGCTTGAAGTGTCTGCGGAGTCCGCCAGCTATGACGCGATGATGACGGCCATCGAGTGGAGTCCGTTGGTGGCGTCGAGCGGTTATGCCACGCCGCTGGAGCCCTGGATTGCGTCCGACATTACGCCGGAATGGTTCAATTACGAAGACATCTTGCAGGCTTACCGCGATATGTTCCTCTGGGAAGATGGCATGCATTACGGCATCCCCTTTGCGGGAGAGACTGTCTTCATGTTCTACCGCCAGGACTTGTTTGAAGAGCACGGCATCGATGTGCCCGCCACCTATGACGAGGTTATGTCGGCTGCGCAATATTTCAGCGACAATGTCGATGGGGTGCATGGCATTTCCTACCGCGCCCGCCTCGGCTGGGAATTCACTTATATGTGGTCGATATTTCTGGCGCCCTTCGGCGGCATGATGGTGGATCCGGCGACGGGCGACGTAGCACTCGACTCGCCGGGTACGGTCGCCTCGCTCGAATACATCCGCGATCTCTGGCAGTATGGTCCGGTTGGCGTCGAGTCCTTCTCCTTCCCTGAGGCTTGGGACGCCTTCATGCTTGGCCGCGCCGCCATCATGATTGAGGCCTCAGCCGCAGCGCCGGAAGTCGAAAACCCGGACAAATCGCTGGTAGCTGGCATGACGGGTTACAGCCCGCTGCCGGCGGGGCCCGCGGGCGCATTTTCGGGCGTTTGGGGTTGGTCTTTCGCTATGATGGAAGACTCCATGCAAAAGGAAGCCGCCTGGGCTTTCATCGCCTACTTGACCAGCGAAGGCCTGCAAGCCGATTACCTGGCAAACGGCGGCATCGTCTCGCGCGCATCGGCGCTGGGAGATGCGGAGTTGCAAGCGGCGAATCCCTACTACGAGGCGACGCTGGCGACGCTTGAGCAAGCGGCGGCCCTGGGCGAGCTCGGTTTGAGTGTGGTGCTGCCGACGCCGAAATGGAGCCAGGTGAGCGAGATTATGGGCATCGAAGGGGCGCGCGCCTTCATCGGTGAAATAAGCGTCGACGAAGCCATCGCCAGCATGCAGGCACAAGTCTCCGAAGTGCTGGCGGAGTAGCTGCGGCGAACTCGGGCGACCTGATATAGGTCGCCCCTACATCATGTCACAACAGACGTCAATTGCAGGGGCGGCTCGGTGAGTCGCCCGCGCGCCGACCCCCAATTAGGGATGGGGCTGGTATAGCGTCAATGACCGAAGACCGAAACGCGTGGGGGCGCCGCCCGGGCTGGCTGGCGCCCGCGGTGCTGATCTTGCCTGCTTTCGTCGTGGTATTCGCTATCGCGGGCTACAGCGCGCTATCACTATTTCAGCTCAGCACGGTCGACTTGACATTCGGCGAGCCTTTCAGCAACGCGGAGGCGGTCGGGCTGGAGAATTACCAGTGGCTGCTGACGAACCAGCACAGTACATTTTGGGCCACCTTGCGGGTCACGGTCATTTATTTGCTCGGCACGCTCATCCCGGAGTTGCTGCTCGGCTTCGCCATCGCGCTCCTGCTCAACCGAAAGATGCGCGGCAACTCGCTTTTCACCGCCGTGCTGGTAATACCCATCGTGCTGATGCCCTCAATGGTGGGCTTGATTGGGCGGCTTTATTTTTCTTATGACGGCCTGGTCAATTATTTTTTCGAAATCCTCACCGGCATTCGCCACAATTGGTATGGCAAGGATCTAGCGCTTTTGGCCGTCATCCTTGTTGATATTTGGGAATGGTCGCCCTTTTTCATCCTCATTCTCCTGGCGGGCTTGCAGACTTTGCCGATCGAGCCTTTCGAGGCGGCGCGGGTCGATGGCGCTTCCCGCTGGCAATCCTTCACCTTGATCACGCTTCCGCTCATGCTGCCCCTGCTGTTGACCACCTTGATACTGCGCTTCATGGATGTCTTGCGCCTCTTCGACGTGATCTTCGTCATGTTCGCCGGCGGCCCCGGCACGGCGACAACGACGCTTCCCCTTTATGTCTATCGCAGTACCTTGGTCCTGCGCGATGTGGGACGCGGCTCGGCGGCGAGCATTATGCTCATCATCATCATCGTCTCGCTCACCGTCATCCTGATCAAGGTGCGCGAACGCATCAAGTTCGAGGTTTAGCGCGATGAAGCCAACTTGGCGTTCCCTCACCGGCTCCCGCCTATTGGATGTCTTGACGCTATTCGTGGTCTTCGCCTTTTTGTTTCCCTATCTCTTCATGGTCAGCTCGGCCTTCAAGTCGCGGCTGGAGACCTTCGCCTATCCACCGGTATTTTTGAATTTCACGCCGACGCTGGAGCACTTTGACAACATCTTCAGCGATATGAATATTCTCTTCTACATGAAGAACAGCACCATCATCGCAGTCTGCAGCACGCTGCTCACCATCCTCATTGCGATACCGGCCACATACAGCCTCGCTCGCTATCGTTTTCGCTACAAAGAAGGCGTCGCCTATGGTTTCCTCTTTTTACAGATGGTGCCGGGCATATCCATCGTCTTCGCCTTATTTTTCATCGCGCGCTCACTGGATTTATTTGATACCCACATTTTCCTGATCGTGGTTTATCTCTTGTGGAATATCCCTTACGCCATCTGGATGATGCGCGGCTTCGTCGAGGGCATACCGGTCGAATTGGAAGAATCGGCCATGGTCGATGGCGCCTCGCGCTTCAAAGCCTTCCGCTTGATCACCCTGCCGCTGATGGCGGGGGGCGTCGCGGCGACCGCTATCCTGATTTTCATCGGCGTCTGGAACGAATTCAGCGTGGCTTTCTTCTTGACATCGACAAACGCGCGCACGATGCCGACCACGATCGCCTTCTTCATGACCCACTCCGGCATCAAATGGGGCCCGATGTTCGCCACCGCCACCATCGGCACCCTGCCCGTGGTGGTCTTCGCCCTGCTGGTGCGCCGCTATTTCATCTCCGCGCTTACATTCGGCGCGGTGAAAGGATGATCTCTTGACCGAAGCCGCACACACAAAGGATGCTGGCTCACGCAAAATAATGAATTCGCAAAATTGGAATCTGTAGGGGCGAGCCATTGGGTCGCCAGCCCCCTCAAATGAGAATCTGTAGGGGCGGCTCGGTGAGTCACCCGCCGGAGGGCTTTATGCTATACGACAAGATTGACCAGGCAATCGAAATGCACCGCGGCGACGCCCTGAAGCTGCTGCAGGAGCTCGTGCGCATCCCGTCGCTCGAAGGCGCGGAGAAGCCCTGCATCGACGTGCTCGAGCGGGAACTGCGCGCCTTGGGGCTGGATGTCGATCGCTGGATCCCCGATGACGATGAGTTGGCGGCACATCCGGCTTATGTGCCCACCGGCTGGTCCTACGCTGAGCGCCCCAACGTGGTCGGCATCTACCGCGGCGCCGGCGGCGGCAAATCGCTGAAGCTGAACGGCCATGTCGATGTCGTGCCCATCGGGCCGCCGGAGTTATGGCAGCATGGGCCCTGGAGCGGGGAATTCGTCGATGGCAAGGTCTACGGCCGCGGCAGCGCTGACATGAAGGGCGGCGTCGTCAGCAACGTGCTGACCGCGCTGACCCTGCAGACGGCCGGGATTCGGCTAGCCGGCGATCTGATTATCGATTGCGTCGTCGATGAAGAAGCCGGCGGCAATGGCACGCTGGCGACGGTCTTGCGCGGCCATAACGCGGATGCCTGCATCTTCACCGAACCGACGGGCATGGACCGCCTGTCCGTCTCCAACCGCGGCGCGCAATTCTTCCGCATCACCGTGCCCGGGGAGGAAGGCGGCGTCGAATACAAACATCAACTCACCAACCCCATCAGCAAAGCCTTTGAGGTCTTCCATGCCGTCGAAGCTTACTCCATCATGCGCGAGTCGGTCGTGTCTCACCCGCTCTATGACGACGCTTACGATACCAAAGTACCCACCGGCATTTGCAAGATGCAGGCGGGCGAATGGCCCTCGACCGTCGCCTCGCAAGCCCTGCTCGAAGGCACCATCGAATGCCTGCCGGGCGAGGACATCCACCAAGTCAAAGCCGACTTCAAACGCTATATCCTGGAGTGGTCAGCCAAGGACAGTTGGTTCCGGGACCACCCGCTGCAAATCGAATGGTTCGGTCTCTGGTTCGACGCGGCGGAGATCGACCCCGATCATGACATGGTGCATACCTTGAAGCGAGCCGCTAAATCCGTCACCGGCCGCGATGTGCAGGTGGATGGCGCCGGCGGCTGCGACTTGCGCTTGCCGGTCTTGTACGGGGATACGCCGTCGGTGCTTTTCGGGCCCTCCGGCGCGATGATCCACAGCACGGACGAATACATCGAATTTGAACAGGTCATCGAGTGCGCCCGCGTCCTGGCGCGCATGGCCGCCGATTGGTGCGGCGTGGCATCTTAACTCGCGACGACATAGCTCCCCTTCCCTCATTTTGGGGGCTGGGGGATGGGGGAAAACATGACGAAATGGTGGGAAGAACCGATGCGGGCGGTCACGCTGGAATTCCCCGCAGCCGATGTGGCGACGATCGATGTCAAAGGCATCGTCGATGAAAGTCATCGCGGAGACGCGAATACGCTGAATGTCTTTTCGACTGGCTATTATCCGGGCGGGACCGCCTTCTACCAGAGCAAGATCGCCCCGCATTACCCCGGTTTGGGCGAGCGCGACTTGCTGGCCGAAGCGATCGACGCGGCCCATATAAACGGTCAGAAGGTCGTCGCCTACCTGGCGTCCATCTGGGGAAATCGCGATCTGTATTTCGCCCATCCGGATTGGGCGCAGCGAAAGGCGGACGGGCGCGTTACGACCTGGGACGAACATTACAACTCGGTCGCCATGGACCCGCTCAGCCCCTATCGCGAGTATTTCGCGTCCATTGTGAAAGAGATCGCCGACAATTACGCTGTCGACGGCTTCTATTTTGACGAGCCGAGCTTCCAGAGCTGGTCGGCAAGCCAGGCCTGCTGCCGCGCTTTTGAAGCGGAGTTTGGGCAGCCCTTGCCAACCGAAGAGCGCTGGGACGACCCCGTCTTCCAGAAGTTTGTGGCCTGGCGCTTTGATCAGATCGCCGCCTGGCGCCGGTCGCTTTACGAAGTCGCGAAGAGCGATGAGCGCTGCGTCTACTTTCAGGGCGCCTTTCCACTGGCGTCTTTGAACGGCGACCGTTATCGCTTGTCCGGCTCGCCACCGCTCTTCTCCTGGTATCACGAGCGCTTTGGCGTCTCCTGGCATGTGCCGATGGCCCACGGCGATGACGTCGCGCGCACCGCCGAAACCGCCGACATCGTACACATGGAACTCTACCGCGCCAGCGTCCGCGAGCCGCTCTGGTGGTATGGCGTCGCCCTGCGCTACGTGCAATCCATCGCCCGCGGCAAGCAAATCCTCGTGCTCAGCATGATGGCGCAGTCGCCCTTTGATCTCTATGGCCTGGGTGAAACGGAATTGCGCCTGTCGACGGCGGAATTGCTGGCGAACAGCGCGTCGCCGCTCTTCGCGCGCTATTATCCCGACCGGGTGGATCAGGCCGCCTGGGATAATGTTTATGCCCGTTTTGCCGAAGCCAAGTCGCTCGCCCCCTACCTGCGCAATCGGGTCAGCATCCCGTATGTCGCGCTGCTCTATGCGAGTACGACCGAAGAACGCTTCGAGAATCGCGACGGTACGCCGTCGCATCGCGGCGAGCTCAAGGGCTTCGCCAAAGCGCTGCTGCAAGAAAAGATACTCTTTGATGTCATCAGCGAGGCGGACTTGCTCGCCGGCATCGATCAATATCGGACCCTGATACTGCCCAATGCCAGCTGTCTGTCGGCCGCGGGCAAGGCGGCTGTTCGCGCCTTTGCAGCATCCGGCGGCGGCGTCATCGGCTCATACGAAACCGGCCTGTATGACAGTAGCGGGCGCCGCGACGAAGCCGATGATTTTTCCGCCCTCTTCGGCGTCGGCTACACCGGCGACATGCTGCCCTTCGAGCTGGACATCTACATGCGGGTTGAGGAATCCCATGCCCTGCCGACAGCGATTCCGGCGAACAAACGCTTACCGACCGTCGGCATGCAAGTGTGCGTTGAGGCGGACGCCGCAAAGCCGGTCGCGCATATTCACGGCGCCTCGGAAGTGCATTATGGCCCGCTCAGCGATGAGTTGGGGCCGCCGGTCGTACTCACCCATGAAGCGGAGGGCGGACGGCGGGTCCTGTTCACGACGCCGATTGGCGTGCGCTATCTCGAATTCGGCATCCGCGACTTCCGCTGTTTGATCGCCGACGCGCTTCTATGGACGGCGCGGGAGCGGCCGCCCGTACGCGTCAGCAATGCCGGCGACGCCCTGGCCCTGACCGCCTTCAAGCAGGGCGACCGAACGCTGATACATCTGGTCAACAGCATTCGCGACGAGATCCGCCAGCCGATCAACGAGACGATTCCCAGCTTCAATGTGGAGGTTGAAGTCGATCTCGCCGCGCCGGCGACTTCGGTATCCGCATTCGGTGACCAAACGGAGGTGGATTGGGAGGCCGACGGCGCGAGCGTGAGGGTCAAAGTGGCGGGGGTCAGATATCATGTTTTACTGGTGATTGAATGAGTTGCAGGATAGCACAACCTTGATTGCGTCATTACGTAATAATGAAGCAGAGAACACCGCAGATTGACCGTTCATAGTGCATATTCCGCATAAACAAGCACCGGGTACTCATTTGATCAATAATGAGGTCTTTAGTCTAGGTAGTAGTAGTTTCACTAGTAAGACTTCAAGGCAATTGACAGGCGTTTTGACTTCTGTTTATGATTAGTTATGTTTGGACACTATTGAAGTCTTGGAATCTTCTTTTCAGGCATTCAAGAGGAGACGGCCATGAATCCACATAACACTGAGGTCCGGAAGTCTTTTGTCTTCCACGAAGACGTGTGGTTCAGCGGCATTGATAGTTCGATGAAGGCAATGGGTTCAGCGCAATTGGTGACATCGGACGACATGATCAGGCTGCAAAATGCCGATATCCGGGATTGCTGGGTGGTCACCGGAAATCATGTACGGCAGGCTATGATTACACTGTCGAAGAAGACGAACATTTATCCTGAAGAACTCAAGGATGACTCCGGATGCCGGAAGATGTTGACGCAATGAAGGCGAAAGCGTAGTTAGAAGACAGTTTGAAGCATACGCTTACTCATCTGATCTGTTACCTCATCATTCCATAATTGAAGGTTACCAGAATGCCATTCCCGACGGAGGCAAGGACGTTATTGCTATTGTAAAGCGTCAGCAGATGATGACTTTCATTGTCCAATTGGCGACTTTGTTCAGCAACAATCTCATTCCATTCATCCTCGTTCTACCGATTCTCTTCGCCATTTCTGCCGGTGCGCTCATAGAGATAACCGTAGCAGCAGCGGTTCCTATTGGCCTGTTTACTGCGGGAAGCGCGGCCGGTCGAGTTATAACAACCTTGCGCGGCAGTGAAGGCCAAGTGCAATTGCCGGGCCCAGCCCCAACTCCCAGACAGAACCAACTGCCTGAAGAAGCTGACAACTCGCGTTCGTAGATAGTAAGCGGACTGAGGCTGAATTGCATAAAGCATTTGGTGGCTTGGTCGACTTGTCGTTAGGCCACCACCCCATCCAGCACCTGCAGCTCAGCCTCATGCTCTTCCAGCCACTGGATCGCCGCCATCGCCGCCGAAGTGCCCTGCCCCACCGAGGTCGCCACCTGCCGCCAAATCTCATCCTGGATCTCGCCCGCGGCGAAGACGCCGTCGACATTCGTCCGATAGCGCTGGTCGGTGATGATGTAGCCGTTCTCGTTGAGGGCGATTTGCTCGCCGAAGACGGCGTTGTTGGGGTCATGGCCGATGAAAATGAAGACGCCCTCGGTTGGATGCAGGGTCTCCTCGCCGGTGACGCGGTTCGTCAGGCGCACGGCATTGACGCCGCCGTCGTCCGCCCCGATGATTTCATCCACCACCGAGTTCCAGGTGAAGCTGATCTTCTCATTTTTGAAGGCGCGGGTCTGCAGTTGGACGCCGGCGCGCAGTTCATCGCGGCGATGAATGATGTTGACGCTGTCCGCGAAGCGCGTCAGGAAGATGCCTTCTTCCAGGGCGGAATCGCCGCCGCCGACCACGACAATATCCTTGCCGCGGAAGAAGAAGCCATCGCAAGTGCCGCAATAACTGACGCCGGCCCCGATGTAATCTTCCTCGCCCGGCACGCCCAGCTTGCGCGGGTCGGCGCCGATGGTGATGATGACCGCGTCGGCCAGGTACTCCTCGCCCATCGTCTTGATATGGAAGGGCGAGCCATTGCTGAAGTCGACGCTCTCGACCAGGTCGAACTCGACTTTCGCGCCGAAATTCTCGGCATGCTCCTTCATGCGCTCGACCAATTCGGGCCCGCTCAAACCGTCGGGGAAACCCGGGTAATTCTCGATCTCATGCGTGATGGCGACCTGCCCGCCAAGCTGCGCCCCGGCGATGACCACGGGCGCCAACTGCGCGCGGGCGGTGTAGAGGGCGGCGGTCAAGCCTGCCGGTCCCGAGCCGATGATGACAACGCGTTCCTTCTTCATTTTCCCTCATCCCCAGCCCCTTCCTCATCTCTATGAGGAGCATCCTCAAAATGAGGGAAGGGGTACTTAGTTGGCAATGTACACTGGTCAAACTGGATGATTAATTTGGCGCAAGGTCTATCATTAAATTGCTAAGAAAGAGAGGGGTTTTCCAATTCCGAAAAGTCAAAGCCTTCCAGCGCCTTCTCTTGCCGGATCACCGCCACCAGCGCTTCAAATTCTTCGCGGCAATCGCCCCAATAGTGCATGAACTTCTGCATTTCCGGCCAGATTTCGTTGAGGTCGGCGCCATTCGCCACCTGCTCGGCCAACTGCGTGAGCTTCTCGCAGCAATCGTTGCAGTCCATCTTGATGAGCGTGTCGTCGGCCGGCGCGTTGGCGATGAAGTCGAAGAGCTTCTCCAGCTGGTCGCCATCATGTTGTTGGGACATGGTGGTGTCTCCTGCGATTTCGCGTCACCTTATGGACGAGGGGCTGGGCGGGAATCTTACATTAGGCAGGTTCGCCTAGGATGTCGTCGAGCACGTGGCGTTTTAATTCGTCGACATTTGTGAAGTATTCATAGTCCGCGTGATTGACGACTGCGAGTGTTTCGGGTGTTTCATCAATGAGCAGAGCCGCTTTCCGGCTGAGCCCTTCTTGGATCCCATTCGGCCAGGCAAGGTCGAGTACGATAGCGTCGCCGTTTGCCGCCAAAGGCAATTCATATCCCAGTTCGCCGCTGGGCAGGCCCTTCTCTTTCATCCAGTCCATAACGCGCAGCAAGGCAGCTTCTTCTTCGTCGCTGGCGATGCTGACGGGGCGGGGCGCATCGGCCTTAACGTGGGCAATTGCTGGCGCTTCCGTTTCAGGCATCTCGCCGTGCAGAAGCTGGTCAAGGAAAGCATTGGAAGCGTTCGCAAGCAATTCGCGTCTTGCCGCGAGGAAGTCGAGGTAGTTTTCGATTTTCCACAAGTGCGGATCTTCGGGAATCCAATGGGAAGCAAGGACGCCCGGGTGCTTGTCTTCGCATTGGGGCAAGTAAACTTCTGGAAGCGTTGCCGAGATATTTTGGTTGCAAGGCGCGGTCAAGAAGGTGAAGTTGGCCAAGGCGTTCACTTCGGGCCGGCGATAATCCGCTTTGTATAGCCTAGACTTGGGGAAGATATGGTGAAGTTCCAGATAGCTCATCTTGCCTAGCAATAATTGCTTCAGTTCTATGCCACTGCAAAGATCGCGCGTACCATGCACTCGCGTCAGCATATAGAGCAGGGGGTAAAAGCGGCTGCCGCGCGACCAGTCGGAAAAGTGCTGCGCTTCAATGAGCAAGCCGCCGCGACTTAGACGCAATGACTCTATGAGCGCCCCTATCGCATCCTCGTTGTCGTCGACTGTGACGAGGTCTTGCCGCATCGTAGACTCGACCGTTCCAGAGTAACGGCCCCAAAGCATGGCGTGGACATACCAATAGAGCAACCGGTCGATCGTTCTCTGATTCGATAATGAGCTTAACTTGTCGAAATAACGAATGATAGCTGGCAACGAGTTGGGACTTCCCAGCACGCGCTGATGGTCCAAGCCTAGACGAGCTGCAATATGTGTTAGCGCGAGGTCAACATGTATCTCTGCTCGTTTCAGTGCTTCAGCAATGCGTTCACGCGGTTCGTCACTCAAGTAGGAAAATTCGGACTGACCAGTCAATATGGCGTTGATACAGCGAAGCAGCCAGTCGAGCCTAAAGTTGTAGCCCGATTGCTCCCATTTTCTCAGGTGCAGTCGCATTTCTTCTCGCGCTTGGGGCCATTCTGCGCAGATTTTCGCGAGCGCAAGATCGCCCTTTGATAACTTCGTTCCTCCACTGTTTACCTGATTGAAAATATCGACTACCACATCGACAGTCTTGTCTTCGCCGCTGACAAGGTCGATATGAAAGTCGTGATTTGTGATATTGCCGATGGCATTTAGTCGATCAATGTAAAGTTGCACCTTTTCTGCAGCAACAGTTGGGATGATCTTGGCGATGAAGTTACCAGCGCCGTTTTGCATGAGTTCGGTGACTTTGATCCATTGAGGGTTGCCACTCATTTTGGTTGGACCGTAAAATTCGAACTCTTCGCTTTCCAAGTTGAAGCAAAGGTGTTCAAAAGCCTTCTTGTCGCCTTCAAAGAAACTGGGCGGCTGGCCACGGACGATTCCATACAAAGACGTTACGCGTTGCTGCCCGTCCAAAAGCAGCCGCAGCGAGCCCGGTGCCGACGCAAGGGCGCCTCGTATACCTGCGGAACCCGATTGAGTTTCCCACACGAGAAGACTGCCTACCGGGTAGCCTTTATACAGAGAACGCATCAAATTGCGAACTTGCGTACGATTCCAAACGTACCCCCTCTGAAACTTGGGCAGCGCCAAACTTCCCAAGTCGATTTGATCGATTATCGTGCTTAGCTTCATCTCTCGCCTCTATCGATTCTCAGCCAATGTTATCACACCCCAGGGCGCCCCTTCCGCCCGCGCGCAGCCGCCAGCATCCCCCGCGCGCTCTCAATCCCCGCCGCGCCAGCCGCCCCGAGCATCGCCGTCAATTCCTCGATGCGCTCGTCATCATCCACCAGCGCTCGCACTTGCGTCGCCGCATGACTTGACGCGAGCGCCTTCTGCGCCTGGAAATGCGCGTCGGCGTAGCTCGCCAGTTGCGGCAAATGCGTCACGCAAAGCACCTGATGCCCGCGGGAGAGCGACCAGAGCTTCTCGCCGACGACCGCGCCCAGGCGACCGCCGATGCCTTGATCGACCTCGTCGAAAATCAGAATCGGCGTTTGGTCGGCCGCGGTCAGGGCGCTTTTCAAAGCCAGCATGATGCGCGCCGCCTCGCCGCCGGAGGCCACTTTCGCCAGCGGGCGCAGGGGCTCGCCCGGGTTGGCGCTGAGCATAAATTCGACATCGTCGATGCCCGCCCCGTCGAACTTGTAGCGCCGCTCGCCGACGATGCAGCCGGCCGGGTGCTCCGCCTGCGCCAGCCGCACGGCAAAGCGCGCCCGCTCCATGCGCAGGTCGGCCAATTCACGCAGGATTTCCGCGCTGAGGGCTTTCCCCGCTTCCGTCCGCGCCCGGCTCAAGCGCCCGCTGATGTCGCCGATGTGACGCAGCAATCCCTGCTCTCGCCGGCTCAATTCGGCGAGGCGTTCGTCGCTTTGGTCTATGCTTGCGAGCTCGGCCCTTGACCGCTCGGCAAAGGCCAGCAGCGCGTCAATGCTGTCGACGCGGTGACGACGCTTCAGCGTCTTGATCAGCTCGAGACGCTCTTCGAGTTCGTTGAGGCGATGTGGATCGTGCTCGGCGTCCTCGGCGTAGCGCGCCAGCGTCAGCGCCAGTTCCTGCGCGCCTTGCGCCAGCTCTTCCGCCAGTTCATGATCGTCGGCTCGCTCGGGGTCGATTTGCGCCAGCTTGGCCAGCGCGGCCGCCACGCCCATCAACGCGTCCACCGCGGCGGCGCTTGCGATGCGGTCGTCGCCATTGAGCAGGCGCGCCGCTTCCGCCGCCAGGCTCGCCAATTGTTCACTGTTGGCGAGGCGATGCCGTTCCGCGAGCAGGTCCGCCTCTTCATCGCTTTCGAGCGCGGCGGCCTGTATCTCTTCCACTTCATGGCGCAGCAAATCGGCGCGTCGCTGGAGCGTCTTGCGGTCTTCCTGCAGCGCGCGCGCCTCCGCCTGAACTTGCGTCAATTCCAGCACCAGCTTGCCCAGCCCGGCGCGGGCCTCGAGCAGGTCGGCATAGCGATCCAGCAGGTTGATGTGATGCCGCGGCCTCAACAGTGACAGATGCTGGCTTTGCCCGTGGATATCGAAGAGCGCCCGCCCGACCTCGCTCAGCAGCTCGCTGCGCGCCAGCACGCCATTGATGCGCGCCGTCGAGCGCCCATGCCGCCGTATTTCGCGCATAAGCGTGAGCCCCTGCGGGTCCGCCTCATCGACGAGGTCTTCGCGCTGAAGCGCCGCCATGACATCCGGCCGCGCCCGCGGATCCAGCCTGATGAGGCCTTCGATGACGCTGCGTTCGGCGCCGGCGCGCACGGCGTCGGGGTCGGCTCGGCCACCCAGCAGCAGCTCAACGGCGTCTATCAGAATCGACTTGCCCGCGCCCGTCTCGCCCGTGATGACGTTCAAGCCCGCGCCCAATTGGAGCTCGAGCTGGTCAATGACCGCGAAATTCTGAATGCGCAGTTCTTCCAGCATCGTGGCGGGTTCTGTCCTAAATCGAGACTTTGAAGCGCGCGTAGGCCGCCGATGCCGCCAGCGCGAGATAGAGCAGCGTGAATAGACCGAAGCCGCCGGCCAGGAGGAAGGCCGACGCGATGCCGCCCGCCAAAACACCGCCCGCGGCAACATAACCGCTGTAACGCCCGCGGCGCCGCCCGGTCAGCTGCAGGGCGATTTGGGCCGCGCCACCGCCGATTGCCGGCGCCACGATGAATCCCAGGATGAGAAACCCGCCGAGCAGCAGCATCACAAAGGGCGTGAGCGCGCCGCCAACCGCGCAAGCCGCCGCCACCAGCCCGTAATCAAGGATCGTGCCTTCGAAGAATCTGTCTTCGTGCCCGCGAACGCACTCGCGGCAGGTGTAACCCACCGGCGTGCGTTTGGCGCAGTCGACGCACATATAGCGCTCGCAGCGGTTGCAGCGCAATCCGGTATCGCGCTCCGGATGGACGGCGCAATAATGAACCTCGCTCTCGAGCGTGGACTTGGACATGTCGCTATCCATGTTCTTTACCCCATCCCGAAGGTCAATGTCTACGTGACCCGGCCCCTTCCCCAGCGAGCTAAGGAAGGAGAGCTTCTTCGCTGCGGCGGGCATTTCTACCCCCATCCCCCGGCCCCTTCCCCCAATGAATTAGGGGAAGGTGAGCTAAAACTGGCGGAATCCGGAGTATTCTTCTGCCTTTCGCAAGTGTTGATCCATCAATTGTACGGTATAGGTACTATTCCAGTTATCTCTGCGTATGATTTACAGTAGCGGACAGGCCTACAGTTTCGTCGTTGGCGGGCAACCCACTGGGCAGCCCCTACTTAGAAGGTCATGCGGCGCGGACCGTGTCGGTTGATCCGCGGCTCCATGCGATCCAACAGCGAGCGGTAAAAATAGTTGCGCTCGCGCAAGCGCACGAATTGGCTTTCCGGCTCGGCCGACTTGACGCAGATATGCTGATTCTCGCCCAATTCAGCGGCGACCCGCCCATCGACCGCCAGCACGACGTTGTGGCGGTTCTCCGGCGTCGGCTCGATATCGACGACCGCGCCCTGCGAAAGCACAATCGGCCGCTCCATGCTCAGATGCGGCGCCATCGGCACCAGCAGGATATTGCGCAATTCCGGCGGCAGGATTGGCCCGCCGGTCGCCAGCGCGTAGGCGGTTGAACCAGTGGGCGTCGACAGGATCAAGGCGTCGGCGTTGTAGGTGGTGGCCCAATGTTTATCAATGTAAGCGGCGATCTGCACCATGCGCCCGAAGACGCTCCCGCTGATCACCACATCATTCAGCGCGCGAAAGGATCCGCAGACTTTGCGCTTGTCTTCCAGCACGGTCGCCTGCAGCATCATGCGCTTCTCGATCCAATAGTCGCCGGCCAACAGTTGATCCAGCCCGGCCTCGCAATCTTCCGGTTTCTCGATTTCCGTGAGGAAACCCAACCAGCCCATATTGACGCCCAGCACCGGCACCTTGTGCTCGGCGCAGACGCGGCCCGCCCGCAGCATCGCGCCATCGCCGCCGATCGCCATGACCACATCAGCGCAGGCGACATCGCGCCCGACGCTGTCCTCATCCCATACGGCGTAAACCCAGTTTTCGATGCCGCGCTTGTGGAGCGTCGCCGCAATTTCCCGCGCCACCGGATGGGTATCAGGGCGCGAAGGATGCGCCAAAACGCCTATCCGCTTGATGTCGCTCAATCTCACTGTCTCCGGCCGCGTCAATACAGCGCTTCATTATGGCGCAGTTCGGGTCTCAATCCTATACGC
>JAPPEU010000040.1:0-25765 GCA_028875245.1 Chloroflexota bacterium
CTGTGATTGACATACAATGTCATTATATGTCGATCCAGTTTTTCAACACTGTCCAATGGGACGCCCTTACAGTTTGCGAAACGCGGCTGTCAACGTAGAATGGTTGATGACAGAGGCGGCGATTCTGCGAGGCGCAGGCAAACATGAATCAAGTCGATCTGCTTCCATTGCTGGCGGGCCAGCCCGAGTTCGTCCAGCATATCATTATTGATGTCTTCCCCTTTGCTGTCGCTCTGCTCATCATCGTAATTCTGCGCTGGCTGCTGACAGCCATCTTGCTGCGTCCGCTGAAGATAATCGTGGAGCGTTCCGAGAGCGATATCGACGACCGCCTGCTGGAGGCCAGCGTTTCGCCATTGCGGCTGGCTGTAGTCGCGTTTTCACTCTTCTCGGTCACTGAGATCTTCGCCTTCGATAGCATCGTGGAAGAGTTCGCGCAGACGGTGGCGCGCTCCTTGTTTGTCGCTTCGGCTTTTTTCGCGCTGGTTCGCTGGTTTGATGTGGTGTCTACGCATCCAGAGATCTTTCAGCGCATTACCGGCTGGGCGATCCCGGAACGGCTGCTGCCATTTCTGAATACCGTGGTGAAGTTTCTCATCATTGCCGTTGGCGCAATCTTCGTGCTGCAAGCGCTGCAATACGATGTCGCCGCGCTGATCGCTTCGCTGGGCGTCATCGGGCTGGGCATATCCCTGGCCTCGCAAGACACAGTCAGCAACATGTTTGGCTTCGCGGCGATCGTAACGGACAACCCTTTCAAGGTAGGCGACTTCATCACGACGCAGGCGGTCACCGGCATCGTCGAATCGGTCGGCGTCCGGGCGACGCGCGTCCGCCAGCTCGATCAAGCTTTGGTCACCGTGCCCAATAACCTCTTGACCAATGCCGCAGTGCTCAATCGGACGCGGCTGGAAAAGCGGCGCCTCGACGCAACGCTGAATTTCACCTATAGCACCAATTCGGATCAGCTGCGCGCGGTCGTCGCTGAGATTCGCGAGCTGCTTCAAAACACGGAGGATATCGATCCCGAATCAGTCATCGTGCATTTTGTCGCCTTCAACAGCAGTTCGCTGGATGTGCGCATCATCTGCCAGGTTCTGCTGTCGGATTGGCGCGAGTTCACTGCCAAACAGGAACAGGTCTTCCTGGAAATCATGAGCATCGTCGAGAGGCTGGGCATCGGCTTTGCTTTTCCCAGCCGCTCCATCTATATCGAGTCCCTGCCGGAAAACACGACGGGCGACCAAATTCTGCCGGAGATGCAAGCACAGAACCCGCCAGTGGCGGAAGGTGATGACGCGCCGGCGCCGGAAAGTGAAGCGCCAGCCCCTGCTGCGAGCACCGGCAAGCCATGAAGGCGGAGGGCGGCGCGCTTTCGGCAGCTCTTGGCTTCACGGCGGCGGATTTGCAGGCAAACCGGCAGGGCGCGCTCAGCCCGGCTCAGCTTGAGCGAATGGAGCATGCGCGGCGGCGTGACGCGCTTATTGCCGCCGGTCTGTTCTGCCTGCTGGCCCTCGCCGCCACAGCATTTGTCTATATTGGGCAATTCAATCGCAACGTGATTGCCTCCGGCGCTGGCGCCATGCTGATTATCATAAATGCCATAATGATTGGCCGAGCCGGGCGCGCTTACATGCGGCTGAGCGGCGATCTGCGCGCGGGCAATGTAGAAAGGCTCAGCGGAGACGTTGAGCGAGTCCTGCGCCGGGGACGCGCGACCGACAGCTACCTCTTGCGCATAAGTGGCGTCGAGCTGAACGTGACCCGGGACATCTTTGTCAGTTTCGAGCACAACGCGCCCTACCGGATTTATCGGACGCGAATTTCGCAGGTCATGCTGTCCGCGGAGCGGGGGAGCTGAGGCGCGCATGAGCGGCATCGCCGCGCTCGCAAGTGACTTGTACGCTAAGGCTGTATACTGGATAAGAGCGGAGCCGACCGCGCATCCGCCAGTTGGAACAAATGGTTTCGCCGAGGTCTTGCCTTGTTAAGACGAGAGTTGCAGCAGTCCTGGCTGATTATTGTCTGCTACGCCCTGGCCACGCTCTATCTCGCCGCGCCGATATACAGCGCCTTGTCTTCCCGTTTCCTGGGCGCGGATAGCAGCGATGTTTACGAGATAGCCCGCCATATCTGGTGGTTCAAGAGCGCTCTTTTGAGCGGCGACGATCTACTTGCGCATTCTCTGCTGGATTATCCGGAGGGCTCGCCGGCGGTCCGCATCTGGGCGCAGCCGCTCCAGTTGTTTCCGGCCTGGCTCTTTGCGTTTTTCCTGCCATTGGCCACCGCCTATAACTTCGCGGTTCTGCTTACGCTCGCGCTGAACGGCTGGTCCATATACTTGCTTGCGCGGCGGACGCTTTCGACATCAAACCGTTTTCCCGCCTTCATTGCCGGCCTTGTATTCTTGTCCTTTCCGGCAATTCAGGGTCAGCTGCTGGATGGGCATGTCGGTCTGCTGGCGCAATGGCCGGCGCCTCTTTTGATCATCTGTTTGTTCGATTACGCGGATCATGGCGGGAAGGGCCGCTTTTTCGCCGCCGCGCTTCTGTTTATGGCCGGGGCGCTTGGCAACACCATGCAGGTCTTCTATGTGCTGCTGCCGCTGGCGCTACTCTTTGTGCTGGCGCGCCTGCGCCGCCGCGATCATTTGGGCGCGCTGCGGGCGCTCACGGTCGCGCTGGCCGGCTGCGCATTCTTGCTGCTCTTCCTCTCTCCCATTCTGGGGGATTACGCCAGTTATTTGCAGTCCCTTGACGGGGAGAACCGCGTACGCCAGAGCATCCATGTACTCGGCGCGCTGTCGCCATCAAGCGGCAACCCGTTTTGGGGCTCGCATGCAGGGCGGCTCCTGGGTGGGGATTTAGGCAGCGGCGCAAGCTATGTTGGCGCGCTCGGCGGTTTCCTCGCTCTGCTCGGCATATTCTACCGGCCTGCCGCGCGCTGGTGGCTGCTGGTCGCTTTTGTGGCCTGGCTGCTGGCTCTGGGACCGCTGCTCAAGTGGCAGGATCAGGTTCTGTCCGGCTCGATAGCGGGCTACGAGGCGGTTGTGCCGCTGCCATACGCGCTGTTTGTCAACCTGCCCCTGAGTGAATTGGCGCGCAGCCCGGCGCGTTTCATGTTGCTCTTCGCCCCCGCTTTTTCGCTCCTGGCTGGATTTGGGGCCGTTGTATGCTGCGGCAGTCGTTTCGCGCAGCGCCGCGGCCGCCGCATGCAGATTGCCGCCGCCTGTATATTCGCCGTTTTGCTCCTGGAGGATTATCGACTGTTCAGCGCCTTTCCCAGCGTGCCCGCGGATATTCCACGCGAGATCCACAATCTGAGGCGCCGGCGGGATATCCACGCCGTATACAATGTGCCCCATGACGACGCCAGGACGGCAAAAGAAGCGATGTTCTTGCAGACGGCCCACGTCAAGCCTTTGATCGGCGGGGGCGACCTGAGCGTCACCACGGTGGACCAGGCGCGGCTTGCGCTGTTGGCACAGTTTCATCCTTCCCTTCTGCGGGACGCGGGCGCTGACATCGTCATCATCCACAGGGCGCGCGCTATCGAGAGCGGTCAGATGGACCTCTTGCAGTGGCGGGCGCGGCAAGGGCTGGGGGCGCCCCTGTTTGAAGATCAGCGATACGCCATCTATGAAACGCCGGTGTCGCGCAGTCGGGCGCCGGTCGCCTTCTCGTCAGTGGCTGAAGCGCAGTCCCACCTGACCTATATCTACAAGGAGCAGGCGGGCTGGCTGGAATACAACGCTGTGCTGGAAGCCGCCAACCGGCGCGTGCGTCTTTCGCTGAATGACACGCTGCTGGAAACCCTGCAGGTCAACGGGCGGATTCCGCTGTCCATCCCGATTCCAATCGCGCGGCGCGGCTACCACTCATTTCGCATGGCGCTGGACCCGCCTTGCCCGGAGCGCGTTGATACCAGTCTGCTGCAGTGTCAACGCGTGACGGTGGAGAATGTTAGAATTGAAGTCTTGTCCGATGGCGCCATATACGACCCCATACGCATTGCGGGCGGCATCATTCTGGCCGGCTATCTATTGCCGCAGGAAGCCGACGGCGACTTGATCAAGATTCGCTTCTGGTGGCGTTTTGAATCCGAGCGGTCTGCGCAAGACGTGCGCTTCGTCCATATTTTGGATGAGAATGGCCAACCGGCGCCCGAGAGGCCGCCGGACCACAACTTCGGGACGATCCCCGCGGGCAGTGAACTGACGGAAACGGTCACGCTGGACAAGAGCAAAATGGCGGCGGGCGACTATCGTGTGCTGACGGGCTGGTACGCCTTGCCGCAGGCGATACGCTACAATGTGCTCACGGAAGTGGAAGGCGCGCAAGATGACACGGTCGTCCTGGGTACAGTGCGTGTCGATGGCTGAATTGTGGCGCTGCCCTGGCTTCGCTTGCGCCAGCGGCGTTCGGCACAATAATTGCGCAAGATTCTTCCGCTATGCTGGATTTGCATTGTTACGGATAAGGGAGTTGAATTGATGCGGCGATTTGCACTCGTAATGATGGCGAGTTGGCTGTGGCTTGCTGCGCTTGCGCCGGTGATGGCCCTGGACTACGACACGTCCAATTATCGCAAGACCATGATCCAGCTGCTGGCGGCGGCCCATGACGCGGCGCGCGGACGCGGCGTGGAGTTAAGCGTATATGACGCGGTCGCCGCAGCGGGCGACCCGCTCTATATCGCCCCGCTGATTGATATTGTATATTTCGCGCGTAGCCACGACCTGGGCCAGCGCGTTCTCTCCACGCTCACGGCCTTGGCGGGCGAACATAAGGACTGGCGCGGTTTCTTCGAGTGGGCGGGCGCGAACGACATTCCCCTGCCGCCGCACTACGATGAATTCAAGGGGCAGCTGCTGGCGGCGTTCGTCGATACGGAGTTCAGCCGCTTCTTCCAGCCGGGCTTGATGGACAGCGCCGCGATCAATCTGGTGGAGCCGGTTTGGGGCGGCGTCACGGTCGATGGAATTCCCTCGCTGGTCAATGCGCGCCAAATCAGCCCCAAAGAGGCGACGGACGAAGGTTATCAGTTTGTCGATTTCTGCCGCGATGATGATTGCAGCTACCCGGCGGCGGACGAGCTGGTCTTTGGCCTCAGCTTTGATGGCGACAGCCGCGCCTATCCCCTGCGCCTGCTGAATTGGCATGAGATGTTCAACGATGTGATCGGTCATGCGCCGCTTTACGCTGAGCCCGACGGCGAACAAGTTTGTAATTTCCGCGCGCCCGCCGTCTTCGACGCGCGCGCCCGCTCCGGCGACGAGTGGCTGCTGATCAATGGGCGCTCGGCCGGCTGCCCGCGCGAAGGCTGGCTGCTGCGCGACCATGTCAGCTGGCTGGACGAAGAAAGCCCCTTCGCCGAACTGCCTGATCTCGCCGCTGGTGGCGAGGCGCTGGAAACGGGCAGCGCCGGGCGCGTTCCGGGCCGTCCGGTCATGCTGGCGTATTGCACGCTGTGCGGCGCCGGCGTGCTCTACGATGTAAAAATCGCCGATCTGTCTTATACCGACCAAGATGGCGCGCTCATTGAATTGGGAGACACCGCCCTTGAATTCGGCTCCTCCGGTTTGCTGATGCGCTCGAACAAGCTGATGTACGATCGCAACACCGACACAGTCTGGAATGCGATCACGGGCGAACCCGCTTTCGGACCGCTGACGACCAGCGGCATCGTTTTGGATCTGCTGCCGGTTGTGGTGTCGGATTGGGCGAGCTGGCTTGAAGCGCACCCCGATACCAGCGTCCTGAGCATGGATACCGGTTTCCGCCGCAATTACACCAATGGCGCCGCCTACAGCGATTACTTCAACAGCACGGAGTTGATGTTCCCGTCCTGGCAGCAGGATACGGCGCTGATCGAGAACAAAGAAATGGTCTTCGCGCTTCGTTTGCAGGGCCAGGCGAAAGCATACCCGCTGGAGACGATCATCCCGCAGCGCATCGTCAATGACCAGGTCGGGGCGACTGATGTGCTGATCATCGCCGAAGCGACGCCGGAGCGCGATTTCTTCGAGCCGGGCGGGGCGGTGGTGCGCGCCTATGAGCGGCAGGGGCTTCATTTCAGCGCGGACGCGGATGAGGCGAGCCTGGTTGATGATGACGGGCGCGCCTGGCGGATCACTGAAGAGGCGCTCCTGGGGACCGATGGCGAGCGACTGAAGCGCATCGGCGGGCATCTGGCCTTTTGGTTTGGCTGGTTCGGCTTTTATCCCGACACCCTGGTCTACGGAGAATCGGCCGCTCCCTGAGGCTTTAGCGCTTGCGTTTGCGCTTTCTGGCCAAGTGCGCCGCGCCCGGGATATCCCTGATGTCAAGATCATGGTGCTGCTGGCTGTAGAGGCGCTTGACCGCAGTGTGCTGTTCAAGCATGCGCCGGTCTTCATCCTCTTGCCGCAGAAAGCGGGAGATGCTCCAGGCGCTTCGGATCAGTTGAGGATCTTTTTGCATCAGATCTGGGCGGGCGACCGCTTTCATTGTGGCCTTGTCATTACTGCGCGCGGCGGCAACAGCCATAGAATCCAACAGGAAACGCGACGCGATCTTCATTCCCAAAACTGCGCCGACAACTGCGCCAAGGCCGGACCCGTCGGCGCCGGCGAGAACCGCGCCCAGAAAGGCGCCAAGTGCAATCGCAACTGCCACGATGAGGGCGCTGTAAAGAATTGCCCTTAGCATCGCGCGCATTTCCGCTAGCGCCCGCCGCCTGCTGAGGCGACGCGCTTCCGGCGCTCCGCTTGATCTGCGCCATCGAGGTCCTCCGCTTGAAAATGAGCGCGGTAGGCTTCACGCACGAGATTGCGGCGGGCGGTGGTTATCAGGTTGTCGTCGTGGATGCCGGCCGCTTCGTATTCGAACGAGGGCGTCGAATCGCCCGCGCCTTTGCGCATGGCCACCATCACACCGATGCTCGCGCCTAGCACTGCGCCGGCGACCGCTCCCTCAGGCAATCCATCAGACAGCAGCAGAACCAGGCCCGCGCCGAGCGTTGCGGCAAAAAAGGCGTAAGCAACGAGTCCTATCATCGCCGCGGCTCCTCGCGTCGGCTGCGTTCCTCAGCCCTGGATGCCAAATCGTCCAGCTTCCGCGAGGGATTCCCAACGGGCATATTGCTGCGCGCATCGCGGTGGAAGTCGCGGATTTGTCCTTCGCGCGCCGATAAAAGCGCAGCGCTGCGTTTCGCCGCCGCCGGGTCTGCCGCTTGCAGTGCCATGCCCGCTCGGAGCGCGTTGATTCGCGCGGCGATGAGCATGCCGATGCTGCCGCCCAGAACAGCGCCCATGATGGCGCCTTCCGGCAGCCCTTCGCTGAGGATGAACAAGCCGACCGCGCCGATGACCGCGCCGAGAAGGCCGGCCATGGCTGCTTGAAACAAAAGGCGTCGCATTTCAATCTGTCCTCACGGCTTGCAGTTGTCGTCGATCGGATTTGATGTCAGCATCTATTGAGAGTAATCGTCACCCGTGAATCCGCTCGCGGCATGATATGGAGATGACTGAGTGACGTTGGCATCCGCGTCCGCTTGGTATCGGCGACGTCTGTATTTCCAGGCGATGCGCCGGTTTTCGCTGCGCAGAGCCACAATGCTCAAGCCGATCATAGCGCCGGTGAATGCGCCGCCCGTGACGCCTTCCGGCAAACCCTCAGTGCTGATGAAGCCGACAATGGCGCCAATGATCGAACCGATCAGCATGAGCTTCGCCAGATATATCGCTAGTTCGCGCACAATTACCAATCCCTTCTGTATCAGGCCGAACGGGACCATTAATTGAGCATACCACATGCCGCGATAATCGTCTGGTTATCTCGTGCCCCGCCGCGCAAAGAATGCCTGCATGATCTCCCGCACTTCATCCGATACCAGCCGCTCGCCGATCATGTCCAACTCGATGTCCATCGTCTCTTCGACCGCCTTGGCGTTCCCGCGCCGCAGCAGCATCTTCGTCTGTCGCAGCGCCTCCGGGGGCTTGGCCGCCAGCTGCGCCGCCTTGGACTGCGCCAGCGCTTCCAATTCGCCGGCGGCGACAACCTGCGTGACGATGCCGCAACCCCGCGCTTTTTCCGCCGAGAAGGGCTCGCCCAGCAGCAGCAGCTCGGCAGCGCGACTGTATCCGATCATGCGCGGCAGCAGGTAGCTGGAAGCCGCTTCCGGCAGCAGACCGAGGTCGATGAAAGCGAAGTTGAATTGGGCGCTCTCGGCGGCGTATACGAGATCACAATGCAGCAGCATGGTCAGGCCGACGCCGACCGCCACGCCATTGACCGCGGCCACGATGGGCGTCTTCGCCCTTGCGAGCGCCTTGATGAAGCGCGCCGCCGCGTCCGAGCCGGGGTCGTCCAGGAAGCTGTTCAGGTCGTTGCCGGCGCAGAAGCTGTCGCCGCTGCCGGTGAGGGTGATGACGCGGATGCTGTCGTCGGCGTCGGCGCGCTCGATGGCATGGCGCAGCGCGTCGTACATGGCGGGGGTGAGGGCGTTTTTCTTCTGCGGCCGGTTGAGTTGGATTTGGAGGATGTGGTTGGTGTGAGTGATGCGGGTGTTGGGCATTCGTTGCTCCTGTTGGAACAATGGCAGGGTCTAATACGTAGACCCATGCCGTCATTGTCCGGCTAACCGTCATAATTGCTATTTGTTAAGGCGTCCAAGCTCGCACACTTAGCTGGTCAATGGGATTCAGATCAAACCATTCTCTCCCAGGCATGGAAACATTACGCTGGTTTGCGAACGTTTGGTGGATTGCGCGTTCCGTATTTCTCACCTGATTCAGACTGCTTCCTTGGTGTATGCTGCGATAGCTCAAAGTCCTTCCTACATCACTACCGACCTCTTGCAAGCGAAACTTCGGATGTCGCGTGGTAATGCCAGATTTTGTTGCGCCAGTAACTTCATCGTACATCGTATAATTGCATCCGTTGCGGCAGAAATCATCAGGCAAATTCGCTAATTGCTGCGCATTCTTCGTGCCATCTGCTATACGATTGGGAGCATTTACCATTGACTTGACAGAATGTGTTGCCTTAGCTCCTCTCCCGAATAGCGGTCCAAGCAAGTCGTCAACACTTTGGCGCAACCAATGAAAAACGTCGTCGACAATCTGACCGGCCGAACGCCATATGTCGTCGGCTACTTGAACTATAGGAGAAACGACTGGGGCGGCGATTACTCCGACCGCGCCAAAGACCCCTCCGGTCAGCGCGCCGTCGCCAACACATTCCGTTCCTCGATGAATACTGGTAACGGCAATGTCCATATTCAATTCCTGTTGGATATGAGTTTCGCTGACCGCGTGTCCAACGCCACAAAAGAGGCCACTGACGATTGCTCCTGTACCTGCGCCTACGAGTACGGCCTCAGCAACGGGAGTCAGTGCGGCAATTATTGCTGGAATCGCGGGTAAAACTATCATTGTTGCCTCCTCGACAAAGCAATTGTCGTTGAATTCTATTTAATCGCAAAAAGGGCGCGACAATACCCCACTATTTGGGGGATTTCACACCTCCCTCAACAGCCCCTCCACACGCGCAAGACGCTGATCGTAGCGATGCGCCGCCAGCACATGCGCGCGCGCCGCATCGACAATCCGCAGGCGCTCCTCGTCATGCGCCAGGTAGTAGCGCGCTTTCTCCCGCAAGTCGTCGTGGTCGCTGTAGGTCACCAGATGCTCGCCATCGCGGAACCACTCATGCACACCCGGCCGGTCATCCACGATCTGGAAGGCGCCCAGGGCCGCGCTCTCGAAGAGGCGCATGTTGCCGCCGTAGCGCATGAAATCGCCGTGTGTGTTGATGCTGATCTTGACCGAGGACAGCACCTGCATCATCGACAGGCCCAAGGCGCTGCCCCGCTGGAAACGCCGGAGCGATGGCGGCGCCTCGTGCATGCTCCAGATGCCCAGGTCGAAATCGCGCAGGCTCTCCAAAGCGGCGACGCGCTCGCTGTAGAGATTGTTCGGCAGGAGCGTGCCCACGAAGCCCACATCGCAAAGATATTCCTCCGGGACCCGGGTGATGGGCTGAGGCCGGTGCACAGCCGGATCGATAGCGGCGTAGGGCAGGCATTCCATTTTGCGGGCGCCCAATTCCAGCCATTGCACACCGTGATAGTAGTCGTTGACCAGCACCAGATCGTAAAGGCGGGCGGCCGCGCGTTCGATCGGCTGCGAGAAGACGATGGGCGAAACGCCCGTGACATATATGATTTTGCACTTGTGCTCGCGCTTCAGACGGGCGAGCGTATCGGGGAAGATCTCGCGATTGTCGCCGGAGAGCCAGATGAGGTCGGGTTGGAAGCGCGCCGCCTGCGCCAGCAGCAGTTCATTGCGCCGCCGCAGGTCCGGCTGCAAACGAGGCGATATGCGCCGCTGCAAGGCGACCGCGACCCGCCCCGGCGTCCAGCGATGGCGATAAACCGCAGTGCTCAGGCGGCTGATGTCCCGCCGTCCGTAGCCGGGCAGGTTGCGCCAGAAAACGTCCAGTTCGTAACCAGCCGCACGAAAGGCGCGCTCCCAGTAATGCTGGCCCATGCTGCGCGGGAAGAGCGGTTTTTCACCCGCCGGCGCGCGCGCCCGTTCTTGTACAAGTTCGTCGGGATGATGGAGGGCGGCGATGAAGAGGACTCGGCGGGGCATTGGGGGCGGGCTAATAGGCTTCTTTCCAGTAGTTTTGCCACAAGGCTTCCGGCCCATCGGTGGCGATTCTTCGGATTGTCGCCCACACCAGTTTGTCACCAAATTGGTGTGGAGAATCAGGGAATAACTTCGTGTGATTGTCTCGTATGAATTTCACTTGTTTTGAAATATATCCTATGATGTCAGTGGGATTATCCCAATTCTCTTGCACAATAGACTCGTCCAAATTGCCATCCCTACAGAGCCAATATAGGCTAAGAAAAAGTACCGCAGCGTCATCAACCAAACCGCGTACATTGTGTATCGATTCCGAAATCAGGTCTTCAGAACTAAAGACATAATTTGCAGCCACCAACAGGGAAGACTTCTGCGAAAACGGCACGCGACTGTCACCAATCAAGTTTATGATCAATCCAAGAAGCAATGGCAAATACACGAGAAGATCTGCTGCCGGTGAATCAGGATTCTGAAGAACCCACTTATTGATTTTCTTGTTCCAACTTTGCTGCCAACTTATATTGTGAAGGCCGATGAAGCTGAATTCGGTGGTTCCATGCTCTGTCCGTATATCGGCCTCTTCCAACGCGTCGTTCATGTAGCCGACGATCGCTGCAGCAACTGGGGGCGGTACACGGTGGTGATCATGTTTAGCCTTATTCCACCACGTTCTTACTCGATGAAGTCGAGAATTGTCGAGAAAGGCGAATTCTCTTCCAAACTGTTCCCGGAGCTGTTGAGGCAAATTCAATTCACTATAGAATTGAATCCATTCAAAAAAAGTCACGCGGTTGCTCTGCAGCCGCTTTTCCATTGCAGTCCTGCGTTGGGAAATCTTTGCAGCTTCATTTGGATCATCAATAACAAGTTTTTCTATTAACCTCTCGACCAGTACATCCAGGAGTAATTCAATTGCGCTGCCTGCCGTCAAGGTGGCGGCATTGTGAAGGTGGAAACTGCTGCAGGCGTTGGATTCTTCGCGGCGTACAATAATTGCTGACAAACTAATCGACCTAAGAGCAACGTCGTCATATGCAGGCAATTCGTTCTCCCCTCTAAACCCCGCTCAAATCCAGCAGGCGCAGCGGATTCTCCACCAACTCGCGCAGCTGATTCATGAAAGCCGCGCCCTCCGCGCCATTGCTGACGCGATGATCGACGCTCAGCGTCATGTTCATGCGGCTGCCGACCCCGAGCGTCCCGTCAGCGCGCGCAACCGGCACGCGCCGCGCCGACGAGACCGCCAGGATGCCCGCTTCTGGCGGACTGATGATGGCCGAGAAGTCTTTGACGTTGAAGGGGCCCAGGTTGCTGATGGTGAAGGTGGCGCCGCGGATGTCGGCCGGCTTGATCTTGCCGCTGCGGGCGCGCTCGTACATGGCCTTGTTGTCGGCGGCCATCGCGCTTAAGGGCGCCTTGTCGGCATCGGGACAAACGACGTTCACCAGGCCGTTTTCCGGCAGGGCGACGGAAATGCCGATATTGATGCGTTTGTGCCGCACGAAGCGGTCGCCATAATAATGACTGTTCAAGTTCGGGAACTCGCGCAGCGTCAGCGCCAGCGCCTTAATCAGCAGGTCGTTGACGCTGACCTTGATGCCGCGTTCAGCCAGCGCGCGGTTGATCTCCGCCCGCATGGCGAGCAGCGGCTCGACATCGACTTCCACCGTGACGTAAAAGTGGGGTGTGTTGCTCTTGCTGCGCACGGTGCCATCGGCGATGGCGCGGCGCATGCGCGAAAGGGGGATGATCTCGACATCGTCTGCGGGAATGGCGCCCCAGGTCGGCTGCGGTCCCGCCCCCGGCGCGGATGGCGGAGCGGGCGGGGGGAGCGGCGCGGCGGACAGATTCTCCACATCCTCCTTGACGATGCGCCCGCCGGGTCCCGTGCCTTGGACGCGGCTGAGCTCGATGCCCTTGTCAGCGGCGATGCGGCGCGCGAGCGGAGACGCCTTGACGCGGCCATCGTCGGTCATGCTGCCCCCGTTTGTGATCGCTTCGGCGGGCGCCTCGGCTGCTTTCGCCGGGGGAGGCCCGTCTTCAGCCGGCGCGGCGGTTTCGCCTTCTGCGCCGATGACGGCAATGACGGAACCTTCGCCCAGTTCATCGCCCGGTTCGGCGCGCAGCTCAAGCAGCTCGCCATCGCTGCCCGCTTCGATCTCCACCGTCGCCTTGTCCGCCTCGAATTCGGCGATGATGTCGCCCGCGCTGACGGCGTCGCCCACATCTTTCAGCCAATTGATGAGCAAGCCGTCCATCGTGAGTTTGACTTCGTGCGCCATTTACAGGATCTCCTTGACCGCTTCGACCACTTTCCGCGCGTCCGGCAGGGCCAGCAATTCGATGTCCTTCGAATAGGGCAGGGGCACATCCTCGGCGGCGACCCGCTTTATCGGCGCGTCCATATAATCAAACATGCGCTCCTGCAAATTGGCGGCGATTTCTCCCCCAAAGCTGTACATCGGCAGGGACTCCTCGACGATGACGCAGCGATTCGTCTTCTTGAAACTCTTATACACGAGTTCCATATCCAGCGGGCGCAGCCAGCGCAGATCCACCACTTCCGCTTCGACGCCGTCGCGCGCCAGGAGGCGGGCCGCTTGAAGCGCCCAATCGACGCCGCGGGCGTAGGCGACCAGCGTGACATCGGCGCCCTCGCGTTTGATGTCGCCTTTGCCGATTGGAATCAGATAATCCTCGTCGAGGTCATCAGGCATCGGACTCGGCTTGGGGTAGAGCGCGATGCTCTCGGTGAACAAGACCGGATTGTCATCGCGTATGGACGTTTTCAGCATGCCGTAAGCATCCAGCGAATTGGAGGGGCAGCCGACATAGATGCCGGGGAAGTGGGCGAAAATAGGCTCGGGGGCGTGGGAATGCGAGGCGGTCGCTTGATTGCCCCAGCCGCTCGCGGCGCGATAGACCAGCGGGACTTTGAACATGCCATCGAAGAAATAACGCACCTTGGCCGCGTGATTGGCGATAGCGTCCAGCGCCAGGAAGGCGAAGTTGATCGTCATGAATTCCGCCACCGGGCGCAAGCCGGCCATGGCCGCGCCCACGGCAGCGCCGCCGATCGCCATCTCGCTAATGGGCGTATCGCGCACGCGCCGCTCGCCGAATTCTTCCAGGAAGCCGCGTGTGACACGATGCGTTCCCTGCCAATGGGCCACCTCTTCGCCCATGACAAAGACATCTTCGTCGCGCTGCATTTCTTCTCGCAGCGCCCGGCGGATCGCTTCCCGCATGGCGACATTTCTAGCTGCCATTGTCCCTGCCTTCGCTGTTGTGTGTTTTACGGGCGTTTGAGCGAAACGCCCTTACAGATTCGTCCTGCTTGCGGGCGAGCCACCGTCTCGCCCCTACGGATTTGTTGTGTTGGTGGGCGCTGCTCAGTCGATGCCGGCGCCGACGCTTCGCTCGGTTTTGTAGACCAGCTCGGATGCCACATAAGTATTCCGCATCAGGTCTTCATAAGTGCTCGGCATCTCGCTGGCTTCGGCGAAGGCGACCGACTCGGCGACGATGCGCTCCGCGTCGGCTTCGTGCCGCGCCAGGATATCGCCGACATCGCCGTACTTGCTCTTGATGCAATCGCGCAAGATTTTGATCGGCTCGCGCTTTTCGACCCATTCCTTCAATTCAGCCGACATATCATCGCGGGCGTCGTATTGTTTGTCGGAGACGCCATGCCCGCGATAGCGATAAGTGACGTGCTCGATGACGGCCGGCCCCTTTTCGCGCGCGTATGCAACCGCCTTCAAGGCGACCGCATAAACCTCCAGCGCGTTCTGGGCGTCAACCCGCCCGAAGCTCTTGATGCCGTAGGCTTCGGCTTTGCGATGCAGCTCGATCTGCCCGCTGGCCCGCTCGACCTCCGTGCCCATGCCATAACCATTGTTCTCGATGATCCAGACGACCGGCAGGTCCCAAATGGCGCTCATATTGAGCGATTCGTGAAAATAACCGTTGTTGGTGGCGCCATCGCCCACATAGGTCATGGTGACATCGTCTTTGCCCCGGTAACGCGCTTCCAGGGCGATGCCGGCCGCCAGGGGCAAGTGCCCGCCGACGATGGCATAACCGCCCCAGAAATTGTGGTCTTTGGAGGCCAGGTGCATCGAGCCGCCTTTGCCGCCGCTCGAGCCGGTCTTTTTGCCCATCATCTCAGCCATGACTGCCTTGGGGTCCATGCCCAGGATGAGGGCGATGCCATGATCGCGATAGGCGGTGATGACATGGTCGCTCTTTCGCAGGGCTGCCATCGAGCCGACGCCGCTGGCTTCATGCCCGCTGTAGAGATGCAGATAGACGCCCGTGATGCGCTTCTCTTCGTAGAGCCGGTGACAGGTCTCCTCAAACTCGCGTATCAGCGCCATCTGCCGATACCAGTCGAGGAGCATCTCTTTGGATGGCGAGGCCATAGCGCTCCCTTTTGCGGTGACTGCTGTTCTGTACTCCATATCAGTCGGGAAGTATACCATAGGTGATTGGCGTTTTAGAATTCTGTTTTTTCATCATGCTTGACAGCCGAATTGTCGTCCCAAGACAAGGTGGATGCGATTGAGACCACCAAAAGATGAAATGCGAAATTAGATCCATTAGATCCCGTATTTTGATCCTTGACTCGCATGTTTATCCGTGATAGAGTGTGGATAGTCGCAAACAGAAGAAAGGATACAGACATCATGTACGAAATGTTCCTGCTCAAGGCACAGCCCATTAGGCACTCCATACGCGGTGAGCGAGACACATTCGTTGGAGCTATACAGTTCGGCGAACTCGCGGCTCGATACCAGATCCCACACCGAGTACACGTCACGGATGAGGGATATCAACGCAAACCGAGTGCAAGCAGAGTCAATAAGCTTGCCCGGGACCTACATGCAAAGAGGGTGGACTTACCAACTGCCGTGCTCCTCAGTGTGCGGAACACCGAGCTATATCCGCGCCTTGATTCCACAGGACGATACATTTTGTCGCTGCCTGCCGATGGGTCGCGACCGTTTTTCGTTGTTGATGGTCAGCACCGTCTTGAAGCGTTGAGGAAAGTAATGGAAGAAGACTCTGACGCGGGATGGGCTGACTTCAAGATCCCTGCGGTGATCATATTTGGCGCCGATAGAGGTGTCGAGATGGATCAGTTCCACGTTGTCAACTCCAACGCCAAGAGCATCTCGACTGATCTAGCGCTCGACCTGCTAAAAACACGAGCCACGAAAGATGACGCATTTAGGAAATACCTAGATAGCGTCGGTGAAGGATGGAAGGTAGTGTCGCAAGGATTGACAGAAAGAGTTTCACGCCAGGGGCTCTGGAAGGGAAGAATTCGCTTCCCAAATGAGCCAAAGGGAGCAACTGTCATTAACTCCAACTCTTTTGTTACATCGCTGCGACGTGCACTTGAGCAGGAGAACTTTGCAACGTACTTGCCCGACCAACGTGCCGATATCATCGACGCTTACTGGCAGGGGATACAGGAAGCGCTTCCTGAATGTTTCGATAACCCAGCGGACTACAATATTCAGAAGACTGTAGGCGTATACGTGCTACATTATCTTCTACCTACTGTATTAGAGTACGCTGTCAAATTTGGTAATCCGGTATTCGAAGCGGATACTTATTACCGGCTATTCTCTCAAACGCTGTGGGACCTTTCTGGCGACAACCAGTTGGACGGGGAAGCAGTGGGGGAGGACTTCTGGCGGGTAGGTCCTGAAGGCGCATCTGGCACATTTAGCAGCGGTGCGGGACAGCGCGTACTAAGGGAGAAGATCAGAAGAGAACTCCAGGAAAACCTTCAAGAGCAACTCGCTTGACGGACAGAGCTTGACAGAGCAGGGATCTGGCGCTACCTGCGCTGGGTCCCATCTGTCCTGCAGAATCTAAGCTGATGAACTAAGAAGCATTCCAAAGCAAAGTTACCTTTAGTTGAGAGATTTTAACTGTAATTGTCAGATCGTTGTTTTGGTGAGTGGCCTACATCGCTTTATCCAGAGACAGCTTGGGCGTACATCCTGAGACTGGAAAGAAAGTAGGTGATAGTCATGAGAATAACACTCACCATCAAAATCAGATGTGCCTGCGGTTGCAAGTTCACGCGCAAAGTCACGAAGTCTACACAGTATGTTTCCTGCCCTCGTTGTGGACGCAGATTCAAACTGTAATTGACTGATCCGACCGGTAGGCCACTCACCAAAGCAACGGACAGATTTCTTCTCATAGCATCATAATATAAGAGGATTGCCAATTCAACACGTTGCTCTCGTCTGCCTCATCCCGATCAACGCCAACAGCCTTAATCATTGGAAGCGTCCCACCGATAGTCGAAGCCCGGACCCGTCTCGGTCGCCCTGCGCGTCGCCCGCCCGGGATACTCCCAATCCGGAATCTTCTTGCCCACGTAGACGCAGCCGTCGACAATCCGGTTCAGCAGCGGCACATGGTTGATGAGGCCCGCCGCGCCGGGCAGGAAGGGGCTCACTTCAAGGGTTTGGAAGCCCGCGCGCTCGCAGAAGAATCTGAGCGTTGACGGCGTGAAGGCGTTGATGTGATCGCTGTACAAATAACCGGTCATGTAGCGGCGCAAAAAAGGCGCCACCCGCAGGAAAGGCGCCAGCGGAATTGAAGGCACATAGATGAGCGCCAGGCCGTCGTCCGCCAGCAGCAGCGCGATCTTGCGCAGGAAAATGTGGATGCTCTCCACATGCTCCAGCACGGCGGAACACCAGACCGCTTCCACTTGCGGCAAATCATCAATCGGATCATGCAAAAAATCGCGCTGATGAATGGTCAGCCCGATGCTGCGCGCGAAATTGGACTCATAATCGGCGATGTCGATGCCGTAGGATTCTGACTGACAGTAGGGCAGGTTCATGCCATAGCCGCAGCCGATATCGCAAATCACCTTGTTTTCCAGGCGGTATTTGCGATTGACCGCTTGAAACTTCTGGCGGGGGCCGGGCGCGAACCATTTGTCATAGATGCGCCGGTTTTCATCGGGGGAATAACAGCCTCGCTTGAGAATGGTTTCTCGCAGCTCGGCAGACGGTCTGAGATGAGGCATGTGTCGCGCGCTGGTGGAATGCCGCTTATTCCCCCTCGTCCTCAGCGCCGAGCAGCCCAGCCACTATCACGATGACGGCAGACCCGAGCGCGCCGACGAGGATGCCGCCGATGAAAGGCAGCTTGACCAGGCCGGTGATGCCGAAGATAGCTGCCAGCAGCGAGCCGACAAAGCCGCCAACCAGCCCCAGCAGAATATTGCCAAGCAAGCCGTAACCCTCGCCTTGCAGCAGCTTGCCCGCCAGGTAGCCGCTCGCGCCCCAAACCAGCAGCGAGATCGCCAAGCCGATCAACCGGCCGAGCATGCCGGGCAGAAAGAGCAATACCAAAATCAGCGCGATGGCCAGTCCCAAGCCCAGCTTGTATTTCATGCGTCTTCGCCTCCCTCGCCTCAACTCTTCTATTATACGCGATTCGGTCAAGGCGGGTTTCGTTGAAGCGTCGCCGTCAGCGACTTCATGACAATCGCGTTAGTTCATTTTAGCACCGAGGACACGAAGGGTTCGATTGTTGGATTGCTCGCGACGCTGTAGGGGCGTTTGCCCCGCAGTGTCTACGCGCGGCGCTGAAACGCCCGCCCATGCGATAGCGCGAGATTTTAGAGCGAGACAAGGGTCGCCCCTACAAATTTCGCTATGTTTATACAGCCGCTGGCACAGGGCAATCGCAGCAAAATCATTTCGCGCCGATCGCCATGAAAATAAAGGAAAATGTAGGGGCGACACTGTGTGTCGCACACTCAGAACGCGATAAGATTCAACGGGCGATTCAATGGCGCGCCCCTACAGATTCCTATTTCGCGAGTTTGTTCTTTTGCGTATCTGGTTGCGGCGCGGGATAGCTGCGGCATTTCGCAATTTGACCATTCTTACAGTATGATTTGGATACAAACGTTTACTGGAGTCGCAGACACAGACGAGCGGCAGCATGATCGAAGCATGGGAAGAGCGGGCGCCGGATCTGACGCCCGAGAATTTCATCAATCGCGAATTGAGCACGATTGACTTTCAGAAGCGCGTGTTGGCCTTGGCGGAAGATGAATCGACGCCGCTGCTTGAGCGCGTGAAGTTCATCGCCATCGTCGGCAACAATCTCGACGAATTCTACATGGTGCGGGTGGGCGCTTATTTTCAGCGGCTGCATTTCAACAACCCGACCTTGCGGCCCGATGGCATCACGCCAATGCAATTGCTGCGCCGCATCCACGACGAAGTCTCGGAGTTGATCGCGCGGCAGCGTCAAACGCGCAAGCATGTCTTTGAATTGTTGGAGCGCAAGGATCTGCGCTTCATCACGACAGATCAACTCAGCGGGAGCGAGCGCGAAGCCATCACCTTCTACTTCCGATCCGAAGTCTACCCGGTCTTGACGCCATTGGCCGTCGACCATGCGCGGCCCTTCCCCTTCATCTCCAATCTGAGCCTGAATCTGGGCGTCTATTTGGAGCGCAGAAATGGTGACATGGCGAGCGGCAGGGACTTCGCCCGCATCAAGGTGCCGGTGGACATCCTGCCGCGGATTGTCCACCTTGAGCAAGTGATGACGAACTTCACCGGCGAGGTGCATGACGGTTATCACTTCCTTTGGATTGAGGACATCATCGCCGATTATCTTTCGGACCTTTTCCCCGGTATGACAATCATGGAGGCCTTTCCCTTCCGCATTCTGCGCAATGCCGATATCGATTATGAGCACGAACAGGACGAAGATCTGCTGGATGTCAAATCGATCATCGAGCAGGGCGTCAAGGAGCGGCGTTTCGGCTCGGTCGTGCGTTTGAGCGTACCGGCCGGCATCAGCGAGCGCATGCTCAACCGGCTTGCGAGCTCGCTGGAGGTGCCCTCCACGCGCGAGGTTTTCCGCATTGATGGCAAGCTGGGTTCGGCCGATCTATTCGAATTGCTGCAAGTCGATCGGCCGGATTTGAAAGATCCGCCTTATGTGCCGCGGCTGGCGAAACCCTTCGCCCAATCGGCTGATTTCTTCGAGGTCATCCGCAAGCAGGATGTCATCGTCCACCATCCCTACGACTCCTTCTCGCCGGTCGAGGACTTTTTCCGCCGGGCCGCGCGCGACCCCGCCGTACTGGCGATCAAGACCACCTTGTACCGCGTCGGCAAGAACTCGCCAGTGGTCAACGACCTGCTCGAGGCCCGCGACAACGAGAAGCAAGTGACCGTGCTGGTCGAGTTGAAGGCGCGTTTCGATGAAGAGAACAATCTCGAGTGGGTGACGGCGCTGGAAGAGAAAGGCGTGCACGTCGTCTACGGCGTCGAGGAGCTGCCGGTCAAGACGCACGCCAAGATATCGCTGGTCGTCCGCCGCGAGCGCGACGGGATGCGCCGCTACGTTCATCTCGGCACGGGCAACTACAACGCGGCCACCGCCCGCCTCTACGCCGATATCGGGCTCTTCACCTGCAATGAGCAGATCGCCGACGACGCCTCGCGCCTGTTCAACCGTCTCACCGGTTACGCGCCTGATACGACCTACAATCATCTGCTGGTGGCGCCTGAGCATCTGCAGAATTCCCTGCTCGCGCTGATGGACGGCGAGATCGAGGCGGCCCGGCGCGGTGAAGACGCCCGCATGATCTTCAAGATGAACCAACTGGAAGAAGATCACATCATCAGGAAGCTCTACCAAGCATCGCAAGCCGGCGTGAAAATCGACCTGATCGTGCGCGGCTTGTGCTGCCTGCGGCCCGGCGTGCCCGGCTTGAGCGAAAACATCCGCGTCAAGAGCATCGTCGGCCGCTATCTCGAGCACAGCCGCATCTATTATTTCCGCAACGCGCCCGAACATCGGCAGCTTTATATGGGCAGCGCCGACCTCATGCGCCGCAACTTGCTCAATCGGGTGGAAGTCGTCTTCCCCGTGTTGGACCCGCGCATTCAGTGGCGCGTGCTGCGCATCTTGCAGACCGACCTGCTGGACGTCAAGAATTCCTGGGCGCTGCGCGGCGACGCGAGCTATGAGCGCCTCTGGGACGGCGAAGACGCGCATGCCTTTGACTCACATGCGCAATTCATGCAGGACAGCTTCGGCGTCTGCGAAACGCCGGATTGATTCCAACCAGACAGCTTCGCTTCGGGAAAAACTCAATCTGCACGGGCGAGACGGTGGCCCGCCCCTGCAAGCCTTGCGCGACTTGTGCCGTCGGTCTAATTGTCCTCCGGGAACTTGTACTCAACCGTATAGGTCAACACTTCTTCCGCGCCGGGCGGCACGGTAATGGCAAATTCTATGCTTGCGGCATCCGCTTTCACGAAGGGCGCCGAGCTCTCGATGATCTGCCAGTCACGCCAGCGGTACAGCCGCTCCGGCACCAGAATCTCAACCGCTTCGTCCTTCTTGCGATTGCGCAGGGAAATCGCAAAGGATTCTCGCGCGACCAGCCGCGAAACAAAACTGAAGTCCGTCTGGGTGCGTTCGCCGGTCAAATCAAAGGCCGCCCCAAGCCTTAGCGACAGGTCTTCGCCTTCTGGGCTGTGGCCGATTATATTCTCACCAATAAGGGCGACCGCGCCATCGACATCGGCTTTGTAGACGCGGACGCGCCCGGCAGGCAGGTCCGCGCCCAAACCGCTCGCGCCGCCTGTGTTGAACTCCAGGTGAGTCCGCACTTGAGCGACATGCATACCGCGGCCTTCGAGATAATCGATCGGCCGGTAGTAGCCGTGGAAGGCCGGCGAACTATCAAAGACGTATGTAACCATGGCCGCGATATCGGCGCCGCGGACGAATTCGATCTGCTTTGTTTCCTCGTCCTCAATGCTGATGGGCCGCGCAATCGCGTAGAGCTTAAATTCGCCCAGGTCGCGCTGTTCCACATCGCCGCTTTCATCAGCGGCAGCGCTCATCGCCGCCATCAATCTTTCTTCGGCGTAATCCGCTTCCGGCTCGATGCGGTCGACGTCGCCCGCGATCAATTTAAGCGACGCCTCTCGGTAGGCATGGCCGCTGCGATTTCTGAGCGTGATCAATCCTCTCAGGTCAAGCGCGCTTTCATCGTCGGCCAGATAGATGTTGTAATCGGCGGACCAGTTGATGCCGCCCGCCAGATAGGTCAGCTCGATGGTCTGTTCGCCCGCGCTCGCGCTGTTCAGCAGCAATTTCAGCGTCGGCCCGGCGTAGAGATCAGCCGGTGGCGCCGGCAATTTTATGCCGCTTATATCGTGGAGGTTGACGAATTGTATCTCGCGCGCTCCCGTCTGTAGAATCGCCTTCTCCCCGTGCAGCCGCAGCAGCTCGCCGCTGTAGCGTTCGTCCGCCGACAGGCTGAGCTCCACGGTCTCGCCAATGGCGCCAGCGAGCAAAGCGGCCGCATCGCCTTTGTCATAGCGGAAGCTCTGTTCCAATACAATCGCCCCCGCCGGGCCGCTCATTGATTTGAAGCTGAAGGATGTGGGGTCAATTGTCGCGGCGACATCGCGAATGCTGATCTGATTGAGCCCTTGTTCCAGATTCATTTTGCGCTGCTCCCGTATCAGGGCGGCGCCATCGTTGTAAACCGTGAGGGCGATGCCGCCCCCGCCCGCTTGACCGGAAACCATCAGCAGCCCTCCAAAGAGCACGATGAATAGGAGAAAAAGAAGTCGGGTTCGCATCCGCACGCTCCTCTAAATGTTCAAGGTCTGCGAGTGTGTATTGACGTTGATCCGGTATTCGCCCGCCTCGAATGCGCCATCCAGCTTGATCGTGCCGCGATACGGTTTGAGGATCATCGGACACACGACATCGACCGGCACCTCGCGGTAGACCTCGATGTCAATCGTATTGCCGCGCCGCGCTTGTGCCACCAGCACCGGGTATTCACAGCCATCAGGATGCTCGCCTTCGACCTCCAGGCTGACCTGCCGCGGCCGGGCATCCGTCACCGATGCGTCAACTCGAAATATATTGGTCAGGACCTTGTCGCTTTCGCTCACTGTTTGCTCTCCCATTCCGTCTTCTATCCAGGTTCTCAATGTCAATAACGTATCTTCCGGCAATTTGGTTGCGGAGAGGCCAAGCAAAATCATCGTCAGTCCCAAAATCATCCCGGTTTTGAGCATGAATCCTCCCGCTGTCTGGCCGAATCTGGTCGATAGCGCATATAGTTTCGGCTGGCTTCCCTTGTGTTCCTCAGCGTCTCAAGTCGCCGCGGTCCAGCCGTCGTCCTCCAGCTGCCAAACTTGCGGCTGGCTGGCCGGGTCCTCCCAGTCGGCGGGATGCGGGATGAGCGCCAAATACAGTTTGCCGCTGCCTGCCGCGCCCGGCGCCCGCAAGCTGTTCAAGAAGCGCTCTCGGCTCCGCTCATCTGGGGAAGCGATGAGCAGTTTCTGCGCTGCCGCGCCGCAGTTGAGGCGGTTGATCGCGTACAGGGCCGGCCGCCATTCGCGCGAGAAGTCGACTTCGATTTGCCAAAGCGCCTCGGCGACATAGAGAAACTCTTCCGCCTTGCGCGCCGCTGTTTTGCCCTTGCCGATGCGGCAAAGCACAATGTCGTGCAGCAGGTGATTCGTCCCGAATTCGGATTCGTTCCCGCGCCGCGACGACGCGAATACACGAAGATCCTCGCCCGCGACAGCGCTTTGCAGGCGCGCAATCAGCGTCTTGACAAAGGCGCGTTCACGCGCGCGCGCCAAAGCCCCCTCGGATGTGCCCATGACCAAGGCTTTCATCGCTTCGTTAAAACTGGCGTCAATCAGACCGGCGACATTCATAACTTCATTATACTATCGCCAATCCGACAAAGTCCGTGGTTCAACCCGCGAAGACGCGGCAATCGCGTCAGAATTGCTTTCGCTATGACTCGCAGGGGGGCGTGGGCTGGGATCAGGTTGTACAAGCTGCTCGACCATTAGTACCTGTAGGGACGTTTCGCTGAAACGCCCAATGAAACGCGATTCGACAGGCGGGCGTCTCAGCGAGGGCCCCCTACAATGTTTCACATTATTCCAATCCGTAATTGAAGGCAAAGAGTTTCTGCTGTTGCTTTGATGTCGACGCCTCCACATAATCCGCCTTTCCCAACCTCGAAGACGATAGAGCCGAAGGCCCGCAGATGATACACTGTATGGGAGCCTGTTTCGCCGTCATAAGAATAGGGGGCTTTTCAAACTTGCGAAGTTTAGCGCCCGTCGATTATGCTGCGCTGCCGCGGCTTGAGCGGCCGACCGCCTATATCTGCGTCATCCGCGATGTCGACAGCGACAGATACCGAATTGAGGCAACACAGCACCCGCCATCCTTCATCGCGGCGCTCGCGGCTGAAGGAGAGCGCCAATTTGGCCTCGAGCTGCTATCCATCCTAGAGACGGCCGATATTTCCGCGAGCGAGGCGCGTCTGTTTGTCCGTCATCACGCAACGCTGAGCGAGGCATGGCTGGCGCTCGACAACTTCCAACTGCGCGAGCTGCAGAAATCCGAGTTGCAGGTTTACGCCTATCGCAGCCTGTACATCAACCCCGGGCCACCGCGGGCGGGGACCTCCGTGAGCGCCCAAACTCAGCCGGCGCTGGGCGGGCCCCCAATCTCGCGCGCGGGTCAGCGAATGCCGCCGCCCAAATCGGCAAGCCGACCGCCGCTGAGCTGGCATCGATATGGCGCAAATGCGCTCGCAGGCAAACAGGGCGGGGACGCTGAGAAGCGTCGCCTCGGCCTGCGGGAGACCATCAGTAACGCGCTGACCGATCTTTGGACCAATCACCCATGGAAATGTATTTTTGTCCTCGTGCTGTTGGCTTTGTTCTGTCTGACCACCGTTGATTGGTCTTGCAGCCCGCGCTTTGGCTGCTAGACCTCTGGATTTGCGGCGCGCTCACTCGAGCAGTCGCCGGGCGCGCGACTTGTCGCTGCGATTCTCGCCGAAGCGCCGCGCGCCTTTGGCCTTGAGCTGCTCTCCATTCTCGAAACCGCTGACCTGCGCCGCCAAGCGATGCGCGCCCGCGGTCATGCTATTGGCGGAGGCGCCGTCCCGAGCCGCAGGCTAACCGTCAGCCAGCGCGCAGGCAATCGTGTTACAATCCATCCGCGCGACGATGGGCAGCGGGGAGGGTCGCTTGCGGAACAAGCCCGGTGTACGGCAGATTGAGGCGAGCCGCGTATCGGGCTTGCCATGGCTTGCGCCGCCCGCCGGTTACGTCATCCTCATTCAGGATGTCGCCTACGGCAACCGCTACAAGATCGCGCGCCATCAACAACTCGACCGGCGCATGATTCGGCGCGGCGCCGATTTCCCCTTTGAAACCCGCGTCGCGCTCATCCTGAAAGCCGTAAACGCAGCCGCCGCCGAGCGGGATCTGCACGATGAACTCGCCCCCGGCCTGCCATTTGGCGACTGGTTCGATCTACAGCAATTTCCCCCGGAACAAGCACAGTCTGCGAGGGGGCAAGAGTCGGTTTCCCTGCGCGACCTTGCGCGGAACGACAAGGAGGCCGAGTCGCTATTGGGGGAAATGCAGCTTGTCGGCGCCTCGTCGCAAGCGCCCGCGCCAAGTGTCCGGCGTCCCGCCAGGCGCCGCCGGCCGCGTGTCATGCGCTGGGCATTATTGCTGGCTCTGGTTATCGTTGCAGCGGTGCTTGCCGGCGAGCGCGGCATCGATATTCAACGCGTCATGAACTCCATTCTGACGCCGCCGCCGCGGACGACATCGCCTGCTATTGTCCAGCCGACGACAAAGCCAAGCGGCGTTGCGGTTCCGTCTGCGACGCCTGCAAGGGGGATAAGGCTGGCGCAGCCGGTGATCTTGCTCGCCGACAGAACCGAGACATCGCTTCGCTTCAACTGGCACAAAATGCCGCAGGCCAAGAGCTACGAATTCCGCTTCCGCATCAATGACGGCGCCTATTCGGCTTGGCAAACCGCTGATGGATTTTCACTTAAGTTAGAAGGCTTGTCGCCAGGCGCCCGCGTCATATTTCGTCTGCGCGCCTTGGGGGATGGCATATACTCGCGAATTGCGCAGATCTCCGGGCGGACCTTGCCCGCGCCAACGGCGACTTCTATCCCGCCGACGGCCACCGCGACCGACCTGCCGCCAACGGCGACTTCGATACCGCCAACGGCCACCGCGACCGATC
>JAPPEU010000040.1:25865-43243 GCA_028875245.1 Chloroflexota bacterium
ACCGACCTGCCGCCAACGGCGACTTCGATACCGCCAACGGCCACCGCGACCGATCTGCCGCCAACGGCGACCGACACTGCCACCGCAACCGCGACCGACCTGCCGCCAACGGCGACTTCTATCCCGCCAACGGCCACCGCAACTGATCTGCCGCCAACGGCGACTTCGATACCGCCGACGACCACCGCGACCGATCCGCCGCCAACGGCGACTTCGATACCGCCGACGGCCACCGCAACCGACCTGCCGCCAACTGCGACCGACACTGCCACCGCCACCGCGACCGATCTGCCGCCAACGGCGACTTCGATACCGCCAACGGCCACCGCGACCGATCCGCCGCCAACGGTGACTTCTATCCCGCCGACGGCCACCGCGACCGATCCGCCGCCGCCCGCCACGTCCGTCGAATCAGCCGCGCCCAGGTATATCGTAGATACCGCCGGCAATCGGAATGCCAATATCCGCGCCTGCCCGCGAACGACCTGCGACATTCTGGCGAGATTCGCGCCGGGGACCGAAGTCGACGTGCTGGGCCCGGTCAGCGGTGAAACTGTCTACGGGATTGATGTCTGGTATGAGATCAAGTTGGACACTGGCAGCGCCTTTATTCACAGCGAACTTGCCGAAATCTCACCACAATCACAGCCAGGCAATTTGAGCGCAAGCCTTCAACGATTCCCAAGGTCCTCTCGCAAATATACGCACAGCCGCGTGAATGTGCGGACGGGACCCGGAACTCATTACCCGCTATTGGATTCCATGCCAACGAATTCGCCACTGGAAATTGTTGGGCAAAGTGGCGATTGGTATCTCGTTCGCCTTGGAGGGCGCGAAGGGTATTTGGCCGGTTGGCTCACTCATGACGCGCCGCTGCCGGTTTCTAGTGATGCGCTAGTCAGCAGAACTCAGAATACTACGGTCAACAAGCCCATTGGCCAGGATGCCGTCACAGTTGAGGTGATAGATGGCGATACAATTGATGTCCGACTTGACGGCAGGATAATCCGCGTGCGTTATATTGGCGTCGATACGCCCGAGCGCGGCGAACCCTGTTATGCTGAGGCGACGAACTACAATCGCAGTCTGGTTCAGGGGAAGACGCTAACTCTCGTGCGCGATACGAGCGACTACGGGCCCTACGACCGGCTTCTTCGCTATGTCTATGCCGATGGCGTCTTCGTCAATTTGGCTTTAGTGCAAGCGGGTTATGCGGAAGCCAGTTACTATGCGCCCAATGGCAAACATCGTCATGATTTCGAAGCGGCGCAGGGTTCCGCGCCCAATCGCGGTTGCGTTGCCGATTCTACGCAATCGAGTCCACCTCAGCAGCCAGCCACGCCAGTCGACAATTGCTGTTTCGTAAATCGGCATTGCCAAAGCGACAAAGAATGGCAAGCTGGCTACTATGCTTACCAATGGAATAGCGCTTGCGTCGGCGACGCTCCAGCGCGAACTGTGCAAAACAAACATCCTGAGCAACGAAACAATCAACGCTCTGGCAGTTGCCAAGCTACGTATGTAAAGAATTGCACCCAGGCTCGCTCGCTTGGATGCAGCAGTATTCCCAGAGGGCATCCCGCGTATCAGCCCAAGTTGGATAGAGACAGTGACGGCATCGCCTGCGAATAAAGAAAGCCTCTCTGTGCCCTCTGCGTCCTCTGTGTTGAAAAATATCACAGATCCAGCGTCAAGCTGATCGGGCAGTGATCGCTGCCCATCACATCGGCGTGAATCTCGGCCGCCGCCATCTTGTCCAGCAGGTCGGGCGAAATGAAGAAGTAATCGATGCGCCAGCCGACATTCTTGGCGCGCGCGCCGCTGCGCATCGACCACCAGGAATAGGCGCCTTCTTGCTCCGGGTTCAGATGCCGGTAGCTGTCGATGTAACCCTGCTCAACCACCTTGTCCATCCAGTCGCGTTCCTCGCGCAGGAAGCCGGAATACTTGGCGTTCGGCTTGGGATGCGTGAGGTCGATTTCGTTGTGCGCTGTGTTGATGTCGCCGCAAAACGCCACCGCTTTGCCCGCCGCCCGCAAGCTATTGGCAGTGTCGAGGAAGGCTTCTTTGTACTCCATCTTGTAATGCAAACGCTCCTTGCTGGCTTTGCCATTTGGCAGGTAGGTGGTTATCAGCGTGAAGTCGCCGAAGTCGGCGATGATGGTGCGCCCTTCACTGTCGAATTTCTTGATGCCCAGCCCGTCCTTGACTTCATTCGGCTCCGTTTTGCTGAATAAGGCGACGCCGCTATAGCCTTTTTTCTCGGCGCTGACCCACCAACTGTGATAACCCTCGGGCTGTCTCAATTCGGCGTCGAGCTGCTCCGGATGCGCCTTCGTCTCTTGAATCGCCAGAACATCCGGCTGCTCGGCGTGGAGCCAATCGAGGAAGCCCTTCCTTTGCGCCGCGCGGATGCCGTTGACATTCCATGAGTAGAGTTTCATGTCATACTCCGCTGTGTCAGTTTCCGTAGTCCGCCAGTCATTATAACGCGCTGGCGCTAGCGCGATAAGGCGTAATCATCCCGCTCATTGAGAATGGCGGATTCTTCGGATCAGGCAGATTCGCTCGACTGGCAGAAAATGTTCGTGTCCTCTTCAATAGGGATCAACTCAAAATTGGACCCTGTAGGGGCGTTTCGCTGAAACGCCCACCTTTATACGGTAAAAGATTCGCCGGGTGACATAATGGCTCGCCCCTGCAATGCAGCTGAATGAGCGTGATATGCAATCGTGAAGAATGCACGTCGGCGACCTCATGAAAACTCGGTGTACTCGGTGGTAAAATCTCCGTTACTTGCTTGCTTACTCAGGACGGAGCCGAATGCTCAAAATCAACGAAAAACGCTTGCTGAGCGATATTGAGGACCTGGCGCGGATCGGCGCGACGGCGGATGGAGGCGTCGCCCGCCCGGCCCTGACGCCGGCCGATATCGAAGCGCGGCGATGGTTCCAGCGCAAAATCGCCCAGGCCGGGCTCGCTTACGCGCAGGATGGCGCCGGCAACCAGTCCGCCATCTTGTATAGCGACCCGCCCAGCGAAAAACGCATCCTGGCCGGCTCGCATCTGGACAGCGTGCCCAACGGCGGGCGTTACGACGGTTCGCTTGGCGTCCTGGTCGCGCTGGAAGCCCTGCGCGCGCTGAAGGACCATGACATCATGCCGGCGCTGACGCTGGAGGCGCTTAACTTCACCGACGAAGAAAGCGCCATCATGGGCTTAATGGGCAGCAAGGCGGTTGCCGGCAGAATGACCATGGCTGACTTTGGACGCAGCCGGGTGGATGCGGCTGAATTGTCGCGCCGCTTTTCAGCCGCTGGGATCACGCGCGAGTCGATGTTGACGGCGACGCGGGACGATGTGCTGGCCTGGGTCGAATTGCATATCGAGCAGGGGACGCGGCTGGAATCCGCCGGCCTCGACATCGGCGTTGTGGACGCCATCGTCGGCATACGCTCGCTGAACGTGACCTTCCGCGGCGAGGCGGCCCATGCCGGAACCATGCCCATGAATCAGCGGCGGGATGCGTTGTGGGGCGCGGCGAGTTTTGTCTTGCGGACGCGGCGGCATGTGATGGACAACTACAGCCCGGGCGTTTGCAATGTTGGCATGATACAAGCGGCGCCGGGCGCATTCAACATTGTGCCGGCGGAAGTGGCTTGCGCGCTGGAATTCCGGCATGGCTCCGACGCCGAAATGGACGCGATGGAGGCTGACCTGCTTCGATTGCTTGAAGAATGCGCCGCGGAGTTTGACCTAAGCGTGTCTTACCAGGCGACGCCGCCCGTCATTCCGGCGCGAATGAGCGAGACTGTCATGGGCGCGATAGAGCGCGCTGCTGACACCTTGGAACTGTCGCGCGAGCGCATGCTCAGTTTCGCCGGGCACGACACGCAGAATATGGCGGCAATCGCGCCAGCCGCCATGTACTTCGTGCCTTCAGTCCGCGGCGTCAGCCATAATCCCAATGAACGCACGACGGACGACGATTGCGTCAAAGGCGCCAATCTGATGCTGCATACGCTTCTGGAGCTGACGCAGGCACTCGCCTAAGCGCCCGTCGGCGCCCAGATATTCTTGACCTGGATCGACTCGCGGAGAAACTCGTCGCTGGCGCCCCGCGCGGGCTCGCCCCAATCACGGGGGATTCCATAATTGACCCAGGTGCGTTTGAGATTGTGAATCGAGCGCGCTTCGACCTGGCGGCTCCCTTCCGTGTCGCCGAAGTACCAGACGCTGTCAACATCGTCATGCTCAACCAGCGTCTTCACCAGATGCTCGCGATCGCCGGTGATGATGTTGACGACGCCGGCCGGCAGATCCGATGTGTCGAAGACCTGGTATAGATCGGTGGCGCTGAGCGGGTAGGGCGGCGAAGGGATGCAGACCACTGTGTTGCCCCGTGAGATGGCCGGCGCAATCAAGGACAGAAACGCCAGCAGCGGCGCCTCATCGGGGCAGGCGATGCCGATGACGCCGACCGGCTCATGAACAGCGGCCACCAGCCCGCGCAAGGTTGTCTCTTGCAGGACCCCGCCGGATTTGTCGGCGAAAGCCGCCCAGTGAAAGAGCCGGTCGATCGAGGCGGCGACTTCCGCCCGCGCCTCTTCAAGCGGCGTCCCGCTCATGTCGGCGATGCGCCCGGCGAACTCTTCCGCCCGCGCCGACAGATTTTCCGCGATGTAGTAGAGGATCTGCGCCCGATTGTGCGGCGAATAAGTGGCCCAGTTCTTCGCCTTGCGCGCCGCCTCCACCGCGTTGCGAATATCCTTGCGGTTGCCATCGCCGGCCTGGCCTGCCAACGCGCCCGCCGGTGACAGGACGGGACGGGTATAGTTGCCGTCCGGCCGCTGCTGCGCGCCGCCGATGTACAGCTTCGCCGTGCGGTCCAGCGAAACCCCCCTCGGTCCCCCCGACGAGTCAGGGGGAGGCAAGATGGCTGGCGCCGGTGGCGTATGCGCGCCCCAATCAGCGGGTGGCTCGCCCAAATCGGGCCGTGCCCTGGCCTGCCAGCGCGGACGCAAATAAGCGAACAGCCCCTCTTTGCCGCCTTCACGCCCGTAGCCGCTCTCTCGGTAGCCGCCGAAGCCGGCTGCGGCGTCAAATAGATTCGTGCTGTTGATCCAAATGCTGCCCGCCTTGATCTGCCGCGCCGTCTCCAGCGCCAGGCTGATGTTCTCGCTCCAGATGGAGGCCGCCAGACCGTAGCGCGTATTGTTCGCCAGCTCCACCGCCTCGGCCGGCGTGCGGAAGCTCATCGCCACCAGGACGGGACCGAAAATCTCCTGCTGGGCGACAGCGGCGGACGCCTCCAAGTTGCTCAAAAGCGTCGGCGGATAAAAGCAGCCGCCATCCAAGAAAGGCGGAAGGTCCATCTCGGGCTGGTAAACATCCGCGCCTTCGCTGATCCCGCGCTGCACCCCCCGGTCAATCGCCTCGTATTGGACGGGGTCGATGACCGAGCCGATATCAATACACTTGTCCAGCGCGTCGCCAAGCCGCAAACGCGCCATGCGATCCCGGAGGCGGGCCAGGAAGGCGTCGGCGATGTTCTCTTGCACGAGCAGGCGCGAACCGGCGCAGCAGACCTCGCCCTGGTTGAAGAAGATGGCGTCGACCAGGCCTTCAATCGCGCCATCGAGATCGGCGTCATCATAGACAACGAAGGGCGACTTGCCTCCCAATTCCAGCGTCAGCTTGACGCCCGTGCCCGCCGTCGCCCCCCGAATGATGCGCCCGACCGCGGTCGAGCCGGTGAAGGCGATCTTGTCGAGGTCACGATGGGCCGCCAGCGCCGCGCCCGCCTCGTCGCCGCCGGTCACAATATTGACGACGCCCGGCGGGATGCCCGCTTCGGCGATGATCTCGGCGAAGAGCAGGGCGGTCAAAGGCGTGTAAGGCGCTGGTTTGATGACCACGGTATTGCCCGTCGCCAGCGCCGGGGCGATCTTCCAGGCCAGCATCAGGAGCGGGAAATTCCAGGGAATCACCTGCCCGACGACGCCCAGCGACTGATAATCGCGCAATTCGCTTTCCATCAGTTGCGCCCAGCCGGCGTGATAATAAAAGTGACGGGCGGCCAGCGGCACATCAATATCGCGCGACTCGCGAATCGGCTTGCCGTTGTCGAGGCTTTCGACGACCGCCAGCAGGCGGGCGTGCTTCTGCATATTGCGGGCGATGGCGTAAAGATGGCGCGCGCGTTGATGCGGCGTCAAGGTCGACCAGGTTTCATAGGCGGCCCGAGCGGCGGCCACGGCGTCGTCAATGTCAGGGGCGGCTGCGTCGGCGACTTGGGCCAGGAGCTCGCCGCGCGCCGGGTTGGAGACGGCGATGGTGTTGCCAGCGGCGGGCGCGGTCCAGGCGTTGTTGATGAAGAGGTCGAATTTGCGCTCGTGCGAATCGAGCCAGGCGTCGGCGGCCTCAGTGGCTTCGGGCGCGGGTCCGTAGGGAAGGCTGTGGAAGAGTTCGGTTAGTTGGGGCATGGGGATAACCAACATCTAGTGGATTGATAACTTCGAATTCTAGCATAGAGTGCTGTTATCGCTGTCTAAAGTCGTGAGGGGCGGCAAGTCCCGTCAATTTGACTCTGGCTGCGCGTCAAGACTTATCGGAATTATTGTTCTGCGCCGTTGCAAGTCAATGCGGCTTTTGGCGGTGAAACCTCGCTACCCTAAGCCGAAAACGTCCGTAGCGAACTGCGCATAAACCAAAATGGCGGCGACTAGGATGAGAACGACGGCAAGAAAATAGGCAAGCATCCTTCTAGCGCGGAGTGTTTGCCGAGAATCTGCAAGCTGCATTTTCGACGGCTGCGTGTCTGGGGATACTTGTGTCGCCGGCTTGCTGAAGGCTGAATGCGCGCTCGGCGCCTGTTGAGCCGGCAACACTGCGGATTCACTGGATTGCCCATCCACTGGGGCTTGGCGGGCGCGCGGCCGCTGCTTCGCCAAGTTTTGGATTTCTTGCAACCGCGACTCATCCAGTCGAAACCATTCCCAGTCCTTGTAAGGGCGCGTTCGGCAGGATTGAAATCGCTTGTGCAGAAAAGCCTCGGTTTCTTTCACTCGCTCGCTTTGCAGGATGTGAACATATTCCACATCGCCTGATGCCTTTTCCTCCAAATACTTGATGCGCTTGAGGGGATGACTCGTATACCCGATTTTGTAGTCTTCGGTGTAATGATCCTTTAAGACATAAACATAACCGCTCGGCAGTCGCTGTTTTGGCAAATGCTTATAAAAGCCGCCCGCAAAATACTTCAGATTCCAGCGTTCCAACTGTTCTGAGGAAACATCGATATGCCGCGAACAGCGCGCGATGAACTGATCCAGGTCGCGCAATTGCGCGCTGTCCAAGCGGAACCAGCCACGGTGGTTGCGAATCCAGGACTTCTTATACCGTTGATGGAGATGCTTCCTTAATCCAACCGCTTCGTCCGTTCTCAGTATGCGAACAAGCCTATATCGTTTCGCCGATTTGTTGCGCCAAAACTTTATGAGGGATTTGGGAAGATCGGCGCTCTCAATCAAGTGATTGCCGGTCTTCAAGTCATGGAGGATGCAGACGTAACCATTCGGTTGCCGAAGACTGGGCAGTCTCTCGCAGCGATTGACCGGGATGCTCGATATCTTCCACCGCTTCTGCAAAGTGGTTCACCCTTCCATGACAGTAAAGCGAAATCAATATAGCGCAAGACCTGGCGCCTGTCTAGCTGAGCGCCGCCTGTTTAGTCTCCCGATGCCAGCAGCCGGGGGCACGGCGCACTGTCCCTGTCGCCCCTTCTCTGCTAATCTCCCCACGTCACACCCACCCAGCCCAACAGGAGCCACCCCATGCCAAAGCAATACGCAAGCCCGCCCGCCATGCAGATCGACCCCGAGAAGACCTACCGCGCCGTCATGCAGACCAGCAAAGGCGCCATCAACATCGACCTCTTCGCCGACCGCGCGCCGGCCACCGTCAACAACTTCGTCTTCCTGGCGCGCGACGGCTTTTATGACGGCGTCATCTTCCATCGCGTGCTTGATGGATTCATGGCGCAGGGCGGCGACCCCACCGGCAGCGGCCGCGGCGGACCCGGTTATCGCTGGGACGATGAACCGGCCGCGCTTGAGATTCGGCATGACGCGCCGGGCACATTGAGCATGGCCAATGCCGGACCGAACACAAACGGCTCTCAGTTCTTCATTACCTTTGTGCCGACGCCGCATTTGGACGGCCGTCATGCTGTATTCGGGCGTGTCGCCGATGCGCCTGGTTTGGATGTGCTTAACACGCTGCAAAGAATCGATCCGCAGCGGCCGAATTCGTCAATTCGCGCCGATCACATAATTTCAATCGCGATTGAAGAAGCTTGATACACCCGCTGCCGGCCCGAACTTTTACGTTGCTTTCCGCTCATTTTCCAGTTGATCGCAGGCCTTGAATTCAACCCGTGTTTTGGACCGGACGAGCTTCGGCTTTGGTCTTGCAAATCGTCAATGCGATTCGCTGGAATCGAGCGGAACGGCTATGAAAGACCGATCAGCCGGATACTGAGCGCTCCGATGCTGTCAACGGTATGCTTGTATGGCGCTTTACGACTATTTTGGCGGCGAATACAATTGTATCAATTTGGGGCGCAACGGCGGCGCGCAGCAGCAATACCTGCTCTTGGAGCGGCTGCTGAAGAAAAAGTCGGCTGTCAAGCCATCCGCCGAGACGCAGGCTTTGCTGAAACTGCTGGATTGACAAGGATTCGCCCGCATACGACCTGCTCGCTTTTGGCGAAGGGCTTACAATGTTCGTAGTCACAAGCGTTGTCATCAAGAAATAATTGAATAGGCGAAAGCGATGCTGCTCGAACAAGCTGAGCGTGGGAACCGGCATGAGCGCCAGGCGGCTTTGGAGCGAAGCGCCGTCGGGGAGCAGCGAGGCGTGCTGCTCGCGTCTCTGCTGATGTTCATCGTCGGTTGGGGCGGCCTGTTTTATCTGGTCGCGTCGACGCGTCCGCGGATCGGCGGCGAAATCTGGCTGTTCTTCATCCTCTTGCAGATCGCGGTGACAGGGACCGCCATCCCGCTTGTGCGCCTCATTAGCCGACGATTGGCGCCGGCGTCCGATCCTCTGCCGCTGCCGGGCGTCGTCGTCCGCCGCAGCGTTTGGATCGGCATTATCGCCGTCACTTGTTTCTGGTTGATGATTCCGCGCTATCTGTCGCTGCCGCTCCTGCTGATAATCATCCTGCTGTTTGTCGTCATCGAAGTCTTCCTTCGCAACCGGGAATTAGGGAATGAACGATAGACAGGCCCTTCTGCGGCGCCTGCCCTCAGTGGATTCCTTGCTTGCTCATAGCGCCATGCGAGATCTTGCCCGGGCATACGGCCGAGACCTGGTCGTCGATGCGATTCGCGCGCAGCTGGCTGCCGTTCGGCTGGAGATATTGAATACGGAACAGCCCGGCATCAGCGAGGAATCACTGCGAAAGCGAATCGCGGAAAGCCTGCGCCAGCGGCAAAAGCCGACCCTGCTTCCGGTCATCAACGCGACCGGCGTGATCATCCACACCAATTTGGGTAGAGCGCCGCTTTCAGTGAGCGCGCGGGAGGCGATTGTATCGGTCGCCTGCTCATACAGCAGCTTAGAGTTTAATCTGGACACCGGCGCGCGGGGCAGCCGTCAAACGCATGCCCTGCGGCTCCTGCGCGATCTGACCGGGGCCGAAGACGCTCTCGTGGTCAACAACAACGCCTCGGCGCTGATATTGATCCTCAGCGCGCTGGCCAAAGGTCGCGAAGTCATCATCTCGCGCGGACAGCTGGTGGAGATCGGCGGCGGCTTCCGCATTCCGGCGATCATGCGCGAGAGCGGGGCCGCGCTGGTGGAAGTCGGCACGACCAACCGTACACGCATCGCAGACTATGAGGCGGCGCTGACTGGCGATTCGGCGATGCTGCTGCGCGTGCACACATCCAACTTCAAGCAGATTGGCTTTGTGCAGCAGCCGACTCTGGAGGAATTGACCGCCTTGGCGCATGCTCGCGGCCTGCTGGCTGTCGATGATCTGGGCAGTGGAACGCTGATTGACACAGGGCGATTCGGCCTGGAACACGAACCGATGATTCAGGAAAGTGTCGCGGCGGGCCTCGACCTTGTCTGCTTCAGCGGGGACAAGCTCTTGGGCGGGCCCCAAGCCGGCATCATCGTCGGCAAAGCGGAAGCGCTGGCGCCGCTCAAGCGTCATCCGCTGGCGCGCGCTATGCGGGTCGACAAATTGACCTACGCCGCGTTGATCGCCACGCTGGAACATTATCAGCGGGGGGACGCGCGGGAGCGGATTCCCGTCTGGCAGATGGTTTCTTGTCCCCTGGACGATATCAAGCGCAGGGCGACAAAGTGGGCGGCGCATATCGACGGGACCGTTGTCAGTGGAGAATCCACCCTTGGCGGCGGCAGCCTGCCCGGGGCGTCGCTTCCCACCGCGCTTCTCGCCATCCGCAGCGCTGCGCCCAACCACACGTTGGAACAGCTGCGGGCTGCGGACCCGCCGGTGATCGCGCGCATCGCCGACGGTCGCGTACTCCTGGACCCGCGCACGGTCTTGCCCGAGCAAGAGGCGGCCCTCCTGGCGGCCTTGAAGACGATCAATTGAAAATCATCCGCTTCCCCTGTTAAACTTACAGCTCCAGGCAGCCCGGGGCGCCTTTGCTGCGCCATCCGCAGTTCGTTGGAGTTGACTCATGAAATCGGATCTTGATCGGCTGATGCGCGAGCGCGAGCTCGACGCGATCATCGTGACCGGCGGCGAGGAATTTAACACGGCCCGCTTTTACCTGAGCAATGGCGCGCGCATCAGCCATGGCGCCATCTTCAAAGTCAGCGGCGAACCGGCGCTGCTCATTTGCAATCGCATGGAATTGGAGGAGGCGGCGAAGTCCGGCCTTGTGGTCCAGACCGATGTTGAACTCGGCTATTATGATCGGCTCAAGGAGACGGAGGGCGACAGCCAGCAGGCGACGGTTCGCTTCTGGGCTGATGTTCTGGCGCGCCTCGGTTTGAGCGAAGGGCGCATCGGTCTCTATGGCGCCTGGCAAGTCAACAAGACGATCGCGCTGTACAAGGTTTTGGCCGCGGAGCTGGCTCAATACGAGTTTGTCGCCGAAGCCGAGGGGACGCTGATTGAAGAAGCGATGCTCACGAAGGACGCGGACGAGATCCGGCGCCTGGCATCGGTGGCGGAGCGGACCAATGCCGTCATGGAGATCGTTTGGGATTTTATCGCTGGCTTGCGGCGCGCCGGCGACGAGCTGCTGGATGATGGCGGACGGCCGGTGACAATCGGCGACATCAAGGCGCTGGCGCGGCGCGAATTGATGGCGCGCGGCCTGGAAGATACGGCCATGATCTTCGCTCAAGGGCGCGATGCCGGCTTCCCGCATAGCCGCGGCGAGGCGGAAATGCCGCTGCAAGCGGGGCGGGCAATCGTATTTGACCTCTTCCCGCGTGAGCTCGGCGGCGGCTATCACCACGACATGACGCGCACCTGGTGCATCGGTTACGCGCCGCCAGAGATACAGGCGATCTATGACACGGTAATGGAAGCCTTCGACATATCAATCGAAGCCTTCGGCCTCAACAAGCCGACGCATCTGATGCAGGAAGCGGTTCTCGATTATTTCGAAGGCGCGGGGCACCCAACCACGCGATCGCATCCCAGCACGATGGAAGGCTATGTGCATACTTTGGGTCATGGCGTCGGCATTGATATCCACGAGCGTCCGTCGATCAGCCACATGCGTCAAGACGATATCTGTCAGATAGGGAATATCTTGACCATTGAACCCGGCTTGTATTATCCTGAGCGCGGTTTTGGCGTGCGGGTGGAGGACCTGTTTGTGGTTGACGAAAACGGGGAACTCGTATCGCTGACGCCATTTCGCAAGGACTTGGTCATTCCCTTGAAGGATGACGGCGGGGAGCAAAATGACGAATAACGCGTCGCAATTGCGTGTGGCGATCATCGGGTCGGGTCCATCGGGATTTTACGCCGCCGATCACCTGTTGAAACAGCGCGCCCCCGAAATCCATGTCGACATGTATGAGCGCTTGCCAACGCCGTTTGGGCTGGTTCGCGGCGGCGTCGCGCCGGACCACGAAAAGATCAAGTCGGTCACCAAGCTGTACAGCCGCATCGCTTCGCACGAGCGCTTCCGCTTCTACGGCAATATCGAGTTTGGCAAAGACCTCAGCCGCTATGACCTGAGCGCGCATTATCACGGCATCATCTACGCTGTCGGCGCGCAAACGGATAGAAAGCTGGGAATCCCGGGCGAGGACTTGCGCAACAGCTTCGCCGCCACTGAATTCGTCGGCTGGTACAACGGTCATCCCGATTACCACGACTATGATTTTGATTTGACCGGCATCAAGCGGGTGGCGGTGATCGGCGTAGGCAATGTGGCGATGGATGTCGCCCGTATCCTGGCGCGGACGCCGGATGAGCTCTACGGGACCGATATCGCTGATTATGCGCTGGAATCGCTGAGGCGCAGTGAAGTCGAGGAGATCTATATTCTCGGGCGCCGCGGGCCGGCCCAGGCCGCCTTCACCAACCCCGAGATCAAAGAATTGGGCGAGATGGCGGATGCCGATATCATCGTTGACTGCGACGATGCCTCGCTTGATGAATTGAGCGCGACGCACTTAAAGAAGGCGCGTGACCGCAGCGCCATACGCAACGTCAAGATCCTCCAGTCTTATGTCGATCGCGGGTTGACCGGGAAGTCCCGGCGCATCATCATGCGCTTTCTCGCGTCGCCCGGCGCGATTATCGGCGCGGATAAGGTCGAGGCGCTCAGGATCGTCAAGAACGAGCTCTACCTGGATGCGCATGGCAACCTGCGGCCGCGCGCGACCGGCCAAACGGAGACGCTGGCCGCCGATATGATTTTCCGCTCAGTTGGTTATCGCGGCGTGCCGCTGCCCGATGTCCCGTTTTACGATCGCTGGGGGACGATCCCCAATGACCGCGGTCGCGTTTTGACCAGGCATGAAGGCAAAGAGCGCCTTACCGGGAATTATGTCGTCGGCTGGATCAAACGCGGACCCAGCGGGATCATCGGCACCAACAAGCCCGACGCCATCGAAACGGCGGAGCGCTTCCTGGAAGACCTGCAAACGGGGGATGTGCTGCAGCCGCGGGACAGTCGCGAGGAAGCGATTCTCGAATTGGCCCGTTCCCGCAAGCCATCATTTATTTCCTTCGACGAGTGGAAGATCCTGGACGGGATCGAATTGCAGCGCGGCGCCGACATGGGCCGCAGCCGGGTGAAATTCACCACGGTCGAAGGAATGCTGGAGGCCTTGGGCAAGGTGACGGAAATGGCCGGGGCGGGGAAATAGGTTTCGTACAATCGGATGGCCGGCCCGGCTCAAGATTCAGTAGAAATGTACAAAAAATTACGAAGAAATTCGGACAGATTTGCTTGACGGGCTTCAGCTTGAAATGTTAAACTGATAGCAACAAATTAAGCTTATTATAAGCAAATTTATTTCGTCCCCCCGGCGCCCCGCACCCAGCGGGGCGTCTCTCATTTTTCAGCGTCATCAGAAACGCCTCGTCCCCTTTGACAAGGCTGCGTCGAATCCGAGATTACGTCTCTTCTGCCGCCGCGCCGGCGCATTGCTCTCTTCAAAATTGCGGCTGCATGCGCTAAGCTCAACGCAGTGAAGCAGACGCGGGTACGGGGAGCGACGATGGACGCGCAAGATCTGATTCTTGGCCACATCCGGGATAAAGACGAAGAACTGACATATATCGCCAAAGATATTTGGGATCATCCGCAAGTGGCGCTGCAGGAGGAATACGCGTCCAGGCTGCTGGCCGACAAGATGGAGCAGGATGGCTTTTCCATCAGTTGGGGCGCGGGCGGGATGCGGACGGCCTTCATCGCCGAATGGGGCGAAGGCGCGCCGGTAATCGGTTTCCTGGGCGAGTATGACGCGCTGCCCGGGCTGTCACAAGCGCTGTCCAGCGAGAAAACGGCGCTGGAGGATGGCGGCGCGGGCCACGGCTGCGGGCACAATCTCTTCGGCACCGCTTGCATGGCATCGGCCATGGCATTAAAAGCGGCGATGCAGCAGGCGGGCGTCCAAGGCAGGATTCGCTTTTATGGCTGCCCGGCCGAGGAGACGCTGGTGGGCAAGACCTTCATGGCGCGCGACGGCGTTTTTGACGATCTGGACGCCGCCATCAGCTGGCATCCCGGCGATACCAACATCACCTGGAATGGCTCTTCGCTGGCGATGAATTCCTTTAAGGTGAACTTTCACGGCGTCGCCGCGCACGCCGGTGGCTCGCCCTGGCTTGGCCGCAGCGCTCTTGATGGCGTCATGCTGATGGATACAGGCGTCAATTATATGCGCGAGCACGTCCCGCCGGAGTCGCGAATTCACAGCGTGGTCACCAGTGGCGGGCAGGCGCCCAATGTGGTGCCGGCCTATGCGCAAGTTTGGTACTTCCTGCGGGCGCCGCGGCGCGACCAAGTCGACGAGATGTACCGCTGGATGCAGGATATCGCCAAAGGCGCGGCGCTGATGAGCGGCACGACGTACGATATTGAATTCATCACCGGCTGCTACGATTTGCTGCCCAACAAGGCGCTGTCGGATCTTCTGTATCAGAAGATGGCGGCAGTTGATGACATGACCTTCACCGAGCAGGAACGCCAATTCGCGCGCGAGCTGCAGGCGACCTTTCCCGCCGGTTCGGTCCAACATGGCTTTGATTGGATGAAACTCTCCACCAGCGCCGAGCTGGAGCCGGCCGCGATGGACGACCCGCTGTGGGAAGGCGTCTACCCGCATTCGCCGACGCCGCCGAGATTGGGCGGCTCGACCGAAGTCGCCGATGTCAGTTGGATCACGCCGACGGGGCAAATCACGACCACCTGCTGGCCGCTCGGCACGCCGGGGCATAGCTGGCAGACGGTGGCGTCGTCCGGCTCGAGCATTGGCGCCAAGGGCATGATCTTCGCCGCCAAAGCGATGGCGCTGGCAGGGCTGGATCTCCTGATAAAACCGGACTTGCTGAAGGCGGCCAAAGAAGATTTCGAGCGGGCGCGCGCGGGCAAACGCTACATCAGTCCGCTGCCGCCGGAGGCCACGCCGCAATAGATGAAACCCGAAGCCACACCGCAGGGCATAATCGCCGGCAGCATACCACTCTTCGCCGGCCATCCCTCGCGCGATCTGCTGCCGATCGACGAGCTGCGGCGCATCATGTCGGCTGGATGGGCGGGGCGGCGCGTCGGCCGCTTCTTGAACTACGGCGATGAACAGGGCGACAGTCAGCTGATCGACTTCCTGGTTGAGCGGTTTAACCGAAGTGAAATGCTCGGCATCAGCCGCGACAATCTGATGATCATTGGCGGCTCGACCGGGGGACTGGGCATGATCACGCAGCATTTGACCCGGCCCGGCGATGTTGTGCTGGTGGACGCGCCTTCCTATCGCGACGCCCTGCATATCTTTCGCGATTACCGGCTCGAGATTTGCTCCGCGCCAATTGATGACGAGGGACTTGTCATCAGCGATCTGGCGCGCAAGCTGCGGCAGCTGGCGGCGGCTGGCAAAGCGCCTCGCTTTTATTATGTGGCGCCCAATTTTCAGAATCCATCCGGCATTACGATGTCGCGGGAACGGCGGCTGGCGGTCATCGACTTGAGCCGCGAGTTCGGTTTTGCCATCGTCGAAGACGATGTCTACAATGACATCCGCTTTGGCGGCGCGCTGCCGCCGAGCTTCTATCACCTGGCGGGCGGGGAGCATGTCTTGCGCCTCGGCAGCTTCTCCAAAACGCTGGCGCCGGGCTTAAGGATTGGCTGGCTTGTCGCGCCGGCCGATTGGATCGCCCGTTTCGTCGACAGCGGGATGCTGCGCATGGGCGGGGGCGCCAATCCCTTCACGGCGGCCGTCGTCGCCGATTATTGCCGCAGCGGCGCTTGGGAGGGGCATGTTGAGTGGCTGCGCGGGCAATACAGGCGCCGGCGCGATGTCGCTTTGGCTGCCCTGGATGCGTCCATGCCGTCGGGCCTTCACTGGACGCGCCCCGAAGGCGGTTATTTCATTTGGCTGCGCCTGCCACCGTCGGTGCATGTGGACGACTTGGAAGGGCGGGCGCAGGCGCGGAATATCTACTTCGCTTCGGGCAAAGGCTTCTATGTCAATCCAGAGGCGGGCGCGCATCATCTCCGCCTGTCTTTCAGCTATGTGCCCCAAGCGGAGCTGCAAGCCGGCATTGAGATTCTGGGCGGCCTAATCGCGCGGATGACCGCGTGAGGCATGGACGATGGGCATTTCAACGACGCAGGACATCAAATCCGAGCTCGCGGAACAGGGTTACAGCCTCGTGCGCGGCGGCGCCCTGCGCATCAGCGAAGAATTGCGGCAGGCCTGGCTGAGCCTCTTGATCGATTACGCTGAATTGCCGGCCGACGACTACCTGCCGGGCGGCGCGCGCTATCGACGACGGCGTTATGGGCGCTTCCTGTTTTCGCCCTCCAGCGGCGAACTCTCGCGCTTGCCGCATGAGGATTATTTTCAGAGCGCTGTTATCAATCGCGTCACCGGCGGCATCATACGCAAGTTCGCCCCGCTGCTGGATACCAGCTTTGAAAACCGCTTTCTGCAGGAATTGATTCGCTTCGACTTCGCTCAGTTCCCGCTGGGCCCGGCGCAGCTGCGCGCTGATTGGGAAGTTCAGGCGCATCTCATTCGCGTGATCGCTGATCTCGGGGAGCCGGGCCATCCGACGCCGGAAGGCATCCATCGCGATGGCGCTGCCTTCGTGACGGTTCACCTGGCGGAACTGGTGAACGCCGAGGGCGGCGAGGTCTCCCTGTATGATGACGATCGCCGGCTATTGACAAGTTTCCGCCTGGAGGAAGCGCTGGACAGCTATCTCATCAACGATGCGATTTTGTGGCACGCCGCCAGTCCGATCCGCCCGGCCGCGTCAGCCCACGCCGCCATCCGGAGCATCCTGACCTTTGATTTCCATCCGGCGCCGGCGAAGCGCTAGGCGATACCCGCCTGCCTGAAGGAAGCGAAAAGCCCGCCGCGGCGGACTTGCCTGATGCAATGTACAGGGAAGAAAGGACTCGAACCTTTAACCTTGTGCTCCAAAGGCACCTGCTCTGCCGATTGAGCTACTTCCCTAGTATTCCTTAATCATAGTCGAAAGCGCCATAAGCTCAAGAGCGAGATGGTCTTTCCTGCTGGCGCGCGCGCTTGAAGCTTTCCAGTTCTGATGGCAGTGTATCGAATTCGGTTGAAATTAGGAAAATTGCATCCACCTAGCAGTCTGTAAGGCTTGTCCGGTACTCTAGCGAAATTGT
>JAPPEU010000011.1 GCA_028875245.1 Chloroflexota bacterium
TCGGTGTCCTCGGTGGTAAAGTTTTTTTTGTTTCCACCGAAAGGGATACACTTCCCCCAAAATCGAGACAGTTTGCGCAAGGCCCGGGCCTTCGACATAATACGAGCCATAGTCAATCAATGGAGAAACGACTCATGTCAGACGACATTCGTTTTGACCTGCCGCAGAGCGCCATCCCGCGCCACTGGTACAACATACAAGCGGATCTGCCGCGGCCGCTGCCGCCGGTGCTGCATCCGGGCAGCCATCAACCGGTCGGCCCGGATGACCTGGCGCCGCTCTTCCCTATGGGTTTGATCATGCAGGAAGTGAGCCAGGATCGCTGGGTCGAGATTCCGGACGAAGTGCGCGAGATCTACAAGCTCTGGCGGCCGACGCCCCTGCTTCGCGCGCGGCGCTTGGAGAAAGCGCTAAATACGCCGGCGCATATCTATTACAAGTACGAGGGCGTGTCGCCGTCAGGCAGCCACAAGCTGAACACGGCGACGGCCCAAGCCTGGTACAACAAGCAAGAAGGCATCAATGGGCTGACCACCGAAACCGGCGCCGGGCAATGGGGCACGGCGCTGGCGCAAGCTTGCAGTTTCTTCGATATGGAATGCATCGTCTACATGGTGCGCATCAGCTATGAGCAGAAGCCCTACCGACGCGCCATCATGGAGAGCTTCGGCGCCAGCGTCACCGCCAGCCCCAGCGATTCCACCAACGCCGGCCGCAGCATCCTCGAGGCCGATCCCGAAAGCACGGGATCGCTCGGCATCGCCATCAGCGAGGCGGTCGAAGTCGCGGCGACCAGCGGCGGAAAATACAAGTATTCCCTGGGCAGCGTGCTGAATCACGTCCTCATGCACCAAACTGTCATCGGTCAGGAAGCGCTTCAGCAGATGGAACTGGCGGGCGAATATCCGGATGTCGTCGTCGGCCCGACCGGCGGCGGAAGCAATTTCGCCGGCATCGCCCTGCCCTTCCTGCATCAAAACCTGACCGCGGGCAAAAGCGCCAAACTGCTGGGCGTCGAGCCGGCCGCTTGCCCGAGCTTGACGCGCGGGGTCTACGCCTATGATTTCGGCGATACGGTCGGCATGACGCCGCTGGTGAAGATGTATACGCTGGGGCATGGCTTCGTGCCGCCGCCGCTGCATGCCGGCGGGCTGCGTTATCATGGCATGGCTTCCATCATCTGCGAGCTCTGGGATCAAGATCTGCTCGCTATGGCCGCCATCCCGCAGATGGAGACCTTCGCCGCCGCCATCACCTTCGCCAAGGCCGAGGGCATCATCGCCGCGCCGGAAGCCGCGCATGGCATCGCCGGGGCAATCCGCGAAGCGCAGGCGGCCAAAGAAGCGGGCGAGGAACGCGTCATCCTCTTCAACCTCTGCGGGCATGGCCACTTTGACATGAGCGCCTACGACGCTTATCTGGGCGGCCAGCTCTCGAATTACGAGTATCCGCAAGCGGAGATCGAACGAGCGATGGAAGCCCTGCCCCAAGTCGGCTAGCGTGACAGAGGTCGCCCGCCCAAGCGGAAAAATGTCCGCCCTGGCTCGCAAGCGCGTCCGGGGCGACTCCACTATAATGGGCGCATAGCATCATAGGAATTCAAGAGAGCTTGACCTCATGAAGCCCAGACTCATTCTATCTCTGCTGGTTTGCGCATGTCTGCTGGCCGGCTGCTATCGCCAGACGGAAGAACCGTTCCAGCAGGTGGACAGCGCCGAAGTAGCGGAAGTGACGGCGGCGGTCGCGGTGGCGGAGGGCGAGGATGCGGCTTCCGCTGACGTCAGCGCCGGCGAAGGCGAGGCAACGGCGGTGGAGGTGAGATACATCACGCCGGAAAGTTTGCCCGGCCAGGTCGAACAGCCGACGGCGGCTCCGTTGACGAGCGAGGCGGAATCGACGGCGCCGCCCGACACAATAACGCCATTCATCGTTCCGTCGCCCACGCTGACATTCGAGGAACAGCTTGATCCGGACGATGAGTGCGTCTATCAGGTGCAGGCGGGCAATGTCTTGTTCCGGCTGGCGCTGGCCTGGGGCACAACGTACCAGACGATCATGGAAGTGAATCAACTGGACAGCGAGAATCTTTCGATCGGTCAACTTCTGCTCATCCCGGATTGTGAACCGGAAGAGTCGGAAGTCGCCGCGACGGAAGCCAGCGCGGCGCAAGTGAATGTGACCGCGGGCCCGCTGATCAGCGAAGGCGAAGCTGACACGGTGGAAGAAGCGGCGACGGCGGAAGCAACAGTGGCGGCCACGCCCACCATCACGGCGACGCCGCGGCCGGAGATTCATGTCGTCTCCGCCGGTGAGACGATCGAGAGCATATCGCTGCGTTATCGCGTCGATGTCAGAGAATTGATCACGCTGAACGAATTGACCAACCCGAATCGATTGAGCGTGGGCCAGGAACTGCAACTGCCGCCCTAGCCGACGCCTCAATCGCGCTGAAATGTCGCCGGCGTGATGCGATTCAGCACCGCTTGAGACAGACTCAAAACACTTTGGTAATCATCGAGATTCAACAGCGCCCTCGGCGTATGAATGTAACGGCAGGGCGCGGAGATCGGCATGGTCGGGATGCCCGCCTGCGCCAGGTGGATGGCGCCGCCATCGGTGCCGCCGCCGCCCATCGTCTTGACCTGGTGGGCGATGTCGTTCACCTCCGCCGTTTCCCGCAGGAAGGCGAGGGCGCGCGGGTCAGTGATCATTTGCCTGTCGGACAGGGTGATCACCGCCCCTTCACCCATGCGCGTCCCGGGATTGGACGGCAGATCGCCAGCATCGACTTCCCGGTTGGGGTCCGGCACATCATAGGCGTAGGTGCCTTCGAGCACAATGGCGGCATCCGGCTGCAAGCGCTGGGCCGCCACTGTCGCGCCGCGCAAGCCGATTTCCTCCTGCGCTGTGAAGGCGGCCGCGACGGTGACTGGATAGGGCCCGCTCCGGAGTATATCCACCAGAATTGAGCAGCCGACGCGATCGTCAAATGCTTTGCCGCGCACGACCTTCTCGCTCAAGCGCGTAAAGCCGCCGTCGAAAGCGATGCGATCGCCGGGCTCGGCCGCGCTTTTGTCCGCCGCGCCGACATCAATGCGCAAGGCATCCATCGGGACCGTTTTCATCGCGCGCCAGAAATGAATCGGCTTCCAGAGGATCACACCCGGGCTGCGTTTCGCCCCCACCTTGACGCGCAAGCCGGGCAGGATGCGGGCGTCGACGCCGCCAACGCTGGTGAACTGTATCAAGCCATTGGCCTCGACAGCGGTCACCATCATGCCGATTTCGTCCATGTGAGCGGCGATCATCACAGAATACTCGGGATGCGCCGTTCCGCGCTGGCTGGCGGTGACGTTGCCCAAAGCGTCCACTTCAAGATCAGTGACATGGTCGCGGATGGCGTCAATGACAAGCGCGCGCGCCTCATCTTCTTCGCCGCTGACGCCGATGGCTTTTGACAGCTCTTCCAGGATCATCTGCCCTCCCTGCCCCTGGCCTGGCCGCGCGGGAGCAAGCTGCTAGCCGCGGCCGACTGCCTTGCCGGAACGATTGGAAAAGTATAGCGGATTATGCCTACGGCGGTAAGACCGGGGCGCGACGCTGCTGCGGTGGAGGTAGTTCACGCCTATGCGTATGGCGGGCAAAATGAGGCCGGCCGCCCAAGCGTCAGAGAGTGTGGCGCAATTGGATCAGTTGCCAGGCGCCGGCGTGATGGCAGGCGTCGCGGTCGGGTTCAGACTGTTGATGATATTAGAGAAGATGTTGCCGATTGCCGGCCCCAGCAGCGCGAGGATAACGATGACAACGACTGCGACCAGCACGAGAATTAATGCGTATTCGACTAAACCCTGCCCTTCTTGGTGACGTGGATTCTGAGGCATGAGAAGACTCCTGCGATAAGCGTTTGAGCGTGAATGATTTGAGATTGGTTATGTTAAGCCAATATAGCATAGCTTAATCAACTAGGCAATTAACCAGAGACGCTGAAAGGGCTTTTGAGCGCCCCCCAGGTCCCGCGGAACGGGCTGCTTGCCAGCCCCGCGTTGGCCTCGGCCGTCTCCCTCTAAAGCGAGCGCGGCAACCGACGGCTTCCCTACGCCACGCGCGCTCCGCACAAACCGTGCAGCTGTCGCGGGGCGCTGGAGTGGATCAAGTGACGAGGCGCGTCTAATCATAACGCAGCACATTCATGACCCGTTCTTTGAGCGCGACGCGGGCGCTGAGGAAGGTGGCGGCCCAGCCGATGAGCAGGGCGGCGACCAGCAAGGCGACGGCGGTGAGGCGCGCATCCGTCGGCAGCGGAATGGCTATGCCGCCGGCCGCGGACAACAGACGGATGATCAGCGCGCTGAGCCCGATGCCGATGAAGGCGCTCAGCAAGCTGACCAGGCTCGATTCGATGAACATGACCGCCAAAACACGCCACGACTTTAGCCCGATCGCTTTGAGGATGCCGATTTGACGCCGGCGCTCCAGCGTGGAAAGCGCGACCGTGTTGGCCATGATCACGGCGGCGGCGAAGAGAGACAGCAGGCCGACGATGGTGGGGATGGCCGCGAATTGATCGATGAGGCGGCCGATCAAGCCATCGATAAATTGCACATCGATTGACAAGGCGAAGATCACCGAAGACAGCTCGGCCAACGCGCGATTGAGCGCCGCCTCGGGTATCTGAAAGGCGTATAGCGTGAAGTCGGCGGGCAAGGAAGCCGGCAAGACATCCGGGGGAATGAGCCCGCTGGAACCGCCGAAGGCAACCAGGCCCTGCGCCTCGCCCAGAATACCCGCAACTTCCAGCGCGGTGTCTTCGGCCTCTTTTAGGGTGACGCGGTCGCCGACCTTGATTTGCAGGTTCACAGCCAAATCGTAAGGCAGCACGACCAGCGCTTGCCCGCGGTCGTCGATTGTAAGCATGCGCCCGCTATCGGTCGCGCCCTGGCCGCTATAAATGTCCGGATTGTCCGATTCCCACACAGTCACTTCGAGTTGACCCCCGCTGGCTTGGGCCTCGCCATCGACGGGTTCATGATTGACGGATTCTCCGTTGACCGCTGTCACCTGCAATTCGTAGTTCGCTATCGTTGTGCGGTACTCGACTGCCACATCCTGCAGCGCGCCGTCGATGCCGCTTTTGACGAGCCCCGCCGGCAAACCGGGGAAGGGAAACACCAGCACGTTGCCGCCAAAACTGCGGCTAAGCTGAAGATTGAGCAGCTCGCGCGTGCCCTCGCCGACGAAGGTGATGGCGCTCAGCGCGAACATGCCGGCGATCAAAGCCAGCGTGGTGATGGCGCTGCGTATTCGGTTGGTTGACAAGTTGCGCAGCGCCAGCTTCCAGGTCACCAGGCCAAGCGAAGGCAGCTTGCCGATCAGCAGAATAATCAGCCAGAGGCCGGCAATCAGCAGGAGGAAGATTAGAAAGGTCGCGCTGACGCCGAGCACGCCGGCCAGATAGGGCGATGGCGAATCGAATCGCGCTGGCGCCGCCGCGCCGAAACGGCTCGATTCGGCCCAGGCTTCCCTCTGTTCATCGGAGAGGCCCTCGGCATCGCCCGCGGCGATATCGGCCAGCCTGGCCTCCGTCAGCTCGAAGGAGGGGCGCAGGATATGCCCGACAACCAAGCCCAGGCAAAACGTAACGAAGACGACAAGCGCGATCGACTGCAAGACGCCGAGCGCGACCCAGTGATTCTCATTGGGACGCAGGATGATGCTGGGGCGGACTTTGACAGCGGTCAAAACCGGGGCGACGCCGAAGATAGCCGTGACGATCATGCCGAGTGTGAAACCAAAGACGAGCGCTTCGGGATAGATCTTCCAGGTCAGCGCCTGCCGCAGGGCGACCGAGCCATATTGATTGACGATGACGCTTAAGCCGACCCCGACGATGATGCCGATGAAGCTGCCGATAAGGCCGAGGATCAAGGCTTCCGTGAAGAAGAGCGCGGCGACCTGCCCCCCGCGCAGGCCAAAGGTCTTGACCGCGGCGATTTCGCTGGTGCGGCGGCGGACCAGGACCAGCATCGTATTCATGATGCCCACGCCGCCAATAAGCAGAGCGCCCAAACCCATCACGACGACGAAATCACTGAGGTATTGTGAAATCAGCTCGTAACGTACCAGAAAGTCGGAAATGACGGTGACGCGGACGCCGGGCGCCAGCGCTTCAATCTCAGCGCTGAATTGAGCCAGCTGCGCCTCGTCCGCCGCTTCGGGCAGGAGGACGCCAATACGGTTGGGCGCGAAATTCTCGTTTATGACCGCCCGGGCCTTGTCGAGGTCAAAATAAGCGAAACCGAAAAAGGCGTTGAGAAAGTTGGTGACGCTGCTCTCCTCGGCCACGGAGACGATGCCGCGCACGGTGTAGAGTTCCTCGGAGCCGCTGACGCGCACTTGATCGCCCACCGCGATATCGCCTTGCGCGGCGAGGTTATCGCTGATCACGACCTCGTTGCCCTCGCTGAACAAGTCCGCGAGCGGCCGGCCCGGCGGGTCAAGGGCGAGGATTGTGTGGGTCGGCGGGTAGGTCTGCGGGTTGATGAAGCTGCTGCCGATGAAGCTGGGCCGCCCGAAGCCCTCGCCGCCGACCTTGGTGATTTGCATGTTGCGCCCGCTCATATAGGCGGTCGTCCGCGCGCCTTTTGCATCGGCCCAAGCCAGGAGCGCCGCCAGCTCATCCGGTGAAAAGGCCCTGGGATCATTGCTGCCGAAGCCGCCGAAGATGCTGTCGTTGCGTATCAGCAGGTCGCCTTTGATCTCGATGCGCGCGTTGTTGGTCAAGGTGTCGCCCACAGCCAGGCCGAGCGAGCGCAGCGCGACGACGGTGGCGACGCCGGCGCTGATGCAGAGAACAGCCAGCGTTATCCAGCGGCCGCCCCGGCGGATATTGCGCAGGGCATAGGTGAGGTAGAACCTTAGACGATGCGTCACGCGTCACATCCTTAGAGCGGGCAGACTATCTTCATTTGCCGGTTGGGCCGCGCTTGAGAGCCATTGATGGGCGGCGGCAAGCAGCCGATTGAATACAACCCTTCTTACGATGCAAGGCGCTTAAGGTTGCGTCAATAACGCTTGCGTTCATGGCGGCGGCTCGTTTATAGTTGTGCCGCAATCCATTCTGCGAGCAGCCAGAGGCCAGGCAAATGAGAAAACCCGCAATCGGGATCACAACCGGCGGACGCAGCGAAGAGTATATCAAATCGCGGCATTATGATGCCTTCTTCAGCACGCCCGCGCCTTATGTAGACGCCGTGCGGCGGGCGGGCGGCATACCGCTGCTGATCCCCCCGAGCGAGGACGATTCGGCGCGCATCCTGCCGCTTCTCGACGGCGTCGTGGTGACGGGCGGCACCGATATCGACCCGGCTGAGTATGGCGGCGACCGTTGGAATCCGCATGTCTTGCCGGCCGACCGCGAACGCGACCGGGGCGAGCTCGGGCTTCTGCGGCGCCTGCTCGACGAAGGCGAGACGCCGCTGCTCTGCATTTGCCGCGGTCTGCAGGCGTTGAATGTCGCCGCTGGCGGGACGCTGCACGAGCACATTCCCGATATCCGCGATGAAGACATCCACCGGAACGAAGCCGGTTTGTGGGCGCTGCAGGAAGTCCACGTGGAGCGTGACAGCTTGATCGCCGAAGTCATGGGCTTGACCCGGCTGCATACCTCGTCGGGGCATCATCAGGCGGTCAAGCAGGTGGCGCCCGGTTTGCGCGTGGCAGCCAGAGCCGCCGACGGCATCATAGAGGCGCTGGAACTACCGGGGCATCCCTGGTTGATCGCGGTTCAATGGCATCCCGAGGTCACGGCCGAGCGCGATCCTTCGCAGCAGGCGCTCTTTGACGCGCTGGTGGCCGTGGCGCTGGAACGTCAGCGGGAGCGCGTCCTCGGCTGAGCGGGCTTATCCGACCGTGATCGGGCCAATCTCCAGCTCCCGCTCGAAGCGGGTCCCGTCGCTGATGACCGTTCCGGCCGCGCTGGCTCGGGTTTCGTAATTGTAGACGATCATCTTCAGGCTGTAGTCCCCTGCTTCAAGCGATGACAGATCGACCTGGTATCTGGCCAGGGGATCGACGCCGACGGTGAAATCCTGGCCGGCGACCTTGCCCCCCTCGGCGTCAAAGATCTGCAGCGAGATGGCCTGGGGCGCGTCGGGTTTTTCCGTCCACCAGGCGAACAGGCTCAGGCTTGAGCCATCGACTTCATAAAGCAGGTTCGTCAGTCGCAGCTGGCTGTCATAAGCAACTTCGAATTTGTCGGCTGCTGCAACCAGGGCGCAGGGGAAAGCCACCGGCGCATAATACTCGGCGATCGCGTCGGCAGCCTCGACAAAGCGTCCGCAGACGCGGTAGCCAGCCGCGAAGTCTTCACGCAGGGAATCCAGGCCCTCTGCGTCATCTCGCCTCGGGTCGTAAGACAGGACGATGACTTGATTGCCGGCCGGCATCGCGGGGGCGTCGCGGTCATCGGCGTTGAAGCGCTGGACCCGGCGGCGGCCGTCAAGCAAGCTGACATGTTCGAAAGACTTCCAATAGAGGAATAAGGACGACAGGTAACGGAGCGTCTCGCCGTCCATACCCTCGGCGGGGTGGAAGCTCACGATCGACATGCCATCATCAGCAATGAGCGATGGAGACAGTGCCAGCTGCCGCAGATGGGCGAATGTCTCGGGCAGGGCGATTGACTCGTTATCGCAGGTTTCGGCCAGTTGCCGCAGGCGGTATATGCGCGTGTAGCGGTCTTCGTATGCGGGCTGCAAACCGGCGAAGCTCGGCGCCAATTCGCGGCTGCGCTGCCAGCCGAGATGCAAGACGATATGCGTAAGGCCGTCAGCGCCGACCTTGTCCAATGCGGCAAGATACGTGTTGCGACTCGCGGGCAGGCAGTGTATTGACCGGGCGCGTCTCCAGGTCTTCAGAATAAGATTCCCGTCGATATAGGCGTAGGCGGACGGTGGCGTACGGCTGGCGAGCCCCTCAAGATGCGGATAGCCGCTCAAGGATTGGAAATATCCGTATCGTTTTGACTCATGCCTGCCCATTGGTAAATGGATCAAGCGAATCTGATCCTGGTCGTCTTCAGTGTGCAGCCAAGCCAGGAATTGATGAGCGTCGCCGGGCACGGTAAGCGGGCTGAGTACCTGATAGTATTCAAAGGCTGTAAAAAGCAGCGCAACTGCCATGAGGGCGATACGGTACTTCAAGGGCAGCTGCTTCTGCAGCGTCAAGAGCCCATAGCACACGAGCACCGTCACGGGCAATGCAGCGCCGATCTGAAAAAGTGATGTATCCCAAAATGGTTGAAACAGGAAGGGCAGCATCTCGTCAAGGAAATGCTTGGGCAAAAGGATTTGCTCAAAACGCCGACCGTCAACCTCCAATATCGAGCCCAGCCGCAACACGAAGAAAAACAGCAATAGTAGCAACCAAGGCGCCAGCTTGCGGCGGTCGGAACCGCGAATCAATCCCGCCGCAATCAATAAGAGGGGCAGGTAGCCAAGATAAGAAGCATCATTCAGGTTGGGTCGGCGATCGCGGTTTTCATCCTGAAGAGCGGCTGCCGATAGTGGATGGGCCCGGTTCACAAAACTGGCGAGCAAATCTTGATTCCTTTCAACGCCCCCGGTCTTATCCAGCGCATCCGCGAAGCTCGCGCTGTTTTCTATCAGCGGGTAAACGCGCAAGAGACTGACCGACCCCACGACCAGCGCAAGAAAGAGAAGTCTCAGCCAAAATGCGGGGCTGGACCTAAAGCGCCTGATGTAGCCGAGCGCATAGAGCCCCGCAGTGATTAGCAGACAAACGAAAATGTACATGCCGGTGAAGAGCGTCGAAGCAATGAATAAACCCGAAAGGGCGATAAATGTCCACCGTCTCTCGAAGATGCCGCGATCGAGGTAATACAATGACATGGGCACGGCGGCGATAAGAATGACGTCGGGATGATGCGGCTGGCTCAAAACAAACGGGCTAAGCGCAAAGACCAGAGCGCCAAACATGCCCAGCCAGCGCTCGTCACAGAGGTATGTCAGGTAAACGTAGACAGCAACGCCGTTTATGCCCACGATCACCAGGAAGCACAGGTTGAAGGCGTTGGACGCCGGCATGAAGTGTTGCAACGCGCTGAAGAGCAGCATGTGAGGCAAGCTGAAATTGTGATAGACCAGTGAAAGCCCGGACGGGTAAAAGAGTTTGTCCGTGATAAGAAAATTTCCGGCGTCGGCGGCGATAAACTGCAGATACCAGGCATCCCAGAACTTCATCCAGACATCTGGATTTGTACTCGGCAACCAAAAGACTGCCCTGTCGAACACATAAATGAATGTCGGCCAGGTCATAACGACGAGCAGCAATGGAAAACCCAGACAGAAGAGCCTGTGTTCACGCAAGCCCATTGAGATTCGCTTCATAGTTTCCGGCATATGTTTCAAAGCGATGAATTCAAGGTAGCGGAGCACGGCTTAGGATGATCAAGTACCATCATCTGTCGCCCTTTTCAGTTCTACATTTTCCCATAATGTATCATGAATCCAAATATCATTCAATCTGGTCAAGCCGATCGGTGATCAAATGGCCAATCCCCAGCTCCCGCTCGAAGCGGGTCCCGTCGCTGATGACCGTTCCGGCCGCGCTGGCTCGGGTTTCGTAATTGTAGACGATCATCTTCAGGCTGTAGTCCCCTGCTTCAAGCGATGACAGATCGACCTGGTATCTGGCCAGGGGATCGACGCCGACGGTGAAATCCTGGCCGGCGACCTTGCCCCCCTCGGCGTCAAAGATCTGCAGCGAGATGGCCTGGGGCGCGTCGGGTTTTTCCGTCCACCAGGCGAACAGGCTCAGGCTTGAGCCATCGACTTCATAAAGCAGGTTCGTCAGTCGCAGCTGGCTGTCATAAGCAACTTCGAATTTGTCGGCTGCTGCAACCAGGGCGCAGGGGAAAGCCACCGGCGCATAATACTCGGCGATCGCGTCGGCAGCCTCGACAAAGCGTCCGCAGACGCGGTAGCCAGCCGCGAAGTCTTCACGCAGGGAATCCAGGCCCTCTGCGTCATCTCGCCTCGGGTCGTAAGACAGGACGATGACTTGATTGCCGGCCGGCATCGCGGGGGCGTCGCGGTCATCGGCGTTGAAGCGCTGGACCCGGCGGCGGCCGTCAAGCAAGCTGACATGTTCGAAAGACTTCCAATAGAGGAATAAGGACGACAGGTAACGGAGCGTCTCGCCGTCCATACCCTCGGCGGGGTGGAAGCTCACGATCGACATGCCATCATCAGCAATGAGCGATGGAGACAGCGCCAGCTGCCGCAGATGAGCGAATGTCTCGGGCAGGGCGATTGACTCGTTATCGCAGGTTTCGGCCAGTTGTCGCAGGCGGCATATGCGCGTGTAGCGGTCTTCGTATGCGGGCTGCAAACCAGCGAAGCTCGGCGCCAAAAAGTTCCGCCCGCCGAACTCTTGATGAAAGACAATATGGCTGAAACCATCCGACAGAAGCTGGTTCAAACCAGTAAGATACCGCTCGCGGCTGGATGGCAGGCAACGTAGAAAACTGAAGCGTTTCCAGGACTTGAGAAGCAAATTGTCATCGATGTAGTTATATGCCGACGCCGGCGCGCGCGTCGGACGCCCTTCCACTTGCGGGTAGCCATTATAGGTTTGATAAAAGTCATAGACCTTCGATTGATTGCCGCCTAAAGGCAGGTTTATCAAGTTGACCGAGTCTGGATCCGCTTCCCGGTTCAAATGCGCCAGGAATGCCAACTGCTCATCGGGAATCACAAGTGGATCGGGCACCTGGTAGTATTCAAAGGCGACCATAGCGCTGACTATGAGAATCACCATGACATGTCGCAGGGACGGCAAACGCCGCAAGAGCGCCTGCATGCCATAGCAAGCCAGAAGCGCAAAAGGAAATACGGCGCCGGCAAAAAACTGATCAGTGGACCAAAATGGCAGGAAAACTTGTGGCGCGATCTTTGTCAAATAGAATTTGGGCAAACGTATCGATTCATAAACCACATCGTTTATGGCGAGCGTTGAACCCAAACGCAATAGCAGGAAGATAAGCGCGAGCGCCAGCCAGGGCCAGGCCCGTGAACGCATGCGTGCGCTTGCCAGACCAAGAGCGACAAGCAGCATCGGCACATAACCAAGATAAACCGTCTGAGGCCAGCCGCGCTCGACCTGATCGGAAGCAAATACCGACTGCAAAAGCGGTCCGGTGATCGGATTTTCATAATTGACGAAATAGCCCAGCAGATCTTTGCCTGTTTCTTGATCAATGTTTTTTGCCAGGGCATTGGAGAGGCCATCGGCATCGGCAAGCATGGGGAGTATGCGCACAGCGCCAAGCGCGCCGGCGACAAGCGCCAGGCACAGGATCATGCTCCAAAAGGAAAACTGTCTCCATCGCGCGCGCGCAAAACATAAAACGTACAGCGCCGCGGTAATCAGCAAGCAAACCAGGGTATACAAACCGACAAAAGCGGTGAAGCCTGTCAGCGCGCCGGCCGCTATCAGGCACTTCCAGCGGTCTTCCGCCAGAGCGCGATGGAGAAAATACAGCGACAGCGGCACGGTCGCTACAAAAGATATGTGCGGTGTGGCCGGGCGCGCGAGCACAAAGCCGCTGACGCCGAACACAATGACGCCGAAAAACGCCAGCCATCGGTCGCGAAGCAAATGCCACAGGTAGACATAAGCGGACAAAAGAGAAACGAACACGAGCAGCAGATAGGTCAGATTGAATGCGCTGGCGCGCGGCATGATGGCGCTGAGGCCGCCAAACAAGAACATATGCGGCAGGCTGAAATTGTGAAAGGCAAGCGAAACGCCATCGGGGTGAAATTTCAAATCAGTGAAAAAGAAGTCTGCCTGCTGCGTCAGGATTAAGTTGCTGTACCAGCCATCCCAAAACAGCATATAGATGTCGTCGCGCTGGGTCGGCAGCCAGAATGAGCCGGCGTCGAAGATCTGCCAAAATGTCGGCCATGTCATCACAATGATGGCGATCGGGGCCAGCGTCAAGACAGGCCAGTGTTTGCGGAGAGTCCTAAAAGTGTTCGTCACGCGCTTTTCAGTCGTACTGTCTCCCAAGCAAAAGCGATGGCCCGTCCGGCATCCGCCGAAGCTGCATCGGCCGCGGCCAACGGGCATTTTACTGCGCCATCACGCTGCCGATATCGAGTTCGCGCTCGAAGCCGGTTTCCTCGGCCGCGATGACCCCGGCGATGCTGCGGCCGGTATCGTAATCATATAGAATCATCTTCACGCGGTAATCCCCGGGCGGGGTCGATGATGTGTCGATACGATAGGTGGCCAGGGGCTCGGACCCGATGACGAAGTCCGCCCCCGCCGCCCGCGCGCCATCGCCGTCGAACAACTGGATTGAGACGGCATGCGCGCCAACCGGCAGACGCGTCCATAACAGGCTGACCGCAAGCGAGCCGCTCTCGATAGTCACCAGTCGATTGCCTAGTTGGGCGCCGTTCGCGTAGTGAACTTCCAGCGGTTCAGCCGCCATTGCCAACTCACAGGAGAAGTCCGCCCGCAAGAAGTACTCGATGACTGCCTCGTCCGTCTCCGCCAGAGGCCGGCAGGGCTTGAACGCGGACCCGAGCCAATCGCGATAGGCGCGAATGACGCCCGGATCGACCGCGCGCGGATCATAGACCAGCAGAATGACGCTTCTGCTGGCGAGCAGGTCGGCGAGCGCTTCGCCTTGGCTGTCCCTCGCCCGTACCGCCCCGGCTTCCAGCGCGAGGGACGCATAGCTGTAGGGTCCCAGGAGGACAGCCGCGCCATTCTCTTCCTGCGCCCGCTCCCCGCCCGCTGCGGGCAGAAGGCTCAAAGCAGCCGAGCCGTCCCCGGGGATGATGGCGGACGAAGAATCCAGACGCCGCAATGCCGCCAGCGCCGCCGGGCTGACCGAAGCAGGCAGGTCGCAGCTTTGGCGCAGATCTTCCACCCGGTAAATCTCCACGTATTCGTCCTTGTATGTCGCGCTCAGGCCGACAAAGCTGCTGGCAATCGGCATGTCTTCAGCCAGCCAATGATGCCAGACGATATGCGTGAAGCCATCAGCCTGCAACTGACTCACGCCGGCGCTGAAGTCTGCGCGCAGCGGGGGAAGGCAATGAACGCTTGTGCCGCTTTTCCAGGCATTGAGCAGGAAATTGCCGTCTATGTAGGCGTAGGCCCCCGGCGGCGTGCGCCCGGTCAAGCCCTCGACCTGCGGGTAACCGGTCAGCGTCTGATAATAGCCATACAATTTGGCGTGTTGCCGGCCAATTGGCAGGTTGATCAAGCGAGGCGCGCCGCCCGCGCTGTCCTGAGGAAGCGCTTCCATGAAGGCCAACTGCTGCTCAGGAATGATTCTCGGCGCGGGACTTTCGTAATACTCAAAGGCGACCAGCGCAATGACGGCCAGCGTGACCAGAGTGCGCTGCTTCCGCGGCCGCGACTCGACGATGGACTTGAGGCCATAACAGGTCAAGACCGCCAGGGGAAGCAGCAGGCCCATCTGAAAATGATCGGGCGCATGGAATGGACTGAAGATCGCCGGCAGGAGCTCGTCAAGCAGAGATTTGGGCAATACGATGTCGCTGTAATCATGGCCATCGACCCGCAAGACGGAACCAAGGCGCAGCAGGAGGAAAGGCAACCCCAGCGCCAGCCAGGGCCACATCTTGCGGCGGCAGCCAGGGCGGAAAAAGCCGATGATGATGAGCGCCAGCGGCAGGTAACCCAGATAGCTGGTATGAGGCTCGTAAAAGGGCGAATCCGCTTGAAACAGTGACTTCAAAAGGGGCGCCGTCATCGGGTGCCGGTAATTGACAAAGTAGGAGAGCAGGTCCGTGCCGGTTTCCTTGGCGCTGTTCTTGCTGATCGCGGATGCCAGATCGGCCGCGTCAGCCAGCATGGGCGCCGTGCGTCCGGCGCTGACCAGGGCGATAACCAGGCCGAGGGCGAGCGTCCAGCGCCAGAAGCGGAACTCTCGCCAGCGCTCGACCGCGTAAGCCAGCGCCATGAGCGCCAGGGTGATGAGGACACAGACAAAAATATAAAGGCTCATGTAGGCAGTCAAGCCGACCGTGAGGCCGCAGTAAACAATATGCCGGAAGCGCGCCTCCCGCAGGGCCCGCTGGAAGAAATAAGCGGTCAAGGGCAGGCTGACGAGCAAGTTTACATCCGGATGAGCGGCGTGCCCGACGATGTGCTGGTTCAGGCCGAAGACGGCCGCGCCGAGCGTCGCGAGCCAGCGATCGCGCAGCAAATAATTCAGATAAACGTAAGCGCTCAAAGCCACAGCGAAAATGATTAAGAGGTAGGTCAGCGTGTAGGCCTTCGCCGGCGGAAGAGATGCCCCCAACAGGCTCGCGGCAATCATATGCGGCAGGCTGAAGTTTTCGAAGGCGAGCGACAGGCCCGCTGGATAAAACATGACATCCGAGTGATAGAAGCTCGTTTTGCCGGCCAGGAACTGCTCCCAATGCCAAACATCCCACTGCTTCTGCCATACATCGACATTGCGCGTGGGATAGGCGACTGTCTCCCTGTCAGCGGCATGCAGGAGCGCCGGCCAGGTCATCACGATGATGAGCAGCGGCAGGATGATGATGAAGGGGCTGTGCTTGCGGCAGGCGGCGTGTATCCGCAACATCAAATGCTCCGAGCTGAAAAACGCCTGAAACAGCCTACAGGCGGGCCGAAGCCAGCCAGAGCCGGCGGACCGCTCAGGGACCTCTCAACCGCCCCCAAGCCACTTGACAGCGTCTTTGGCGAAGTAAGTCACGATCAAATCAGCGCCGGCCCGCTTGATGCAAGTGAGGCTCTCCAGCGCCGACCGCTCCAGATCGAGCCAGCCCTGACGCGCCGCCGCGTGAATCATGGCGTATTCGCCGCTGACCTGGTAGGCGGCCAGAGGCAGGTCGTAGAGCCGGCGCGCTTCGCTCAAGATATCCAGGCTGGGCAGCGCCGGTTTCACCAGCAGAATATCGGCGCCCTGTTCCACATCAAGCGCGATCTCTTTCAGCGCTTCGCGGCGGTTGGCCGGGTCGAGTTGATAACTGCCGCGATCGCCGAAGCCCGGCGCGCTGTGAGCGGCGTCGCGAAAGGGCCCGTAGAAGACGCTGGCGTATTTGGCGGCGTAGCTCATCAAGGCGACATGGGAGAAGCCCTCGGCATCAAGCGCCGCGCGAATGCCGGCGACCATGCCGTCGATCATGCCTGAGGGCGCGATGATATCGGCGCCGGCGCGGGCATGAACGACCGAAGCGCGCGCCAGCAGTTCAAGCGTGGGATCGTTGAGCAAATAACCGAGAGGCAAGGCCGGGTCGAAGTGCGGATTCTCCGGCGCGTTGATAAGGCCGCAATGCCCGTGGTCGGTGTATTCGCAGAAGCACATATCGGAGATGACGACGAGCTCGGGCCTGGCGTCTTTGATGGCGCGGATGGCGCTTGGAATGACGCCGCTGTCGCTGAAGTTGTCGCTCCCGCGCCAGTCCTTGCGCTCGGGGATGCCGAAGAGGATCACTGCGGGAATGCCCAGCGCGGCGATGTCCTTCGCTTCCGCCGCCAATTGATCAACCGTCAATTGCGCTTGACCGGGCATGGATTGGATGGCGACGCGCAAATCGCGTCCGTGGCGCGCGAAAAGCGGATAAACAAAATCCTCCGGCGTCAGCCCCGTCTCGCGCACCATGCGGCGCATGGCCGCCGAGAACCGCAGCCGGCGCGGACGGATCTTCAGGCTGGCTGCCCGCGTCCTGGCTTTCGCATCCGTCTTGAGTTCAGCTTCCGCCATAAGCGCCCGCCTCGCCTTAACACCCGGCGATGCCCGCCGCAACTACCAGGTCTCCCAATGAACAACATCATCAAACAGGCGCCGGCCGCCCGCGCTGAGTGGCTTGCTCGCCGCTACCCGGTCGGCGGGATAACCGAAAGAAATGACCAGGCGCGTCTGGAAACCCGCCGGGATGCCCAGGATTGCCCCCGCCACATCCGGCTCGTAGATCGTGCCCAGGCAGGAGCCGATGCCGATTTCGGTCGCGGCCAACTGCATATAGGCGGCGCTTTGACCGGAATCAAAGAAATGCCAGAGGGTGCGCTCGTTTTCCGTCGGCACGACGATGACGACGCAAAGCGCGCAGCCGGCCACATGGCCCATGCCGGCGCCGGTCTCGGCGAGCTGCGCCAGGCGCGCTTTATCCTGCACCGCGATGAAATGCCAGGGCTGGCTGTTTTTGGAGCTTTGCGAGCGGCGGCCGGCGTTGAGAATGCGCTCGATATGGTCCTCAACCAGCGCTTCGTCGCGAAACTCGCGTATTGCCCGCTTGCTTTGAATGGCGTCCCAGACCTGCATATTGTCCCTTTCCACAGCCTCTGCCTCAGTCATCCACTTTGTGGGCGGCGGTCAATTCAAGATCGCCGACGGTATTGAAGGACTGCATCTCCTGACGCAGCATATCATTGATCTCGGCTTCGTAAGCGACCCGCGCTTCCACATCGGCGTCCATGGCGAACTCCAGCATCACTTCCGCCACCGAATTCTTCACCGTGCGGCGGATTATCTCTTCGAGTTCGCTTACCGTTAGCTCGCTAATCGCGCGATTGTCCATAGCGGTTGAGCCGGGCAGTCCCTTTGCGGCTGCCGCGGCCCGCTCCTTTCCTCTTGGCATATGGCGATTGTATCGCCAAATTCATGAATCTGCTGAGGTCTGCGCCGGGTTTCAAGCAAATCCAACTGGCGGCGCTCCCCCATTCTCTCATTTTACATACGCTTTTCGCTGGGAGAAGTATCAGCGGCTGTGCGATTTGCAGGATTGCGCGGCAGCCGATCCCTGGCAGAGACCGGTCACGAGCGCTGCAGACAGCAAACCTTGCCTATTGCGCCAGTCTGTGTGACACTGTCCGCAGTTTAAGGAGTTCTGCGCACTGTGGATATGCCGCTTATTTGGGCGGGCGTCATCATGTTTGTCGGCAGCTTGGCGCAAGGCACGATCGGCTTCGCTTTGGGCATGATCGCCGTGCCGCTTCTGGTGGAAGCCGGCTTCAGCCTGTCGCAGGCGGTGGCGCTGACGACGCTTTCTATCGGCATTCAGGTGGTTTTCGGCGTCTGGCAATTGCGGGCGCATATCCCCTGGGGCGATGTCAAGCCGGCGGCGATCACGCGCTTTCTGACGGTGGCAGTCGGCGTCCTGCTGCTGCTGAACGTCGAAGCGCTGGAAGCGGAGGGCGTCAAGCGCCTGGTGGGCCTTGGCGTGCTGCTGGGCGTTGCCGTCCGCATCGCCGCGGGCAAGATCGCCGGGCGCGAATGGCCGACGGCGGCTTCGATCGCCGTATTCAGCCTCAGCGGCGTCTTGCAGGGCCTGGTGGCGATGGGCGGTCCGCCGCTGGTGCTGTGGATGACGACGCGCGATTATGAGGCGCGGGAGGCGCGCGCCTTCACGATGACGCTTTTCCTGTTCAACGCGCCGGTGCAAGTTGCCCTCCTGCTCTTCCTGTCGACGACGATGAATCTCGAAGTGATTCTGCTGGCGCTGATCATTTCACCGCTGATCTATCTCGGCACGGCTATCGGCGTCGGCATCGGGGATCGCTTCAGCAAGCGACTGCTCAATCATACCGCTCTGGCTGTTCTGTCTGTGATTGCGTTGAAGGCGATTCTCGGCGGGTGATGAATGACAGCGGCCTGAAGAATTTATGTTTGCACAACCAACGACGCTGCAGGGGCGTTTGACCCGCAGTGTCGGCGGTCAGTGTCTACGCGACCTACGCGCGGCGCTGAAACGTCCGTGCTTATGATAGGTCGCGCTTTAGGGTGAGCCACCGTCTCGCCCACAAAGGATCACATGGCGAATCAGGTGTGCGAATGAGCGATTCATCACAGCGGCAGGCGCTGCAATTCGACCGCGAGGAGATGCGGGAATTCGGCTACCAGGTCATTGACTCGCTGGTGGATTATTACGAAAGCCGCGCCGAGAAGCCGGTCGCTGAAAAGCTGGACCTTGACGCGCTGGACGGCATTTTGACTGAGCCACTGCCGCACGAACCTAGCCATTGGCGCGCTGTCCTCGAGCAATTCGAAAGACAAGTGGTGGACACGTCAAATCGCGTCGATCATCCGCGTTTTTTCGCCTATATCCCATTGGCCAACAATTTCGCCAGCGTCATGGCGGACGCGCTGGCGGCCGGCTACAACATCTTCAACGCCGTCTGGCTGCAAGGGCCGGGCGCGGCGCAGATCGAGCGGCTCACGGTGGATTGGCTGCGGCAGATTTTCGGTTTTCCCGCGGCGGCGGGCGGGACCTTCGTCAGTGGCGGCTCCGTCGCGAATCTGACGGCCCTGGCGGTCGCGCGCGAGATCCAATTGAGGGGCGATATGCGGGAGGCCGTCGCCTATTGTTCCGATCAGATTCATTTCGCCGTCTCGCGCGGCTTGCGCCTGCTGGGCTTCGCGCCGGGGCAGCTGCGCAAGATCCCGAGCGATGAGAATTTCCGGCTGCCGCTGGAAGCTCTGCGCGCGGCCATCGCGGAAGATCGCGCCGCGGGGAGGCGGCCCTTCTGCGTCATCGCCTCGGCCGGCACGACCAACACGGGCGCGGTGGATCCGCTGGACGCGCTGGCCGACCTGTGCCTGGACGAAAATCTGTGGCTGCATGTCGATGGCGCCTATGGAGCGCCGGCTGTATTGACGCCGCAGGGTGCCGAGGCGCTGAAGGGGCTCGAGCGGGCGCACTCCCTCGCCCTGGACGCGCACAAGTGGTTGTTTCAGCCGATAGAATGCAGCGTCGTGCTGCTGCGGGATCGGCATTGGCTGCCGGCGACATTCAAGGAAAGGGCCGAGTACCTGAAAGATGTTGAAGCCGAGGGCGAAGAGATCAATTTCATGTACCAAGGCATCCAACTGACGAGGCAATTTCGCGCGCTGAAACTGTGGATGAGCTTCAAGGTATTCGGCCTGGATGCCATCAGCGAGGCGATCGCGGCCGGCTTCGCCAATGCCGAATTGGCGGAGCGCCTGCTGCGCGCGGCGGGCTGCTGGGAAATTGTGACGCCAGCGGGCATGGCCATCGTCACCTTTCGCTACACACCGGCGAATGGCGATCAGACGCTTGCCGACCGCGTCACGCAGGATCTGGTGGAACGGCTGCGGAGAGATGGCGACGCCTTCGCCTCCGGAACGCAGCTGCGCGGCAAGCCGGTCATGCGCCTCTGCGCCAACAATCCGCGCACGACGCCCGCGGACCTGGAAAAGACGATTCAGCTGATGGGGCGGCTGGCGGCGGAGTTGGAAGTTCAGCTTGCGGGCTTGCCAGCAGACAATCAGCAGCCTGCGCATCATTAACGCTGTAACTTCGCAGGGTTACGGCAAGGATGCTTACTGTTGCAACATCAGCATTTTCCTACGCTTCATTAGCGTTATTACATAAGCCGCGTTAAGGTATCCGAATCTGTCGAACTTTGAAGAGGCTTGCATTTTAAGCACAACGATAAGGATCAAATATGCGCGATTCAAACCCCAGAGACCAAATCAAGCTCAGCGCCGAAGAAATGCGCGAGATGGGCTACCGAATCATCGACATGCTGGTGGACTATACCGGGGCGCAAGCCCAATTTCCCGTGACGCGAGCGCTGGATCACGCAACATTTGAAGAAATCTTGGACGAACCAATTCCGGAGGCGGGGTCGGATTGGCGCGACGTATTGGAACAGTTCGAGCGGCAGGTGTTAACAACCATCGACCACCTGGATCATCCGCGCTTCTTCGCCTATATCCCATCCTCCAGCAACTTCGTCGGCGCCATGGCGGATACGCTGGCTTCCGGCTACAACATTTTCAACGCCTTGTATCCGCTTGGGACAGGCGCGGCGGTTGTCGAAAGGCTGGCTGTCAGTTGGCTGTGCAGGCTCTGCGGCATGCCGGAAAAGGCGGGCGGCTTGTTTGTAAGCGGGGGCTCGGTTGCCAATCTGACGGGCTTGGCAGTGGCGCGCCAGATCCAACTGGGGGGCGATATGCGCGATGCCGTCATCTACTGTTCAGATCAAGCGCATTTTGTCATCTCACGTGGCTTGCGCATCCTCGGTTTCGCGCCGGATCAATTGCGCCAAATCCTCTCCGACGAGGATTACCGGCTTCCGCTGGCCGATCTCGAACGGGCAATTGCGGAAGACAGAGCGGCGGGCAAACGGCCATTTTGCATTGCCGCAACAGCCGGCACGACCAATTCGGGCGCGGTGGACCCGCTGAATGACCTGGCGGATCTATGCGAGAGAGAAGACCTCTGGCTGCATGTCGACGGGGCTTATGGCGCGTCTGCCTGTTTGACCACACATAGGAGGCTGGAACTGGCTGGCCTTGAGCGCGCCCATTCTTTGTCCTGGGACGCGCATAAGTGGATGTTCCAACCAGTGGAGTGCAGCGCGATTTTGGTGCGCGATCGTCATTGGCTAAGCGAAACGTTTAAGGAGAGGGCGCATTTCCTCACCGATGCCGAACCGCATAGCAAAGAAGAGGCCGGCGAAGAATTAAACTTCATGTACCAGGGCATTCAATTGACGCGATATTTTCGCGCCTTGAAATTCTGGATGAGCCTTAAAGTATTTGGGCTGGCGGCCATGCGGCGAGCGATTGAACGAGGATTTGAATTGGCCGAGTTAGCGGAATCGCTCTTGCGCGACTCGGGCCGCTGGGAAATCGTCACCCCGGCGCAAATGGCCATTGTGACCTTTCGTTACAAGGCGCTCGACGGCGACGAGGCGCTTGCCAATACGGTCACGCATCAGTTGAGCGGCGCCATGGCGGCGAACGGATTTGCCTTCGCTTCGACTACGCAGCTCGGCCAGAAAACCGTCATGCGCCTGGTCACGAACAATCCACGGACCACACCATCCGATTTGCGGCAGACCGTGCTGATAATGGGGCGGCTGGCTGCTGAACTGGAAGCCGAGATCATAAGCGCCGCGGCGGACAGCTAGCGCCGCGTCATTGCGTCATCTGTACAGACTGTACAGCCGGAACTGACTTGCTAAAATGGTCGCGCTTTTTGGGACAGCGCTTCTCTTGATTCACTAACGCGGGAATCAAACCTTGGATTACGGTCTGTTGGCGTTTTCGCTTGCCGCCTTTGCCTTCACCGCAGTCGCCGCCTTTCAGATTGGCCGCTTGGCGACGCGCGTTCATATGCCGCTGATCAGCGGTTACTTGCTGGCCGGCTTGCTGGCGGGTCCATTCATTTTCCGGTTCATGGCGCCGGAGAATGTCGAGATTCTGCGCTTTCTGGACGAAATATCTCTCGCTTTTATCGCCTTCGCCGCCGGCAGCGAGATGGCCCTGGATGAACTGCGCGGGCGCTATCGCAGCATCGGCTGGAACACCTTGACGCAAATTGGCGCCATCTACATCTTCTGCGGCAGCGCCATCTTCCTGCTGGCTGACTACATCCCCTTTATGCAAGGCCTGACGAGCGCCGGCAAAGTCGCGGTTTCGCTGTTGGCCGGCACCATACTGGCGGCGCGGTCGCCTTCATCCGCTATCGCCATCATCAACGAGATGCGCGCGCGCGGTCCATTTGTCAAGGGCGTCCTGGGCGTGACCCTGGTCAAAGATGTGCTGATTGTCGTGTTATTCGCCTTCAGTACATCCTTGGCGGCGACGCTGTTGACCGGCCGGAGCTTTGACCTTGGCTTCCTCATCCTGGTCGCTTTTGAAATCCTGGCGTCGATCGGCTTCGGCATTCTTGTCGCCCAGTTGATGGGGCTGATCCTGCGCAATCATTGGGAGGACTGGCTAAAGATTCCCCTGCTGCTGCTGATTGGTTACCTGGTCTTCGCGCTCGCGGGCGAGATAAGGCAATTCAGCCACGACAATCTCGACTTTGAACTGCTCTTTGAGCCGCTTCTCATTTGCATGGTCGCCAGTTTCTGGATCACCAACCGCAGTCCCTACCGCAGCGAATTGCGCCACCTGCTGCATCGCGTGGAAATGCCGATCTTCGTCATCTTTTTCACGCTCATCGGACAGGCGCTTGACCTGGCCGTGCTGCGCGCATTGCTGCCGATTACGCTGGTGATATTCGCCGTGAGGCTGCTGGCGCTCTTTGTTGGGGGTTATATCGGCGGGACCTTGGCCGGTGATCCGCCGCGCTTCAATCGGCTGACATGGATGGCCTACATCACGCAGGCCGGCGTCGGGCTCGGTTTGGCGAAGGAAGTCGCCATCGGGTTCCCGCAGCTGGGAAACGAATTCGCTACGCTGATGGTGGCGGCGATCGTCTTGAGCCAACTGGCGGGCCCGCCGTTTTTCAAATACGCCATTCGCCTGGTCGGCGAATCCCATCTGCCGCAGGACATCAAAGACGACGAGATCCTGGATGTAGTCATTGTTGGCATCGAGAACCAATCGCGCCAGTTGGCTGATCGGCTCCTGGCGCATGGCTGGCGCGTCAAGCTGCTTGATATCGATCAGTCACACGTGACGGCGCAGGCGGCGGCGGACGGGCTGCGGCACGAGCACTGGCTGCCCGAAATTTCTGCCGAGGCGCTGCGCAAGATTATCGAGCCGAAGACCGAAGTCGCGGTTACGCTGCTGCCGAGCGACGAAGACAGCTTCAAACTATGTCAGATCTTTTACGAGGATTTCGGCATCACGCGCCAGATCGCCCGGCTCAATACCTTCAATCTATTGGAGCAGTTTCGTGAATTGGGCGTGCATGTGCTGGATCCTGTCAATGCTATGGTGCACCTGCTCGATAACTTCGTGCGCGCGCCGCAGCTGGCGGCCATGGTCTTCGAAGACGATCCGGAACATGATGTGATACAGGTTACGATCACCGACCCCAGCGTGGATGGCTTGCATCTGCGCGAACTTATCCTGCCGGATGATGTGCTGGTGATGGCGATCGTGCGCCGCGGGCATTCGATCGTGCCGCATGGTTATACCAACCTGCACCTGGAGGACGAAGTGACGCTGATCGGGCCGACCGAAAGCCTGGATGAAGTGGCTTTGAAGCTGGGTTACTGAATCCGGCGCGCGCCGGCTCGCCTGGTAAGATTCCACCCCGCCTTTGCATCAGAACCTGCAAAGACAGACATCGACATTCGCGAAAGGAAGAAACGTGCCCCCAAATGAATTGCCGGTTGCGATTATCGGCGGCGGCCCCGCAGGTTTGGCGGCGGCGGCGCATCTGATCGAGCGCGGCGAAGCGGCGATCCTGTTTGAAGCCGGCGCGTCCGTCGGCGCCAACGTGCGGGACTGGGGGCATGTGCGCATGTTTTCGCCCTGGGAATTCAACGTCGATTCGGCCAGTGTCCGCCTGCTGGAAAGCGCTGGCTGGAGGATGCCGCCCGCGGATGAATTGCCCACCGGTTTGGAGTTGGTCGAGCGCTATCTGCAGCCCCTCGCTGAGCTGCCGGCGATGCGCGCAATCATTCGCACGGGAACGCGGGTCATCGGCCTCAGCCGGCGCAATCATGACAAGGTCAAAGATGGGGAGCGCGAGCTTGCGCCCTTTCAATTGCACGCAGTCAACGACGGGCATGAGGAGCTGGTTGAGGCGCGCGCCGTGATTGACGCCTCCGGCGCCTGGCATTTGCCGAATCCGCTGGGCGCCAATGGCCGTCCCGCGATCGGTGAAGCAAGCTTGCGAGAACGTCTCGTCTACGGCATTCCGGACATCCTCGGCGATGAGCGCTCCCGATTTGCCGGCAAGCGCGTCATAGTCGTCGGCAGCGGCCACTCAGCGATAAACGTCCTGCTTGATCTGATGAGATTGCGCGAAGACCATCCCCAAACGGACATCATCTGGGTGATGCGCAGCCGCAACCTGCGCAAGGTTTATGGCGGCGGCGAAGATGATGCCCTGGCGGCGCGCGGTCAGTTGGGCCTGCGGATCAAGGCGGCGGTCGCTGCGGGCGCCTTGCGGATCGCCGCGCCCTTCCCGCCGACGCATGTTTCGCTGGGGGGCGACCAACTGCTGCTGCGCAGCGAATTCAATGGAGATGCGGGTAGCCTTTCAGCCGATGAGATCATCATCTGCGCCGGCGCGCGGCCGGAGCTGGAGCTGCTGCGTGAAATGCGCCTTGATCTGGACCCGGCAGTGGAAGCGACGCGCAGCCTTGCGCCCCTGATCGACCCCAATCTGCACAGCTGCGGCACGGTGCGGCCTCATGGCGAGGCTGAATTGCGCCAGCCGGAGGCGGACTTCTACATTGTCGGCATGAAGAGTTACGGGCGGGCGCCGACATTCTTGCTGGCGACCGGTTACGAGCAGGCGCGCTCGGTCGTTGCCGCGCTCTGTGGCGATTGGGAAGCGGCCCGCGATGTGCGGCTGAACCTGCCGGAAACCGGCGTCTGCGTCACCGACTTCGCCGATGAGGGCGCCTGCTGCGTCCCAGCGGAAGTAGCGCAACCCGCCCTACTCGCGCTCGGCGAGATCCCCATTGTGAGCGAAATCCCTGTTGACAGGGCGAGGGAACGCGTCCCCTGCTGCTAAGGCTCTGAGGCCTCCGCGTCATTTCATTTAGTGCGGCGGGCGAATCACAGAGCCGCCCCTGCAAGGCTGGCAAGAAAAGAGTATCATCCGGCTCACAGGCGACCGAATCACAAGAAAGGGCGACCGATGGCACATCCGATGGTGGAGCAGCTTCGTTTCACCCGCGACGAATTCCTCCGCTGCCTGGAGGGCTTGAGCCTGCAGGATGCCTATGTGCGGCATGGGCAGATGAATTGCATCAGTTGGACGATCGGGCATCTGGCGGATCATGAGAACCGGACCTTTGTCTTTCTCGGTCAGGGCGAGGTCATTCAGCCGGAATTGCGCAAGATTTGCAGCTTTGGCTGCCCGCCATCGACGCCCAAGCTGGACGACATGTGGGCGGCCTGGCGCGAGGTGACCGCGAACGCTGATATCTTCCTCGATACGCTGACGGCGGAAAAGCTGGGTGAGCATTTTCAGTGGAAGGGTGAAGCGCTGGATGAATCGATCGGCACGATGACGCAGCGCGTGATTTATCACTACTGGTATCATTTGGGCGAGGCGCACGCCATCCGTCAGATGCTGGGTCAGCGCAACTTGCCGGAATTTGTCGGCGCGATGGACGACGCGCCCTACCGCCCCCACTAAAGCCCGATGACCCGCCCGCGCATCGGCATCACAACCAGCCTGGAAAATGGCATACAGACGCTTGATCTGCGCTATGCGCAGGCAGTTGAAGCGGCCGGCGGCATCCCGATTATCGCGCCGATTCTGGACAGTGCCGACTCGGCGCGGGCATTCGCGACGCTGCTGGACGGGTTGATCATCACTGGCGGGCCGGGCATCACGCGCGGGCTGATCGGGGCACTGCCGGCGGACCTGCCAGCCGTCGATGAGCGCCGTGACCGCAGCGATGAATTGATCTACCGAGCGATGGCGGAGCGGCCCTTTCTCGGCATTTGCTATGGCATGCAATTTGCCAACGCGCTTGCGGGCGGCAGCATTTACGCCGATGTGCAGCGGCAGACGGGGGCGGCGGTACACAGCGCCGACCGAGGCGCCGGCGAGCATCAGATTCATATTGCGCCGACGAGCCGGCTGCGGTCAATATTGCGGACGGAGCGGCTGCCCGCGAACAGTCATCATATTCAAGCCCTGGCCGAGCCGGGAGACGGATTGCAGGTTTCGGCGCGGTCGGCGGATAATGTGATCGAGGCGATCGAGTCGGAAGACGGCCGCGTCATCGGCGTACAGTTTCATCCCGAGCGCATGCGGGAGCGGGGCCTGCCCCTCTTTGCGGATCTGATTCAGCGAGCCGCATCCGCGCGCGAGTCATGACCCGGCGCGCGATTGAACGCCTGCCCCAAACACAGCGACCGTAGGGGCGAGACGGTGGCTCGCCCATTTATTTCGTTGTGTTAGCGTTGGGCGGCTCATAGATTCGCCCCTACAAAATACGATTTGAAGTAGATGAAGTTTGGCGGATTCATTAGACAAGCATCTAGAACAAGCCTATCAGCCGCGTCAGCCAATCGCGCTTGATTGCGCCTTGACCTTCGTACCAGGCATAGGTATCGCGCAGGCTGGTCTCGATGTCGACCTCGGGACTGAAGAGCTCGCGCCGGGCTTTGCCGCCGTCGAAATAAACATGGGCGCCGCCCAGCCGCGTCTGATCGGCATCCATCGGCGTAGAAATGCCGAGCGCGCGCAGCAATTCGATGAGCCGCGCCGTCGGTTCCAGCAGCCAATCCGGCATGGACAATATTGGTGGCCGTACAGCGCAAGCGGCCGCGATCATCGTGAACCAATCGCGATAAGATATATTCCTGCAATTGAGGACATAACGCTCGCCACTCCGCCCGCGTTCGACCGCATTGAGATGCGCCCGCGCCACATCGCGCACGTCAATGACGGCCAGGCCGCCCGAGGACATCGGCGTCAGCCATTGATAACGCGCCGTCTCCAAAATGAAACTGCCGGAAATGGCGTTGAGGTCGCCCGGGCCGATGATAACCGTCGGGTTGAGCGTGACGACGTCAAGGCCCTCAGTCACAAATTCGCCGACCACCGCTTCCGCTTGCTGCTTGGTGTAGGCATACCAGAAGCGTTCCGGTGGCAGATTGAAGGCGTCGCTTTCATCGGCCGGCTCCCGGCCCGGGCGAATGCCGACGGCCGAGGCGCTGCTGGTGAAGATGATGCGGCGGACGCGGGCTGACTGCGCGGCGGTCAGCAAGTTGCGCGTCCCGTCAACATTGACGCGCCAGAGGGCATCGCGGTCGTCATCTCGCCAGTAGTCGGCTTTGGCGGCGGCGTGAAACACCACATCGCAATCGGCGCAGGCGCGCTCAAGCAGCGCGATATCGTCCAGGTCGCCGGCTACCGCTTCGACGGCCAGGCCGGCCAGGACACCCAATTTGCGCTCGGAGCGGTAGAGGACGCGCACGCTATACCCGGTCTCGCTGAGCAGGCGCGTCAAATGCGAGCCGACGAAGCCGGTGGCGCCGGTGACAAGTGCTTTCATGCGCTTATCTTGCCATAAATCCCCGGCCCGCGACACGCCAAGCCGCTAAAGCACAATCATGCCCAGCCGCGTGGCGCGGACGACCGCTTCGGTACGGCTTTGCGCGTCTAGTTTGCTCATGATGGCGTTGACATGAAACTTCGCCGTGTGCTGGCTGATGCCCAGCTCATGAGCGATGGCTCGGTTGGTCAGCCCACGCGCCAACAACTGCAGCACCTCGTTTTCGCGCGCCGTCAGCGGGTTGGCCGGCGGCGTCCTTTCACTGGGAAGCGCCTCGTCAAACAGGTCGATAAGTCGAGGATCAAGCACGGTCAAACCCTCGTCGAGCGCTGTGACGGCCGCGACAATGCCATCAGGATCGCTTTCACGGAGGAGCAAGGCGAAGCGCGGGAACGCCCGCAATGCGCCCAGCACGGAACGCAGCGCCAGCTCATCATCATGCGCCAGCGCCAGGACCGGAATATCTTTATCCAGCGGGATCAGCCGGTCGCGCAGCGTCTCGGTCTCCCAGCCAAAATCGACGATGAGCAGATCCGGCTCCAGCCGCTCGATAGCGCGCCGCATGCCCGCCCCATCGGCCTGACCCAGCACGTTGCAGCCGCGCTCCTCCAGCAAGGCGGCCAAACCGGCGCGGCTCAACAGGCTCTCGGCGACAATGAGCAATCGGGGTTCTGCATCGGCATTGGCAAGCTCTGTCATCATGCGAGGGACCCCAGCGTTTTGCATTTGAGAAACATTGATCGGATGACGCGCCGCGCCATGCGCCGCCCTTGTGGGCTCGCCCAAAGGGCCGACGCTACAGTATACGAGGGCTTGCGCAATCAGTCACCAATCTTGTTATAATATGGGCTAATTCCGCGGCATGGTGAAATGAGGAGGTTTGCTGTGGTTGAGGCACAAGTCATGACGCGTGACAGCCATGTGGCCAATACGCTGGATCTGCTGACGGCTGTGTTTGAGAATTATCCCGGTCGCGATTTCGCCATTCGCTTATGGGACGGCACCGTATGGGAACCGCAAAACGCAAGTACGGCTCGCTTCACCATCGTGCTCAATGGCCCATCGGCGCTGCGCCGCATGTTCTTCCCGCCGACTGAACGCAAGCTCGGCGAGGCTTATATGTTCGGGGATTTCGAAATCGAGGGCGAACTCTACGCCGCCATCGACCTGGCGCGTTTTTTGTGGGAGGGCTGGAGCTGGTCAGAAACGCTGCGTTTCGCGCCCAAGCTGCTGCGCCTGCCCTCGCGCGATCCCGGCGGCAACAGTCAGATCGCCCATCTCTCCGGCGAGAAGCATTCGGTCAAGCGTGATATGCAGGCGATCCAATATCACTACGATGTCTCCAACGAGTTCTATCAGCTTTGGCTCGATGAAAAGATGGTCTATTCCTGCGCTTATTTTAAGGACCCCGCCGAGGGCATTGACGCGGCCCAGAGCCGCAAGCTGGATTATATCTGCCGCAAGCTGCGGCTTGAACCGGGCGACCGACTGCTGGATATCGGCTGCGGCTGGGGCGCGCTCATTATGCACGCGGCCGAAAATTACGGCGTCGATGCCCTGGGCATCACGCTCAGCGAGAAGCAGTTGGCGCTGGCGGAGGAACGCATTGAAGCGGCCGGCTTGTCAGGGCGTTGCCGGGCGGAACTGCTGGATTATCGCAATGTCGACGAAAGCCAGCCCTTCGACAAGATCGTCAGCGTCGGCATGGTGGAGCATGTCGGGCGGGAGAATCTGGCGATCTATTTTGAAAAAGCCTACCGACTCTTGCGGCATGGCGGCGTCTTCCTGAACCATGGCATCACCTTGTTCCAGGCGCCGAAAATTCCCCAATACCAAGCCAAAGACTCTTTCGTGCAGCAATACATCTTCCCCGATGGCGATAGCCAGCATATCGCCTACGTGCTGGATGTGGCGGCCAAAGCGGGCTTTGAAGTGCGCGATGTCGAAAGCCTGCGCGAGCATTACGCGCTGACGCTGAAAAATTGGCTGGCGCGTTACGAAGCGCATGAAGAGACGATACTGGATATGCTGGGGCCGGTCGGTTATCGGCGCTGGCGCATATACCTGACGGGCGCGCGCTGGGTTTTTGAATCGGGATACAACTCGATTCACCAGGCGCTGCTGTACAAAACCGAGGACGGCAAAGGCGCGAGCGGATTCCTGCCGCTCAATCGCGATGATTGGTACGTGGGCTCATCTGACAGCTAAATCCGGGCACGTTTACGTTTGATTTGCGGGCGATATGATATATCGCCCCTACAATTTTTGCTGTTGAGCCACGTCAATCAGACGAGGCGCGGCTGCAGCTCCGCCAGGAAAACATCGCTGATCATCAACTCACAACGTTCGCGATCGAGGAAATAACTGAGGCGCTCGTAGCCGGCGTTCTGCAGGTTGGCCAGCGCTTTGTCGAAGTCGGCGCCGACGCGATGGGGGTCGTGCGAATCGGAGCCGATCACAACCGGAATCCCGCGCAGGGCCATCTCCTTCAACATGACATCGCCGGGGTTCATCTCCGGATAGGACTTGTTGAGACCGCTGGTATTCAACTCCATGGCGACGCCGGTCCGCGCGATCCGGTCCAGAACGCGCCGGATGGCATCAAGATGGTCCGCCACATCATACTGCTTGGGATGAGCGATCTTGACGACATCGGGATGGCTCAGGCAATCGTAGAGACCTGTTTCAGCCGCGTCGGCCAGGTTCTCGAAATAACTCCGCTCGTATTCGAGCCGCGTCCTCCCGTTCTGATACCTGGCTTTGAATTCCTTGGTCAGCGCGTGCACCGAGCCGAGGATATAGCTGAAATCTGCGCGGTCATGCACATCGGCGATCCAAGCTTCCATACCGGGAAAGTAATCGCTTTCCAGGCCCAAGCGCAGGTCAACCCGCCCGGCGTATTCGTCACGCGCCGCGCCGATCATGTCGACATATTGCGGCAATTGCGCCAGCGTCATGCGCACGCCGGCGTCCCAGCCTTCGGGCATGGGGCTGTGGCAGGTGAAGGTGATGCCGCGCAGTCCAACGCGCTCGGCCTGGGCGGCATAGGCGGATGGTTCCCCGCGGGCGTGTTTGCAGAGGGGCGTGTGCATGTGCGAGTCGTACATGTTGGGCTCGTATGGCATGGCGGTCTCCTAGCCGGGCAAGGACGGCGCCTATTGTGGAGTAGATGCGGGGGGATGTCTATTGCGGGTTCAAGCTGACGGCGAATCCGACGGCAGTCCTACGCGAAACCTACGCGCGCTACGGGAATCCGACGACGATTCTGCGTCGCCATCAGCCGCGCGATACTGCGCGTATAATGAAAAGACGAGCGGACAGAAACGGAGTTGGTCATGCCAAAACGATTCTTTGGGCTAATTGCAGCATCCGTGCTGCTGGGCGTAATGACGTCTTCGACTTCTATTGCCTGCCAAGGTCCGTCACCATACGACTTTGCGAATATTTCGGAGATGGATCTCTGGGCGCGCGCGACTGTGATGGATGTCGACGACCGAGGTTTCAGCGCCATTCTGAAGGTACGCGAATACTTCAAGGGCGAGGGACCCGAGTGGCTGGCGGTGATTCGCTATCCAGTTGGCTTGCAGACCGCTCATCGCGTACGAGGCTACCCCACCGCTCCCTGCCTTTACGCTGGCCACGGGACGCGCTTGATCCATGGGCGCGCAGGCTACTACGGGCTTTCGAGCAATGGCGACGGAACGTTCACTGACCTGCTATACAATGCAGCGCACTATTTCTTCGTCGATGGAGAAATGGACGGCGAGTATTACGTCGATGATCCCGACGGATTCATGGATGAAATCGTGCTTTCTGAAGCGGAATTTGTGGAGCGCTTGCTGGCAGTTGGCGGGCGTGAAAACGCGGTCGAACCGATCCAATCCGCGGAATCGAGGCCTTTGCTAATGCGCTATCTGCTTGTCACCCTAGAGGATGGAACGCTCCTGCACGTGAATCCAGATCGTAGCCTTAGTTTCCTTGGGGAAGACGATCCAATCGCCATATCGCCCGATGGCGCGCACACGGTCTACCGCGCGGGCGACGACACGCTGGTATTCAACTACATTTGGGGCAAGCGCTTTATGGAGGAATCATTTCGAGACCAAATTAAGAAACCGGGACAGAATGCGGCATTTTCACCCGACAGCAATATGGTGGCCGTTTGGGATGACGATCATGTCGCTGTCTATATTTATCGTCAACACGGCGTACCCTACGAATTGGGTCGTCTCGCCCGCACGGCGCTTGAGCGCAACGCATCCACAGACTCGCAGAATCAAGTCAGAGGAGACCTGATGATAAAATGGAGCGCAGACAGCGGCACGATCGCGTGGCAAGAGAATAGCGGCATCTGGCGCTGGAATCTGTACGAGGAAGCCGCGCCGGAACTCGTGCCTGGCACGCCAGAGCGCGCAGCGCTTAATCTCATAGGTCTTTCGCGTAGCGGACGTTTTGTGAGCTACCACTCCGGAGCTGAACTTCGCCTTTTCGACAGCCAGTTGCAGAAGACTTTCCACAATGCCGTCGTCGCGCCGAACGAAAACACCGTTATCAAATTTGAACCGGATCGCGAACGGCTGCGACAATGGAAGCGAGAAACAAGCTGCCGCGCGCCGATGAACGAGAATTGCGCTGAACTGCATACGTACAGTGACGGTTCGTTTATTTCATCGTTTCCATATCAAATGGAACTAATGGGCAGTGTGTTTTGCGGCGAATATCACGGCTGTCGGGTATTGGGCCAACCCTGGCATCCGTCTAGAAACTTTGATACTGGCTATATCGGCGGAAGGGAGATCAATGTCTCAATGCGTCAGGCAAGGCAAATCGCCTACGATCCATTCTACGACAAACCGGCCGTATTGCGAGGCGATTATCAGATCGAATTTGATTTCTATTTCAGCGGCTATTTCGAAGGTTGGCTGGATATTGACGAGTCCGACTTTGCTCGCCTGGATTATCTGAATCTCGAAGGCATCGTCGACAGCCCCATAGCGTCAATCGAATGGGGGCAGCCGATCTTCTACGACAGGTTCATGCTGACCGCGACCGAGTATCTGCCGCGGACGGTGACAATTGCCGGAGGCGCGTAACAGCGCATTCAATTTAGCGGGCCGCCGTCGAGTTCAATCGGCGCGACTTTAACCGGAGTCAACTCGTCGCCACGCGCACAATCTCGGCAATGCGGGCTTCGGTCGCGGCGTCCAGCTCGGTCAGGAACCAGGCGTTGGCGATGAGCTTGTGCGGCGCGTCTTCGTCGATGGGCAGATTCGCCTTCTCAGTGAGACCGAAGGTCAGGTAGTCATCCTTGCGAATGAATACGAGGACGGGTGTGCTTCGGCCGCGCGCGTAGCCGGGCATGCCGTACCACAGCCGCGGCTTGAGCTTGGGCGCTGCTTCTATGATGATGTTGTGCATCCGCAAGCCAATTTCCGCGTACTCGCCAAACATCTGCGGGATCTTTTCCAATACCGCCGCCAGATTGTCCGCGTCCTTATCCGCTTTCTTGGTCGCCATATAGATTTCCTTTCATTGACCGCGAGCAGGCATAAGCAATTGCGCCGTCACAACAAGCCTACAGGAACATCGTCAGCCCTTCAAGTCAAGCGCGACAGCCGCCGCATATTGTCTCGATTGTCGCGGTAGAGATCGCGGTAGATGGGATAAAGCTCGTCGTAAATCGCCTTCGCCGCTGGATCCGGCTGAATGCGGCGCTCGATCTTCAGCCAGCGCTCGCGCAGCGGCTTCCAATCATCGAAGATGCCAGCCGCCATGCCCGCGATGTAAGCGTCGCCGTAGGCTGCGCCGATTGTTTGCCGGGGCAGGTCTTGCGGCAGGCCGGTGACATCGCTGCAGATTTGCGGCCAGAGCGCGTCTTGCGCCCCGCCGCCGATGGCGATCAGACGTTTTGGCGCGGCGCCCGCCTGCCCCATCGCCTCGATGTTGTGGCGCAGGCCGAACGCGATGCCTTCGAGGCAGCTGCGGTAGAGATGGGCGCGGCTGTGGCTGAGGGCCAAACCGAAGAATACGCCCTTGGCCTCGAGATCGTTGATGGGGCTGCGCTCTCCACTGAAGTAAGGCAGCGTGATCAAGCCGGCGCTTCCGGGCGGGCTGCCCGCGGCCCGCTCCGACAGCAGCGCGAAGGCGTTAGCGCCAGCGGCTTGCGCGTCAATCCGCTCCTCGGCGGCCAGTTCATCGCGAAACCAGGTCAGCAGCGCGCCCGAAGTCGCCATCCCGGCCGCCAATATCGCCTTGTCCGACGTCAGATGGACCGACGCCCAGAGGTCGCGGTGCGGTCGATAACGCGCCGTCGTTTGGATCAGAAACAAGGTGGAGCCGTACATCACCATCAGGTCGCCATTTGACGTGGCGCCGGCGGCGACCGCTTCAGCCAGGGCGTCTGCCGTGCCGACTGCGACAGGCGTACCGACCGGAATGCCGGTTTCACCCGCCGCTTCCGCCGTGACCTGACCGGCGCATTCGATGGACCAGCGCGTCTCCGGCAGCCAATCAAGCGGGCAGACCTGCTCGACCCAATCTTTGTGCCAGGCCATTCGCCGCACATCAAAGAAAGGCGTGAAATAAGGGGCGACATAATTATCGACGACGAGTTTATCGCACAGGCGAAAGACGAGATAGGTCGCCGCCGTGACGATCTTGCGCGTCATGGCGAAAAGCTCGGGTTGATGTTTGCGATACCAGAGAACTTTAGGGCCGACCGATTGCGCCGAGAGCAGATGACCGGAGCGCTCGAAGATGGCCTCTTCGCCGTGGGCGGCGTTCAACTCGGCGATTTCTACGCCCGCGCGGGTGTCGATGCCGTAGAGGATGGCCGGGCGCAGGGGACGGAAGTTCTCATCGAGGGGCAGCATAGTCGGGGCGATGGCGCTGCAGGCGACGCCGGCGATGCGATTCGCGTCGATCTCGGCGTGGGCGATCAAGGCGCGGGATATTGTACAGAAATCACGCCACCAGATTTTTTCGGCATCCTGCTCCGCCCAGCCGGGCTGCGGCATGTCGAAGCCGTGAGAGACGGTTTGCCGGGCGACAATGCGTCCGTCGAGGTCTGCCAGTACGCCCTTGGAGCTGGATGTGCCGATGTCGATGCCGAGCAAGAGACGGTCGCCGGTCATCAGTCAAGCTCAACCGGCCGGCCGGTTTGCGCCGATTCTTCGATGGCGGTCAAGACGCGGGTGACGAGCGCCGCCTCTTCACCGCTGGCGAGCAGGGGCGCGTCATCAACGACGGCGTCGACAAAACGGGCGATCGCCTCCAACACGAAGCCGCTGAGCCGCGCCGGGCTGTCATCGGCGGGCATTCCCAGCACATCGGGCAGGCTCAACCCGCTGCGCGTGAACTGTTCCACCATGCGATGATCGGAGGTGTTGATGTACATCACGCCGTCGCTGCCGAGCAATTCCATCTTGAGATTGAAGACGTTGGGCTCGGTCTCGGGCAGGATCCAGCTATTCTCGAGCGTGACGACGGCGCCGCGCGCAAATTCGACGATGGCGACATGGAAGTCCTGCGTATCGATGCCCATTTCCTTCAAAACGCCGGAGCGGCTGACGGCGTAGACGCGCGTCGGCTGGTCTCGCAGAAGCCAGCAAGCCATATCCAGGGTATGGCTGGCGAGGAACCAGAGCGCCGAGCTCTTGCTTGCCCAGGGCAGCATCTGCGTCGGCACAAAGGTCGTATTGCTGAGACGGGCGTAGATGTACTTGAGCTCGCCCAATTCGCCCGCAAGCACCGCTTGCCTCCCCGCCAGGAAGGCCGGGCTGACGCGGTTTTGGAAGTCGACCATGAGCTTGACGCCGGCGGCATCGGCGGCTTCCACAATCGCGTCGGCGTCTTCGACTGTGGTCGCCAGCGGCTTCTCCACCAGCATGTGTTTGCCCGCTTGAGCCGCTGCGACGGCGATCTCGCGGTGGGCGAAATCGGGTGTGGCGATGGAGACGGCGGCGATATCGTCTCGCGCGAGCAAATCGCGATAATCGGTGTAAACATGAGGCGCGCCGTAACGCTCGGCGACATCGCGGGCGCGGGCTTCGTCCAAATCACAGACGGCGACCAATTCCGCCTGCGGCAGTTGATGATAGACGCGGGCGTGCAAGCCGCCGCCGACGATGCCTGCCCCAATGACGCCGAATCCGGTTTTGTTCATGCCAGGTTTCCTTTTTTTGTGGTTTCGCCAACGAGTATACCGAGGACAGCGAGGTGGTCTAACCAGGCCTTTACGCCTATGCGGCGGAGATTGATTAGCCATTGTGGAACCGTGTCGAATATCATTGCTTACTCACGATTTTTAGCGCTCTCTATGTTCTCTCATTTTAATGAACCTGCCAAATTCCGTTTGCAATCACAACGAGATTTGTAGGGGCGAGACAAGTCTCGCCCTACGAGCTCGCGCAATCGCATGGACGGGCGTTTGACCCGCTGTGTCCACTCGCGTGGGTCCAGTACAGTTTTGCTGATCGCAAAGAAAACGGGGGCGTCCCACCGACTCGCCCGTACGAATCCCGGGATATGATGACAGATTGCGGACGATACTTGGATCGCCCCTGCATTTTCCAGATTGGCGGAGAAATCCGCTCATCCCCCTTGACAGAATTTTTAAGTTAGTCTAAAAATAGTCTTAAATCCGCTAAAATAAGTTTCGGGAAGGCTTGAACCGTGATTCGTCGTTATTGCTTGCTGCCCCTGCTGATCCTGCCGCTTTTGCTTGGCTCGGTCGGGAGCGCGGGCGAAAACACAGTAAAGATCGTCGCCACCACGACGCAGGCGGCCGATCTCATTCGCATCTTGAGCGCGGGCGTCGATGACCTCGACATCACCGCCTTGATGGGCGCGGGCGTCGACCCGCATCTTTATCAACCGACGGAATCCGACATTGTCGCCATGAATCGCGCAGAGATGGTGATCTACAGTGGCTTGCGCCTCGAGGGGCAGTTCGATGCGATATTTGAAGCGCTGTCGGAACAGGGCATAGCCACTTATGCCTTGAGCCAGGCGGTGAAGGACGCCGGCTTCATCATCGGCGGCTTTGACCTGTCGGAGACGCTGGTGAATGTCGATGACCCGCATTTCTGGTTCGATCCGCTCAATTGGCAGCTCAGCGTGGCCGGCCTGGCGGAGAGGCTGGCCGGGCTTGATCCAGCCAATGCCGAGCGTTATCGCGCCAATGCCGCGGCTTACATTGAGGGGCTTCAGCTGCTGTATGAATGGGCGGATGCCGGCCTGCGCTCGGTGGCGGAGGGCCAGCGCTATCTGGTGACATCGCATGACGCCTTTCAGTATTTCGGCGCCGCTTTCGGCTGGCGGATGCAGGCGATCCAAGGCTTGAGCACCGAGGATGAAGCCGGCGTCGGCGATATCCAGGAGACGGTCGATTTCGTCATTGACAACGAGATTCCGGTGCTATTCGTCGAGAGCAGCATTCCGCCCGATACAGTCGAAGCGGTGATTGAAGCGGTGCGGGCGCAGGGGCGGGGGGCGCGCATCGGCCTGCGCGAACTCTTCGGCGACGCGATGGGCGAGCCGGGCGGCTTCGGCGGCACCTATGTCGGCATGCTGGCGCAGAACGCCCTCACGATTATGCAGTCCTATCAGTGCATGGGCGCGGCGGTGACCATTCCGGATTGGCCCGAGAGCTTGATGCCGCAGCCGCCCAAGGAATTATGGAACGTCGATTGCCATGGCTAAGCCGAGAAATGCAGGGACGTCTCGCTGAGACGCTCGCATTTCCAGCCAGATTTCGCTGGGCGTTTCGCCGAAACGTCCCTAGAGATGTCACAAAAAAAAGAACGATGGAACATCCAGACAGACCAGCCCTTTCCATTGACGATCTGACCGTCGCCTATCAAGAAAAGCCGGCGATTTGGGATATCGACCTCGATGTGCCGGAAGGCGTGCTGATGGCCATCGTCGGGCCGAACGGCGCCGGCAAGAGCACCTTGATCAAAGCGGCGCTGAATCTGATTCCGCGGGCGGCCGGCAGCGTCTCCTTTTCCGGGCTGCCTTATGAGCGCGCCCGTTCGCTGGTCGCTTATGTGCCGCAACGGGGCAGCGTCGACTGGGACTTTCCGACATCGGTGCTTGATGTTGTGACCATGGGGCTTTACGGCAAATTGGGCTGGTTTCGCCGCCCGGGGCCCTCCGAGCGGGAGTTGGCGCTGGGCGCCCTGGAGCAGGTCGGCCTGGCCGATTTCGCCGAGCGGCAGATCAGCCAGCTTTCCGGCGGTCAGCAGCAGCGGACCTTCCTGGCGCGCGCCCTGGTGCAAGACGCGCAAATCTATTTCATGGACGAGCCCTTCGCCGCCGTCGACGCCGTGACCGAAAACGCCATCGTCAATATCCTGCGCCAGTTGAATCAGCGGGGCAAAACCGTGCTGGTGGTCCATCATGATTTGCAAACCGTCGCCGAATACTTCGATTGGGTGACGCTGCTGAATGTAGAAGTCATCGCGGCGGGCCCAACCAGCGAGGTCTTCACCTTGGAAAACCTGCAAAAGACCTATGGCGGGCGCGTCTCATATTTGCATGGCGGGCAGCTGATGACGGCGAGCGCGCCCTGATGGCGGGCCGCGCGTTCCCGGGCGAGGACCGGCGCGTCTGGCTGATCATCGCCGCCATCGTGCTTGGGGGCGCCCTTGTTATTCCGCTGAGCCAGGCGCTCTTCGGTTTGCGCTTCACCTATACCGTGCGCGTCGTCGCCTTGGGCGGCGCCATCCTGGGCGTCCTGAGCGGCGCGCTCGGCTGTTTCGCTGTGCTGCGGCGGGAAAGCCTGGTCGGGGACGCGCTGTCGCACGCTGCCCTGCCGGGCGTGGCCATCGCCTTTTTGCTGGCCGGCCGCGAGTTGAGTCCCCTGCTCATCGGCGCCGGGGTCGCCAGTTGGCTCGGCCTGCGCTTCGTGGCCGCCTTGCTGACGACGACGCGCATCAAGCAGGACACCGCGCTGGGCATCGTGCTGGCGAGCTGGTTCGCCGCTGGCATCGCCCTGCTGGCCTACATCCAGTCCATCCCCGACGCCAGCCAGGCCGGCCTCGACCATTTCATATTCGGGCAGGCGGCCGCCATCATCGAAAGCGATGTGCGGCTGGTCTCCGCGGTCGGCGCTGTCGTCCTGCTGGCGCTCGCCCTCTTTTGGAAAGAATTCAAGCTGGTGACCTTCGACGCCGAATTTGCCGGCGCGAACGGATTCCGCGTCGGTCTCATCAATGCGCTGCTTTCAACCTTGGTCGTGGTGACGATCGTGCTGGGCTTGCAGCTGGCCGGCGTGATTCTGATGGTCGGCATGTTGATCGCGCCCGGCGTTGCCGCTCGCCAGTGGACGCAGAAGCTCGATCAGATGGTCATCCTGGCGGCCGTTTTCGGCGCGTTCTCGGGCGGCCTCGGCGCGGTCATCAGCGCGCTGGACAGTGATATTCCCACTGGTCCCATGATCATCGTGGTGGCTTTTGCCCTTGTGCTGATGTCGCTGTTCTTGGCGCCCGGGCGCGGCTTGTTATGGAGCCGGCTGCGGGGGCGCGCCAACCGCCGGCGTTTCGCCGCCCGCAATACACTGCGCGATCTGTACCGTTACGCCCTGGCGCATGGCGCTGCCGAGTCGCCCGTTCCTGACGCGTTCATCCGCGGCGTCGGCGACCGCAGCGCCGAGTTGGGCTTGAGCCAGCTGCGCGGCGATGGTCATGTGCGGCTGGGCGCTGACGGCTGGCAGCTCAGCCAAAGCGGCATTGACTTGGCGCGGCGCGACGGGCGCAACCAGGCGCTATGGAATGTATACCGTCTCCACGCCCATGAGCTCAATCTGCCGATTGTGGCGGAAGAGCGCTATGTGGACATCGCGTCCCGGCTGCCGGCGGCGGCCATCGCCGAATTGGAGCGCAGATTGCCGGGGAGCGCCGGCGGATGATGCCCCTGGAGCGCTTCCTCATTGAGTTTCTGCTCAACTTCCTGACCCGCGGCGAGCTCAATGCACTCTTGCGCTCGCCTCAGAATACAGCGACATTGATCGGCTGTCTGATCGCCATCAGCGGCGCGCTGCTGGGGGTCTTCCTGCTTTTGCGCGGCATGTCGCTGACCAGCGACGCTATCAGCCATACAGTGCTGCTGGGCATCGTCGTCGCCTTTCTCTTGATGACCAAGGTCTTCGGCGTCGCGGGCGATACTTCATCACCCTGGCTGATCCTGGGCGCGTCTCTGGCCGGCGTCGGCACGGTTCTGCTGACGGAGATGCTCTACCGCTCCGGTCTCGTGCGCCAGGACGCCGCCCTGGGTTTGGCTTTCCCGCTGCTCTTCGCCATCGCGGTCATACTGGTGTCGCGCTTCGTCGATGATGTGCATCTTGATGAAGACGCCGTGCTGGTCGGCGAGATCGGGCTGGCATGGGCCAATAGCAACAGCCACTGCTTCGAGCATTGCGAGACGGTCACGGTCACGGAAGATCATCCCGCCGCCAAAATGACGCGCCAATGCCTGAATTGCCGCGCGCTTGGCATCAGCCCGCGGGACCGCCGGGCCGAATTTATTGAAGTCTGCGGCAATTGCGGCGATTACAGCCCGGCCCGAGCCTGGAGCGCCGGCTTGCTGGAGCGCGAACCGGCCCTGGTATTTTTCCCGAAGTCAATTGCCGTCACTTCGATAATGACGCTGCTCACGCTCGCTTTCGTCCTCGTCTTCTATAAGGAACTCAAGCTCTCCACCTTTGACCCGGCCTTGGCGATGGCCCTCGGCTTCCGCCCCGGCCTGATGCACTACGCGCTGATGATTCTCGTCAGCTTGGTCGCGGTCGGCGCATTTGACGCGGTCGGCTCGATATTGGTGATCGCCTTCTTCATCATCCCGCCCGCCGCCGCGTACTTGTTGACGGACCGCCTGGCGCTGATGCTGCTGCTGAGCCCGCTAATTGGCGCGGCCGGCGCCTATTTTGGCTATGACCTGGCGCGCGGTCAACTTTTCGGCTTCATCCCGATCGCGGAGGGCATCGCCGCCGTCAATCGGCTCTTCGGGCTGGCATTGATCGAAGCCTGGGATTCTTCCATCAGCGCCTCCATGGTGCTAATGATCTTTATCCTGTTCACCCTCGCCTGGGTTTTATCGCCGCGCTACGGGCTGATCTCAACGTTGATCCGCCGCGCCATCCGCCGCCGGCTCTTTGAGGATCAGGTGGTGCTGGCGCATATCCACAATCATCAGCATACGGCGCAGGCGGCGACAGAATTGCGCGTCGCCACCTTGCATGCGCATTTCCGCTGGACGCCGCGCAAGATGGGGCGCGTTCTGGCGCGGCTGCGAGCGCTGGGTTTCATCAGCATCGTCGCCGGGGGCGCGCTGTTGACCGAGCGCGGGGACGGCCATGTGCATCGTTTCCGCAAGACCATGCTCGAAGCGCACAATATGCCCGGTGTTGATTAAATGAGTCCGGACATCAGTTTCGCTGTACACTGAGTGCGATTGTTTCGCTAAAGAACGCCATGATCAGCCTGATCGCAACCGTCCTTAACGAAGGCGACAATATCCGCCAACTCTTCGATTCGATCCAGCGGGGCTCGAGGCTGCCGGATGAGATTGTCATCGTCGACGGCGGCAGCAGCGACGACACGCTGTCGATCATGAAACGTTACGCCGATGAATTGCCGCTGCGCCTCTTCGTCGAAGCCGGCTGCAATATCAGCCAGGGACGCAACCGGGCCATCACCGAAGCGCGCGGCGATATCATCGCGGTCACCGATGCCGGCGTGCGGCTGAATGAGGACTGGCTTGAAGCGATCACGCGGCCGCTGCTGGCGGATCCCAAGCTGGATGTTGTCGGCGGCTTCTTTGTAGCCGATCCGCAGACCGCCTTTGAAACCGCGCTGGGCGCGGCCACGTTGCCGCTGGCGGAGGAGATTGACGGCGCCTCCTTCCTGCCGAGCAGCCGCAGCATCGCTTTCCGCAAGTCGGCGGCGGAGGGCATTGGCGGTTATCCCGAATGGCTGGATTTCTGCGAAGATCTGGTCTTTGACATGCGCTTGCGCGCGGGGGGGAGCGTTTTCGCCTTCGCGCCGGACGCGCTGGCCCGCTTTCGTCCGCGCCGGAATCTGCGTCAGTTCTTCCGGCAGTATTACTTTTATGCCCGCGGCGATGGCAAAGCGAATCTCTGGCCCAAACGCCACTTCATCCGCTACCTGACCTATCTGGCGCTGGCGCCGGGCATCCTGTTGGCTGGCGCCCTGGTTGACCCGGCGCTCTGGCTGTTTTTCTTGGTCGGCGCCGCCGTCTATCTAAGGCAGCCTTACCGCCGTCTTCCGGCCGTGATGCGCCGCGCGCCCGACCGGTCTTTGCCGGTTTGGCTCCGCTGCATCGCGCTGATTCCTTTGCTCCGCCTCACGGGCGATGTCGCCAAGATGATCGGTTATCCGGTCGGCTGGCGCTGGCGGCTAAAGCGGCGTCCGCCCGATTGGCGGCGGCTGCCCCAACGCTGACGCGGCTGCGCAAGTTTCGTCCGCTGCAGCGGATGGGCAGCGCATTGACTGAAATCTCCGTTTGGGTATACTATGCTAACCCGATAAACAGGCGTCATATCAGGCGGAAGGCGAGCAGCATCGTGAGCAGCGAATGGGTCGGTTTGCGCCGCGCCGCCGAGATTCTTGGCGTGCATCCGGCCACCGTCCGCAACTGGGCCGACAGCGGCAAGCTGCCTTTTCGCCGCACCGCCGGCAAGCACCGCCGTTTCAACATCAATGATTTGACCGAATATGTCGATTCGCAGGGCGATATCCAGCCTATTGAGCTTCAGGTGATCATCCAGAACGCGCTTGGCCAGACGCGCATGCAAGTCGGCAGCGAGCGCCTGGAGTCGGCGCCTTGGTATGTGGCGATAAGCGAAGAAGGCAAAGGGCATTTGCGCGAGCAGGGCCGGCGCGTGCTTGAGGCGATACGCCGCTATGTCGCCGCTGGCGCGCCCGATGCCAACCTGGCGACGGCGATAACACTGGGCAAAGATTATGCCGGCACTCTGATCGCCGATGGGCTGACCCTGCCGCAGGCGATGCGCGGCTTTTATTTTTTCAGCGACTTTGTCCCCAACTCGATCTTGACCTGGTCGGAGCTGTCGCCGCCCAAAAGCTCATCCGAATGGTCGACGCTGCTGCGCCAGGTGAACACCTTCATGAATACGATCCAGCTTTCCATCGTCGAATACTATGAAGATGGCTGATATTCACGCCCAGCTGCAATCGATAGCGCTCAGCCTCTCGCCCAATATCGGCGCGGTGACAATGAAAAACCTGCGCAACCATTTCAATGGCGATCTGGACGCTGTGTTGGCCGCGCCCCGGCGCGAGTTGATGAAAGTGTCGGGCGTGGGCGAGAAAATCGCGGGCGAGATTGCGGCAATCGACCTCGACCTGCTGGCGCCGGAAGTGGCCGCCTGGGGCGAGCGGGACATCAAGGCGCTGCTGCGGGGCGAAGAAGGCTACCCCGCAGTGCTCCGCGAAGATGATGATTCGCCGCCGCTGCTCTTCGCCAGCCGCGTCTTGCCGGAGCACGCCTGGGCCAGCTCGGTGGCGATCGTCGGCACGCGCCTCCCTTCAAAAGCAGCGCGCTACCTGACGCTTGAGCTGGCGCTGAAACTGGCGCGCGCGGGTCGCACTGTCGTCAGCGGGCTGGCGCTGGGCATTGACGCCGCGGCGCATACTGGCGCTTTGGCGGCGGGCGGCCTCACTGTGGCCGCGCTTGGCAGCGGCATCCTCAATGTTTATCCGGAGGCGAACCGCGCCCTCGCCGAGCGAATTCGCATGACGGGCGCGCTGCTCAGCGAAGTGCATCCGCGCTGGGGCGCCAATGCCCAGCGGCTGGTATCGCGCAACCGCATCATCAGCGGGCTGAGCCGCGCCGTCATTGTCGTCGAATCGAAGCAAGATGGCGGCGCCATGTACTGCGCGCGCTTCGCGCAGGAGCAGGGAAGGCCGGTGTACACCTTCGACCTGCCGGCCAGCGGCAATCAGCGTTTGATCAAAGGGGGCGTCGGCGTCCTGCGGCGCGATGACCCGCTGCGGGATCTGCCTGGCTAGCTGGGCCTCTCTCAGGAGGGAATGTATAGGCGGCTTATCAAGTCGCCCGAACGCGCATCTATTTCGAAGCGGTCGACATGCCATGTCCCCCTACATTCTGAATGTCGGCGAAAAAAGTGGCTAGAGCATTTGACACGAAAACAAATGTTCGTGTATACTGCTTGTCAGGCGGTGTCGCAGCTTAGGGGAGGCGGGTGCACTCATGAAGGAATTCAGCAGACTGTCCAAGCGTCAGCAGCATATGATGCGCTTCATGCACAGTTATACGCAGGAACGCGGTTTCCCGCCCAGCATTCGCGAAATCGGCGAGGAATGCGACATCGGCTCAACCTCTGTGGTCAATTACAATCTCAACAAGCTGGTGGACGCCGGTTATATCGAGCGCTCGGGCAAAGTATCGCGCGGGCTGCGCATTGTTGCCGCCATTCCGGGCCTGGCGCCGGCGCCGCGTGTCTATGGAGCGCCTGCCCAGCCTCGGGTGGCGCTGGTCGGGCGGATCGCAGCGGGCGAGCCCATTTCTCTGCCGGAAGATATCGGCCATCACATCGACGAGGACGACTACATCGCCGTGCCGCCGCAATTGCTGGGCGGCTTCGACGAGAGCGAGGTGTACGCGCTGACCGTGCGCGGCGATTCCATGGTCGACTCGATGATACAGGATGGCGATATCGTCATCCTGCGCCGGCAGCATACGGCGGACAATGGCGAGATGGTGGCGGCCTGGCTGCCCGAAGCCAATGAAACCACGCTCAAGCATTTTTATCGCGAAGCCGAAAGCATCCGCTTGCAGCCGGCCAACAACGCCTATGAGCCGATCTATGTGCATCCCGCCAATTGCGAGGTCAAGGGCAAAGTGCTCTCGGTGATGCGCAGCTTCCGCTAGGGCGTTCCGTCAGTTTCGCTCTTGACCGCCTCCAGCGCGCTCGCGCACAAGCGTTCGCCGCCCGCCGCCAGCCATCGCTCGAAAGTTTCGCTGCGGGAGGCGCCTGCGATCGCGTCGCTGTAAATGCCCACACCCCAGCGATAATACTTCTGTGTCTCGTGGGACCAGCTTTCCCGCGCCCGCTTGAGCACCGACGGCCCGCCGTTGTAACAGGCCAGCGCCCGCCCAATTACTTCATCGGCCGCGCCGGCGCAGTATTTTAGGTAACTGGCGCCGCGCGCCGCGTTTGTATTTGGGTCCAGCATGTCTTCGCCCGCGTCAAAGTGAAAGGGCATGACCTGGAACAAGCCGCGGGCGCCGGCATTGCTGATCACTTCGGGGTGCCCGCAAGACTCGATCTGCATCACCGTCGCCAGCAGATGGGGATCCACCTCATGCTGCGCCGACCAACGCTTGATCTCCTCCGACCAGTGGCGGACCGCCGGCGCGAAAAACGCGGCCAGCTCGACATCGCTTCCGCCCTGGATCAAGTGAAGCGCCGCCGCCGACAAGCGACCGGCGACCTGCGCGGCGTCATCCCAAACGGGTGTGGAAATCAGAACGATTAGCAAGGCGATGGGCAGCCAGAGCGGCACGTACCAGACGCCGTCGCGCTTGAGGAGCTTCCGGCCGCCGCGGACTTGCGCCCGGCTCAAGCGGAGGATGCGCAGCAGATTCGCCGCCAGCCAGGTGAAGATCTTGCGCGCGCTGAGGCTTTGAACACCGGCTTCCAGCTTCGCGCGTCCTCGCCGCAGCCTGGCCGCCAATTCTGTCGTCGTCTTCAATCGTAGAGCGCTCGCTTTTCTGCTAGAATCGCGGCAGTTGGCAGGGACGCCGCTTCATATAGCATACGGGATTCGCGTATTTTGGGTAGCGAATGAGCCATCGGCCTTTCAACAATGACGGCGACTTGTAGGGGCGTTTCGCTGAGACACCCTAGTTTATTCTATTCGGTCGCGGGGGTCTCGGCGAGACGCCCCTACACATTTAGACAGGCTCACAGATAGAATCGAGCGCGTAAAGATGGGTCGCGTGGCAGGAAAATGACCAAGCCGAGTTTCCGCGAAAGATTGCAAAGGGGCGTTCCCATCCTGGCTGACGGCGCGATGGGCACCGTGCTGCATCATGAATCGCATGCGCGCGCCGATGCCTGCTTCGACGCCATGAATGTCGAAGACCCGGAAATCGTGCTCGCCATCCACAAGGCTTATGTGGCGGCCGGCGCAGAGCTGATCGAGACCAATACTTTTGGCGCCAACAGCTTCAAGCTGGGAGGCGCCGGGCGGGCGCAGCATGTCGAGCTGTACAACCGGCGCGGCGTTGAGTTGGCGCGGCTGGCCATCGCCGAAAGCGAAAACAGTGATGTCTACATCGCCGGCTCGGTCGGGCCCTTGGGCGTCGGCATCTATCCCTACGGCCGCCTCAGCCAGGAGGAAGCCAAAGCCGCCTATGCCGCCCAGATCCTGGCATTGCTGACGGCCGGCTGCGACGCGATTCAATTCGAAACTTTCAGCGAGCATAAGGAATTGCTGCTCGCCATCAGCGTGCTGCGGGAGCTGGACGCCGACCTGCCCATCATTGCGCAAGCGACCTTCTATCATGAGAACCTGAGTTACGCCGGTTATCCGCCGGCGCGCGTCGCCAACGATCTGTATCGGACCGGCGCCGACGTCATCGGCGGCAACTGCGGCAGCGGGCCGGCCGGCATCGCCGAGGTCTTGAGGCAGATGCGCTACGCCGTGCCCGACGCCGTCTTCTCCGCCATGCCCAACGCTGGCTTCCCCGAGGTGGTCGGCGGGCGCATTCTTTATCCCGCCACCGCCGAATACTTTGCCGATTGCGCCACCACCTTCGTCAATATCGGCGCGACCGTGATCGGCGGCTGCTGTGGCACGACGCCCGAGCATATCGCCGCCATGCGCCGCGCCCTCGATCAGCCAAGCGCCGACTTCGTTGATCTGCATATCGGCGAGATCGATATCCAGCACGAAGAGCAAGCGGCCGATCATCCGACCGAGCTCTCCGAAAGGCTTGCGGCCGGTCAATTCACCGTCACGGTCGAGATGGCGCCGCCGCGCAGCTATCATACCGAGCAGCTGCTCGCGGTTGCGCGCCGCCTGAGAGCGGCCGGCGCTGATTTGATCAACGTCGCCGATACACCGGCCGCCCGCATGAAAATGAGCGCCTGGGCGGTGGCGCACTTGCTGCAAACTCAACTCGGCATCGAGACCGTTTTGCATTTCCCCACGCGCGGGCGCAACATGCTGCGGGTTCAGGGCGACCTGCTCGCTTCTCATGCCCTCGGTTTGCGCAATCTGTTCGTCGTGATGGGCGATCCCACGCGCATTGGCGACTTTCCGGATGCCAGCGACCTGAGCGATGTGACGCCGTCCCGGCTGATTGACGTCATCAAGCAGGGCATGAACCGAGGCGTGGACATGGCCGGGCACAGCATCGGCTATCCGAGCAGCTTCACCGTCGGCTGCGCCCTCAACATGAGCGCCGAAGATATCGACCGCGAAGTCCGCGTTTTGCGGAACAAGCTGAAGGCCGGCGCAGACTTCGCCCTGGGGCAGGCGATTTTCGATCCGGATCGGATTCGCCGTTTTCACCAGCGCTACGAGGAGTTGACGGGCGCCGATTTTGACCTGCCGGTTTTGATGGCGGTCATGCCCCTGCACAGCCTGCGTCAGGCGCGTTTCTTGAACAACGAAGTGCCGGGCATCACCATTCCCGACTCCATCATCGAGCGGATTGCGCATGCGGGCGCTGAAGCGCGGCGGGAAGGCGTCGTGATCGCGCAGGAGCTGCTGGACCAAATGAGCGGGCTGATTCAGGGCGCGTACATCATCCCCGGCGGCGATTACGATCTCGCTGCGGAAGTGGTCGCTTATCTGAAGCGGGGAGAATCGCAATGACAGACCTTGACAACATTAACCTCAAGGTAGCCCTTATCGACAGCGATTATTACACCGAAAAAGCAATCCATGCCTATCTGGCCTGGGACCGTCGTACGCGGGCGCTGACCGATTACTCGAGCTTGGAAGACTTCTGGCAATCGCTTGGCGGCAGCGCCCCCGCCGCTTATCCCGATGTCATCATCCTCGATGTCAATAATGTCGGCGAGCGCGGGGATCTCCGCCGGTCGATTCGGCGCCTGGTCGACACCGTAGATGGGGCGACCCTTGTTTGCTTGTCGCATGTTGACGACCTCGACTTGTTCTACGCCGCCGCGGAAGGTGGCGCCCGCGCCTTTCTTCACAAAGAGGATGTGCGCTTCCATGTCGCCTCGGCGGTTTGCATCGCGGCCACCGAACTGCGCCCGGACGAATTGCTCTACAGCCATAAGATGGATGAAGCACGCCGTATGCTCAATCACCGGCGCCTGGGAAAGGATTATGCGGTGCGCCTGCCCAGCCCGCGCCAATATCCGGGCTTGACGCCGCGCGTCCGCCGGACGATCGAACTCTTTGCCATAGAAGGGATGCCGTCCGCGCTCATCGCCAACGAACTGGGCATAAAATTGAGCAGTGTTACCGATAATATCAAGAGAGCTTATGACGCGCTCGGTCTGCATGACTTGGAACCTGACGAGACATTCCTCGCCAGTTTGCCACAGCGCGAGCGCGCCTTTATGAAACTCACCGCATTGGAGGAGCCGCGCCGATAAACAGCGGCTGTCACGTAATCAGCGCATCGGTCTCGGAGCGATCTTCCGGCTCCGGCGGGCGGGGCTGGCGCTTGGCGCGGACGGCCTTTAGCGCCTGCGAGCGCGTCAATAGCAGGGATTGATCGCCTTCACTCTCCAAGGCTTCGGGCACGCGCACATGCTCCTCTTCCAAATAGGTCTTGAGCGCGCCGCTGATCGACTTCACGGGCGCGTCATCGCCGTATTGGTGGCGCAGGTCCAGCAGATTGTTCATCAGCCAGAGGAAGAGATCACCCTCGGTGCGCGCGTCGTGCTTGCCTTTGGCCAAGCTCAGCACATCGTACTTGCGTATCAGCGCGATGGCGGGCTTGTACATCGTATAGTACCAATCGGCGGTCGCTTCCTCGGTCGTCAGCGCATGGCCTTCCAGCGGTTCCATCACCCGCTCGTGCAGGAAGATGTGCCCCATGAGCTCGTGGTAGCGCGACGGCTCGGTGAGCTCGATCGATTCATGCTCGGGCACCGCCCGCGAAAGCCCGGTCTCATCGAGAAAGTTGGCGTAAGCTTCGGCCGCTTCCAGCTCCCGATGGCTCATGCCCGGCCGCAAGGGAATCGTTGTCGGCATTTCGATCACATGCGCCTGGATAGTCTTGGCGCGCAGCTGCCGCGCCACTGAGACGCGGTGGTTGCCATCGCGGACGAAATAGACATCGCCCACCTTGTACAGTTCAATCGGCGGCGGCCCTTCCAGGCTGTTCGCCAGCGCATAGACGCGGCTCCAACGTTCTTTCATGCCGGATTTGCGCGGCAGGAAAGTGGCCGTGAAATCTTTGTAGCGCCCGACGCTGCCCGCGATCTGCTCCAGCGGCACATCGCGCACGCCCTCGTAGTGCTCTTCATGCAGGTGCAGGCGGCTGCGAATCTCGTCGAAATTGAGCAAGTCCTGGTGCCGGCCGGTCAGCTGGCTCAGGAGCTCGCGCCAAAATGCTTTGTTGTAGACCGACTGGAATTTGGTGCGCCCTTCATTCAGGCGCTGTTGGTAATTCTGACCCTCTGACATTTCCGCCTCATTTCGTATACGCGCATTTGACCCTCGTAACAATGCAATAGTCCCCGCGCGCGTCACTCATCCGACATGCTCAACATGTCTGGCCGGTCTAGCCACACTATAACATAAGTATGTGCAAGTAAGTCTCGCAAAAAATGAACTACAGAGAACGCAGAGAGCGCGGAGAAAGCCCAATTAGGTGTTTCCATTTTTCGGGCGTTTCAGCGCCGCGCGTAGACACTGCGGGTCAAACGCCCCTACAGTTCTTCTAATAGTAACATTTCAATTACTTACTTGGTTTTACTTATCTATTCCTGAGCGGGGTAAAATCTGTTCAAGCAATGCGCGGCGGCAACGAGCGCCGTGAATTTGAGGCGTTTATCGTCTTCATAACATAAGACGACAATAGCGCGGCGCATCTTACCTGCTTTCAGGTCTTTCGCTTCCGAATTTCTGATGGCCGCCTGGCGCGGGAAATGGCGTGATGAATCGATCGACGATAAAGCGGCTCAACCGGATCAATCGCGACTTCTATTGCGCGACGGCCGCTGAATTCGACGCGGCGCGCCAAGCCGCCTGGCAGGGCTGGGAGCGGCTGCTCGCGGTGATTGATCTTCCGCTGCGCTCGGTGCTGGATCTGGGCTGCGGCAACGGGCGCTTCGCCAGTTTTCTGGCGGCGCGGCAGTCACAGCGCTTCGAGTATATCGGCATCGACAGCAATGCGGATCTGCTGGCCCGCGCCCGGCGTCAAGCGGCCGCAGCGTCAAACATTGAAGCCCGGCTGATTGAAGCGGATATCGTGCTGGAGAGGCCGCCGCGGGAGCAGGCGCAGTTGGTCGCCCTTTTCGGGCTGCTCCATCACGTGCCGGGTTTCAGCAACCGGCGGGCGCTGATGGCCGCGGCCGCCAGGTCCGTCCTGCCCGGCGGATATCTCGTCTTCGCGGCTTGGCGCTTCTATGAGCGGGCGCGCTTTCGGGAACGTATCCAGCCCTGGCCCGCGGGCATTGAAGTGGAGGCGCATGATTATCTGCTGGATTGGCGCCGGGGCGAACGGGCCCTGCGCTATTGCCACTATGTCGATGATGCCGAGCACGCGCAATTGATTGACGCGACAGGCTTGCCGGTCATCGCCGATTATCGCGCTGATGGCGCCGAGCGCGACCTGAATCGCTATACGGTCTTGCGGAAAACAGCAGGGCGGAGCGAGCCTGAACCCGCCCCGCCTCGGGCAGTGGAAGTCTAGCAGCGGCCAGTAAGGAAGTAGGGCTGCTCCGCGCGGTGATTGTTGTTCTCGTTGGTCTCCGCCACCTGATTCTGCGTATCGAGATACAGGTTGATGTGATGCAAGGTTTCAACGTGGATGGTCGGCGTCAGATGGCCGACAACAACTTGCGCATGGCCGGGCGCAAGCGGGCCGAAAGCGATCACGGTGGATTCGGCCGGCGCCGAGCCGGATAGCCCGCTGTCGCGCACGGTTATGATGCCACCGCTTGTTGAAGCGCCCGAACCGCCGTTTCTCACCGTGGCTCTGATTTCGTAGGTTTGGCCGCAGGTCACCGGATGGGGGTTGATCACCACGGACTCGATGTAAAGGTCGGCGCCGGTTGTCGGCTGCTGCGGTTGCGGCTGCGGTTGTGGCTGCGGGGGCGGTGGCACGGGCGTCGGGATTGGGACCGGCGTTGGCGGCAGGGGCGGCGGATTGATGCGCGGCAAGTTTTGGAAATCGCCCTCAGTGCGCACGATGCCCGGGAATATGAACCCGTTCCGTCCATTCGCCAGTTCAATGTAATACCAGTTTGTCCCGAAGGCGCTGATGCCCTTGACCAGCGCCGAGTCACCCTCCATCAGATGACCGATGACGGCGTGCTGCGTCGAATCGCCGGCGCGCACGTTCGAGTTCACCGTGGCGATGACGCGCGGCGTCGACTCCGGCAGTGCTTCCTCTTCCGGCTCGGTCATGGGCTCCTGCTCGTCCTCGGCCATCGGCTCCTGCTCGCCCTCCGGTTCCATGGGCGCGTCCATAGCCTGCTCCTCCGCGGCGAAGGGCGGCGGGCTGTTCTCCACGCGGATGGGGCTGACGCGGACATATTCCGGCATATTGCCGCCGGTGTTTATCGTCAGGCGAATTTCGTACAGGCCATCCCGCAGGGTAGCGGTATTCCATGTGCCGAGCACACCGTCTTCCACCGTTTCGATCCGCGGCAAGGTCGCCGGGAACCATTGGTGGGCCGCCTCTTCATCAGCCGTCACCATGGCCAGCACAAGGGGGCGGAACTCGATGAAGAAGTTGCGCATGACGTCCCAGACGACGGTTCCGCGGATGTCAACGCTGTCGCGAACCACATACACGGGCGGCGGGAAACTGATATGCGCCGCCGGATTCACCGTTTCCGGGTTTGCCGATGTGATTAGCTCGGCGTCGTCTTGCCCGCTCGCAACGGGAATGAGCGTCAACAGCGCCAGAATAAAGATTGCGAAAAGGTGGGTTCGCTTCATGATCTTGCCTCCTGCAAAAAGAATTGGCCATACAGGCCACATAATATGGACATTCTGCCTCTTAATCATAAGGCAAAACGATGATATGCGCATGATGGGATAGGTAAACATCGCGCTTGTTTTTCCGCTGGCGAAGCGCGTACTGGCGTTTTCACCATAGAGCGCAGGGGGCGAGAGCGTTTTCCAGATTGCATCGGGCGCCGTATCTGAGCCCTTTTTGCTCGGCCCGCTGGGACCGGCTGCGAGACGGACTAGCAATTCTGGCGCGCGTGCTTTAGTGTTTGCGCGGGCCGTTTCTGCCGCTCTTATATTTTTATACGGCGCTGCCCGGGAAAAGGCGCGCAGAATCGCCCGGGTGAAGGCATGAAAAAGAACACAATCGTCGAAATCCGCGAGCTGCGCAAGGCTTATATGGAGGGCGACCGCCGTTTGCGCGTGCTGGATGGCGTCAGCCTTGATATCGGCGCAGGCGAATTCCTGGCGGTGCTGGGCGCCAGCGGCAGCGGCAAAAGCACCCTGCTGAATCTCTTGAGCGGCATCGACAGCCCCGACAGCGGAGAAATCCGGATTGCCGGCTGCGACATCACGCCGCTCAACGACCGGCAGCTTACGCTGTTTCGCCGGGACAACATTGGCATCGTTTTTCAATTCTTCAATTTGATCCCGACCTGTACCGTTCGGGAGAATATCACGCTGCCGCAAGAATTGGGCGGAGCGCGGCGCCAGGCGGTGGAATCGCTCGCGGATGATCTCCTGCGGCAGGTCGGCTTGGCCGATCGCGCGGGGACCTTTCCCGACAAGCTCAGCGGTGGCGAGCAGCAGCGCGTCGCCATCGCGCGGGCGCTCCTGAACGAGCCGCAGATTGTGCTCGCCGATGAGCCCACCGGCAACCTTGACGACGAGGCGGGCGAAGCGGTGATTCGGCTGCTGCTGCGGCTGACGCGCGAAGCGGGCAAGACCTTGATCATGGCCACGCACAGCGCCGAAATCGCGCGTCAAGCCGACCGCGTCTGCCGCATCCACGACGGCCAGCTGCGGGTCGAAGCGCCGCCGCCCTAGCGCGCCGCCGGCCCCGTTCCCGCGGGAATGGACTCTTTGCAATCGCTCCGCGCGGCGACAAGTTTTTGTGCGTTCTGCTCAAATCCAATCGCTTATCCAATAGAAGATTGTCGCAAGACGCGGTAAAATAACGCGAGGCGGCAAGCCATTTCCGCCAGCGTCATCTGATTGGCGGATAGGCTGAAACCGATCAATTGCTCGATAGCGAAGGCGCGACCAGGCGAAAGGCGGCGGCCCATGGTGGACACGGAACAGAACGGCAAAGTAAGCGCTATCCTCGCTGAATTGCGCGATGTGAACAAAAACAGACGGCGCACCGCTGTCATGAAGCTCGGCATGGTCGGCGGCGAAAAAGCTTTACGCACGCTGATCGGCATCGTCGACAACAGCCAGGAAGACTTGATTGTGCGCGGTCGCGCCGCCTTGATGCTCGGCAAGCTCAAAGACGGCCGCGCCGTGCCGCCCCTGATTCGCGCTCTGGACGCCCCCGGTTTCGTCACCCCCTATAATGCGGCCCAAGCCCTGGGCAAAATCGGCGATCCACGCGCCATCGACGCCCTCTTGAGCTTCGCAGACAACAGCAACGACAAGACGCGCTCGGCCGCCGTGGAAGCGCTGCGCCGGCTGGGTTATGAATTTGAAGCGCGCCTCGGCGAGCCTCAGCCGCAGATTTGAGCGATAAACGTTAACAAAATGAATTGTGATATTTTGGAACTGTTTCGATAGATTATCATACGCAAGTTGACGAATTCGTTAAAATCCGCGATAACGTGTGCGTAATCATTTTGCAAAGCAAGAAGAACGTGCAGGACAATAACATGGCAGATCCTGAACAGGTCACGCGCCACGAACGGGAAATCGGTGAACTCCGCGGCAAGCTGGACGCGCTCGCGACGAAGGAATTCGTGCGCACTGTGGTCAATGAGCAAACCCGGGAATTAAACGAAAAGTTTGACACGATCAACAAGAAATTCGATGCCATGGATCAACACCTCAAGGATATCAGCGACCGCCAGCAACGTTTCAAGGGCATCGGCCAAGCGATTTCTTTCGGTCTTCCGTTCCTGGTTAGCGCGCTTGCGCTCGTGGCTGTCCTGCTAAAATAACCCCGTCCAGCATTCGCCCGACCTCGCCATTGCCGTTGCCTCGCCTGATTTGTGCGCCTGTAGCGCAGCCAGGCCGGAATATGCTATATTGCAGGCGACACCGCGCAGGAGCATGTTCCCATGAGCGAAGTTGTCATCGTCGACGCCATCCGCACAGCGCTGGGCAAGCGGGGTGGTTGGCTGCGCGAGCAGCATCCGGTCAGGCTCGGCTCGCATGTGGCGCGCGCCTTGCTGGAGCGCAGCGCCCTCGACAAATCCGCGATTGATCACGTGATATTTGGCTGCGTCAGCCAGGTCGGCGAGCAGACGATGAACCTGGCGCGCAATGTCGTCCTTGATGCGGAACTGCCGATCGAGGCGCCGGCCACAACCATCGATTTTCAGTGCGGCAGCAGCCAGCAAGCGATACATCTGGCGGCGGCGATGGTGGCTTCGGCCCAGGCGGATCTCGTCATTGCCGGCGGCGTCGAGAGCATGACGCGCGTGCCGATGGGCGCGAGCCTGGGGGCGGAAGGGGCATCGCCCTTCACCGACAGCGTTATGGAAGCCTACAACATGATCCCGCAGGGCATCGCCTCTGATGAGATCGCGGCTGCCTGGGGCATCACGCGGGAAGCGATGGATGAACTGGGGCTGCTTAGCCATCGGCGCGCCTGGGCCGCCACCGAGTCCGGCGCGCTGCGGCGTGAGATCGTCCCGATTCAAGGCCTCGACGACGAGGGCAAGCCGCTGAAGATTGAGCGCGACCAGGGCATCCGCCCGACGACCACCTTGGAGAAAATGGCGGCGTTGGCGCCGGTCTTCAGCCGCGGCGGCGTGACCACGGCCGGCAACAGCAGCCAAATCAGCGATGGGGCGGCCGCCGTCCTCGTGACCAGGGCTGAACGCGCCCGTCAACTGGGTTTGAAGCCGCGCGCCCGCCTCGTCGCCATGCTCACCATCGGCAGCGACCCGCATCTGATGCTGACCGGCCCCATCGCGGCGACTCACAAGGTGCTTGAACGCGCCAAGCTCCGCTTGGGCGATATCGACCTCTTCGAAGTCAACGAGGCTTTCGCCTCCGTCCCGCGCATCTGGGAAAAAGAGACGGGCGGCGATCTGGAGAAGGTCAATATCCACGGCGGCGCTATCGCCCTCGGGCACCCGCTGGGCGGCTCCGGCGCGCGGCTGATGACAGCGCTGATCAATGCGCTGGAGACGACCGACGCGCGCTACGGCTTGCAGACGATGTGCTGCGGCGGCGGCATGGCGACCGCGACGATTATCGAGCGCGTCGAAAGCTGAGCGTCGGTTTCGAATAGCCTGAGGATGCTGGCGAATTACCCCGACTGGCCAACCGGGGCTGGCGTGGCCGCGCTGACCCCGACACTCTCGACGCCCGCCGCTGTTGCGCCTGCATCCTGCCTATCTCCCTGACATGCCCGGGCCGACTGATCGCGGCGGGCCGCCAAGTCAACCGGGTTGACGCGGCTGTAGGCGGGTTGAAGATCCAGCGCCGCCTGAAATTGAGCTTGCGCCGGGCAGTGCTCGCCCTGCAGCGCCAGCGCCAGGGCGTAATTGCGATGCGCCTCTTGCAGATCAGTCAGGACCGATCCGTTCACATAATCGCGCAGGCCGAATTCATGAACCAGGCGGCTGAAACTGCGCACCGCTTCCGCCGGATTGCTGACTTTGGCGCGCTGCCCATCGAGATAGAGCAGGGCGATGTAGCGTTCGTAACTGAGGTCGTCGATGCTGCCGTATTCTTCGGCGCGGTCGGTCATCACGATCGCCTCGGACAGGCGGCCGCTGCGGTAGAGGGCCAGCGCCTGGGCGGTCAGCGCTTCCAGCAACATGCGCCGGGCCGTCTCCCGCTCAAAGTCTCCATCGATGCTGATGATGGCGGCCAGAGTATCGATAGCGGCGGTGTAGTCGCCCAGGCTTTGCGCAATCCGCGCCTCTTCAAGCAAGGCGTTGAGATCATAATCGCTGCCGCGGGGAGGCTCGCTCCTGCTGACGGGCCGGGGCGTCGCGGTTGGCGAGAGCGCCGTGGCCGTGGGCGGGAGCGGGGTCGCGGGCGGCGGGCTTGGGCTGGCGGCTGAAAGCAGGAAGGCGGCGGTGGCGGTCGGCGCGAGATTGAACAGGCAGGGGGGCGGGCGCTCTTGCTTGAGCAATTCGTCGAAGCGCTTTTGCGCCAGCTGCAAGCCACCGGCGGCCAAGTCAAGCGGGATGCGCTCGCATTGCTCCCGCGCGTAAGCTTCAGCGGTGATGCTGGCCTGCGCGCGCGCCGTCGCCAGGCCGGTGTTCCAGCCGGCATAAACCGCGCCCAGCACGACCGCGCCCGCGGCCAGCAGGCAGACCAAAGCGAAGGCGCCCCAGAACAGGCAAGCCAATCCTCGCCGCCCGCGTCTCGGTTTCGCATAATTCACGATAGGCGCGCCCTGAGATTTCACATCTTTTCCCGCTGCCGGCTGTGGCCTCTCGCCGAATTGGCAAGACTCGCCCGCAAATTTAGCCCGAAATGGGCGCGAATCATAGACCAGTTCCCGATGGCTCGCCGGGCCAATCTCCACATCCTCCACCATGCGCTTGACGCCGCTGCCCCGCCCATGCTACACTCGCGCAATGCTTAACTGTCATCTGAGCGCGATGCCTATGCGGATGCCGATTGTCAGCGACGACAGACGGCCTTCGTTGCTTGCCTAGGCAGCGCAGCGCAGCCTCTTATGACCGTCTGTCAACGACAGGCGGTTTTTTGTTTTTGACCTTAGTATCTGCGCAATAAAGGGAGCGAATCATGTCAGCGGAAACCATCCATGTATCGGTGGCCTGGCCCTACGCCAACGGCGACCTGCATATCGGGCATCTGGCGGGCGCCTACCTGCCGGCCGATATCTTCGCCCGTTATCATCGTCTGCGCGGCAATCATGTGCTGATGGTCAGCGGCTCGGACAGCCATGGCACGCCGATAACGGTCGAAGCCGACAAACGCGGCCAGACCCCGCTGGAAGTCTTCAAGCATTATCATGAGCGCTTCCTGCGGACGCAGCGGAAGATCGGCGTCAGTTATGACCTCTTCACGCATACCGACACCGAGAACCATCACCGGGTGGCGCAGGACATTTTCACGCGCCTGCTGGAGCGCGGCTACCTTTACAAAGAGAAGCAGACCCTGCTCTACAGCGAGAGCGAGAAGCGTTTCTTGCCCGATCGTTATGTGGAGGGAACTTGCTATATCTGCAAGTATCCCTATGCCCGCGGCGACCAATGCGAGAATTGCGGCAACCTGATGGACGCCATCCAGCTCATTGACCCGCACAGCCGCAGCAATCCCGCCGACAAGCTGGTCCGCCGCGAATCGGAACATTACTTCCTTGATCTGGCCGCCTTCACCGAGCAGATCCTGGAATATCTGGCCGCGCATGAGCATCACTGGCGCCCGAACGTCAGCCGCTTCAGCCAGAATTTTGTCAAGGAGGGGCTGCGCGGCCGCCCCATCACGCGCGATATCGACTGGGGGATCCGCGTGCCGCTGGAAGGCTGGGAAGACAAGCGCCTCTACGTCTGGTTTGACGCGGTCATGGGTTATTTCACCGCCAGCATTGAATGGGCGCAGAATAGCGGCCAGCCCGACGCCTGGAAGCAATGGTGGTACAACCCGGAAGCCAAAATCTATAACTTCATCGGCAAGGACAATATCCCCTTCCACACCATCATCTGGCAGGCGGAGCTGCTCGGCATCGACGGCATCTACAACGAAGGCGACCCGATTTATGCCGATGTCCCGCTGCAGCTGCCCTACGATGTGCCGGCCAATGAGTTCATGAATATCGAGGGTCAGCAGTTTTCGACCTCGCGCAATTGGGCGGTCTGGCTGCCCGACCTGCTTGAGCGCTATCAAGCCGACGCCGTGCGCTTCTATGTCGCCCGCACTTTCCCCGAGCGGCAGGACAGCGACTTCTCCTGGGAGGGTTTCCTGGCCCGCGTCAACAATGAGCTGCTGGCGGCCTGGGGCAATCTGGTCAATCGCGTCTGCGGCTTCGCCTATAAACGCTTTGATGGCGCGGCGCCGGGATACGATACGCTGAAGCCGGAAGACGAAGCGATCATCGCTCGGACCGAAGCGGGCTTCGAAACGGTCGGCGCGCTGTTGGAGGCAGTTCGGCTAAAAGAAGCGCTGGAAGAAACACTGGGGCTGGCGCGCGCGGTCAACGGCTGGCTCAACGAACGCGAGCCTTGGAAAGCGCTCAAGCCCGACCGCGCCGATGCCGCCCGCTCGGTTTACGCCGCCCTGCGCTGTATCGACAATTTGAAGATACTCTTCGCGCCCTTTGTCCCTTTCAGCTCGCAGCAGGTGCACGAGATGCTCGGTTACGACGGGCAGCTCTTCGGCGAGCTCAAGATCGAGAAGGTCAGCGAAGCAACGCGCGATCATCTGGCGCTGGTCTATGACGGGACGAAGGCGATTGGGGAATGGAAAGCGAGCGAGTTGGCGCCGGGCCAGAGGCTGCGGGCGCCGAGTCCGCTGTTTGTGAAGCTGGATCCGGAGATAGTCGAGCAGGAGCGCGGGAATCTGGGGCAGGCGCGGGTGGAGGGGGAGATTGTGTAGGGATTTGCCTCAGCGCTTCTGATAAAATCGCAAAGTTTTCCGACCAGCGCGATTCGAGCGCCGCTATATGTTAGGAATACTTCATGTCGACCAAAAACGCAGAAGCCGACAACGGCATAGAGAAGAAACTATGGAAGATGGCCGACAACCTCCGCGGCAGCATAGACGCGGCCGAATACAAGCATGTGTGCTTGGGCCTTATCTTTCTGAAATACATCTCCGACGCATTCGAAGAGCGACACCTTCAGTTGCAGGCGGAGGAGTACGCCGATCCGGAAGACCAAGATGAGTACCGTGCGGAAAACATCTTCTGGGTGCCACCGGAAGCGCGCTGGGGTCATATCCAGAATCAGGCGAAACAACCGACCATCGGCCAGCTAATTGATGACGCCATGTCAGGCATTGAGCGGGACAATCCGGCATTAAAAGGCGTACTGCCCAAAGAGTACGCTCGCCCCGGTCTCGGCGCGCAAGTGCTGGGCCAGCTGATCGACGGGCTAAGCAACTGGCGAGTGGGCGACGCCGAAGCCCGCGCGCGCGATGTGCTGGGCAACGTCTACGAATACTTCTTGTCGCAGTTCGCTGGCGCTGAAGGCAAGAAGGGCGGCGAGTTCTACACCCCCCGCAGCGTCGTCCGGCTGCTGGTGGCGATGCTTAAGCCTTTTAATGGGCGCGTTTATGACCCCTGCTGCGGCTCATCGGGCATGTTTGTGCAATCGATCGAATTCATCGACGCCCATGCCAGCGGCAACGGCAACGGCGGCAACGCAAAAGGCGACATCTCCATCTACGGCCAGGAATCCAACTACACCACCTGGCGTTTGGCGAAGATGAATCTGGCCATCCGCGGCATTGACGCCCAAATCGCACACGGCGACAGCTTCCACAACGACCACCACCCCGACTTGCGCGCCGATTTCATCCTCGCCAACCCGCCCTTCAATGTCTCCGAATGGGGCGGCGAACGCCTGCGCGAGGATCAACGCTGGCAATACGGAATCCCGCCAGCAGGCAATGCCAACTTCGCCTGGGTCCAGCACATCATCCATCACCTGGCGCCGCGCGGCATGGCCGGCTTCGTGCTGGCAAACGGCTCTATGTCCAGCGGCCAAAAGGCCGAAAGCGGAATCCGCAAGGAACTGGTCGAGAAGGACCTGGTCGACTGCATGGTGGCGCTGCCGGGTCAGCTATTCTATTCAACTCAGATCCCGGCCTGCCTCTGGTTTCTGGCGCGCGAAAAGAAGCAGCGCGGCCAAGTCCTATTCATTGATGCGCGCCAAATGGGCGAAATGCGCGACCGCACCCACCGCCAACTGACGGAAGCGGACATCGGCCATATCGCCGCAACCTACCATGCCTGGCGCGACGGATCTGATGATTACGCCGACGAACCCGGCTTCTGCAAGAGCGCCTCGCTGGAAGAGATACGAAAACACGACCATGTGCTGACGCCGGGACGCTATGTCGGTATGGCGCCGCAAGAAGAGGAAGAGGATGCCGAGCCCTTCGCGGACAAGATGGCGCGCCTGGCCGCGGAACTGCGCGCGCAGCAGTCTGAGGCACGACGGCTGGACTCGGAGATTGAGGCCAACCTAGCGCGGCTGGGATTTGGGAAGTAGAGGGCGCCCTATGAAGTTGGATTTGACACCGCTAGAAAACGCCGTGGCCCAGCTAGAAGAGGCCCTGGACATCTACAACTCCGACCTGGCATTGACCGATCCTCGCCTCAAGAGGCATCTGAGGGCTGCCGTCATCCAAGCGTTCGAGTTCACTTACGAGCTCTCTTTCAGGATGCTGCGGCGCTATCTGGAGCTTGCCTCTGCCAACCCGGCGGAGATCGACAAGCTCGTCTTCAACGACGTCATCCGCGAAGCTTACAGGCAAGCCCTCCTCAGGTCCGAGCTCCCGGAGTGGCGTGAGTTTCGCAGGAACCGCGGCGCCACCAGTCACACCTACAACGAAGAGAAGGCGCAGGAGGTGTTTGAGAGCGCTCCGGACTTCCTCCAAGAGGCCCGTTATCTGCTGAATCGACTCCAGGAGAGGAACGCGTCCCTTGACTAGCCCAGTGGATATCAGGCCGGACCACCTCGGAATTGTGCAGGACATCCTGATCAAGAATCTGCCTGCGGGCGTCAAAGTCTGGGTCTTCGGGAGCCGCGCCAACTGGACCACCAAGGACTCCTCAGATTTGGACTTGGCCTTGGAGGGTGAAGGCAAGCTTAGCCACAAAGTGCTGGGCGCCCTGAAAGACGCTTTCGAAGACTCATCTCTCCCCTACACGGTCGACGTTGTGGATTTCAACCGGATTGGAGATGCCTTCAAGCAGATCGTGGAGTTGCAGCGGACGCCTCTACCTTTAGATAGAGTTGTCACCTATGGAGCAGACCTCACCGGTACTTCAGGCGAATGGGACAAAACAAGGCTCGGAGACGTATGCACCAAAATCGGAAGTGGGGCGACCCCACGTGGTGGCCGAGACGTTTACCTGGAAAGTGGGCCATACTCCCTGATACGCAGTCAGAACGTGTACAACGACGGCTTCCGACGTGATGGTTTGGCATTCATAGGAGAACACCACGCCGACGCTTTGGAAAATGTGGAGGTCTTTGAAGGCGACGTACTTCTCAACATCACAGGGGACTCCGTAGCACGGGTATGCCAGGTCCCGATGGACGCACTGCCCGCTCGTGTAAATCAGCACGTTGCGATTGTCAGACCGGGCTCAGCGGTCCTCGATCCAGAGTATCTACGCTATTACTTGGTATCTGCAGATATGCAGACCTTACTCCTATCATGGGCAGGTTCAGGGAGCACTCGAAACGCCCTTACAAAGGGCATGATCGAATCCCTTGAAATTCCCCTTCCACCCCTCCCAGAACAGCGCGCCATCGCCCACATACTCGGAACGCTGGACGACAAGATCGAGCTCAACCGGCGCATGAACGAAACGCTTGAAGCCATGGCCCGCGCACTCTTCAAGTCCTGGTTCGTCGATTTCGACCCCGTCCGCGCCAAGATGGAGGGGCGCGATACGGGCCTGCCGCCGCATATCGCCGCGCTCTTTCCCGATCGGCTTGTGACGTCCGAGTTGGGGGAGATTCCCGAGGGGTGGGAGGTGAAGGAGTTGGGGGAGGTGGCAAGGCAATGCCGGTCAGTTGTAAAGCCGGAGGAGATTGACGCAGAGTCACCTTATATTGCGCTTGAACACATGCCCAAGCGTTGCATCGCGCTTACGCAATGGAGCAACGCAGATGGATTAGCCAGCAACAAGTTCAAGTTCGAGCAGGGAGACATATTGTTCGGCAAACTACGACCGTACTTCCACAAGGTTGGCGTTGCTCCATTGAGTGGGGTGTGCTCAACAGACATCGTTGTTATGCGGCCCAATTCCAATCTGTGGTTTGGATTTGTCCTTGGTCATACATCTAGCCCAGAGTTTGTGGACTATACGGATGCTACGTCCACTGGCACAAGGATGCCGCGCACCAATTGGTCAGACATGTCTCGTTACACAATCGCACTTCCAAGCATGGAAGTGTCCAAAGCCTTCACCGAACTGGTCGAGCCATGCGTTAATCGAATCGTATCGGCAACCCACGAGTCCCACTCCCTTGCCGCTCAGCGGGATGCCCTGCTGCCGGGGCTGGTGTCGGGAGCGGTTAAAGTCTAATCAGACCCAGAGCGTTCCATGTATACAAAGCGAATCCAGATAGTCAACTACGGACCTCTCGAGAAACTCGATATCGAGTTGCCCTTTGAGGGTGAGACTCCTAAACCAGTTATCCTAGTGGGTGAGAATGGTTCTGGGAAGAGCATCCTCCTGTCTCATATTGTAAACGGACTCATCGAAGCTAAAGGAGTTGCTTTTCCAGAGTCCCCTGAAGTTGAGCCGGGCAAAGTATACAAACTGCGAAGTAGTGCTTACATCAAGCCAGGCGGCGAGTACTACTTCGCCAGGGTTGACTATGATAGCTCGTTCTATACCAGTGAAATAAGAACGCGGCGTAGCAAGCTGGAGTATCCTGACGTTCCTACGGGAATATCAGGGACTGCCGCCCAGACCTTGTGGGAGAAAATAGGATCAGAAGATAACGACCACTATGACTCAAACCTCGTCAACGATCGTAACACGACCAAGAGAGTCGAAGAGATATTTGCGGAAAACTGTGTCCTATATTTCCCATTCAACCGGTTTGAGGAACCGGCTTGGCTGAATGAGGAGAACTTAAGAGCCCAAGCTCAATATATGGATGCACGCCATCTAGCTGGACAAACTAGTCGTAACGTTATTGCATCCTCGCCGCTCCACGCAAACCAAAACTGGCTGTTCGAGGTGGTTTATGATAGGGCTGCCTTGGAACTTCAGATACAGAATTTCCCTGTCAATTCAGGCAACAATACGATACTACTTCCCTTGTTCTCAGGTTACTCAGGCGATGCAGCAAGGACATACGAAGCTGCATTACAAATAGTTAGAATCCTGTTAAGGAGGCACGATGTCAGATTTGGCATAGGTAAACGGCACAATAGAGTTGTTTCCATCATGGCAGACATGGACTCAGAGGCAAAACAGCTAGTACCGAATATCTTCCAGATGTCCAGTGGGGAAACCTCTCTACTGAATCTGTTCCTATCAATCCTACGCGACTTTGACTTGTGCCATACTCCCTTTACTAGCACTAGTGACATACGCGGCATTGTCGTGGTGGATGAGATAGACCTACACCTTCACGCGGTTCACCAGCATGACGTTCTCCCGGAGCTAGTCAAACTGTTTCCGAAAGTCCAATTCGTGATTGCAACACACTCCCCGCTTTTCGTTCTGGGGATGCAAGGGGCATTTGGAGAAGATGGCTTCGCTTTGTACCGACTACCCGAAGGACAACGAATCAGTCCCGAAGAGTTTAGTGAATTTGGTGATGCTTATCAGGCCTTCACCGAAACGGTTAGGTTTTCGAATGACATGCGCGCGGCCATTGAAGAGGCGCAGAAGCCCATTGTCTTCGTGGAGGGATCAATCGATCAGAGGTACATCCATCGAGCTTCCCAGTTGCTAGGTAAAGAGGCAATATTTCAAAGGGTCAAAATACTGGATGGCGGAGGCAAGGGGAATTTGGACAACATCTGGAAGCATAGAAACCTTCTAGACTCTATAGTCCACGAAGGCGTAGTGCTTCTGTATGACTGTGATAGGGGAATATCGCGTGAAGAGAATGGAAACTTCGTCAGGCAGGCCATTCCGAGGCAGGATGATCACCCAATCAAGAAAGGTATCGAGAATTTGTTGAGTAAAGAGACTTTGGAAAAGGCGCGACAACACAAACCTGCCTTTATCGATGTTGATCCGGGACGCACGAAAATAGTGCGTGGAGAACCTGAAATTGTTCCTGAGGAGTGGTCCATCAACAAGGATGAAAAAAAGAACCTTTGCGATTGGCTCTGCGCAAATGGCACAGAAGAGGACTTTCAGCAGTTCAGCGTGATTTTTGACTTCCTTGGGAACATGCTAGACCTGCAGTCAGTCCAAGTTGAATAAGTCGCAGCCAGCGAACCTTTTGACGCCGAGACATTCCTTGAAAGAACGCTATGACAGTTGTCATGATGGAAGAGAAAGATGTCGAAGAAAACGCCCTGACCTGGCTAGAGAGCCTGGGCTGGGACGTCGCCCACGGACCCGATATTTCGCTCAATGGCGATTTTCCCGAACGCGGAACTTACGAAGACGTCATCCTTAAGCTAAGGCTGCGCGACGCCCTCGGCCGGCTCAACCCCGATCTGCCCACCCAAGCGCTGGACGACGCCTTTCGCAAGTTGGCGCAACCCGAAGGCGCGACGCTGGAGGCGCGCAATCGCCGTTTTCATGCTTCGCTTGTGGCGGGCGTCACGGTGGAGTACCGCGCTGACGACGGTAGCATTCGCGGCGCGCAGGCTTTTGTGATTGACTATGAAGACGCCGCAAACAACGATTGGCTGGCGGTCAACCAGTTCACCGTGGTCGAGCAGGGTAATCAGCGCCGCGCGGATGTGGTGCTTTTCGTCAATGGCCTACCGCTTGGGCTGATTGAGCTCAAAAGCCCGGTTGACCCCAATGCGACCATCAGGAGCGCCTGGGACCAACTCCAGAACTATAAGTCGGATTTGCCGACGCTGTTTAGCATGAACGCAGCTTTGATTGTGTCGGATGGCTTGGAGGCGCGGGTTGGTACGTTCACCGCCGGGAGCGAATGGGTCAAAGCCTGGCGCTCGCTCCCCGGTCAAGCGTCAGATGACGGAGACAAGCCCGAGTTGCAGGTCTTGCTGGAAGGAATCTGCGAGCCGGCGCGCTGGCTGTCGCTCTTGCGCGATTTCATCGTTTTTGAAGACGATGGCGGCGCGCTGGTGAAGAAGATGGCCGGTTACCATCAGGTCGGCGCCGTCGAAATGGCGCTGCGCGAGACCCTACGGGCGGCCGGGCGGCGAGAGACGGAACCCGGACAGCCGGCCGGTGGCAAGCGGGGCGATGGTCGTATCGGCGTCGTCTGGCATACACAGGGCTCGGGCAAGAGCTTGACTATGGCATTCTACGCCGGTCGCGTCATCCGCGAGCTCGACATGCAGAACCCTACGCTGGTGGTGCTGACCGATCGCAACGATCTCGACGATCAGCTCTTCGCCACCTTTTCTCGCTGTCAGGACTTGCTGCGCCAGCCGCCGGTTCAGGCTGAAAGCCGAGCTGACCTGCAGGCGAAACTGGCGGTGCAATCGGGCGGCGTCGTCTTCACGACCATTCAAAAGTTCTTTCCCGAGCAAAAGGGCAGCCAATACCCCCGTCTTTCCGACCGCAGCAACATTGTGGTGATCGCCGACGAGGCGCACCGAAGCCAGTACGCCTTCATTGCCGGCTTCGCCCGCCACATGCGCGATGCCTTGCCCCGGGCCTCCTTCATTGGCTTCACTGGCACGCCGATCGAGAAGGAAGACAGAAGCACGCGCGCGGTATTTGGGGAGACCATCAGCATTTACGACATTCAGCGCTCGGTAGAGGATGGCGCCACCGTCCCCATTTATTATGAAAGTCGGCTGAACAAACTCGATCTCGACGAGGAAGAACGTCCCGAAATCGATCCCAATTTCGAAGATGTTACCGAGGGCGAGGAGTTCGAGCGCAAGGAGAAACTAAAGACGAAATGGGCGCAGCTTGAGGCGCTGGCGGGCGCGGAAAAACGTCTAATGCAGGTCGCTCAGGATATCGTGACGCATTACGAAGAGCGGCTGGAAGCCCTTGCGGGCAAGGCAATGATCGTCTGCATGAGCCACCGCATCTGCGTCGACCTCTATCACGAACTGGTCCGTCTCCGACCAGATTGGGAGCGCGATGGCGAAATCAAGATCGTGATGACTGGCAATGCCAACGATCCGGAGGACTGGCGGCAGCACACCGGCAACAAATCGCGGCGCGAGGCGCTGGCAAAACGCTTCCACGATCCGGCGGATCCGTTCCGCGTCGTGCTCGTGCGCGATATGTGGCTCACTGGCTTTGACGCGCCAAATCTGCACACCATGTATATCGACAAGCCCATGCGCGGTCACAACTTGATGCAAGCTATCGCCCGGGTAAACCGGGTTTTCCGTGATAAGCCGGGCGGAAGGGTCGTCGATTATCTGGGGCTCGCGTCGGAATTGAAACGCGCGCTGGCGACCTACTCAGACAGTGGCGGAGCTGGCAAAGCTGCATTGGAACAGGACGAAGCGGTCGCCGTCATGCTGGAAAAGTATGAAATCTGCTGTGCTCTTTTCCATGGCTTTGACTGGTCACGCTGGTCGCAGGCGTCGGAAGTTGAACGGAAGAGCATTGAGGCGGCCGGCCAAGAGCATATTCTGGCGCAGGAAAACGGAAAAGATCGCTGTCTCAAATCCGTGCGAGAGCTTTCGCAGGCTTTCGCTCTATCCGTTCCGCATGAAGCGGCGATTTGCATACGCGACGACGTCGGCTTCTTTCAACGTGTCCGCGCCAAGCTTGCCCAGTCTGCGACGGGAAGCCCCAGACCCGAAGATGAAATGGACATTGCGATACGCCAGATCATTTCACGCGCAGTCGCGCCGGAAGGCGTCGTCGATATATTTGAGGCCGCTGGTCTCGACAAGCCTGATGTCTCCATTCTATCTGACGAATTCCTGGCAGAAGTGAAAGGCATGCCGCATAGAAATCTCGCCGTTGAGCTGCTGCAAAAGCTGTTAAAGGGTGAACTGGCGACACGGCGTCGCAAGAACCTGGTCGAGGCGCGGTCCTTTGAAAAAATGCTGGAGGAAACACTGCGTCGCTACCAAAATCGCGCCATTGAGGCTGCCCAGGTAATCGAAGAATTAATTGAGTTGGCAAGGGAGATGCGCGACGCTGATAGTCGTGGCGAGGCACTGGGTCTAACTGAAGAAGAGCTAGCCTTTTACGACGCGCTTGGAGCCAACGACAGCGCGATCAAAGTGCTCGGTGATGAAACACTGCGTGACATTGCGCGTGAACTGGTAGACATTGTCCGCCGCAATGTAACCATCGACTGGACCCTGCGGGAAAACGTGCGCGCTAACCTGCGACGCTTGGTTAAACGCATATTGCGCAAGTACGGCTATCCGCCTGATAAACAGGAATTGGCGACGAAAACCGTGCTAAAGCAAGCGGAGACTCTCTCCGAAGGATGGGCGATGGTCTAGACGTCCATGGCGTAGGCCTTTCGCCCGCCGATAATCGCGCCACCCCCGCCTCCATGCTATACTCCCGCCATGATCCCGCTCACATCCCACCTCCACCCCCCGCAATGCCTGACGCGATAGACCCGCGCTGGCGCCAGGTCGCTGATGTGCTGGTGGGCTACTCGACGCGCGTCCAAGCGCGCGAGCGCGTCATGATCGCCATGGTCGAAGCCGAGACTTTTCCTCTGGCGCAAGCCGTCTATGAAGCCTGCGTCAAAGCCGGCGCATTCCCGCAGGTGCAATTTCTCTCCGAGACCCTGCGCCATTCCCTGCTGAAATACGGCGAGGCCGCGCAGCAGAGCTGGCTGCCCGAAATCGAAGCCTACGGCATGGAGTGGGCGGATGTGTACATTGGCTTGCGCGGCGCCAGCGACGTAAACCTTATGAGCGATATTCCCGCGCCGGTTCTGGCGGCCAATCAACGCGCCCAGGGCGACATCTCAGCCATGCGCTGGCGGAAGACGCGCTGGTGCCTGGTCCGCGTCCCAAACGCGGCGATGGCGCGCAATGCCGGCATCGACCTTTGCGAGCTGGAGCGCATGTTCTTCGCCGCCTGCGCTATGGATTACGAAGCGGCTGCGGCGCGCTGGCGGGAGGCGGCAAGAAAGCTCGGCGGCTCGCGGACCGTGCGCATCGTCGCCGGCGCGGAGACTGACCTTGAGTTTTCTGTCGCCGGGCGCAAATGGCTGGTTTGCGACGGCCGCATCAATCTGCCCGACGGCGAAATCTTGACCGCGCCTGTCAACAGCTCGCTCAATGGGCGGGTCCACTTTGAGGCCCCCGGCCTCTTCGGCGGGAAGCTGATTGCCGACATCCGCCTCGAATGGCGGGCTGGCGCGCTGACCCATGCGAGCGCGAGCAGCAATGAAGATTTTCTCCGGCATATCCTGGAGACTGACGCCGGCGCCAGCCGTTTGGGCGAGTTCGCTTTTGGTTTGAATCCGCACTTGAACCGTTTCTGCAACGATATACTTTATGATGAAAAAATCGCCGGCACGATCCATCTGGCGCTGGGCCGGGCTTATCCCGATTCTGGCGGAGAAAACCAATCGAGCATACACTGGGATTTGGTGAAGGACCTGCGAACCGAGGGCGCCGTATATGTCGATGGCGCGCCCGCGCTCGCCGATGGCCTGATGTTGATCTAAGGGGATGAAAAGGAGGCGCCTATTGATTGGATCCGGACGCCCACTTTGATGACTTCCTGCCGGAATGCCTCTATTCGCTCAGCACCTGGCGCAACAGCGTCTGGACGCTGCCCATCGCTTCTTATGCCCAAGGCATCATGTACCGCACCGACCTCTTTGAAGCGGCCGGGCTTGATCCGCTACCTTCGTCGGTGGCTGAGGCCGGCATGTGGACTTGGGAAGATTATTTCGGCATCCTTGAGCGGATCAACGGCATGGATCTCGATGGCACGAGCATGTACGGCACCACCGTCATCGGCGCGCAGCCGGTGCCCGTCGTGCACATGTACAGCCAGCTCTCCGCCAGCTATGGCACGCGCTGGTTCACCCAATTCCCCGAAGCGCCTTGGGACTTCACGCCGACCATCAACAGCGACGCCAACCTGGCCGCGCTCAACGATTGGAAGCGCCTCTACGAAATGTCGCCGCCGGAATCAATCAACTATCTCTGGTTTGACGCCGGCACACGCTTCTCGCAGGGCGATATCGGCATGTTCTTCCACTGGACGCCCTATTTCTATCTGGTCAACAACGAAGGTTATCTGACCGGCACGCCATCACCCGTGGTCGACAAGTTCGAGACGGCTGTGCTGCCGACGCTGACGGCCGGCGGCGATCAAGTGATCAGCCTGGGCGGTTGGTCGCTCGGCATGCCATCGACCTCGGCCAATCAGGAAGCCGCCTGGCAATTCATCAAATGGGCGACCGGCTCCGAAGCGCAGAAGGCCATGGGCGAGGTCAACGTCAAGGGCTACCAATTCGCCGATTTCAGCCGCCAATCCAATTACGATGATGCCGATTTGAACGGGATTTATCCCTTCCTGGGCACACAGCTGGAGATGATGAAGCTGGGCGATGGCAAGGTGGTTCGTCCGCCGGCGCCCATCTACACCTCGCTTGAGGGCGTCTATGGCTTGCAGATCAACCAGGCGATGTCGGGTCAGGTCTCTTCGGAGCAGGCGCTGTCCACCACGCAGACGCTCTTCGAGAACATCCTGCGCGGCAACCAGATGATCCCCTACGGCGTCGAGAGCTTCGACGACACGCTGGCGAACACCAAAGCCTTGCAAGCCAGCCTGTCGGGGATGTAGCGCCTGTCCGCGATTGAGGAATTGTAGGGACGAGACTTGTCTCGCCCTTATGAATCGCTGGTCGCAAGGGTTGAATTGCAGGGGCGAGCCGCCGGTTCGCCCGCATCGTAAATTGTCCGCAATCGAGCGACCTGATAAGTCGCCCCTACATTGAATGCGATTAGACGGGCAGGCGGCATGCCCAAGCGCTACACAATTCAAAGACGCCTCCCATACCTCCTGTTAGCGCCATCGGTCATCGTTCTGCTGGCGCTAATCTTGTACCCGCTGGCCTTCGCCTTGCGCAACAGCTTCTGGTTCTGGAACCTGCAAACCAGCCCGATGCCGCTCTATCATTCGGGTTGGGACAACTACCGCATGGTGTTCCAGGTCACGCCTTTCGCGGTGGCGCTGAAGAACACGCTGCTTTTGGGTTTCCTCGGCACATTCGCCCAATTCTGGTTCGGCATGGGCATCGCCCTGCTGCTGCATACGCATCTGCGCGGCATGGGGCTCATGCGCGCCGCCCTCATCATGCCCACGACGCTGGCGCCGGTGGTGGCTGGCTTTCTCTTCCGCTACTTGCTGGAGCCGAAAGGCGGCATCCTGCCCTGGTTGCTGGGGGGGCTGGGTTTCCCGGTGCCGCCGCAAGGTTTCCTCGGCAATGCCAACACGGCGCTTTTCAGCATCGGCCTGGTCGATACCTGGCAATGGACGCCCTTCTTCGCCATTGTGCTGTATGCCGGTTTGCTCTCGATCAATGAAGAAGTCAAGGAAGCGGCCCAGGTCGACGGCGCGAGCGGCTGGCGCATGTTCTGGTCCATCACCTTGCCCTTGCTGCGCCCCATCGCCGCCTTTCTGGTGATGATCCGCTTTATGCAGCTATTCAACAGTTTCGACCTGGTCTTCGTGCTCACCAGCGGCGGACCCGGCACCGCCTCGCGCACCCTGAGCTTCAACCTTTATCGCGAAGGGCTGGTCAATTACAACATCGGCTTGACCGCCGCCATGACCTGGCTGGTGGTCATTATCGTCAGCGTCATCATCAATCTCTATCTGTTCTTCATCTATCGCAAACGTGAATGGTGAGCGGATGCGGCGGATGCAGAGGCGGCACAAAGTCCTCGTTTACGCGCTCATGGCGCTGATCATGATATTTTTCCTGGGCCCCATTTTCTGGTTTATTCTGCTCGCCTTCCGCCACCCCAGCGAAGCCTACAGCCTGCCGCCCCAGCTCTTCTTCGAGCCTTACCTCGGCAACTTCGGCGACACCTTCGTCGACCCCGGGAACAACGCGCCGCAGCTGCTCAGCAGTGTGATCGTGAGCACAGGCGCCACCCTGCTGAGCCTGCCCTTCGCGCTTTCCGCCGCTTACGCCCTGTCTCGCTTCGCCATGCGCGGCAAAGAATTCATCATGAATTGGTATATCAGCCTGCTGATCGCTCCGCCGATTGTCTTTGTCATCCCCTATTTCATTTTGATGTCGCGCATCGGCTGGGCCGGCACCTACCAGGCGATGATCGTGACCCTGCAAACCCTGGCCATTCCCTTCTCGGTTTGGCTGCTCAAGAGCTTCATAGACGAAGTGCCGCTTGATCTGGAGGAAGCCGCCTGGGTCGATGGCGCCGGGCGTTTCGCCGCTTTCTTTCGCATCATCATCCCGCTGGCGCTGCCCGGCATCATCGTCACCTCAATGTTCACTTTCGTCTTCAGCTGGAATAATGTTATCTTCCCACTGGCGCTCAGCAAGCAGAGCACGACAACCTTGCCCGTCGGCACGATCAGCTTCTTCGCCTCGACCGGCGTCTATTGGGGCCATATCGCGGCGACCGCCGTTGTCGCCATGCTGCCGCCGATGATCATCTTCCTGCTCTTGGGGCGCTATGTCGTCCGCGGGCTGACTTTCGGCGCGGTGAAAGGCTAATGCATTAACCAGAGCCCCTCGCGAGTCACGACCCGGCTCACATAAAATGAAGTCTGTAGACAGGCTAAAAGATGTCGGGATTGCCCCTGCCCTACCACAAACGCCAGCGCCGTTTTTTCTCCGGCATCAGCCCGTGGGTCAGGGTCGTCAAGCCGCCGCCATGAGCGCAGAAAAGCGGCCGCTGCTCGGTGAAGAGCGCTTCGATGCCTTGCGGCGGTCGGCGCCGATTCACCATCTCCAGGAAAGCGCCTTCGCGGCGCACGGCGGCCATCGTTCGCGCGCGCGTCAGCCCGGTTTCCCAGCGCCATTTCTCGGGGAAGAAGTAATAATAGTGTGTGTAGGTGACCGCAGTGATGACGGATACCGCGCGGCTGTCGTAGAACCACAGGTCGAGGCCGAGCAGCCCGGCCATCTCCGCCAGCAGGACCAGGGCGCAGGCGCCGGAAAGCTGCGCTTCAAAGCGCGCCGGGGCGTCGGCGGTATCGGCAATGCCCTTGAGATAACCCTCAGGATGGATGATCTCATCGACGGCGCGGCGGTAGACGGCGGCGCCCTGCTCAATGGCTTCGTCGTTATCGAGGAGCGCGCCCGCCGCCAGTTGAAGCGCCCCGCGCCACAATTCGCCCTCGGCATCGGGCGGCTGCCGGCCCTCGTCGAGCCAGGCCCGAACGTGATTGACGCGATCGCGCCAGGCCGGCTGCCAGGCCGGATGATCTCGCAGCATGGCGATGAGCGAGAGCCAGCCGAGCGCGCGCTTCAGCCCCGCCAGGTCTTCTAGCGCAGCCGGCCCGAAGTCGGCGTCAGCCAAGGCGGCAGCGGCGGCATGACCCGCTTGAGCGTCATCATGAAATTGACCGCGCATGGCCGCAAGCTGGGCCCGCGCCAGCGGATCTTCCTCAGATTTCTCAAGCCGGGCGAGCGCGCCGCGTATTGGCTCGCTTTCACGCTTGCTCCGGGCGAGCTGCAAATCGGCAGCACTGTGGAACAGTCCTCTTGCTTGGCTGGCGGATGGCGACACGTTAGTTATCTCTCGGTCGGGACAGGAGTCCATTCGTCCCTGGCGCATCGGTCTGGTCATCAGCGAAGACCGGGGGCGATCCAGCGCCGGGAACATGCCTGAACGGCGCAATCGCGCTCTGCCGCGGAGCAGGCGCCGGCGCGCCATCGCCGATCGCGGGCGGCCGCATTGGAGCCGGGCCCGCCGGAGGCGACGCCCGCGCCAGGCGTGGCTGAAATACCAGCAGGTATATCAGCAGACCGATGACGCTCATGATCACAAAGGTGACGGCGCCGCCGAGCAATCCCTTGATCAGCGCTGTTACAGCCGCCTCATCCACGGCAAATCGCCCGGCGCTGGCGCGCGTCGATGTTTCAGCGAGCAGGGAGCGAACGCCAAACTCGACGCGGGCCGGCGCTTCGCCAGGCTTCACCGACGCCTCAAAGGCAGCGGCTGTCGTGCCGGCGAATTCGGCGCTGGTCAACTGGATTCGGTAATCGCCCGCCAGCAGATCATCAAAGCAAAGCAATCCGCTGGCCGCGAAGGGCGAATCATCCAGCAGCGCGGAATCAATGATGAGGCTGCCCGCGGTCATCAAGCTGGCGCCGATGCCACGCGAGATCGACCGTTCATCCGCGCCGCGCGCGCCATCGCCGTTTCGATCGTCGTAAGTCAAGATGCAGATCTGCCCGCTGTCCTGCGCCAATAGACTCCGCGCCATCAGCAAGGACAGGCAAATCAAGCACAGCGGCCAACGGCGGCCGAGCGTTTTCCGCAGCGGAATTGACAGGCTGGCGGGCATCAGCGGCTCCGAAGGAACAGCGAGACCGCCACGCCGCTGAAAAAGACGACGCCCGCCATGCCCAGCGCGAACACCCCGCTCAGCTCGCGCAGGAGGCTCCGCGCCCCCTCGCCGCCAGCCGCTATCTCGCGCGCCACATCAACCGGCGGGAGCGCAGCCCATTGCAAGCCCGCTTTGGCGCCGAGCTCAATGTCAACCCTCCCGCCGGCGCGCAGGTCAATTCGTAAACTGCCGGCGCTGGTCCAGCCATAACCCGGCGGCGCGCCCCCGTCGATCCGGTAAATCTTCCGCTCCAGCCCCGCGAGGCAAGTGGGCTCGGCCGCGCCCGTCGTCCGAATCTGCTGACGCGTCTTGTCGTCATTGTCTTCAATTTCATCATTGTCAAGAAAAATGATCGTCGCTTCTCGCAGCATGATCTCGCCCGGCTCCCGCAGTCCATTCTGATTATCATCCTGAAAGACGGCGAAGCAAAGCCGCGCGCTCATATCAGCGGGATCGCGCATCGGCGCGTCTGCCTCCGTCACCGGCGCCGGCGGCCAATCGCCAGCCTCGGCATTCCCGCCAACGACAATGTCAAGCCCCTCGTCCGCGGCGTCGGCCTCCTCATTGGCGTCTTCTGCGCTTTCGACATCATCGGCGTTATCGGCAAATTCGGGGGCGCGCAGCACCAGCAGGCGTTGACCGATCTGCAAGAGCGCTTCCGGCTGCAGGTTGTTGAGCGTCAAGAGCTGATCGAGGGTGACGCCATAAGCATGGGCGATGGAGATCAAAGTATCGCCGGCGCTTACCGTGTGCGTGAGGTCCTCGCTGTCCGCTTGCGCCTGTGCCAGCGAAAGCCCGATGGGAAGCAAGACGCAAAGAACCAGAAAGCGACTCAAGACTTGTCACCGCCCTTCACACGGCATGAGAAAGAGCGAAGGGGATTATAACATGCGCTGATGCTCGATACAGGGCAGGCTGGCGCGCTGGCAAGGCAATCGCTGCAAATTCTCGTCGCCACAGAGGACACAGAAGTAAGTGCAAGTAAATCGCGCAAAAAATGAACTACAGAGAACGCAGAGAGCGCGGAGAAAGCCAAATAAGGTGTTTCCATTTTTCGGGCGTTTCAGCGCCGCGCGTAGACACTGCGGGTCAAACGCCCCTACAGTTCTTCTAATAGTAAGATTTCAATTACTTTCTTGGAACTACTGAGTTTAAGGGTATTTGACAGTTCCTTGCCAAAACTGGCCGCCCGCATTTGGCAAAATGGAGAGGGGAAATTTTTCTGCCCTTCAACATCAGCCCTCAAGTGATAACCGAGTGTCAACCTGTTGCTTTTCTCGGTGTGCTCGCTGTGCTCGGTGGTTGATTGTCAGCTTGATTCCGCGTCATTTCAGTCGTCGCCGCTTTGCCCCAATGTCAAACTGCCGCCGCGACGAATCTCGGCTAAAATGATGGCATGAGATTGGCAATCCTCACGCTGACCCTGTCGCTTCTGCTGCAGTCGCCCGCGCTTCTTGCGCAGCCGCGCGAGATCGACGCCAGCGGCGCCGATGCAGCCCAGGACGGCGTCATCAGCGGCCGTCTGGATGACAGCAATCCGCGCGATGTCTACACGGTGGAGGGCTTGCGCGGCGAGGTCATTCGCTTCGAGCTGCAGGCGACCGACGGCGATCTTGACCCGATGCTCAGCGTTTTCGATGAAGGCGGGCGCTTAAGGCTGGGCCGCGACGATTCCGCCGGCGGGTTGGGCGTCCAGCAGGACCTGACCATGGAGAAAACAGGCCGCTACTTTGTTGTGGTCGCGCGCTTCGCTTATGGCCTGGGCGCAACCAGCGGCGACTATGAGCTGCGCATGACGCGCAAAGGCGTCCTCTCCGAAGCTGGCAGCACGCTGCGCTACAATGACTCCGTACTCGGCACAATCAGCGATACCAGCGCCGAAGTCTATTACACCTTCCAGGCCGAGCAGGGCGATATCGTGACGATCTCGATGGTGCGCTCCTCGGGTACGCTGGACCCCTATCTGCAGGTGGTCGACGGCGACCGTTTCGAGATCGCCAGCAACGACGACCAAAGCCGCGATACACGCAACGCGCGCATCGACGGACTCATTATCGAGCGCAGCGGCGCCTACATCATCGTGGCGACGCGATACGATGACAGCGCGGGCAGCTTTGTCCTGAGCATTGAGGAGGCGGAGAACAGCGGCACCGGCAGTTCACGCCTGGCGCCGCTGCCAATTCAATTTGGCGAAAGCCGCCGCGGGACGCTGAGCCACGCCCAGTACGAGCGCTACTACGCCTTCGACGCCGAAGCAGGCGATCTCATTACGATCGGCATGGAACGCGGCGCGAGCGGCGACCTCGATAGTTTTCTCATCTTGGCCGACGCCGAATTCACCGCGATACAGGAAGATGATGACAGCGGCGCGGAATTTCAAGATGCGCGCATCAGCGATTACCGCATCCCGGCCGATGGCCGCTATCACATCATCGCCACCCGCTACGACCGGGCGCGCGGCGCCACTGGCGGCGAGTTTCGCCTCAGCCTGGACATTCTGGCCGACCCCTCGGTGGAGGCGCCCGCCGGCGCCGTCAGCCTCAACTACGGCACGAGCGTCACCGGCAAGATCAGCGCCGACAACGAGCAGGATCTCTACGCCTTCTACGGCCGCGGCGGCGAGGTCGTCTCCATCTCCATGACCCGCGTCGACGGCAACCTGGACGCCTTTCTTGAGCTGCTCAATTCAACGCAGGAAGTCGTGACCCGCAACGATGACAGCGGCACCAGCCAGAATTCACTGATCGAGAATTTCTCGCTCCCGGCGACCGGCATGTACTATATCCGGGCGCGGCGCTACAGTGGAACTGACGGGAATCCCGACACAGCCGGTTCCTATGTGCTGGTGCTGGCGGAGCGCTTTGGTTGAGGTCGCTCAATAGCAGGACCGTTGTAGGGCGACATATCATGTCACCCGCCCGGGCAGGTCGCCAACCGTGAAAACCTACCACACCAGCTTCCAGCCACAGCAGACCCACCACTCCGCCTTCATCGCGCGCGGCGCGGTCGTCGTCGGCGATGTCACGCTGGGCGCGAACGCGAGCGTCTGGTTCAACGCCGTCCTGCGCGGCGATAGCGAATCGCTGAGCATCGGCGCGGGCAGCAACATTCAAGACGGCGCCGTCTGCCATGCCGACCCCGGCCTGCCGCTGGTCATCGGCGAGGGCGTGACCGTCGGCCACCGCGCCATCGTGCACGGGGCGCATATCGGGGCGCGCAGTTTGATCGGCATGGGCGCGATCATCATGAACGGCGCAAACATCGCTCCGCATTGTCTGGTCGGGGCGGGCGCGCTGGTGACAGAGGGGAAAAGCTTTCCCGCGCGCTCGCTGATCCTCGGGGCGCCGGCGCGGCTGATTCGCCCGGTGACGGACGAAGAGGTCGCCATGATGCGGCGAACGGCGGCCGAATATGTGCGAAAGGCGCGCGCTTTCAAGCAGTCGGCGCCTTAGCGGGCCCGGCGCTCTTCTTCCTCTTCCTCGCCTTGATAAGCCAGCAAGTCGTCGAGCGACATTTTGGGCACGCGGTTCTCCGCCATGACGGCGCGCATCTCGGTGTTGATTTCGCCATCTTCGCCGATGTGGCGGCGGATGTTGGCACCTGTGGCTTCGGCATACTCAAAGCGATGATCGGCGATGGTGACGCCATCGGCGATGACCCGCAGCGACCATTTGCCATCCAGCTCCATCTGATCGTGCAGCGGCATGCGCGTATTTGGCGTCAGGAAATTGCGGCCCCGCGTCAGCTTGAAGCTGTCTTCGTGGATATAGACGGCGTCGCCGACGGCGTCGATGATCTCGAAGCGAATATCGCCGTTGGCTTCGATCGGCACGCGCAACTGGACGAAGGGCTGAATATAATCGATGTCATCGGGCAGGGACCAGGTGCGGTAAATCTGCGGCTCGCCTTCCTCTTTGGTCGTCAACACGCCGATGTCTACGGCGAGCACCTGCACCTCATCGGGGTCAAGCCCGGCGCGCGTCACCGATTCCAAGGCGTGACGGTAGACACGCTGCTCGGCGCTGGCCGGCTGCTGATGGAAGATCTCGTAATCGTAGTCCTCTTCCTCTTCTTCCAGCTGCTGCTCATATTCGTAAGGATATTCATAAGTTTGCTCACTGACGTTGCTGCTTGAGCTGTCGTTATCAAATTGGCGGACGAGGAAGAGCAGACCCAGCAAGACCAGAATCACCGGGAAGCTGTTGCCCAGGAGCGCCACCGCCCCCAGCGCCAGCAGGATAAAAGCGAGAAACCAGGTGTTGCGATTGTCGGTCATGCCGATGTCCTCAAATTACCTGCGCCCGCGCGAGCGCCCGGCGCGCCCGGTGGAGCCCGTCTGCCGCAGCAAGTCTTTGAGCTGGGTCGACTGCGGCTGCTCCGCTTCTTCGACGATGACGGCGTCCTGCAGGTTGCGGCGGCGGTCGTTCAGCGAATGGTCGATCGCCTCCTCGTCGCTGAGCCGCCGGCGGCGCTCGCGCACGGAGGGCGTCAGCATCAGATTGTGCATGCCAATCAGACTGTTGTCGACGTAAACGCGCAAATCCCAATCGCCATTGCCATCGACGCTGGTGTTGCCCGCCAGGGGCAAGTGATGATCGGCCAGCAGGCTCAACTCGCCCTCGCGCAGAAAGGTCTTCATCTCATGCACATACTGCTCTTCGCCTAGGTGATTGTAGATCTCATAGCGGATCAGCGCCTGCCGCTCCGCCTCCTCCGGCGTCACATGCAAGGTGATAAAGGGGCGCACGCCATCGTCATCTTTGGAGATGTTGCGGGTGCGGCGCATGGCCAATCCCTCGACGCCCGTTTGCATGGCGATCAAACCGATATCGAGCATGACGATGCCGCTGCGGTTGAAGTAACCGGCCCGGGCCGCCGCCCGCTCCGACGCTTCACGCGCCTGCGGTGTGATGCGGCGCTGCACCGGCGCGCGATGCAGCACATCCAGCAGACTGGCGCGCTCCGGACCCAGCTCGATCATGGAAGCGATTGCGGCGACCGCCAAGGCGCCGATCAACGACAATTGCACAGCCGCCGACACCGGCGCCGCCAACAAAGCGAAACCGATCAGCAGCGCCATCGCCACCAGCCAGGCCGTGTTGCGTCGTTTTAAGCGAATCATCAATGCACCTTCGTCGCGTCAGCGCTCGCGCAACCGCGCTCCTGACTATTGTAACACCTTCCCCGCCCCACTTATCAAGGTCGGTTCGTCGCCCGCGCTTTGCTCAGGATCGCTCCTCTTCCCTCAGCCGCTCCCGGTCCATACGCGCGAAGTCTTCCAACTCGCCATCGTCGCTCAGGCGCACATGGCGCAGCTCAACGGCGTCCAGATCATAAACATTCGCCTCTTCAAGTTCGTCCTCATTATAGACGCTGCGCAGACGCTCCCCTTCCTCGAAGCGCTCCAGCTGGCGCCGGACTTCTTCCTGGATCCGCTCTTCCCGTTTCTGCGCGCCGCCGCCGTGCTTCTGATAATAATCGAGCAGATGCCCGGCCATGCCGACGCCCCAAAAGAAGGTGACAAAGAGCGGCCAGGGGAAGCCGGGCGAGGCCAGCCAGATCGCCCAGACGAGTATGTTGACGCCGGCATAACTGAGGAGATGAATGAGCAGGGCGTTGCGCTCGTCATACTTGGCTTCTACGCGGCGGCGGATTTCGATCTCAAGCTGAGTCGGGTTCTTGCGTTTTTCCATAATGCGCCTATCTTTCTTCCGACTTGCGACCGAGCGCGGTCCTGCGCACCGCTGTCACGGCCAACAACACCGCCACCTTAGCGAAAATGACCCGTCGAAAGTCTATGAATACTGCACCCGCTGACAGCATATACGTTAGCCAGCGCATTCTGTTGTAGACCCGCCCGGCTCAACTCGTGCCGAAGCTCAAGCCGAGCTCGTTGAGCCAACGTCGGTAGGCGATCGCCGTCTTGTCGCTGCGCAGGTGCAGCTCCGCTTGCAAATCGAGCGGCAGCAGCTCGGGCCGTTGCGATTGCACAATCGGCAAATCCTGATAAGCGATCTCATCCTGAAAGGCGCGCAAGGACTCATCGCTGCTGTCGTCCTGCGTCATCACCATCCACATCCACATCAGCGATTTGACCTGCTCAATCGGCGTGACCATCAGCAGGATAGCGAATTTCTCTTCCGCTTCCTTGCGAAAATAAGCGACCAAGGGGCGATGCGCCTTGTAGGTGTAGGTCACCCAATTGGGCGCATGACTGCCATCGGGATTGGGCTGGAAGACGCGGATATCGGAAGCGGTCACGCCATTTTCATCAGTGACGACCTCGTAATCGGGGATCTCGGGGCGTTCCTGCGTGCCCAGGATATTCTCATGCACGAAGGGAAAATGGGCCACATCAAGAAAATTCTCCACCATGCGCGGGCCGGCCGCCTGAAATTCGTAGGCGCCGCAGAGAATCTTGCGATATGCGGGATCATCCCACTCTTCAAATGGCGCGATGTCATAAGCCGGCTCGCCCAGGCAGACCCAAACAAAATCGTAGGCGACCGTCGCTTGGTAGGTGATGGCGCGCGCCTTGGTCGGCGGCTTCTGCTCGGGATGGGCCGGGATGCGCACGCATTGCCCGGCGGCATCGTAAGTCCAGCCATGATAGGGGCATTGCAGCGTATCATCTTGCAGCACCTCGCCCAGCGAGAGGCGCGTGCCGCGATGGACGCAAAGGTCTTTCCAGGCGCGCAGGCCATCGCCCGCTTTCCAGATCACAATGTCCTCGCCCAGGAGGCGCGCGCCGATCACGTTGTTGCTGGCTTCCAACTGAGCCAGCGGCAGCACCGCGTGCCAGTCGTTGAGCAGAATCCGATCGTCAATCATGGGTCCTTCTCCGGCGACATTTTGTATCGCGGATTATAGCATAGCGCGCTTCCAGATTCGCACAGCGCCTCGCCCCAAACGACAACTATGCAGGGGCGATTGGCTGAAACGTCCGCGCATGTGACAGTGCCTGCTTTAGGGCGACTCACAGAGCCGCCCCTACGGATTGCGGGCGAGATTCTGTACCATGCGTTTACCTTGATTGAATTTGAGAGGGAAAAGAAATGACCCAGATGGAAGGCAAAGCCGCATTGGTCACCGGCGCGGCATCGGGCATCGGGCGGGCGAGCGCGCTAGCCCTGGCGCGGGCGGGCGCGGGGGTCTGCGTCTCCGATATCGACGGCGAGGGCGCGCAAGAGACCGCGCGAGCAATCATCGACGCGGGCGGACGAGCCATCTCTGTTCCTTGTGATGTGACCAAGGCGGAAGAGGCGAAAGCAATGGTCGCGGCGACGGTCGACGCCTTCGGCCGGCTCGACGCGGCGATTAACAACGCGGGCATCGCCGGCTCCTTTGAGCGGCGCCTGCATGAAGCCGATGACGCCATGTTTGAACAGGTGCTCGCCGTCAACCTGCGCGGCGTCTGGCATTGCATGAAGGCTGAGCTGAATGTCATGCTGCCGCAGGGGCAGGGCGCCATCGTCAACATCGCCTCGGTGGCCGGCTTGATCGGCGCGCCCAAAGCGGCCGCCTATACCGCCAGCAAACACGCCGTCGTCGGCATCACCAAGTCGGCGGCGCTCGATTACGCCAAACGCGGCATCCGCATCAACGCCATCTGCCCCGCTTACACTGACACGGCCATGGCGCAAAGCGCGATCGAAGGCAACCCGCTGATGGCGCAGATCATGCCGCGCGCCATTCCGATGGGCCGCCTGGGGCAAGCCGGCGAGATCGCCGAGGCGGTCGTTTGGCTCTGCTCGGATGCGTCCTCGTTTGTGACCGGGCATTCCCTGGTGCTGGACGGCGGCCTGTCGGCGACGTAGGCGGGGCGAAAAGCGCTTTTTGACAGCGCCGCGCTTACTTGCGTATACTAGGCTTGCGAGAGTCTATGGTTACTGTCCTGAATAGACGGCGGCACGGATTCGATGTAAGAATCTATCCGGATGATCATGAGCCGCCGCATGTTCACGTCTGGAAAGGCGGAAGGCAGGTCAAGATTGACTTGGAGACAATGGAAGTTATTTCGGCCAGCCACAAGTTTAACAGTCGGGAAATAGGACAGATTGTTAAACTCCTGCTGGAACACGAAAGCCTGCTGTTAAGCGTCTGGAAGCGTCTGAGTATCTCGTAGGCGGAAACGATCGAACGACAGGAGGAATACTCCTAATGAAAAAGATTCCATTTGTTCATGATGACCGTTGCGCGCCCCGGGCAGTGCGCTTCACGGAATCACACCTAATGATCGAAATGGCGGACGGGCGTATATTGGGCCTGCCCCTCTATTACTTTCCGTGGTTGCTAAACGCCTCCGACGCAGAGCGACAGAACTTTCAACTTAACTACTTCACCGTCGACTGGGAAGAATTAGACGAAGGCATCGACATGGTCGCCATGCTCACCGGCTTATACATCAATGACAAATCACGCCCGAGAGAGGCGGTTGAGCGAGAAAGCGCCGCCGCTACTTAACCAGACCAACCCGCCGCATTTTCGACTGCAAATATGGTCACGATACTGAATCGACGGCGGCATGGATTCGATGTTGTAATCTATACGAACGAACATGGCCCAGCGCATGTGCACGTTTTTCGTGGAGGAAACAAACTTAAGGCAGCATTGCAACCAGTGCGAATTGTGCACAATGACGGCTTCAATGGCCGGGAGAGGCGCCGGATACGAGCGATTTTAGAGGAGAATCAAGCTCTATTGCTCCGCGAATGGTCGCGGCTTCATGGACACTGAAACAAACCAGAAAGCGAAATCAAGGGTAGTGAAAGCATGCATGAGTGGCCGATCATACACGATGAACGTTGTCAGGCGCGTGAGGTCCGGTTCACCGGCGAGCACGTCAGGATCGTTTTGGCGGATGGGCGCATTATAGGCGTTCCTCTGTCCTGGTTTCCACCTATCCATCGCGCCACTGAGCAGCAGCGGCAGAACTACACTTGTTTCGGCGATACCGTTTACTGGCACGATGTGGATGATGGCATAGACCTGACGGCAATGTTAACTGGCCTGTACATCGTGCAAGTTTCGCAGAGAAACTCACGACCCAAGCCCCATGTGCCCAGCACCTGGCGATACCTTGAGGGCGGAGCAAGGCGCTCCAGCGACGGAAGTGAGGGTGTCCCATTCGTACACGATACACGAAACATTCCTGAAAAAGTGCGATATACGGACGAACATCTCGTATTCGACTTAGCAGATGGCCGTATCCTGTGCCTGCCAGCGCGTTTTTGCCTAAAGGTAGCGCAAGCCAGCGAAAGCCAGCGACAGAATTACCGGCTCAACGGTCTAATTGCTTGTTGGGAACAATTAGACGAGAGCATAAACCTCATTGCAATGCTCACGGGATTCTATGACCACGACATACCGCATCCCAATAGCGTCATTGAAGCAGCCAAAGCCGCCGCTACTTAACTAAGCCAACCCGCCGCATTTTCGGCTGCACACATGATCACAGTATTGTACAGACAGCGTCACGGTTATGATGTTCGAATCTACACTAAGGACCATCCGCCCGCTCATGCTCATGTGTGGAAGGGAGACAAAAATCTCCAAATCAATCTGATGACATTTGAGGTCAGCGATATTCGCGGCTACAATAGTAGAGAAATCAGATAGATTCGCAAACTGGTCGCCGACAATAGAGTGTTGCTGCTCGACGTTTGGAAAGTAATACACGAAAGAGGAAATTGAGCAGGCTAGTAATGACTGAACATAGCAATTTAGATCTGAAGCCAGTCATTCACGATACGCGCAACGAGCCCCAAGGCCTTAGCTTCACCGACAGTCATGTCATGGTTGAGTTGGCCGACGGCAGGATCATCGGTGTGCCATTGCATTTTTTCCCCTTGCTGAAGGCCGCGAGCGACGAGGAGCGCCGGAACTTCAAGCTGGGCGCCTGTGATGTTTATTGGGAAGATATTGACGATGGCATTGACTTGACGGCTATGTTGTCGGGTCTCTATCTTGACACCAAAATTGAGCACAGAGCGTATTTGAATAAACTAATCGCCGACCGCCACGCGACCACTACTTAACCAGGCCAACCCGCCGCATATCGGACAGAATCAGCCGCTCCCAGGGCGCATCCGTCACCAGCGGAAAATAGTGCGCGCCCCGCCGCAGGCACTCATCGCGGATCTCATCGCGCCAGGCGGCCACCCGCCGCTGATACAAGCCGCGCATCGCCCCATCCAGCGTCACCTCTTGTTTCGTTTCCGTCTCTATATCGATCAGGCTGAGGTCGCCGGTCGCTTGCGGCCGCACTTCCTCCGGCGCCAGCACATGCACAAAAGCCACCTCATGACCGCGGCTGAGCAAGGCGTTCAAGCCATCAAGATAGCGCCCTTCGTAGGAGAACATGTCGCTGAGGACCAGCGTCAAACCGGGGCGGTGCGCCCGCAGCGCATAATCATCCAGGGCCGCGTCCAGGTCGGTGATGCCCGCCGCGGCGATATCGGCGATGAAACCCAGCGCGGCGATGCCCCGCGCCCGGCCCCGCGTCGGACCGAATGTCGCGGCGCCCTGACCGTTGACGGCCGTCAGCACCAGCCGGTCATTGCTCGTCAACGAGATATAAGCCAGGCCAGCGAGAATGCGTTTGGCGCAGGTCAGTTTGTGCTGGTCCGGCTCGCCTTCAGGCGGGAAGTCCATGCTGGCCGAGGCATCGAGGATCAGGTGCACCGCCAGGTCTTCTTCATCTTCCAGCAGCTTGATATAGGGCCGCTCCAGCCGAGCGTAGATATTCCAATCGAGCTGACGCAGGTCGTCGCCGGCGGCGTAGTTGCGGTAATCGGCGAATTCGATGCTCGAGCCGCGCTTGACCGAGCGCCGATCGCCTTTGATAGCGCCGGCCCGCACCTTGCGCGCGACCAGCATCAGCGGTTCCAGCCGGCGGCGGATGGCTTCCGGCAGGAGCGCCGGAGCAGAGGCTTGTTCTTGCGCCACGGTTAGTCGTCTTCCTCATCTTCATCGTCATCATCGTCATCATCGGGCGCATCGACGCCCGCTTCCCCGGCGCCTGTGTCATCCGCGTCATCGTCCATTGCCTCATCTTCGGCGCTGTCGTCATCCTCAAATTCAAACTTGAGCACCGCCACATGCCGATCGCGGAAGAGTTCCTCCTGCTGCACGAAGCCCAGCTTTTGGAAGAGTTTGCGCGCGGCGAGGTTCTCCGGGGCATAACGCGCAATCACCATCTCGCTGTTCTCGAAGTCGTGTATCATGTCGATCAGATAATCGGCAACGGCGTAACCCAGGCCCTGGCGCTGATAATCTTCGTCAATCGTCAGCCGCTCAATGATCCACTGCGTCGGCTGCTGCGCGTGGATGAGCATGACGTAGCCGACGAGCTCGCCCCCCCAATGGACGCGATAAAAGGTGACGGCCGGGTGGCGCGCCTGCATCCAGGAGAGCATCACATTCTTGGTGAAACGCCGCTGCCTCGCTTTGACGCCTATCGCATTCAGCGCCAAAAAATCGCGCAATCCGGTGATTTCGATGAGTTCAAGCTCGCTCATTGCCAGCGCAATTCCCTTCGAGGCTTACGGCGGCTCGAAATGCCGCGCGTCAAAATGATATACCAGCAGTATTCCGTTAGCAATGAGCCAATTCTCGACTGCCCATATTGCTGGACATCGCAGTCCCGCTTGTGTAAACTATCCGTCATACAGAAGTCTTATCGACCCGGCGAAATGAGGAAACAGGATGACAGAGCGCAAACAATTGACGACCGCTCACGGCAGCCCATTGGCGACAACCAGAATTCCTTGACAGCGGGTCCCCAAGGTCCGCTCTTGATGCAGGATTATCAGCTGCTGGAGAAGATGGCGACCTTTAACCGGGAGCGCGTGCCGGAACGGGTGGTGCATGCCAAAGGCTCCGGCGCCTATGGCCACTTCACCGTGACCAACGATGTCTCGCAATATACGAAGGCCAGCATCTTCTCTCAAATTGGCAAGCAGACCGACTGCCTCCTGCGCTTCTCCACTGTGGCGGGCGAGCGCGGCGCCGCCGATGCCGAACGCGATGTCCGCGGTTTCGCCGTGAAATTCTACACCGATGAAGGCAACTGGGATATGGTCGGCAACAACACCCCGGTCTTCTTCGTCCGCGACCCCTACAAATTCGGCGACTTCATCCATACACAAAAGCGCGACCCAACGACCAATATGCGCTCGAGCACAGCCATGTGGGATTTCTGGTCCCTCTCGCCTGAGAGCTTGCACCAAGTGACGATCCTGATGAGCGATCGCGGCCTGCCCCGGGGTTATCGCTTCGTCAACGGCTACAGCAGCCATACCTACAGCTTCATCAATGCCGGCAATGAGCGCTTCTGGATCAAGCTCCACTTCAAGACCATGCAAGGCATCAAGACCTGGACCAATGCCCAGGCCGCCCATATTGTCGGCGCCGACCGCGAAAGTTCCCAGCGCGATCTCTTTGAAGCCATCGAGCGCGGCGAATATCCCAAGTGGCGCGTCTGCGTTCAGGTCATGCCCGAACACGAGGCGGAAACCTACCACGTCAATCCATTCGACCTCACGAAGGTCTGGCCCCACGCTGATTATCCCTTGATCGAAATCGGCGTCATGGAACTCAACCGCAACCCGGAGAATTACTTCGCCGATATCGAACAGGCCGCGTTCGAACCGTCCAACATTGTGCCCGGCATCAGTTTCTCGCCGGACAAAATGCTCCAGGCGCGGATCATGTCCTATGCCGATGCGCACCGCTATCGTATCGGTGTCAACTATGCCAGCTTGCCCGCTAATAGAGCGCAGTGCCCGGTGCATACTTATCACCGAGACGGCAAGCTGCGTTTTGACGGCAACTATGGCGGCGCGGTCAATTATGAGCCGAACAGCATGGCTGGTCCAGCAGAAGACACTCGCTTCAGCGAGCCACCGCTCAAAGTCGCCGGCGCTGCCGACCGTTATGACCACCGCGCTGGCAATGACGACTACACCCAGCCGGGCAATCTGTTCCGCCTGATGAGCGCCGGGCAGCAGGAGCTGCTCTTCTGCAATATCGCGGAAGCAATGGATGGCGTGCCAGAGCGGATTAAAGCGCGCCAGCTTGCGCATTTCTACCGCGCCGACCCTGCTTACGGGCGTGGCGTCGCGGCAAAATTGGCGCTGGATACTGAGTCGATCGCGGCTTTGGCCCGCTTATCGCTGGCGGAATTGATCGAATGCACCAGCGAGGAAAATTACGCTGGCTCGCAATTGGGCTCGCGACCAATAGCGGCGAGCGCCTGACTACCGCATCAATGAGATAATGCGTCGAGCACAATTTCGATCGGGTGCCTGGCCGCATGACCAGCGTCCCCTATCTGCGTACGGCAGGATGTGCCCGGCGCGGCGATGATGGCGTCGCGATTCTCGCGGATGGTCGGCAACAGGCGATCCTCGGCGATCTTCATGCTCAGTTCGTAGTGCTCGTAACCGAAGCTGCCGGCGACGCCGCAGCAGCCGGTATTCATCTCGGCGACATCGGCGCCCGGGATCATCCGCAAGAGCCGGAGCGCGTCGGCAGTGCCCCAAAGCGCCTTCTGATGACAATGCCCATGCAGCAGTATCCGCGGCGAATCCAGCTGCCAAGCGAGGGAATCGGCGCGCGTTGCCAGCTTCTCGGCGAAGAAGACTTCGGCGCTCAGGCAGCGCTCAGCCAGTGACTTGGCGGCGCCCTGAAGCCCGGGGGCGACCAAGGTCAAATAATCGTCTCTGAAAGCGCTCAAGCAGCTCGGCTCAAGGAAAATATAAGGCAGATCCGAATGCGCCCCGTCCAAGGCAAGCACATTCTCATGCGCCATCTTCTTGGCGCTGTCGAGCAGACCCTGGCTGATGGCGGGGCGCCCGCAGCAGGCGTCCCCCGGCAAGCGCTCCACATTCAAGCGCAATCCCAGGCGCTCCGCCAAGCGCATGGCCGCCCGCCCGAGCTCGGGATGATTCCATTCGGTGAATGTGTCAATTAGCAGGATTGCGTCCGGCGCGTCGTGAATCGGATAGCGTTCGGCGGAAAAGCGCCGCTCGGCAAATTTCGGCAGCGGCCGCTCCGTCGGCAAGCCGAGCAAACTGGCGCCCGCCCTGCCAAGCGAACTGTCCAGCGCGATATTGCTCAGCTTCGGCAGCCTCCCCGCCAGCTTGTTGACCCGATGAATGTTGCCGAAGACGCGCGTTGCCAGGTCGACGCCCCGCCGGTCATGCCAGGTCGCCAGGAACTCCGATTTCAGCTTGGCGACATCGACTGACGACGGGCATTCGCTCGCGCAAGCTTTGCAGCCGAGGCAGAGATCCAGCACCGACTTCAGGGCCGGATCGCCCAGATCATTCGGCAATGCGCCACTGATGGCGGCGCGCAGGGCGTTGGCGCGCCCCCGCGTCGAATGCGCTTCATCCAGCGTCGCCTGGTACGACGGGCACATCGTGCCGACGCCTTCCTTGCGGCAGACCCCGGCGCCATTGCACATCTCAACCGCGCCGGCGAAGCCATTATCGGCCGACCAATCGTAGCGCGCGTCGACCTGAATTACTTCGTAGTCGGGCGAATAGCGCAGAATGTCGGCGTCATCCATCGGCGGCGCGTCGATGATTTTGCCCGGGTTCATCATATTTTCCGGGTCGAAAGCCCGCTTCACCGCCCGAAAGGCATCCATCAGCTCGGGTCCAAAGAGATACTCGCTGAATTCGCCACGCACCAAGCCTTGACCGTGCTCGCCGGTGATGCTGCCCTGATACTTCTTCACCGTCTGCGCCACCGCATCGGCGATTGCGCGGTACTGACCGCGGCCCTTCAGCGTCTTCAGGTTGATCAGCGGGCGGATGTGCAGGCAGCCGGCGCTGGCATGGGCGTAGATGGCGTAAGTCGTGTCATTGTCGTAGATGATTTGCTCGACATCGCTGATGTAATCGGCCAGATTTTCCACCGGCACGGCGCCGTCTTCAATGAAAGAGACCGGCTTGGCTTCGCTTCGTTCGCTCATCATTAAGCCCAGCCCGGCTTTGCGCACGGTCCAGACATCGTCTTGCTGCGCCGGCGTCTCGGCCACCGTCACCGCCCCATGGAAACCCAGCCGCGCCAAATGCGCCTTCAGGTCCTTGATTTTGGCGTCCAACTCCCGCTCCGCCCCGACGAACTCGACCACAAGAATTGACTCGGGATCGCCTTCTACAAAGGTCAGGCGGTCGCGATAACCGGCGGCGGCGCGCGTCTTGTCCAGCAGGAACTTGTCCATCAACTCGATGGCGGCCGGCGCCAGCTCCAGGATGCGCGGCGTCGCCTCCAGCGAAGCGCGCAGGCTGTCAAAGTGAACCAGCGCCAGCCTCGTGTTCTCGATTTTCGGCCGCTCAACAAGTTGCAGCTCGGCGCGCACGACCGTCGCCAGCGTGCCTTCCGAGCCGCAAAGCAGCCAATTCAGATTCACATCATCGGGCTCGATCTTGTCCAGCGCATAACCAGCGACCGTGCGCCAGGTCCGCGGGTAGCGCGCTTTTATCAAGGGCGCGTGTTCCGTGACCAGGTCGCTCACGGTCGAGCGGATGCGCTTGAGGTCTTCGGTCGAGTCATCCAGCCAGACCAGATCACCGGCCGCCGTCACCACTTGCAGGCGCGCGACATGATCGGCGGTCATGCCGTAACGGATGCTGTGGGCGCCGGTGGCGTTGTTGCCGATGACGCCGCCGATGGCCGCCCGCTCGGCGCTGGCCGGGTCGGGCCCGAACATCATACCCAGCCCGGCCAATTGCGCGTTGAGCGAGCCAAGGATCATGCCCGGCTCGACATCGACCGTGCGCGCTTCGGCATTGACCCCGCGAACGCGGCGCATGTGGCGGGTGAAATCCATGATGACCGCTTCGCCGATCGCCTGCCCCGCCAGGGCGCTGCCTCCCCCGCGCGGCAAAACGGGCGCGCCGTAAGCCCGCGCCACTTCATGCACGGCGACCACATCATCGGCATCGCGCGGGAAGGTGACGGCCAAGGGCATGACCTGATAATTGCTGGCGTCCGTGCTGTAGAGCAGGCGCGTCATGCGGTCGGCGGCGGCCTGTTCCGGCCCAAGCGCCTTCTGCAAATCCTGCAGCATCTCGTCAATTTGCATGGCGGACTTTCAGGTCGAAATTCGATGTCAAGCGCAGATTGTAACGGCTTTGGCACGGGAAATACACCGGCAGCGAAACTCCTCAAACTGCGGCAACTGTAGGGGCGACATATTATGCCGCCCATTCAAATGACTACGGACGACCCATTGGAATCTGTTGAAGAATGTCCTCTGTTGCAGAATTGCACACATTTTCACCACAGAGGAAAGAAGGAAACACAGAGAACACAGAGACAATTTGCTGCGCTTTGTGTCGGTTTTTATTTAATTTCTCTCGTAGAAGCAGAGTTTTCCGACACCATCGAAACGATTCTATTCAAACAGAAAACTCTGTGCCCTCTGTGAATTCTCGGTGTACTCTGTGGTAAAAGCTATACGGTGTCCGCTACAGGGAAAATCTGCGTGATTTTCAACAGACTCCATTGGCTCGCCCCTACAACTTCCACCTGAATGTAAACGGAGTTTGTATCACACGCGGCTCAAATCCACCTTGAGCGCCCGCAGCTGAGCGATGCAGGCGCGGATCGCTTCATCCGACGCGCGCAGCATGGGCGGGCGCACGCCCCCGACCGGCAAGCCGCGCTCGGCCAAAACGCCTTTGACGGCGGTCAGCCAACCGGCGCTGCCAATCACATCGCTGGCCGCTTTGAGCCGCCGCTGCAACGATTGCGCCGCCGCCAAATCACCAGCGTGGAAGGCTTCGTGAATGCCCGCCACAATCTCGGGAAAATGATTGCTGTTGCCGGAGACGCTGCAATCCAGCCCCAGCGCCAGCCCGGCCAGAATCAAATTGTCCGGCCCTATCGCCGTGTTGAAGCGCCCGTCCTGCAGGGAATTGACCGCGCACATCGTCAGCAGATCGCCGCTGCTGTCCTTGAGCCCGACGCAATTTTGGTAATCCTGCGCCAAGCGCGTCACCAGCGCCGCCGACAAATTGTTGTTGGCGAACTTGGGCAGGTTGTAGAGCCAGACGGGAAAATCCGCCGCCGCCTCAAGGACCGCGCGGTAGTGGGTTTCCAGCGCCGCTTCACTATGCAGGAAATACCAGGGCGTGATGACCGAGGCCGCATCCGCGCCGACTGATTGGGCGTGGCGGGTGAGCTCGATGGTCTCGCCGGTGGTCATGGCGCCCGTATGCACAATGACGGGGACGCGCCCGGCGACCGCTTCAACCGTCGCGCCGGCGACCGCTTTGCGCTCCGCAGTCGAGAATAGCGGCCCCTCGCCCGTCGAGCCGAGCGGGTAAATGCCGACCACGCCCTTCCCGACGAGGAAGTCGACGAGGGGGCGGATCATGTCCGGGTTGATGTCGCCGTTGGGCTTGAGGGGGGTGACTATCGGGCAGATGACGCCGCGGGTTATGGGTTGGTAGGGCATGTCTTCTTCTCTTCACTAGAGCCGGGATCAATAGTTCTCTCGGTCCAAATTGTAGTTGCGGAATGCGGACGGACCCAAATAATATAACCGTTCCATGAACTTCAGACAATTGGCTCACAAGCGCGCCAACCGACTCTAAAGCGTCGTTTCTCTGCCATTGACCAAGCCCAGCAGCTGTTCCCTCCCCCCGCCCGCAGGAAAAAATCTTTTGGTCATTCCCGCCAAGTGAGTTATAATTGAATGTCGCGGGTCCGAGGTCCCTCCAATCTTTACCTAACCGTAGCCGCTTCAAGCCTTGGACCAGCGGCCGGCTTTTGTTCGTTCAATGCTGCGCCCGATCGCCACAGTTCCCGGCGCGCGCTCGCGATTAGACGAAAGGTTGCCTATCGACCAAGAAGCCCATCTAGCCACGGAAACGGACGCATATCTACCAGCAACGGAGAGATTACAATGTCAAGCAAATCCATGTCATTTAGATTGATTGTGTTGTTGTGCAGCATACTTTTGCTGATTGGCGGAACGTCGGCGCAAGAGCCTATCACGCTGCAATTCTTTTATCCTGTCGGCGTGGCCGGTCCGCTGGCGCAGGCGATTGATAGCTATGTGGCGGAGTTCAACGCGACTCACGATCACATTCAAGTTGAGCCGATTTTCACCGGTGGTTACGCCGAAAACATGGCGCGCGCCACAGCCGCGATCCTGTCGGGACAGCCGCCTGATGTCGCCATCCTTCTCGGCATCGACATCTATACTCTGATCCAACTGGAGGGCATCATCCCGCTGGATGACTATATCGCCTCCGAAAACGGACTGGACATTGATGATTTCTTCGAAGCCTTCATGGCCAACAATATCGCCGATGACCAAGTCTGGAGCATACCCTGGCAGCGTTCAACGCCGATTCTCTATTACAACAAAGACGCTTTCGCCGAAGTCGGCCTTGACCCGGAAACGCCACCGGCGACCTGGGACGAACTAGTCGAATTCGGCAAGCAGCTTGTCGTCAGCGATGGCGACAATGTGACGCGCTGGGGCGTTGAAGTGCCAACGTCGTTCTGGATCTTTGCTAACTTTGCGATTCAGGCGGGGCAGCATATCGGCTCGCTCGGGGACGATCCCTGCGCCGTATATCTGGACACTCCCGAAGCGATAGAAGCGCTCGCATTCCTGCGCAGACTGCAGGAAGAGGGCGTCATGCCCGATGGCGCCAACGCCTGGGGCACTGCGCCCGCCGACTTTATTGCCGGCGCCGCAGCGATGATCTATCACTCAACCGGCAGCCTCAGCACACTCTTGGCAAACTCACCCTTTGAAGTAGGCACGGCCTTCATGCCCGCTGGTGAAGCGGGTTACGGCGCCAACGTCGGCGGCGGCAACTACTACATCATGAAAGACATCGCCCCAGAACGCCAGGACGCCGCTTGGGAGTTCATTCGCTGGATGGTGCGCCCGGAGCAAATCGGACAGTGGGGTATAGACAGCGGCTATGTCGCGCCGCGCAATGCGGCTTGGGAAGTTGACCCCTTGATGAGTTATGCCGCCGAAGTGCCGCAAGCGTCCACCGCTCGCTTCCAGCTTGAATACGCGGTCAAGGAATTCCCGGCAACCTACGGTGGCCAGGAAATCCAGGTCATAACCACCCAAGCGATTGAAGCAGTCAATACCGGTGAACAGTCGCCTGCAGACGCGCTGGCTGCAGCCCAGGAGCGCGCCAACGATGTGCTGACGCAAAACGGCTGTGAATTGGAATAGCAGAGGTTGAAGCCATTGCTCAATCCGCTTGACCCCGAAAAACGAAAAAGTGAGGGAAGCGGGCATGGGTCTCGCTCCCTCATCTTTCCCCTGTCACTAAGCGGCAGCGGCGCCGTTGCCTACATCTTTCTGCTGCCATCGTTGATCTTTCTGACTGTGTTCACGCTTTGGCCCATCATATCAGCCATCGTGACCAGCTTCCACGCGCGCCGGGGTCGCAACCAAGTCTTTGTCGGGCTCCAAAACTACGAGCGCGTATTTTCCGATCCGCTCAGCCAGCAGGTTATTCAAAACACGGCGGCTTATGTCACGGCGGGCCTGCTTCTGTCTGTCATAGGCGGGCTTCTGCTGGCGATCCTGATGAACCAGGGTTTGCGAAATATTGGTTTCTTCCGCTTTCCCTTTTTGGCGACAATTGGCTTGCCCATGGTCAGCGTCGCCTCGATCTGGCTGTTCCTGTACAGCCCTCGCGTCGGTCTGTTCAATGAGATTCTTGGCAGTGTAGGATTGCCGCGCTCCAATTGGCTGAGCGATCCTGATTTGGCGCTATCGGGGTTGTTCGTGGTCTATATGTGGAAGCAAATGGGTTATTTTGCGCTCTTCTATCTGGCAGCGCTGCAATCTCTGCCCGGTGATGTACTGGAAGCGGCGACGCTGGACGGTGTTACGTTTTGGCAGAAGTTGCGCCATATTATTTGGCCGCTGGTCTCGCCAACAACCTACTTTGTTTCTACGATTGCGGTCCTGAATTCCTTGCAGCAAGTTGATCATGTGTTTGTCTTGACGCAGGGCGGCCCCAACAACGCCAGTAATTTGGCGCTCTTTTATGTTTATGAGCAAGGATTCAAATGGTTCAATACGGGGGTCGCCGCCGCCATGACCGTCGTCTTGCTGGCGGTGCTGCTGACCATGGCGATCCTGCAGTTTGTCTACCTGGAGCGCCGTGTCCATTATGAATAGCCAGCGCGCGAGATTGATTAGCCGATGAACGCTCAAAAACGCAAGTGGCGCGAGATACTGCCCATTTTGTCTCTGGCCTTCTTCGGGCTGATATGGCTGGTGCCACTCTTCTGGACGCTGGCCGCCGCTTTCGTGCCAACCACCGAGCTCCTGAACGGGGGGCCGATCGTTTGGTTGCAGAGCCTGCATTTTGGCGCATTTGAAGAAGCATGGGGCGTCGCGCCATTCCCGCGCTTCTATCTCAACACGATCATCTGGGTATTCGGCCTGCTGGCGATCCAACTCGTCACCATTTCCTTGGCCGGTTTCGCCTTGGCTCGCCTCGATTTCCGCGGTAAAGACCAAGTATTTTTCTTGTTCCTCACGCAGTTAATGGTGCCGGCCACCGTGCTCATCCTTCCCAACTACCAGACCTTGGTGGCGCTGGGCTGGCTGGATACTTATCAAGGCATGATGGCGCCTTACATCGCCTCCGCCTTTGGCACATTCCTCATGCGCCAGGCCTTCAAGCAAGTGCCCAAGGAACTCGAAGAAGCGGCGCGCAGCGACGGCGCTAGCTGGCTGCAGGTGCTGTGGCATGTTTTCTTGCCTGTCACGCGCGCTCCGCTGCTTGCCTTCAGCATCGTTTCAATTACGTATCACTGGAATGAATTCTTGTGGCCATTGCTGATCACCAGCAGCGTTGAAACGCGCCCGCTCACTGTTGGGCTTGCCCTGCTGGTTCAGTCCTCAGAAATCGGCGCGCAGTGGGATCAACTGTCCGCCGGCACCCTGATCGTCGCCGTGCCCATCCTCATTCTCATCGCGCTGGTGCAGAAGCAGTTCACGAACAGCTTCCTGAGTTCGGGGATTAAGTAGCGGTGGCACGGTCCGGTGGGGGCGCGGGCTATGGGGAGGCGGGGCACGGGGTGAGTGTCCTTGGGTCGAGTCATGGTCGGACGATAATAGTGTGGATATGGTCTAGTTTGGCAAGTAGGAGTTATGCTCACTTCGCTTGGCTTGTCTTACTGAGCTAAGCCCAGACAGGCCCACCCTCACTCCAATCATAAAACTCGCCTCTGAAGTTTAACGCGCTCAATATCATGCGGTGAAGTAAACTGAGATTGCGATAGTACCCCGCAGTGATATATTCATTATGAGGAAACCTCATTTTGTGAACAAACTCGTTTCGATCTTGGATGAATTTTCCAATCTCACATTTCGGTTCACACTTGTATTTACATTCATTGCATTTCGGAACGCAAGTCCCGCAACCTCTACCACACTTCTTCTCTCTACACTTTTCTACCGGAACGTTATGCTTGTCTATGAAATCTCTAAGCCTTCTAAGTTGCTTATTGTTGTCAAATGACGAACGAGTCAAGACTTCCGCAACAGAAAACAGTAGCAAGCACCTCGTTTCCAGAAACCCCCGCGAATGAATATCAACAAGGAAATTTGCAATATTGTCAAAATGATATTGAGACTTCCGTTCCTTATAGGTTGGATAGCACTGGGTCAGAAAATCGATCGTGCATTTGGGGATATTGACTGACTTTACCAGCGGCATACCTGCGTACGGTACCGTAACGCGCGGTTCATGGTGCTGATTTATCAATTTCGATTCTTTATCAAGGAGCCTGTAGTTAATCCAGTTTATCTTTGTACCTCTCGCAATTGTCAGGAGAATACAGATTCTATCTGCAAGATTAAGTATTTCATCCTGTTCATGGTTTTCTACTTCCATGACAAGATCACAAGTAATTTCAGTATTCTTGCTGCGCTTTAGCGACACGATTATGGAATCATACTCTTCGACTTTTTGAAAAGAAATGTTCACACCATCCAGTTTTACATTTAGATCGGTTCTCCGCCATCCACCTGTGCCATACTCTTCTTGCTTGTTACCCATAAACTCAAGATTCGTAATCGCAAACCTAACCGTGTGCGCTTCAGACCACGGGCATAAGCGCGCATCAAGCTCGAATTTACCCGCGCTTTGGTAATGATAGCAATACGCCGCGCTTTCGCCTCGTCCGGCATGTGTGCGAATAACTTTGCCAGCCGAATATATCCGGAATTCATCGGCAATACCTTCCAATGCGAGTTCATTACACTCGGGCCAAATCTCGTCGCTTCCACATATTAGCCTTATGTCGCCTTCGGGCTTTTGACCAATCTCAAACTCACAGTCTCGTCCGTTCAGTGTACCGATGCCTTGATAAACGCTATGAAATTCGCCATACATTTCAACTAAATTGCTCAATGTCTTATAGCCCTTTCAGCTTATTCACAACAAATCCTTGCTCATATAGCCCAGTTGCTTATTCTGCCGGCGCAACCCGCTAAGCGTGTAGATGTTGCTTTTCAGCCGATTGCAGGGCCCGCACAGCAACACCCGATTCGAGATGTGATTCAGCCCGCCATCCGAGCGGGGGACGTTGTGATCCAACTGCAAATAACGCGGGTCGTCAAAGTCCCGATAACAGCCTTGACAGCGCGATCCATGCTGTTCAAGCAAGTGCGCGTACATCTCGGCGCGGCTCATCTTTGGTCCCGGAGGCTCGTGCCTTTGCTTGACGCGCAGGAAGGGCGCGGCCGGCTGCGCGTCGTCCGTCCGCGTCGGCGGCTCTGTTGAGTAATGCACCTGGCCAAACAAGCCGACTTCGTTTTTGAGGCGGTCGACAACCACCTCGTGCGCCTTGTCCCAAATGTCGATGCCAACCCACTGACGCCCCAGTCGCTCGGCCGAGACCGGCGTTGTCGCACAGCCGCAGAAGGGATCGAGTACCATGTCGCCTTCGTTGCTTGACGCTTTTATGATGCGCTCGTAAAGGGCGAGTGGCTTTTGAGTAGGGTAGCCCGTTCGTTGTGGATCGGTAGCTTGAAGGCCGCCAATGTCATCCCAGAGCGTATCAATTGGTGTACCAGGCATCTCATCCAGAAAGCCAATATATCGCGGCATTTTGCCTCGGGGTGGCCAGTAAATCCGTCCAATGCTATCCAAATAATCCAGCTTTTCTTGGCTACTTGCCTCCCGAAGTCTTGGGGGGATTGCAAGGTTTGGCACAGCCCAATGGCTGCCGGTTTCATTCGGGTCAACGCCCCTCCATGGCTTTCCAGAGCTACCGCGACGTATTCCAGCGCCTTTCAAGTCTCCTATGCGATATCTACGCCCATCTGCGTCAACATGACGATAGGCTTTCGAAATGTATCGTTCGTCATGCGGCCTATGAACTTGGGTCCACCTAAAGTCTTCGCTAACCACGTAATAGAGAATACAGTCCGTGTTGTTTGCAAATCGTTTCGATCCCCGTCCAGTCGGGTTCACACGCCGCCAAGTAATGTCGCTTCGAAAGCGCCGATAACCAAATATCGCATCCATGACCGCCTTGAGATAGTGACTCGCCGTCGGGTCGCAGTGCAAATAAAGGCTGCCCGTCGGTTTGAGAACGCGCCACATCTCCAGCAGGCGCACTGCCATGAAGCACATGAACGCGCCCATGCCATCGCTGTGGGCAAAGCGGGCGCTCTCAATCGCTTCCATCAAGCGCGGGTAGTCGTCGGTGATTTGGTCTACCCAATCCGAGTGGACATCCCGCTCCCATGACCAGCGGTCCTGGAACTTGGCGCCGGCGGCCAGGCTGTCAGGCGTAGCGTGAAAGTCGCGGTTCTTATTAAACGGCGGGTCGGTGGCGATTAGGTCGACGGTCTCGCTGTTCATCCCGCGCAAGAATTTGAGGTTGTCGCCGTGATACAAAGTGCGGTTCTCGAAGTTCGGTTCTGCCATTCGCTTGCTCATACTTTCGTCTATAGCCACGAACGAACTATCGACACTATATTGCCATAACGTTTGCAGGGCAACTATCGGAAACCTCTGTGCCCTCTGTGCCTTCTGTGATGAATCTCCCCATCACTTACGCTACAATACGCCCAATCGCATCCACCCAGCAAAAGGAGCCTCCCATGCCCACCACCAACGGCGTCCGCGCCGCCCTCAACCAGCGCAGCCGAACCCTCGTCCACGGCGCCGAACGCGCTGGCGCCCGCGCCATGCTCAAAGCAGTCGGCTTCAGCGATGAGGACCTGGCCAAGCCGCTCATCGGCGTCGCCAACACCTGGACCGAGATCGGCCCCTGCAACTTCCACCTGCGCAAGCTCGCGCTTGATGTCAAACGCGGCATCCGCGAAGCCGGCGGCACGCCCTTCGAGTTCAACACCGTCAGCATCTCGGACGGCATCACCATGGGCACCGAGGGCATGAAAGGCTCGCTCATCAGCCGCGAGGTCATCGCCGATAGCATCGAGTTGGTGGCGATGTCGAATATGCTCGATGGCGTGGTCGCGCTTTCGGCTTGCGACAAGACGATCCCGGGCACGATCATGGCCCTCATCCGCCTCGACCTGCCCTCGCTGATGCTCTATGGCGGCACGATCTACCCCGGCGCCCTCAACGGACGCGATATCGATCTGGTCAATGTCTTCGAGGCGCTGGGGCAGTTTCAAGCCGGGCAGATCAGCTACGACGAGTTGATGGCGGTGGAGAATGTCGCCTGCCCGGGCCCGGGCGCTTGTGGCGGGCAATTCACCGCCAACACGATGGCGATGATCAGCGAAATCATCGGCATCTGCCCGATGGGCATGGGCGACGTCCCGGCCGAAGACCCGGAGAAAGAAACGGTCGCTTATCAAGCCGGCGAGATGATGCTGGATATCCTTGAGCGGGACATCCGCCCGTCGAATCTGGTGACGCGGCGCTCGCTGGAGAATTCACTGGCCGCCTCAGCCGCCACCGCCGGCAGCACCAACAGCATCCTGCATTGCCTCGCCTTCGCCCGCGAAGCCGGCATCGATTTCACGCTGGACGACATTGAAGAAATCAGCCGCCGCACGCCCATCATCGGCGACATGCGCCCCACCGGCAAATACGTCGCCCTCGATCTCTACAAAGCCGGCGGCGTGCCCATCTTGATCAATCGCCTGATCGACGGCGGTTACATGGCGGGCGATACGCCGACGGTCAGCGGGCAGACGCTGGCGGAAGCCTGCGCCGACGCGGTCGAGACGCCGGGCCAGGATGTCATCCGCAACCTCGATAACCCAATCAAGGACAGCGGCGGGCTGGTCGTCCTGCGCGGCAACCTGGCGCCGAGCGGCGCGGTGGTCAAGCTCAAGGACACACCGGCGCCGCTGACGGGACCGGCGCGCGTCTTTGATACTGAGGAGGATGCCTTTGAAGCGGTCTCCAACCGGCAGATCGTCGAAGGCGATGTGCTCGTCATCCGCTACGAGGGGCCAGTCGGCGGGCCGGGCATGCGCGAGATGCTGCAGATCACGGCGGCGCTCTTCGGTCAAGGGCTGGGCGGCAAGGTCGGCTTGGTGACTGACGGGCGTTTCAGCGGCGGCACGCGCGGACTGATGATCGGCCATACCGCGCCGGAAGCGGCCGTCGGCGGGCCGATTGCGCTGCTGGAAGAAGGCGACCTGATCACGATTGATGTATCACGGCGCCTGCTCCATGTCGACCTGAGCGACGCCGAGCTGGAAGCGCGGCGCGCGAAGTGGGTTGCGCCCGCGCCGAATTACAGCAAGGGCGTGATGGCGAAGTACGCGCGGCAAGTGGCGCAGGCGGACGATGGCGCGGTGACGGGGGCTTAGTTTGGTTTGGGGTTTATATTGAGGATGGGAGCGGGCTCGCCTTGTCTGCTTGCCGATGTCAGGCCGCTTCGGTCTCGGTCGTTTTGATGACGTGTAGCGCAAGCTGTACCGACCACCACAGTCCGCCAGTTTTCAGAATGCGTTCGCTTGCTTCATGAGCCATTGGCAGATCCACTTTCGAAAGGCAAAACAAATATGCCGCGATACTCTCGTCGAAATATCGTGGATCGGCCACGTTTATTAGATACGTTATTCGCTCGCAGATCTTGTGCGTTTGACCTTGGTCATCAAGCAAATCTGCGATCAATCTCATGACGGTCGGGTCACGCGAATACGCGCGAAGCAGAGACTGAAATCCACTGAGGACCGAAAATTGAACCTGGAACTCGATGGTTTCCATTTCTTCAAAATACTCATTTTGTTTCATCGGACTCTCTCGCTCCAGTACGAATCAGGCACTCCAAATACCTCTGGCACATCCTCCAAATTGTGCTCTATTTCTCCGAGGCTGCCCGGCGCAGTCCGCACCATGCTACTGCATGACATGATCGCGGAGCGTCAGGATTGAAGACTCCAGTTGACGCGGGCTTATTCGTCAAGCGCTCTGAAACCATCGGCATCAGCCAGGATTTTCTTGAGACCGTGCTCGTCGAATAAGACGCTGACGATGCCGCCGCTGTCGTCGACTCCGATGACTTTTCCCCGGCCGAATAGCGCATGCGTCACGGTCATGTTGACTTTGAAGCCGGCCCCCGTGTCAGGCGCTTTTGGCAGGCCCGGGAATGGAATGATCTTCTTGCGCAATTCGTAATTTGGCTGGGAGACGGTCTTTGTTTGCAGGTCGCGCCGCAGCCTGCCGAGCGGTTCTGTCGGGCTATCCCAGGCTGTCTGCGCTTCCAGGCTCTGGGCGCGGCGCAAGCTGGCCAGTGTTGTCGGCGAGCCGTCAAGCAAGCGCGGCGGCAGATCGCCGAGGAATTCCGATGGGCTGGATATGCCGCCCGACCCGCTATAAAGCGCGCGGCGAAAGGCGTAGCTGAGGTAGAGTGTCTCTTTGGCGCGGGTCACGCCGACGTAGAAAAGGCGGCGCTCTTCTTCTATGCCGCCGACTTCTTCGAGTGAGCGAAAATGTGGCAGAATGCCGGCTTCCAGACCGGTGATGAAAACGACAGGAAACTCCAGCCCCTTGGCTGAATGCAGCGTCATCAGGGTGACGGCGTCCTGATCGTCGCTCAGGCTGTCGACATCGGCGACCAGCGACTGGTCGGCGAGGAACTCGTGCAGCGGCTGCTCATCTTCCAGCGCGTATTGCAACAGGCCGCGCAGCTCCTGCACATTGTCGGCGCGTTCGGCCGCTTCTTCCGGGAGTTTGCTGATTGCGTCGAGGTGGAGATAATAACCGGTCTGCGCCGTGATATTGTCGAACATGGACAGCAGATCGCCGCGTTTGGCCATGTCTTGCCAGGCCGCCAGCATCCCCGCGAAGCCAGCGAATTTCTTGCGCGCCGCCGCCGGCAGCGGAGTCGGATCATCGTAAAAGGCGCGGTTGAGCGCATCGCTGACCGTCAGGCCTTCGCTAGCCACCCAGTTCAGAAAGCTGTCCAGCGACTTCCTGCCGATGCCGCGCGCCGGCACATTGATGACGCGTTCAAAGCTGACGCGATCGTCGGGGTTGTGGATCAGGCGCAGATAAGCCAGCAGATCCTTGACTTCGCGCCGTTTGTAGAAGCCGACCCCGCCGATCAAAATGTAGGGAACGGTGGCATCGACGAAAGCGCGCTCCAATGCGCGGGACTGGGCGTTCGTGCGGTACATCACCGCAAAATCCTTGTATTGCAGTTCATGTTGAGCGCGCAATTGATGGATCTGCTCGAGCACGCTTTCGGCCTCGTAGCGCTCGTCGTAGGCTTCAAATACGCTCACCTGAGCGCCGCGGCCGAGCTCGGTGTGCAGCGCTTTCGGCGTGCGATTCCGGTTGCGGTCAATAAGGGCTCGGGCGACATCAAGAATGTTTTGCGTGCTGCGGTAATTCTGCTCAAGCAGGATCACCGCCGGCTCGCTGTAATTTGTCTGGAAGCGCAGCACATTGCGATAATCGGCGCCGCGAAAAGCGTAGATCGCCTGGTCTTCATCGCCGACGACGAAAACGTTGTTCTGAGGCGCGGCCAAGAGCTTAACCAATTCGTATTGGACCTGATTGGTATCCTGGAATTCATCGACCAGCACGTATACATAGCGATCCTGATAGAGGCGGCGCAGATGGTCATTTTCGCGCAGCAGCAGGACCATGTTCAGCAGCAGATCGTCAAAGTCCATGGCGTTGGCTTCGCGCAGCGCCGTTTGATAGGCCCTGTATACTTGCAGAACGATTTCGGAGAAGTAATCGCGGGAGTGGAATTGCGCCGGCAGGATCATCTCGTTCTTCGCGCTCGAGATTTTGGCCAGTATGGCGCGCGGATTGTATTTTTTGGGATCGATGCCCAGATTCTTGACGACGGTCTTGACCAGGGCCACCTGGTCATCGCTGTCGTAGATGACATAATCCGGGCGGTAGCCGGCGCTCTCCGCCTCACGACGAAGGAAGCGGGCGCAAGCGGAATGAAATGTGCTGACTTGCAGGCCCCGCAGGTGCTCGCCCAGGAGCGCCTCGACGCGGCTGCGCATCTCGCCAGCGGCCTTGTTTGTGAATGTGACCGCCATGATGCGATGGTGCGGCACGCGATGCTCGCGGATGAGCCAGGCGATGCGCCGCGTCAGCACTGCCGTTTTGCCGCTGCCGGGACCGGCTAGCACCAGGACGGGACCATCGCCGGCGGTGATCGCCTGCCGCTGCTGTCGATTCATGCCATCTATGAGCGGGTGCTGAGTCATAGGATCATAGCCGCAAAGAAGTCAGTTTCATCATTCTATCAGAAAGAACAAAATGGGCGATTCACAGCGTCGCTCCGACTAAGTAGTTCCAAGAAAGTAATGAGAATGATTGCATAACAAACAGAAATTGCGATAACAATCGAAAGGTTGTAGGGGCGAGACGGTGGCTCGCCCACTTTGTCTATAGATTGCTTGTCAGTTTTCGCATAACTAACAAGGAGCTACTTATTCTTCAGGTGGACGCGATGTCAGCCGCTGGTCGGCGTCGGGATGATGATGTTTTCGACGGTGGGACCGAAGGCCGGTTCGCCCTCTTCCAGCGCCGAATTGTCGACGCTGACATTTAGATCGAAGTTGATGAAGCCGCCGCTGAGCGAAGTCGCGGCGAGGCGCAGGATGATATCGCCGTTGGGCACTTGCGCCGCCATCGTATCCCAGAGGCCCAGCGGGCTGCCATATTGCGGCATCTGCACGAGCGACGCGCTGATCGGGTAGAAGGCATTCGGGTTGTCTGCGTGGGCGTAGAGCAGCTCAAACCGGTCGAGATTGGGCGCTTGCACCTGGCCGCGCAACTCGACCGCGCCGCGGATCACCGCGCCATTGTTGGGGCTGCTGAGATTGATCAGCGGCAGCTGCTGCCCTTGGGCGCAGGCGGCCTGGGGCGGCGGGGCGACGGGTATGCGCAATCCGAGTTTCTCGGCATAATCCCGTCCTTCCTCGCTATTGTTCAGCCAGTCGAGGGCGGCGGCATCGGGGACAGCGGCGAAGTTCTGCTCAATGACGTGGCCGGTGCAGAATTCGTTGGCGCGCAGGAGCGTCCAACTGTCGACGGCGACGCGCTGCAGGAAAGCGGCTTCCGGCGCGGGCGGATATTGCCCCTGCAAGAACAGATCGGTCGTGGGCTCGGGGCAGGCCGGGAAGTTAAGCGTGCCGGTACTGCGGCAGATCTCGCGCGCGACCACGCCGCCGGGGTTTTCGAAGGGCGCCGGCGGGCGCCAATTGGACGCGGCCGCCATCACGTTGTTCCAGAGTGGGGCCGCGCTGCGATAACCGCTGGTGTTGTATGTGGGCGAGTTATCCGACGTGCCCAGCCAGACGCCGACGACGGCATTGCGGCTGAAGCCCATCGTCCAAAGATCGCGACCGCCGTTGGTGGTGCCCGTCTTGGCGGCGACGGTGTTGTGCGTGGGGATGCCCTGCTGCGCCAGGGTCAGGTTCGAGCCGGGCGGGAAGCTGGGCGCGCGCGCGCCGTCGTCGCTGAGGATATTCTGCATCAGGTAAGCGAGCGCGGGGGAAATGGCCTCCTCGCCCGCGGGGCGCTCCAGCGGAATCTCCACCTGCTCGCCGTCGACTGTTTCGGTGATGCGCTCGATGGCGTAGAGCGGGACGCGCCGCCCGCCATTGGCAAGCACAGCGTAAGCCACCATCATATCGAAGAGCGTGACTTCGTTGGCGCCCAGGGCGCTGGCGAGCGAGAAGAATGAATCTTCGGGAAATTGCAAGCCGAGCGCATCGGCGGTGTTGGCGAAATGCCCGACGCCGACATGGTCGCGGAAGACTTTGACCGTCGGGATGTTGTAACTGTTTTGCAGCGCGGTCCGCAGGGAGACCGGACCATGGAAGCGGCGGTCGATATTCTGCGGCTCATAGATGCCGCCTGCGCCCAGATCTTCGACCAAGGGCACATCCCAGATAATGCTGGCCGGCGTCAAGGCGTTCTCGCTGCTGTTTTGCAGGGCGGCCAAATAGACGAAGGGTTTGATGGCGGAGCCGGGCTGCTGGAAGGTCAGCGCGTTGTTGACCTGGCCGGCGTGGACATCATAGAAATCGTGGCTGCCCACCAGCGCGCGGATGGCGCCGCTACTGGGGTCGGTGACCATGACGGCGCCGGTATTCACGCCGCTGGCCGCGCCTTTCAAGCGCCGCACCTGCTCGCTCAAGGCCGCCTGCGCCGCATCCTGCAGCGCGGGGTTCAGGGTTGTGTGAATGCTGAGCCCACGCTGGAAGAGCGCCTCGTCCCCTAATTCCGCCTCGACGGCGGCCCGCACGTAGTCGACAAAATGCGGATAGCGGACCTGGAATTCACGCGGCTGGAAATGCGTGGTTTCGATCTCGGCGATTTGCAGGATGGCCGCGCCACCGATGATCTCGCCCGAGTCGCCGGTGTTCACAAGGACAGCGGGCGCGCCGTTGAGATCGGTCTCGGCGCCGGCAATGATGCAGAAGGGGCCGCGGCCGGGCCAGTCGCCGTGCTGGAATTGCAGGCAGCCGACGGCGATCATTTTGCGCATGGTGGCGCGCATGCCGACGACGGCGGCCGCGCGATTGCTGACGGGGTCCTGCTGCACTGGCGAGGGCACGATGCTGGCCAGCAGCGCCGCTTGCGCAAAGTTGAGTTTGTCAGCGCCATGCCCGAAGTAGAAATTGGAGGCGGCCTCGACCCCGTAAGTCTGATTGGCGAAGAAGATTTCGTTCAGATAAAGCTCGAGGATGAAGTCCTTGTTGTAACGATTGGCGATCTCCAGAGCGACCAGAATCTCGTTGAGCTTGCGCTGCACGGTTACTTCGCGATCACCCAGGACGAGGTTGCGCGCGATCTGCTGCGTGATTGTGCTGGCGCCGGATTCGATGCCGCCGCCTCTGAGATTCTGCAGGAAGGCGCGGGCGATCGCGACCGGATCGAAGCCGGGATCGTCAAAGAAGCGCTCGTTCTCCTGTGAGACGATGGCGTGAATCATGTAGGGGCTGATTTCGTCCAACGAGACGGTGATGCGGGCGCCGGTCTCCTGGCTGTTGAGGGATGCGAGCAGGCCGCCCTCCATGTCGAAGATGCGGGCGCTTTGATACGCGGGGCTGTAATTTTCAAGCGCGGCAATGCCAGCGGAGAAAGGTTCGATCGTATCCCGATACCACATCATGATGACGCCGGCGGTGATGATCGAAGCGGCCAGCGCCAGCATCAGCAGCCCGGCAAGCGCCGTCATCAGCAGACGCGTTCGCTCCCCCCGCCGGGCAGCCAGCAACTCCGACACGACGGGCGCCGCCCCCAGCTCATAATTGCTATCGATAGCGCGGGGGATGGCGTCAACCTGCGCCGCCCGGGTGGCGCCAGTCTCGCGCGCGTCGGCTGCCAGAGTCGGCTGTTGACCCGGGATCTCGTCGGCCAGCGCCGCGGCGCCCGGCACGGTGTAGAGCGCGTCTTTGGTGGGCGGCACGGTGCCAATCTTGACCCCGCGGTCATCGTAGATGGGGTCGCCAGCGGCCGGCGCGCTGTAGGACGCGGGCAGCTCATATTCGGTCAGCGTCTCATCGGCATCGGGCGCGTCACTCTTTTGGTCTTCGTATTCGCGCAGAGCGGCGGGGTAATCAACGACCCATTGCTTGCGTTCGGGATCATGACGATACCAGTCGTCGTTTTCGGCGTCGATCATCCACCAGAAGCCGCCCTCGTCCTGCGCCATCGCCTCGTAGAGCAGGCGCTGATAATCCTCGAAGCTGATTTCTTCTTTGTTGAGCAGGTCAGCCAATGTGGCCGCCTGATTGCGCATGTCGATGAAAGGCCGCGCGGCTTCGCTGATGGTGGGCTCGACCAGGTCGGCGGCTGGTTTCGCTTCTCGCTCTACCGGCAGGTCTTCGGGGCGGGCATAACGTTTGGCTTCGTCTTCGCCCAAGTGCGCGTCATAATCTTCCGGCGGCCGGGGCGCTTCGGCGGACGGCGCGGGATTGAGCAGCGCGCTCATCATCTCTTCGGGTGATTTCGGCGTCGGGTCGGCCGGGTCGTCGGCGGGCGGTTTTTCCCGGGTCGGGTCGTCGGGCATGGGCTGATTCCCGTCTGGAAAGGTTTGCTGTCGCGTTCATTATAGTGGAGAGTGGAAATTGGGGGGATTGCATAGCTCGCCACCTAATACATGTGGGAGATCAACCACAGAAGACACGGAGGGCTGAGAGAATGATATACTGGAATGACCTTACTGATACCATGAGGCAGACTGCATGAAGAACAGAATGTACTATGGCGACAATTTGGACATTCTGCGCAATCGGGAGTACTTTCCGAACGAATGCGTTGATCTGATTTATCTCGACCCGCCGTTCAACAGCAATCGCAATTATAACGTTCTATTCAAGGCGGAGAGCGGCGCGGACAGCGAGGCGCAGATTACGGCATTTGAGGACACCTGGCATTGGAGCGAAGCCGCCTTGGCGACCTACTTCGACCTGGTTCAGCAATCGCCGGCGCAGGTGGCGTCCGCCATCAAGGCGCTGATGGATTTGATCGGGCACAATCAGATGATGGCTTATCTCGTTATGATGGCGGCGCGGCTGGTTGAACTCGAACGCGTCCTAAAGCCGACGGGTAGTCTTTACTTGCACTGCGACCCGACCGCGAGTCACTATCTGAAGATCTTGCTTGACGCGATATTTGGCACAGAAAATTATCGCAATCACATAACCTGGAAGCGCACGGGGGCGCACAGCGGCGCCAAAAAATGGGGACCCATCTCGGACAACATCCTGTTCTTTACAAAAAGCAATGACTACGTTTGGAACAGAGTCTACGAAAAATACGACGACAACTACATCAAGAAGTATTATCGCTATGAAGATGAGCGCGGACGCTATCAACTTGTCAGCCTGACTGGCGCTGGAGAATCCGAAGGGGACTCGGGCAAACCCTGGCGCGGCGTTGATCCCACCGATTCGGGGAGACATTGGGCGACGCCAACCGCCGCGTTGGAAGCGGCCTACCCTGATTTGAATTTATCAGCGCTATCGGTGCAAGAGAAATTGGACTTGCTGGATGAAGCGGGCTTGGTAGTTTGGCCAGACCAGGGCAAAGTACCGCGACAGAAACGCTATTTGGATGAAGGCGACGGGGTCGTCATCCAGGATATCATCAGCGATATTCGACCGTTGGGCGCGAATGCCAAAGAGCGCCTGAGCTACCCGACGCAAAAGCCGGAAGCCCTGCTTGAGCGCATCATCCGCGCCAGCAGCAATGAAGGCGACATCGTGTTTGATCCATTCTGTGGCTGCGGCACGACGATAGCCGCCGCCCACAAGCTGAACCGCCGCTGGATTGGCATCGACATTACGCACTTGAGCATCGCCCTGCAAAAGTATCGCCTGCAAAACCAGTTCGAGTTGGCATCGGGCACTGACTACGACGTCATCGGCGAGCCGGCGGACGTAGACGCGGCGCGCGCCCTGGCGCATGATCCTGACAACGAAGGCCGCTATCAATTTGAGTGGTGGGCGCTGTCGTTAATCGGCGCAAAACCAACCGATGGAAAGTCTGGCTCGAGAAAAGGGAAAAAAGGCGCGGACAAAGGCATTGACGGCATCATCAACTTTTTTGAGGAAAACGAGAAAGGGAAACCGATACCCGGCAAAGTCGTCGTTCAAGTCAAATCGGGCAAAGTCTCAGCACGAGACATCCGCGATTTGAAAGGGACGGTCGAACGAGAAGACGCGGCAATCGGCGTCTTTATCACGCTGGAACAGCCGACGCAGGCGATGATGAAAGAGGCGCTGGCAGCCAACTACTATGAATCTCCGGGACGGCAAGGGAGGCGTTATCGCAAAATACAAATGCTGACGATAGGAGACTTGCTCGAAGGCGCAGGCGTTGATATGCCGAGGCAGTATGGTCAGTTTAAGCAAGCGCAGTTCCATAAGCCAAGCGAGACAAATTCAAAGGGCGAATCGCAGCGGGATATGTTCGGTGGCAGATTCTAGCCGCCCCTAAGCCACCGCGCCATCTTCTTCCTCGACCAGTTTATGCGGCCGGCTGGCCAGGTAGCGGTAAACGTAGGGGTTGCCCAGCACGGCCATATCGGCGACGACATCATCGCGCCGGATGGTGAAGTGGAAGACCTCAATGCTGCGCATGCCGGCGAACCAGTGACGGCGCAAAGTGACGACCCGGTCGATCTCCCAGCCGCGGGCGATGGCGGTGAGCAGATTGTCGCCGCCGGCGTAGCGCTCGGATGAGTAGCTCCAGTGCTGAGAGGTGACATCCTGGTCTTGACTGTCGAGATTGCGCGGACGCTCTTCGTTCATGCACATGAACTTTCCACGAGAAAGCGAATACTGACGCTGATTATAAGGGCGCGCGGGGCCCGCTACAAGGCAGTTGCGCGTCGTTAATGCGGGTTTAACGGCGGCTTAGTCGGGAATGACTACGCAGTCAGGACTGACATCATAGATGATACGAATATCGTTCTGGATGAGATAGCGCTCGATGAAAGGGTTGCTCAAGACGGGCATGATCATCAGCTGGCTGCCGCGCATCAAGGTGAAGTCGTAGACTGTGCGCGGGCGGCTGCCGCTGTTCCAGACCTGCCGGGCGCCGACGCGGGGCAAAGCCAGCATCCAGCCGTCGCGCATGACGGTGATCAGTTGGCTGGCGGCGGCGTAATCTTCCGATTCCGGGCTCCAGTACTGATCGCCCTCGGTATACTTCTCGTGGGTGTAAATGGTCTGTCCCAGTTCCATGATCTCCGCCTCCAATGTGGCCCCCGGCGTTAATGTGAAAAGCAACGCGACAAGCTCAATTGGATCGCTTGACGGAAGCGCCGGCGCCGGTTTTTTCGCGCCACAATTTCCGCTACTTCAATTATAGTGGATTTAAGCAAAGGCGATAATAAGATTGGAATTAATGCGCCTTAACTATGCCATAATCCGCGCAAGGAAAGCGGACTTGCGGCCCTTTGGCGATGGTTTGGTCAGTTGTCGGACGATATGCTGGAGGCGGCGAAGTACGCGGCGAGCGCGGAAACCATTTCGCGCAGGCCGGGCTGTTTCGGCGTGACCAGGCGCTGGAAACCATGTGCCGCGGCGGCGCCGGCGGTTGCGGGACCGATGCATGCGGCGGGCAGGCGCAGGGCCTCGGGCGCTGAGCAACGGCGGCAAAAGTATTCTACCGCCGACGGACTGGCAAAGGTGAGCGCGTCGATGGCCCGGCGGATGAGCATGGCCGGCAGATCCGCCCCGCCCTCGCCCATCGCCGTGCGGTAGGCGACAACCGCCGTCGTTTCAGCGCCGCGCGCGCGCAGGATCTGCGCCGTTAACTGGTCGGCAAGGTCGGAGAGCGGCAGCAGGATGCGGCTTGGCCGGCTGACGGGCAGGCTCCGCGCCAGCTGACCGGCGCCAGACTCGGGGGGCACAAAGTGAACCTCGCAGTGCAAGAGCCGGCGCAGCTCGGCGGCGGTTGCCGGGCCGGCGGCGGCCACCTTGATCGGCGCGTCGGCCAGCGAGACATTCAGTTTCGACTGTCGATCGCGGATGGCGCGGACGGCATTGCCGCTCGTCACCAGCAGCCAATCGAAGCGATGAATTTGCCGAAGGCAGTCGTCAAGCGGCTTTGTGTCTTCCGGCGGCGCAATGGCGATGCAGGGGTAGGGAATCGGCGTCCCGCCCAACTCGCGAATCAAGTCTGACAGCGGGGGCGCTTGATGGCGGGCCCGTGTGACGGCGATGCGCGCCCCGGCGAGGGGCTTCTCGTTGATCATAGGTCACCGCCCAGATTGATGGATTGCAGAATCTGATCCGCGCCCTTTTCGAGCGCCTTTTGCGCCAGCTCCGCGCCCAGCTTCTCCGCCATGGTCATGCCGGCCGGGCCGTCAAGCGCGCTTGTTTCGCCGCGGACATCGACTTGCCGGCTGCCGTCAAGCGCGGTAACGCGACCCTGAAGGACGAGCCGGTTTGCTTCTACATGGGCATAGGCGGCGACAGGCAGCGAACAACCGGCGTCAAGCGCGTTGAGAAAGGCGCGCTCCCCGGCTGTGGCATGGAATGACTGCCAGTCCGACAGCGGCCGGAAGAATAGCAACGGCATGTCCTCCGCGCGGCACTGGATGGCCAGCGCTCCCTGCCCGGCGGCGCAGAGCATTTGCGCTTCGTCGAATGTTTCGCTGATATGGTCGCTCAGCCTCAGGCGTTTCAAACCGGCGACCGCCAGGACAATGGCGTCATAGCGGCTGTCTTCGGCCAGCAGTTTCTCAAGACGCGTGGGCACATTGCCGCGAATGTGCATCATCTTCAGATCAGGACGCATGACCAGCAGTTGGGCGCGCCGGCGCAGACTGCCGGTGCCGATGCGCGCGCCCGGCGGCAATTGCGCGAGCGTCGCGCCCCCGCGGCTCAGCAGCGCGTCGCGATGGTCGCCACGCTTGGGAACGGCGGCGAGGGCCAAACCAGCGGCGCTTTCCACCGGCAGGTCCTTCAAGCTGTGAACGGCGCAATCGATCTCGCGGGCCTGCAGCGCCGCTTCGAGCGCGCCGGTGAAGATGCCCCGACGACCGATCGAGCGCAGCGGCGCCGCCGGCTTCAGATCGCTGAGCGTCTTGTACTGGTGGACTTCGACGCGGACCGCCGGATGATGTTCCCGGATCAGCTCCGCGACATGATTGGCTTGCCAAAGCGACAGCTTCGAGCGGCGCGTCCCGATTCGAAGGACCTGCTTCATAGCGCGTCCATGCGGCTTGCGGCCTTTCATCTCAGTCGATTATACCCCCGTCGGGCATTCGTACGGCAGTCGTAGGCTAGCGTCGAGCAAGGGCTTCTCCTAAGATGATACACTTTTGAAACGTAAGAGGAAGCGCCGCCGACGCAACGCCGCTTACGAGAGGGAGAAGGACGCATGTTTCGCTATGTTATGACAGCGCTTTTCGCAGGGTTTCTGTGTTTGCCTGGCGTATTGGCGGATGAGGCGCCGATGCCCGGCATTTATGACCCGAGCGTCTGCGCCGCGCGGGAAAGCCCCCAGGCGGCCCTGGACAGCGTGCAGCGGGCGGTGGCGGCGGCAGCAAGCGCCGAGTGCCTGGCGTTGATGGAAGCCTTCCCGCGGCCACGCCCCGAACGCATCAACCGGGACAACTTCACGCTGCAAAATTACAGCTTTTGGCGCGTCAACCGGGATGGGGCGCCCCTGTACAGCGCGCCGGGCGGCGGGGCAATTGGCATGATTCCGGCCGGTTTTAATTTCGTGCAAGCGGTCAATATCAGCGCCGACGGCTGGGTGCAGCGGCAGGGCGGCGAATGGATTCGGCCCGAGGATGTCAAGCCGGTGCAGGCATCCGGCTTTACGGGCATGCTGCTGCCGGCGGACTGGGCGCATCCATTCGCGATCATCCTGGACCGGAGCGGCGCCTACGCCTCGCTGCGCCCGGGCGAAGCGGGCAGCAAAGACAGCGGCTTCGTCACCTGGCGTTATCACCTGGTCAATATCTTCGCGCGGGCGGAGGATGAAGCCGGCAAAGTCTGGTACTTGGTGGGTCCGCAGCAGTGGATACGCCAGGAAATGGTCGCCAAGTTCGCGCCGATCGAAAGGCCGGAGCCTGTGGCCGGCCGCTGGGTGGCGGTGGATCTCTTTGAGCAGACGCTGATCGCCTACGAAGACGACAGGCCCGTTTTCGCCACCGTGATCTCGAGCGGCATGGAAGAATCGCAAACCGACGAGGGCATCTACGAAGTCTGGGCGCGCTTGACAAGCGATGCCATGAGCGGCTTCCCCGGCCAGGAAGAGGCTTACGCCCTGCAATTCGTTCCCTGGGTGATGTACTTCAACGGCGGGGAGAGTTTGCACGGGACTTATTGGCATGACTCCTTCGGCTATCGGCGCAGTCGCGGCTGCGTCAACCTGAGCATCAGCGACGCGCGCTGGCTCTATGACTGGATGCTGGGCGCGGCGCCGAATGATGACGGCGAGATCGTCAACCAGGTGCTCGTCTTCAGCTCGGGCGAGTACGAGCTCTAAGGCTTGTGCGCTACGGGTTGGTGTAGTAGGACATGCAATAGATTCCTAAAACTTCACCACAGAAGTAAGCGCAAGTAAGTCGCGCAAAAAATGAACTACAGTCCCTCGCGAGTGACAACTCGGCTCACACAAAATTACGAACCCGCAAAATCGGAATCTGTAGGGGCGTTTGACCCGCAGTGTCTACGCGCGGCGCTGAAACGCTCGCAGGCCTGTGTGCGGCGGGAGGGCGAGCCACCGTCTCGCCCCTACAAATACCGCTATGATTGCAGATGGAATTTGACAGGTTCATTAAATAAGAGGAACTGAGGAACGCACAGAGCGATCGATGCTTGTCCGGCAATGGTCGCTGTAGGGGCAGGACTTGTTTCGGCGAAATGCCCCTGTTTATGTTGCGGGCAACCAACCCCACCCCCCGGCCCCTTCCCGCCATCTCTATGGCGGGCATCCGAAGCATCAAGGAGGGGGAGCAAGACGCGGCGCGATGCAAGGTATTTTGCGTGGGCGGCGGTTACACCGCGCGTGTGTCTACATATTCTGGCGCTAGATGATGGAATGTACGGTGGGCTTGAAGCCGATCAGCTGGCGGGCGCGCTCGATATTGACCAGCGCTTCCGCGCCGCGCAGGGCTTTGGAGCGGCGGCTGACATCGGGGAAGAAGATCGATAGCAAAGCCTCCGAGTCATAATTCAGACAGTTCAGATCGCTGTTGACGAAGAGAGCGTGGGCGCCCTGGTAGTCCGCGGTGAGCGCTTTTTCGAAGGCTTGGGTCGAGTCCATGGTGTGGATGAAAGCCCAATAATTGAAGCGATCGAAGAAGTAGGCGCGCAAGAGCCAGTCGTCCAGCGCGTCGCGGTCGAAGTCAGCCGCCGAGTCGTATTCCTGCACACGGCGCGCGCGCGATTTCAGCGCCCGGGCGCGAGCGTCGGCGAGGCGGGCTCGCTGCCGCGCGGGCGAGATCTGGCGGAAGGCGTCGAGCTGCTCTCGCTGTTCGCTGAGGCTCTGGCGGAGTTGACGCGCCTCGATGACCGCGTCGCTCCAAACGGCGGGGAAGCGGAATGAAACGCTGTCGATGCCGCTGCGCCGATGGAAGTAGTTGGCGATCTCCTCCACCATTTGCTTGGAGAAAGAATAAGCGTCGGTGGTGTGCAGGGGATGATCTTCGTCCAGCGGAAAGTAGTCATACTGGCGATCATCGCAGCCCCAATAGCCGCCGAAAGCGTTGACGGAGCTGGCTTGGGCGATGCGACGCACGCCGGCTCGCTCCGCCGCTTCAAAGACGTTGAAGGTGCCGGCGACATTGATCTTGAACAGGGTCGAATTGGGATGGGTCAAGGTGCTGGGGATGGCCGCCAGATGCGCGATGGCGTCACAGCCTTCGATCTGCTTCAACAGCGCGGCGAAGTCCAGGATGTCGCATTGGGCGTAGCTGAGTCCCGCGATGCCGGGGTCGGGCGCGGCATCGATGACATGAACATCCCAGCCATTGTGAAGAAATTGCTCGCAGACCGGCTTCCCAACCAGGCCGGCGCCGCCAGTGACGACTATTCGCATAGCCGGCTAGCAAGCCATTTTGAAAGCGATTGGCGCCGACATGGCGAGCGAAGAACGATACGTGAGCCAGCCGGAATCAGCGTCGATGGAAAAGACGGCGGCGTTATCCGTATGGCGATTGCCGACAATCAGGTATTCGCCGCGAGGATCAATCATGAAGGCGCGGGGCCAGGCGCCGCGCGTCGCTTCATAGCGCAGCAGCTGCGGCAGGCCATCGGCGTCTAGGGCGTAAATCACAATGGAGTCGTGCCCGCGATTGGAGCCATAGAGGAATTTGCCGTTCGGATGCACATGCACATCGGCGCAGGTGTTGGGCCGGCCGGCCGGCTGGACATAATAAGTTGGCAGGGTCGATTCGATCGAGAGGCGCGTCCAGTTGTCGTCTTCGTCGTAGGCGAATGCCGCCATTGTTGAATCCAACTCGTTGATGACATACATGCGCGGCAGCGTCGGGTGGAAGGCGACGTGGCGCGGTCCGGCGCCGGGCGGCAGGCTCAGCGTTTGCGCGAGCGTCAGCTTGCCCGCGCCGCTATCCAGCGCGTAGAGGTAGATCATGTCCGTGCCCAGGTCGGGCACGACAGCGAAGCGATTGTCCGGCGTCGCGACGATCATGTGCGGGTGCGAAACTTCCTGCCGGTCGCGGTTCGGTCCGCTGCCCTCGTGCTCGATATGCTCCGTGGCTTCGCCCAGTACACCTTCGCTGTTGATGGGGTAGACGCGAATGTTGCCGCGCGCTTCGCCGACGACGTAATTGACCATCAGCGCGTTTCGTCCGCTGGCGTCAACGCAGACGTAGGCGGGCGAGCTGCCGGCTGCCGGCTGCCGGCTGAGCAGGGAGAGCAGCCCGTCCGAATCGATGGCGAAGGTGACCACCTGCACATCGCCGTCCATCGTCGTGGCGACCAGGCACTGGCCGTTGGGATGGAGGTTGAGATAGTGACATTCGCTGATCTCGGTGACGCGCTGGACGACGCTGATCGTCCCGTTGGCATAATCAAGTTCGGCGACGGTGATGCCGTAAGGCGCATCGCCGGCATTGGCAATATAGACGAGATTGTCGGTCATGGGGCATCCTGTTCATAAGTGGCAAGTTGCGGAAAGTGTAACGCAGCCCGGGCAGATGCGCGACAGCAAAACGGGCGGCTCGCCAAGTCGCCCGCAGAGTCACAAACTTGGACGCGGAGAAACGCTTAGCGCGAAGCGACCCGGGCATAGCGCCAAACCGCCATCGGCAAGAATATCGCCACAATCCCGGCGATCCAGAGCAGCGAGATGATGATTTCATCCGGATTAACCGTACCGGTCATCAAATCGCGCACGGTATTGGCGACGACGCTGACCGGCTGATTCTCGGCGAAAGTACGGAGCCAATCCGCGGTCATTGTTCGGGTCGGGACGAAGATGGAGCTGGCGAAAGTCAAAGGGAAGAGCCAGATGAAACCGGCCACCTGCGCCGCCTCCGGATCTTTCACGAAAAGACCAATCGTGGCGGAGATCCAGGTAACGGCATAGCCGAAGGCCACGGCCAGCGCCAAGCCCAGCAGGCCGCTGCCCCAATCTTCAAAGCGAAAGCCGATGATGTATCCGGCAACGATCATGATGAGCACAGTGAATAATCCGCGCAGCGTATCGGCGCTGGTTCGCCCCGCGAGCACAGCCGCCCGCGACATCGGCAGGGAACGGAAGCGATCGATGATGCCGCGCGATAGATCCACGGTGAGCCCGACGGTGGTATTCGCCGAGGCGAATAGAATCGTCTGGATGATGATGCCCGGCAGCAGGAAATTGATGTAATCGCCGCCTGTGGAGAAACTGATGGCGCCGCCGAACACATAGGTGAAGAGAAGCAGGAAGATCACCGGTTGTATGGTGGCGAAGACCACCAATTCCGGCTGCCTCTGGTAGGCATAGAGATTGCGGCGCATCACGACAAATGTATCGGCGAAGTTCCAAATGAAACGCTGGAAAATGCTGGATTCACTTGCGCTGGCTGCGACTGATACGGTATTGAGATTCATTTGGTTTATCCTCGTATTCTGGCCATGACCTGGCATGCTAGGCGCTGCGGCGGCGGCCGAAACGTCTTTTGGGCTTGGCTTCTTCTTCGACGATTTCTTCGCCGGTGATGCTCAAGAAGACATCATTGAGCGACGGGCGGCGCAGATTGAGCTCGGCGATTTGTACCGATTCGGCATCAAGCAGGCGCACGACCTCGGCAATGCTTTGGGCGCCGCTTTCCACCGCCAGGCTGATGTGCCCGCGCTGCTCATTGGTCTGCGGGCTCTTGTCGCTTAATGACCGCAGCAGCTGCGACGCTTTGTCGGTCTCTTGCGGGTTCGCGACGGTGATATCAATGAAGTCGGCCGCCATATTGGCTTTGAGCTCGTCGGCGGTGCCCTCGGCGATGACGCGCCCCTGGTCGATGACGACGATCTGGTCGGCGAGTACGTCGGCTTCTTCCAGGTATTGCGTCGTCAGCAGCAGCGTGGCGCCGTCCGACACCAACTCGCGGATGGTATCCCACATGATGATGCGCGTACGCGGGTCTAAGCCAGTGGTCGGCTCGTCCAAAAAGAGAATGCTGGGCCGGGCGACGATGCTGGCAGCCAAGTCCAGCCGGCGGCGCATCCCGCCGGAGTATGTCTTGGCTGGTCGGTCGGCGGCGTCGGTCAGCGCGAACTGTTTCAGCAATTCCTGGGCGCGTCTTTTGGCGGCGGGGCGTGGGATGTGATAAAGCCGACTGACCATTTCCAGGTTTTCCCGCCCGGTCAGGATTTCGTCGATGGCGGTATTTTGCCCGGCCAAGCCGATGATCTCGCGCACCTGCTGCTTGCGCCGCAGCACGTCAATGCCGCCGACCGATACCGCGCCGCTGTCCGGTTTGAGCAGGGTCGTCAGTATGCGCACCAGCGTTGTCTTGCCGGCGCCATTGGGCCCCAGCAAGCCCAGCACTTTGCCGGTCTCGCCGGCGATTGATACGCCGTCGAGGGCTTTGATGTCACCGAAGTGTTTGACGACATTTTCCGCGATGATGGAGTGCTTGGCGGTCATTGGCATTGGCCTCCCGAATTGCTTGACGAATCTGAAAGTTTTGCGCCGGGCGCGTTATCAGCAGCAGCAAGATCCGATTTCATCCCGGTCGTTCTCGAACAAAGACAGCACCCGCGCTAAGGCAGCGAGCGCGGCGCCCCGCTCCTCCGCTGACAGCGGCGCCAGCAATTCGCGCGCCAGCTGCATGTGGCTGGCTTCGGCATGGCGCATGCGCGCGACGCCTTCATCCGTCAATTCAACCAGGACGCTGCGCCGATCGCGCGGGTTGCGAATGCGATAGACCAAGCCCTCCGCTTCCAGCCGGTCGATCATCTGCGAGGCATTGGAGCGGTTGGAGAAAACGTCATCAGCGAAGAAACTGATCGGTTGGGGCGCGCCGACATCATAAAGCCGCTTGAGAAACCACAACTGCGGCGGCGACAGGCAGTCATCCGCCTTGATTTGTTCGTCGGCATGCAGCACCAGCTGGCGGCAGATGCGCGTGAGCAGCATGAAGAATTGCTGCTCGAAGGGAGCGTCAGGCGACAGTTGCAGCTTGCCAATATGCTTCATATCTGGAATATCCATATATGAATTATATGCCTTGGGGGACGCTTGTCTATATGAAATTTGTCAGAATTGCGGATTGGTCCAGGCGGGCACGGGGAAGCTAGGGCTCGGTGAATACGACCTCGAAGAGCTTGGGCCAATTCTTGCCGGTGATGAAGAAGGTATCGGCTTCCGGATTATAAGCGATGCCATTGAGCACGCTGCCGGGCCGGAGCGCCGCTCGCTCGGCTTCGGTCAGCAGCGCGGAAGCATCGACAAGGGCCGTGACAACGCCGGTGTATTTGTCGATGCGAAAGATGTAATCAGTATTCCAGGCGTTGGCGTAGACGGCGTCGCCGACGCATTCCAATTCGTTGAGCAATTGGGCGGGCAGCAACTGCCCCTCCCAGGTGACCGCGCCGCGGAATATGAGCGCGAAACTCTGCGGATCGCGGATGGAGAGAAAGGGCGAGCCGTCACTCATGAAGAGGTAGCGCCCGTCATAACAGAGCCCCCAGCCTTCGCCGTCGTACTCGATGGCGTCGATCAGCTCAAAGCTGGCAAAATCGTAAACGAAGGCGCGCCCCGCTTTCCAGGTCAACTGGATGAGCCGGTTGCCAACCCGCTCCAGCCCTTCGGCGAAATAAAGTTCATCAAGAGTCAGCAGTTCCAGTGCTTCGCCGCTCTCGATATCGACCCGGCGCAGCGTCGATGCGCCGTAGAGCCCGGTGGATTCGTAGAGATAACCCTCATGCCAAAGCAAGCCCTGGGTGAAAGCGTCGGCATCATGCGGGTAGACGTTCAGCACCTCGGGCAGGAGACGCGGGATCGGCGGCGCCTGCGCTTGCAGGGGGCGCAGCGCGAGCAGGGTGATGAGCGCAAGGATGATTCTGTGCAAAATGGCGGTGCCTCGGCAACTGTATTTTGAGCGCGCTGGCACAATGCTATCAGCGAGCGAGCGCGCAGGGCTAGAGTCGATTTTGCCCCGAGGCGGGAACTGGCGCGCGGGAGTTCCAGGGCGCCTATCCCCAGCGCTTCCATGCCTTTGGTGAAAACACACAAGAAACAGCGCGCGATTGCCAGTTGATTCGCCGTATATGTTGTGAAAATCGTCCATTACAATGGCGCTGACTGTTGATTCACACGCTTCTAGCAAAAGGATGAATGGAAATGGCCAGGTATGTTCCGCCCGCTTCGGCATTGGAGTCTCCCGCCGCCCTGCTGAGTTGGGCAAACGAAAATGATGTCGTCGAGATTGATCTGCGCTTTGTCGATATTCGCGGGGTGCCGCAGCACTTCAGCATGCCGATTCAGTCAGTCGATGACGGCGCCTTTGAAGACGGCTTCGGCTTTGACGGGTCGAGCATCCAGGGTTTCCAGGCGATCAACGAATCGGACATGATTCTGCTGGCGGATATCGGCACGGCTTATCTCGATCCCTTCTTCAGCTACAAGACGCTGGCGATGTATTGCGATGTTCATGACCCGATCAGCCGCGATCCTTACGCCCTGGACGCGCGCGGCGTGACCAAACGGGCGGAGGCTTATCTGCACGGCTCTGATCTGGCCGATATCGCCTACTTCGGGCCGGAAGCCGAGTTCTTCATGTTCGACAACGTGCAGTACAGCACATCGGAGAACAGCAGCTTTTATCGCGTCGATTCCTTCGAAGGCGATTGGAACAGCGGCAATGAAGATCCGGCGCAGGGTCACATGAACCGGATCAAGATGGGCTACTTCCCGCTGTCGCCGCTGGACAAGACGCAGGACGTGCGCGCCGAGATGGTGCAGACGATGATTGATGTCGGCATGGAGGTCGAGGTGCATCACCACGAGGTGGGCGGCGCCGGCCAGGCCGAGATCGACTTGAAGTACGCCCCGCTGCTGCAGATGGCGGACATGATGGTGACCTACAAATACATCGTCAAGAATGTGGCGATGGCGAATGGCTTGCACGCCACCTTCATGCCCAAGCCGCTCTTCGAGGAGAATGGCTCCGGCATGCACGTGCATCAATCGCTTTGGAAAGATGGCACGCCCCTCTTCGGCGGCGACATGTACGCGGGCTTGAGCCAGATGGCGCTTTGGTACATCGGCGGGCTGATCAAACACGCGGGGGCGACCGCCGCATTCACCAACCCGATCACGAACAGTTATCGCCGGTTGGTGCCAGGTTACGAAGCGCCGGTCAACCTGATTTACTCGGCGCGCAACCGCTCAGCCGGCATCCGCATCCCGATGTACAGCGACAACCCGAAAGCCAAACGCGTTGAGGCGCGCTGGCCTGACCCGGCGGCCAATCCCTATCTTTGCATGCCGGCGCTGCTGATGGCGGGCATTGACGGCATCAAGAATCAGATTGATCCGGGCGAGGCGGCGGAAGTCGACCTGTACGAAGGCGATCATGACACGCCGGTGATGCCGGGTACGCTGGGCGACGCCCTGCGCGAGCTGGAAGCGAATCACGATTTCCTGCTGGAGGGCGGCGTCTTCAACGAGGCCTTCATCGAGAATTACATCGACTACAAGCAGGTCGAGGATCAGGACGTGGTGGCGATGCGCCCGCACCCTTATGAGTTCGAGTTGTATTTCAGCATCTAATCAAGCCCTCCCCGTACTGAGCATTTGCAGGGCTTGTCCGGTACTCTAGCGAAATTGTCGCTTTTTCTACCCCATCCCCCGGCCATGTGCCCCCTCGGTCCCCCGCCTCACGGGGGATGCTTCCCGAATCATCAGGGAAGGGGAGCAAGACGCGGCGCGATGCAAGGTATTTTGCGCGGACGGCGGTTACACCGCGCGTGTGTCTACATTTTGGGTATGGGGCAAGTCTCAAAACTTCTGCGCCGCGAAGGGCGAATTGGTCCAGTCACTGTGCTCGTAGCCCGGCTCGGCATGACCGCCGATGGTGTTCCAGGGCAGGGCGCGCTGCTTCATCCAGTCGATCTTTGAGGCGTAGGCGTAACCGATCCGCTCCATCAGTTCGATCTCTTCGCGCGACCTGCTATTGAGGGCGAGGGCGGCGGGATCGATATCGCCGCAATCCAGGCCGAGGTTGTGCTCGATGCTGGCGCGGTCGAGCGCTGGGTTGTAGCGGCGGAAGTCCATCGAGCGATAGATGGCGCGGGTCATGAAAACCTGCTGCAAGGCGGCGTCATCCATGCCTTCGTGGACGAGATACTCGATCCAGCTCTTCAACCAGAAGCCGCGACCGGCCCCTTCTTCTTGCACATTGGACTGGTAGCCGTTGCCGAGGGAGATGTGGATCAGGTTCTCGGCGGGCATATCGAGGTATTCAACAGCTTCGACCGATGTCGCCAGGCAGGGGTTGCCGAATGAGCCGACGCCGCCATCAACCAGGTTGCCATCGACGGGCGGGAAGAAGAGCGGCGCGGCCACGCTCGATGCAACGGCGCCGGCCAGCGGCCAGTGGGCGAAGAGGGGCGCGCCCGGTCCCGCGTTGATGATGTAATAGGTCGAGCTGGTGCGCAGGTCTTTGGTCGTCAGCAGGATGACCGGCCTCTCGATATCGCCGACGCGTTTCCCCGCGCCCAGCGGGCCGAGCGCTTTGAGGAAGGGCTTGTAGGGATAAAGATGCCGCATGCCATTGAGCAGGAAGCGCAGCCAATGCAGACGCCTGGCGCGATTGAAAGCCTTGGGCAAGCGCGATTTGTAGACTTCATCCAAAATCTCGCGAGCGCTCATGCCCAGCCCAAGGCCGGCGCAGATCAGCGCGCCCGTGCTCGTGCCGCCCGCCATCTTGAAGAGCTCGTAAGCCGGTTTGCCTGTCTGTTCCTCCAGCCAGCAGAGGATCGCAAGGGCGATGATGCCGCGCATGCCGCCGCCGTCAATGGACAGGATGAGGTCCTTTTGGTAGGGGTTGAAGAGGAGTTTGTACTGTGGGCTTGCGCTCATTGGCCGCTCGGCAAAGGCTCGACAGAACAGGTTCCATTATAAGTGAAGCCACCTGCAATGATGTGGCATGGGCGGCGAAATCTGTAGAGGGGCTTCTGTGAATCGCCCGCAAAATTTAGGCTATCTTCGTGGGCGACACACAGCCGCGCGTAGACACTGCGGTCCTGTCGCCCCACCATTTTCCTTTATTTTCGTGGCGATCGGCGCGAAATGATTTTGCTGCGATTGCCCTGGCCGGCGGCAAAATGGTACTTGCTAGGTCGTTCTGTCTTCGCTATACTCGCGGGAATCATGCGGGCATAGTTCAGCGGTAGAACATTTCCTTGCCAAGGAAAAGGTCACGGGTTCGAATCCCGTTGCCCGCTCAGTTGAACCAATCATCCCGATTGGCTTGTTTGCTGGCTGGTAAGAAACGGACTTGCCGGGTCGTCTTGAGAATCGCGCGCAAGATATTGTTGGTCAAGAAGGAGTGTGTGAATTGTATACGGTTGCCGAATCCTCCGAATTGCAAGAAGACGCGGAATTGGTCATCGAGGTATTAAGCGAGAAAGAAGACATTGAGCTTGATTACTCGGTGGATTCGATATCCTGGCTGGACGGCTATATCGATGAGCATCGCGGGAAACTGGACGCGGGCGACAAGTCAGTGCTGCGTGAGAAGCTGGGCGCTTTCCTGGGCGAGTCGATCCGGCGCAATTATGGCGGTCGCTGGGTCAAGGACAGCGACGACAGCTGGAAGATTGTATTTGACGAAGACCATCAAACTTCGCCCTTCGACATCATCGGCGAACGCCTTGATCACCACGGTTCTTTGTCGCAAACGTTTGAGCATCTGCCCGATATGATGGTGCCGCGACGCAATTGACCGGCGCCCATATACGAGTTTTCGCGGGGGTGACGCATGCGCGTCGCCCTCTTTTTGTTTCGCTGATCTCATGGAAATCTGTGGGGGCAAGGCGGTGACTCGTCCTCCAGCGCCAGTTCTCGCGGGGGCTGCCCTTCGGTCGCCCGCAATTCCCCAGAATCAAAAAGGGCGGGACAAGTCTCGCCTCTACATACTGGGTTTCGGGCCGCGAGGGGCTAGCTGAAATTGTAGGCGTTGGCGGCGTAATCCCTGGCGCTGCCGGCGACCACCGCAAGGGCGACCCCGCGGGCGGCGGCGCGCTCTTTGGCCGCGGCGACCTCCTTCTCCAGCAGAATCAATTCGCGATTCTCCGGGTCGTAAGACAGGCCGTCGGTGATTAACAGATCCGCGATTGAAGACAGGAAGAGATTACGCATCATGAGACTGACGAGTTCGGTGATGACGCCGACGATGTCTTCCTTGTTCTGCTCTTCATAGGCGACGTGCAAAGCTTGCCGCAGGCGGGTCAAGGCTTCGGGCAATTTATCCGCTTTGATGAGAATCTGACCCAGGTGACGCAGCTGCTCGGCTTCAACGGCGCGGTCGTCGATCTCGCGGGCGATGTAAAGCGCGGAGTTGTGGAAGTTCACCGCTTCGCTCCAACGCTCCAGCTTGACGTTGACTTCGCCAAGGCCGCGCAGCACCTGCCCTTCCATGTCGCGTTTTCCCTGCAGCTTGAAGCGGTCGTTGGCGTCTTCCAGCATCTCAATGGCGCGGCGCGCTTCATCGGCATCCAGGTAAGCCATGCCTAATTTATAGAGTATCAGCGCTTCATTCTGCATATCGTCGCGATTGCGCGCGTTGCTCAGGGCCTCTGCATAAGCTTCAACTGCGATGGAAGCTTCGCCCAGTTCCTTGTGGGCGTCGCCCCGTGTGATCTGCAGGAACATCTCGGCTTCGTAGTCTGCGAGTTCATCGGCGAGGTGCAATCCCCGCTGAACATGCGCCAGCGCGGAGACGGCGGAATCGCTGCGGACGAGCAGCCCGGCCAGCATATCCAGCGTTTGCAGAATGCCGGTTTTGTCTTCAGCGCTTTCATGTATCGCCAGGATTTCGTTATAAGTTGCGACCGCTTCGCCCTCGCGGTTCTGGTCAATCTGCACCTTGCCGACCGCTTCCAGGATTTGCAGCACGCGCGGGGTGTCTTCATGTTCGCGCGCGAATGAAAGCGCGGTCCGCAGCTTCACCTGCTCGATGGCGGCTGAGGTGCCCTGGCTGCTAACCAGCAAGCCGGCCAGCATGTCAAGCGTTTCCAGCACGCCATCTTTGTCTTCGCTATTTTCGTAGATTTCAAGCACATCGCCGTAGGTAGCGATGGCTTCTTTCTCGCGGCCCTGGTTGATTTGCATGCGGGCGATCGCCTTCAGTATCTGAAGTTGGCGCGCGGTCTCATTGTTTTGGCTGGCGACATTCAGGGCGGTGCGGAGCTGGTCGATATTGACCGACTTCAGGTCTTTGTCATCAATGGCGATGAAGGTCGCGTCATCGACGGCGAGTGCTTCCGCTGGGGTTTCGTCATCCTCGTCAACAGATGCTGCTGATTCTGCTTCATCGACGAGCAAGGACGGCTCATCGTCTTCATCATCACCATCAAGCAAGGTCAAATCGTCGCCGGTTTCCGGGGCGGCCTGCGCATCAGACGGGTCGCCTGCTTTCAGATCGAGCGCCGGCGCCGGCTCTTCTTCCGGAACATCTTCGAACTCGAGGTCTACGCCGTCGCGAATCGCGCGCAAGCGCATCAATTCATAGTTATAGCCTTCGGCGGCGAGCTTCTCTTCGAGCGGGGCCAGGGTCTCGGCGATATCGGCCGCCAGTTCCCTGTCGTCATTTTGCGCTGCCCAGGCGGCCGTGGCGATCAGGCCGTCCATCTCGATGAGGAGGCGCATGATGACGTCGTCGGCCTTGCCATGGACATCAAGATAATCGCGCGTGGTATCCACGATATCAGCGCGCAAGGCGTCAAAGCGGTCCCGCTCCAACGCCCAATCCTTGAGGAACTCGCGCGCCAGCGGATGCAAGCGGTAGCAGGCTTCGCCCAGGCGCTGGAAACGCTCGACGAGAAAGAGCCGCGACAGAATCGTCATGGACATATCGATTGACTCGGCGGCGATACCGCTGAGCAGATTGAGAAAAGCGACCGAGGCTTCGCCGCGCGGGGTCGCGCAGAGGGAGAGCAGCAGATCGCGCAGGCGCTCGTTCAAACCGTCGAAGCTGATGCTCAAAGCCGCCATCGCCGGCTGGTCATCATGGCTCTCGAGGCTCGCCGCCAGGGTATCGCTGAAGTCGGTTGGGGATTGCCGGGAGATAATCATGCTGCGAGCGGCCAATGCCAGGGCAAAAACGCTATGCTTGAGTTGGGCGGCGATGACCTGGATGGCGATATCGTTGCTGTCATCCTTGATGCCGGCTTTCTGTTTGAAGAGGCGGACGGCGTCGCTCTCGGCCAAATTGCCAATCGGTTGATTGCGCCAATCGCCTTGGGATAGCGGCGACGAGCTGGTTACGACCAGCAGGCTGTCGGCGGCGCAGCGCTTGACAAATGGCGCGAGAACCGACGCGTCAATCTCGCCATCCAGGATAAGCAGCGGCTGATGCTCGTTCAGCAGCGCCTTGAGGCCGGCGGCCTGGGACAGCGGGTTTTCGTCGTTGCAGATGTCAAGGGCGCCGTAAGCGCGGGCGATGCGGACGATCAACTCGACCAGGGGCGGATTTTCAACATTCAGCCACAAGACCGGACGGCTGTGCTGCTGCAGGTAAACGTTGGCGATGGTGGCGGCCAGGGTGGTTTTGCCGGCGCCAGGCGCGCCATGCATGACCAATTGCTGGCTTTGACGCAAACGCAGCAGCAGCGCCCGCAGCAATTGGTCGCGCCCGAGCGGGCGGCCAAGGCGGCGCAACGGCAAGGCCGTCCCCGATGTGACAGCTGCTTCCAAGGGTGCCATAAATCCCCCGCTAGCACGCAAATTTGCCGAAGCTAGTCAATCAACATTCAGTATATATGGTCATTCAGATTAGGACAATTTAACTGGGCGCTATAAATGCGGGGAATTCCAAGGCTTCAGAGCGGGGTCGGCGGGGGGCAAGCTGCCGCTTGAATATGACGCGGCGCGGCTCTATAATTTGGGGCTGTTTGGGCGCGTGGCGCAATGGCAGCGCAGTTGACTTTTAATCAATTGGTTGCAGGTTCGAATCCTGCCGCGCTCACTCAGATTATCACGATTATTGAAGGAAATTGCTAATGCGCGTCGCCAGCGCGTCTAAGTCGTTCAGTTGGCACTCCCATATAGTTTCTGTTTGCCAACCGCTCTCATGAAGCAAAGATAGATTTCGTCTGTCTCGGTCGCTGTTCCGTTCTATTTTGGATACCCAATAATCGCGATTTGTTTCTGGAATCCTAACCTTCGCGCAGTTGGCATGATTGTGCCAGAAACAGCCGTTAACGAAGATGACCTTGCGTCGTGAAGGGAATACTAAGTCGGGACGTCCGGGTAGATCCTTGCGATGCAAACGGTATCTGTAGCCTAAACCGTGAACGAGGCGACGTACGGTGAGTTCAGGTTTCGTGTCTTTCGACTGTACCCGCGCCATGATTCGGCTACGAACTTCTGGAGAAACTTTGTCAGTCATCAAATGAACTCAATCCAGTTTTGGTCAAATCCCACATAACTGATTATGTCTTCAGGGTCTAACAATGGCACGTTCGGTACTATCCTAAAGCGACGAGCGGAGGGTGGCACATCGCGCAGAACCGTGAACTGACTGCCATGAAACTGCCACGTGAATCTATGTGTACCCGTCATCTTATGGTGTCCCGCCAAATTGTTCTTGGCAGTATATGACCACTCGTATTCTTCTGGGACAAATCGGACTGCCTCCTCTTCAAACAACACAAATTCTCTCGTTTCAATGTTGCGTACAAGTACCACGACCCGTAGGTCATCGTGCTCGCCCAAAGCTTCATTGACTCGGGCATTCCAGATTTCAAGAACCGCGCGCCCAGTTGCAGAAATGTCAGCGTGAGCGTTTTCAAGTCCCGCCGAATAATCCGGTGAATTCCTGCCCGAAATCAGTCTCAAGCGTTCCTTAGTGAATGGGGTCTTGTCTTTCACCGTCTTCACTGACCAAGCGCAACCATTCCACTCAACGTCAGCAACGCCAAGAGGACGCGACCGATGTACGCCACCTATACTATTGGCAAATATTGTGCCAAAGTCGTTGCCTTCTAGATCTCCCATTCCTATAGCCAAGCGGTGCACAATCTGTTTCGCCATCTTTTCGACAACGAAATCAGGAATCTCTCCCAATGGGTAGGGATCGTTACGACGCGGACGGTTTCCCCGTAAACGTATGTTGCTCAATGTGATCTACCAGCCTTTCTATGACAGCCTGCACCATCGGAACTGGGACGGCATTGCCAGTTTGTTTGCGAGTTTGCGCGTCGGTGCAGACAATTTGCCAGTCGTCGGGGAAGCCCTGCAATCTCAACTGTTCACGAGGTGTCAAGCGCCTAATACCGTCGACGAGCAAGTAATTGTGAGACGCACCAGCCCGCAACGCACAAGACCACTCATGACTTGAGACGTTTCCGCCTTTGTTTTCGTGCCAGATCGATGGAGAAACGGACGCTCTGTGAGCTTCCTGCCTCTTGTTCCTAATGTATTCTGAAACATAGTAGGACTCAGGAGGCTCTTCCTCAAGAATATCAGCTAGCGGCTTCATTTGGACTGGGTTCGTCGGCCAGCAAAAAGAGGAGAAGGGCTTCAGTGACGCGACAATTATCGTGCGTTCTCGCTTTTGAGGGAGGCCAAAGTTTAAGGCGTTGAGGATTCTGGAGTCAACTGAATATCCCATCTTGGAAATGTCATCAAGAATTCGTTGCAGTACAAGCCCTTTGCTGATCGTCGACAACTGCTTTACATTTTCGAGTACGATTCCGACGGGGCGTTTTACTTCAATGAACTTTAGCAACTCGAAAAAAAGCGTGCCTCTGGGATCTGCGAACCCGCGCTGCCGACCGATTATCGAAAAGGGCTGGCAAGGAAACCCTGCAAAAAGCAAATCAAAGTCTGGAACTTCAAGTGGCGAGATTGAAGTAATGTCAGTCCAGGGTCTCAATCCGAAATTCTTTTCGTACGCGAGTCGCGCATGCTCGTCTATGTCGCAAGCAAAAACAACAGGCAAACCTACATTGCGAGCAGCAACATGAAACCCGCCTATTCCGCAAAATAGGTCAGCGCAACGCAACGCACTTCGATCTTCCGACCTGTGGACCTTTACAACACCAAACGGCGATTGGTTCACGTCATCAGAATGTCCGTTCATACGGAGCATGGGTAAACCTCACTCCACGATCTTAACGAACAATTGTACTATTGTCAAACGCATTTTTGGGCAATTTCCACGGTCCATGTAGACGACGTGCCTCACCCCGGCGTCCACGCTCTTGGCGCGATCCCCTCGACACTCGTTTTCACATCAATGACGACCGGGCGCTCGGCGGCGAAGGCGCGCTCCAGAGCGCTCCCGATTTCGCTCGGCTTCGTCACCGTCAAGCCCAGGCAGCCGAAGGATTCGGCGATGGCGGCGAAATCCGTATCCTCGAAGAGCCAGAGCTCGTCCGAGCCGGTTGTCGTCCCGCCGTAGATCGCTTCCACGCCGTCGCGCTCTTGATTGAGCGAGTGGTTGTTGTTGACGAGGGTGACGGTGTTGATGCCGCAGCGGATGGCCGTCTCCAGCTCGGCGATGTGATACCAGATGCCGCCGTCGCCGGTGAAGCAGAGCACGGGACGCGCCGGCGCCGCGCATTTGGCGCCAATGGCCGCCGGCAGCCCCCAGCCCAGCGAGCCCGAGCAGCGGATGTACGACTGCGTCGGATGGCGGAGATCAAGCATGGCGCCGGTCCAGACGCCGGAATGCCCGGTGTCGGATACGAGGATGGCATCGGCCGGCAGATGCTCGCTCAACGCTTTGCAGAGCCGCTCCGGGCGCATCGGCCGCTCGTCAGAACTGTAATGCCGGTCAACCTCATCCCACCAGGCGGCGACGCATTCTTGAACCCAGGCGATCCATTCGCTGCGCGCTGGCGCGGCATCAGCGGTCGCGAGCATCTGACGCAGGGTGGCGCGCGCGTCGCCGTGCAAGCCGACTGAAATCGCGTAGTTGCGCCCGATCTCTTCCGGGTTGATATCGAGTTGGATGACCGCAGCGCCGGGCGGCGGGATGCTGTAGTTGTTGGTGAGCTGCCCGCCGGTGTGGCTGCCGATGTAGAAGAGCAAATCGGCTTCGCAGACGATTTGATTGGCACAGGCGCGCGAATAAGAACCGGGCAGGCCGACCGCCAGCGGATGATCAGCCGGGAACATGGCTTTGGCGTTGAGCGCGGTGGCGACCGGGATCGAGAGCTGCTCGGCCAGCGCGATGAGCTCGGCGCGGGCATCCGACGCGGTTACGCCGCCGCCAGCCACAATCACCGGCTTTTGCGCCCGCGCCAGCAAGTCAAGCGCATCGTTGATCGACTCCTGATCGGCGCTTGGGCGGAAAGGCGGCAGCGCCGCGAATTGCTCCTCAACGACAACTTCCAGGTCCGCTTCCACATTAACCACCCCGCCGCCGTCGATGCCTTGCAAGTCCAGATGACTTGGGCCTGGCGTGCCGCTGGTCGCGGCGCGAAAGGCTTGCCGCAGATGGTGGGAGAGTTCCTCGGCCCGGGCGACGTAGGCGCTGTAATCGGTGACCGCCGAGAAGGGCGCCATGTGATCGACTTCTTGATAGGCGTGACGCAACTGATGGCGCTGATGCTCGCGGCCGGTGATGGCAACCACCGGCGAGCACGACAGCCAGGCGTCTTGCAAACCGGCAGCCAAGTTTACGGCGCCGACCGACTGGGCCATGCACAGACCCGGCGCGCGTTTGACGCGGGCGTAGGCATCGGCCATGTAGGCGGCGGCTTTTTCGCCATGCGTTTGCACGCGTTTGATGCCCAGGTACTCCATTTCCATCAATGCGCGCGGCGCGATATAAGGCATGAAGAAGACGTGGCTGATGCCATAGCCATGAACCGTATCCGCCAGTAGTTTGCCGCCTGTCATCCTGGGCATGTCGCTCGCTCCTCACTGCGTAACAATAATGGTGGAGATTAACGCCGAATCGCCGCCCGCGCCAATGGTTGCTTTTGATGGCGGGCGCGCCGCCCGCGTGTTATCATTTGCGCGGCCGTCGGTCGCGTCACCGGGCTGCGCTTTTAGGAAAGTCAACGATTGAAACGCGGGAAATCAGGCAAGGGAATTTGACAGACGCGGCTTTTCTGGTTACACTCAGCTATAGGTTAATCGGTTTAGCATTTGCAGCGTCGGCCCGTAGCGCATGGCAGCGCAGAGCGGGACTTTAGTATAGAAGGAGGCGCGGTGCGTATTATCGGCAATACCAAGCGACTATACAGCAGATCTATTTTGAGGAGAATAACATGACAGAAAGAAATGAGAAGCAGGTCAGCCGGCGCGACATGCTGAAGATGCTGGGCGGCAGCGCTGCCGGCCTCAGCATGGCGAAAATCGCTGGCTTGGGCGGCAGTGCCGCGGCGCTGTTGCAGGGCATGCCGGCTGGCGCGCAGGCGAAAGTCGAAATCTGGACCGGTTTTGGGCAGGGGCGTATGGCGGACGCCATGCAAGGCGCAATCGACAATTTCGCCGTTGAGAATCCCGAATTCGCCCCCGAGCACATTATCGTTCCCTGGGGCGAAATCCATGATCGCGTGATCGCCGCCACCTCGGCCGGTTCGCCGCCCGATGCCTATCGCGGCTGGGCTTGGATCGTCGGCGACGCCGCCATCGGCGCCTTGACAAACTTGCAGCCTTATGTCGATGCGCAGGATGTCGACTTGATGGACTTCTGGCCCGCGACGCTCAATCAAATGAAGTACCAGGGCGATGTGCACGCGATGAGCATCTCGACCATCGTCAACTTCATGTATTACAACAAGGATCGCATGAGAGAGGGCGGCTTGGATCCAGACAGCCCGCCGACGTCGATCGCCGATCTGGACGCGATGGGCGCGGAGCTTGATGATATCGCCGACGATGGCGAAATCCTGCGTCTTGGCTTTTCGCCGACGCTGCCGAACGCGCAAGTCTGGGATTGGGGCGCGGCTTTTGGCAGCCAATACTGGGACGAGGCGGAGGGCAATATCGCCCTTGACGAAGAAGCCTGGGTCGAGCTTCTGAACTGGTACAAGAGTTACGGCGACAGATTCGGCGTCGAAAACCTGGCCGCCTACCGCTCAACTTACGGCGGCAACGGCTTTGGGCGCAACTCGCCGCAAGGCATCTACTACACCGGTTTGATCAGCTTCTGGGTGATTGGCAGCTGGCTCTTCAACGACATGGGTGAATATGGACCGGATGTCGATTTCGGCGTCGCGCCAATCCCGACCCGGGAGGGCGCCGACGATGCCACGCCGGGCACATCCATCGGCAACATGTATTTCGTGCCCGCCAATTGCGCCAACCCCGACGGCGGCTTCGCCTTTGCCAACTATATGAGTTCGTCGCCCTACGTGGCGATCAACAAGGCGCTGCCGGACAGCGTAATGCCCTCGCGCCCGTCGTTGGCCACCCTGCCGGAAGTCGAAGAAGAAGGCGCCTGGACGGTCCTGGCGCGTGATGAGATCCTGCCCAACACGCTGGAGAGACCGAGCTTCCCCGGCAACGGCTTCCTGGGCGGCGCATTGAATGAGGCGGTCGACCATGTCATGTTCAACGACGCCGACCCGGCGGAAGTGATCGCCGATGCGGTCGCGCGTTCACGCCGCGAGGTTGAGCGGATGCGGGGTTAGCGGCTTCAAAGGATTGTAGGGGCGTTTCGCTGAAACGCCCGCTGAAGCCAAGCCCACCCCCGGCCCCTCCCCGAAGCATCAGGGAGGGGAGCCAGATGGAGAAGTCCTTCCCTCTTTATGGGGGAAGGATCTAGGATGGGGGGTATTGCGAGATTATCCATGTTCAAGCTGAAGCGCGACCCCGCCGACCAACCGAATAGCTGGCGCACGGACAATCTCCCGGCTTGGGGCTTGTTCTTTGTCGCGCCTTGGATCATCGGCTTCGTCGCCTTTACCGTTTATCCCTTTTTCGCCTCGCTTTATTACAGCTTCACCAATTTCAACATCATCAATCTTACGCCGCGCTGGATCGGGCTGGATAATTATGTCGAGCTCTTCACCGCTGACCCGCTGTTTTGGACATCAATCAGCAACTCGATACGATACGCCGCCCTGCTGCTTGTCTTCGCCACCGTATTTGACATCTTCATCGCTTATTTGCTGAGCCAGGACGTTAAATTTCTGTCGATCTACCGCACGATTTTCTTCTTCCCGGTGCTGGTGCCGGTGGTGGCGGCCAGCTTAACCTGGATCTGGATTCTGAATCCGCGCTTCGGCTTGATGAACGGCTTGCTCGATTTGATCGGCATCAAGGGACCGAACTGGCTGGCGTCGCCGAACACGGCGATGTACGCGCTTATTTTCATCGGCGTCTGGGGCAGCGGACGCCAGGTTATCGTCTACCTCTCCGGCTTCAACGATATTCCGCGGCAGCTGTACGAGGCGGCTGATATCGACGGCGCCTCGGGCTTGCAGAAATTCTGGCGCATCACGCTGCCATTGCTCTCGCCGCAGATTTTCTTCAATGTTGTTACGCTTATCATCTTTTCTCTGCAATCATTCTCCGAGGTCTACATCATGACGCAGGGCGGGCCAGCAAATTCGACTCTGCTTTATGCCGTCAATCTGTACAACCGCGCCTTCCGCGATTACGCCATGGGCTACGCCTCGGCGCTGGCCTGGATCATGTTCCTGCTCATCCTGGCTTTGACCTTGCTTATTTTCAAATTCTTGAGCGGACGCGTCATCTATGAGCGCTAGGATGGGACTTTAGCATGGCAGTTTTGCAGCCGGCCGCGTCTGGTCGCCGCGACATGACCGACGAAGAGCGCAATTACCTGCTTCTGCAGCGCGCGCGTTCCCTCATCAAGCATGCCGTTTTGATCACCTTCGGCATCGCCTTCATGCTGCCCTTCGTCTGGATGATCAGTTCCTCTGTCAAGCCGAACATCGACATATTTGAGATTCCGGTGCGCTTGATTCCCAAGTCGCTGCGTCTCGAGAATTACATCGACGCCACCAACGCCATTCCCTTCTGGCAATACTTGTGGAATTCCACCTATTACACCATCTTCGCCACCATCGGCGCCGTGCTGTCCAACACCTTCATCGCCTACGGTTTCGCGCGCGTGCGCTGGCGGGGGCGCAATGTGCTCTTCATCATCGTCATCGCTACCATGATGCTGCCCTTCCAGGTGCGCATGATCCCGCTCTACATCTTGTTCGCCCGCATCGGCTGGCTGAACAGCTTCCTGCCCTTGATCGTGCCGAATTTCTTCGGCAACGCATTCTACATTTTCCTGATGCGCCAATTCATGATGACGCTGCCAAAAGAGTTGGATGACGCCGCGCGCATCGACGGCGCCAGCGAATGGGGTATTTTCTGGCGGATAGCGGTGCCGCTTTCCAAGCCGGCCATCCTGACCGTCGCCATCTTCGAGATCATCCACACCTGGCACGACTTCATCGGGCCGCTGGTCTATCTGCGGCATCCGACCAAATACACGCTGTCAATCGGCTTGCGTCTCTATTTCACGCAATACGGCGCCGAATGGGGCTTGCTGATGGCGGCGGCGGCCATGTTCACAATACCGATGGTGATCTTCTTCTTCCTCGCGCAGCGCTCCTTCATTGAAGGCATCACCTTAACCGGGCTCAAAGGCTAGCGGCATGGCGCGCGTCCTGTCTCAGCCACATACCCGCAAAGCGCTCAAAGCCGGCATTGACACGCTGGCGGGCGCGATCATCCCGACAATGGGACCGCTCACCGGTCCGGTCGCCCTTGATGACTCGACGCGTGCCGGCTCGCCCGAGCTCTTGGACGACGGCGGCACGATCGCGCGGCGGATTCTGCAGCTGGAAGACCGCGATGCCGATGTCGGCGCCATGCTGCTGCGCGAGACGCTTTGGCGGCAGCGCGAGCGATATGGCGATGGCGCGGCGACGGCGGCGGCGCTCTATCAGACGGTGTTCGCCGAAGGGCAGCGCTTCATCAGCGCCGGCGGGGACGCCATGCTGCTGCGCAAGGCGCTGGAAGCGGGCTTGAAAATCATGCTCGATGACTTGGGGCGGCAGGTGCGGCCGGTCAAGACGCAGGAAGAATGCGAGCGTCTCGCTCTGTCGATCTGCGGCGACCATGATATCGCGGCGGCGCTGGCGGATATCTTTGACGCGCTGGGGCCGCATCAGCCGATTGAAGTGCGGGAGGGCGGCCGTGAATTGGCGCAGGAGTTTTTCCTGGGCGCGTTTTGGGAGAGCCAGGTCCCGTCCAATATCGTATTCGAGGGCGTCATCGGCGAGCGCATTGAGCTGCAAAACACGGCCTGGCTCATCAGCGATTTTGAGTTGGACGATTTGGGCGCCCTGGTTGAATTGGTGACCGATGCCTATCAAGCCGGTTTCGATTCACTGGCGATCGTCGCCAAGTCCTTTTCCGAGCAAATCCTCGCCGCTCAGGGCGCTAACAGTCGCATGGAAGATTTCAAGCTGGTTTATATCGAGCCGACCGGATTGGTCGATGAGCAGGAAGCGGGGCTGGAAGACCTGGCGCTGATCACCGGCGGTCGAGTGCTGCGCGCGATTGCCGGGCACAGCCCCGACGCGGTCAGGCGAGATATGATCGGGAAATCAGAGCTGGCCTGGGTGGATCGCAACCGCTTCGGGATCATCGCCGGCGGCGGTGACGAGACGGCGGTCAAGCGCGAGATCGGCGTGCTGGAATCGACTTACGAAAGCAGCGATGACGAGCGGCGGCAGCTGGTGCTGCGCACGCGGATCGGGCGTTTGCGCGGCGGCAGCGCGGTCTTGTATGCGGCGGGAAGCAGCGAGAGCGAGATGACTTATCAGACCGAGTTGATCAGACGGACGATTGCCGCGATGCGCGCCGCCCTGCTGGAAGGGACCTTGCCCGGCGGGGGAACGGCGCTGCTGCGTTGCGTCGAAGGGCTGCGGGAAGGAATTGCGGCGAGCGCCGACTCGCATGAAAGAGCGGCTTTGCAGATTCTGGTGAAAGCGGCCGAGGCGCCTTGTCGTATGCTGCTGGCGAATGCCGGGCATGAAGCGCCGGGCGTCGTGCTGGACGCGCTTCAGTCGGAGGCGAATGGCGCCGGCTTTGACTTGCGAGCCGGCCGCATCGTCGATATGCGCGAAGAAGGCGTCGTGGATTCGGCGGCGGCGCTCCGAGCGGCCCTGCGAAACGGCATCGGCGGGGCGGCGCTGGCTTTGACCGTGGAATGCATTGTGCATCGCGTCAATCCGCCGCTGGCGATCGAGCCCGGTGGACTGCCCTCGGAGGCCGACTTGGGGAATATCGAACTGAAATAAGACGCAGGCTCGGACTGCAATATGATTGAGGAGTACTGACGAAAATGAGTTGGGAACCAACAGCGGAACAGAAACAAAATTACGAAGAGCGCGGCTATTTCACCGTGCCAAATGTCGTCCCGCGGCAGACGGCGGCCGAAATGCTGGGCGTGATCAAGAACGCGATCATGACGCCGGAGACGGACGACATCATGACCGATGCCGACCCGATGGACCCGATGAACGATGATAGTCCCGAGGCGCGCTCCGTGCGCTTCCGCAAGCTCAGCAAGTTCAATCAACGGAATCCGCTGATCTGGCACAACGCGCATTGCGGCCAACCGGTTCTGGAGGTCGCGCGCTACTTTCTGGGCGATGACATTCTGTTGAAATACGACAGCTGCTTCCTCAAGCCGGCGCGTTCGGGCAGCGCCACGCCCTGGCATCAGGACAATGGCTTGTGGCGCGATGGCGATACCGAGCCATTTAACTTCTGGATGGCGCTGGACCCGGCCACGATCGAGAACGGCTGCCTGCAGATGATCCCCGGCAGTTACCGAACCGAGATCGTTCCGCACGTCCTCTACGCAGATAGCATCCACGGCGTGCTGCCGAAGGAGCGCGTCGAGGAGATGATCGATACCTACGGCGTTGAGCATATCGAGCTGCAGCCGGGCAGCATCGTCGTCTGGCATAGCAACGCCTGGCATTACAGCCCGCCCAATACCAGCGAGAAGGGCCGCATCGCCATCGCCGGCGTGTTCAGCAGTCCCGACATTGTGGAAAACGGGCGCAGCGGCGATGTCGGTTATAAGTGGCTGATGAAAGACGGCGCCGTCGTGACCGACTTCCCGGCGAAGGAATACAGCATGAAACGGCGGACTTTCTACCAGGCGGAGCCCTGGAAGAAGGTCAGCTAGGCATCTCGTGGACGGGCGCCGCCGTCGAATCGCGCAGGACAAGATGCGACGGCATGATGACGCGTTTGATGGTCGCGTCGGCCGTTGCGAGCCGGCGGAGCATCAGTTGGGCGGCCTGTTCGCCGAGTCCGCGCGGATCGTTTGAGACGGTCGTCAGGCTGGGATGCCACAGCGACGCTTCGGGAACGTCATCAAAGCCGATGACGGCAAAATCCCGCCCCGCTTCCATGCCCGCCGCCCGCAGCCCCAACATCACGCCGAAAGCGATCACATCGCTGTAGCAGTAAGCGGCTGACGGCGGGCGCGGCACACTCAGAAGCTGATGAACGGCGTCATAACCGCCGCGCCGGCTCACTGGCCCGGCGATGCGCAGGGCCGGGTCAAACTCGATATTGTGCCGCTGCAATGTCCCCCGATAACTTTGCAGCCGCCGTTGGCGCGTCAAATCTGTTGCGAAACCGCCGACAAAAGCGATGCGCCGGTGCCCCTGCCGAATCAGATGCTCCACGGCGCGCGCCGTTCCGTTCGCGTCGTCCATGCCGACGCAGTCAACAGCCAGGCTCTCATAATAAGGGGTCAGCAGGACAAGCGGACAAAAGTCCATCAAGCTCTGCAACGATGCCGCCGCCGTCGTGGCAGTGGGCGCGAGGATCAAGCCGTCGACATCGCGCTCGAGCATCGTCTTGACCATGCGCGCCTGTTTCTCCAGGTTGTCGTTCGTTGTGGCCAGGACGAGGCTGTAGTTGTGATCAGCCAGTTGGGATTCGGCGCCGGACGTCAGCTCGGCATTAAAGGGATTTGACACGTCTTTGAAGACCAGGCCGATGGTGTACGAGCGCTGCGTGCGCAGGCTGGCGGCGCGCTGATTGTAGACGTAGCCGAGGGCTTCGACGGCATCCAGGACGCGCTGACGGGTCGGCTCGGAGATGCGCGGATTGTTGTTCAGGGCGAGGGAGGCGGTCGCCTTGGACACCTTTGCCGCGTCAGCAACATGCTGCAAGGTCACCTTCTGCCGGCGCTTCCCGCGAGATTTTGTCATATCAAGCTCAACAGTTTGGCGGCCGATTCCAGGAAGAAGTAATCGCCAAACATGGTGCTTTCATCGACGCCTAGGCCCAGGCGCTCGTGGTAGGCGGCTTGTTTCAGCAGGCCTTCCCATTCGGGATCGTCGCTGGCGAGGAAATCGGGCCGGCTTAGGCGCGCCATGATGTCGCGGGCGTATTGGCGATAACTTCGCGCGCGCAGGGAGTCGCCCACGATGCTGGCCAGGTCCTGCAAGCCGCTGGATGTGATTGCGGCGGCCGACGCTTCATAAGGACGGGCGGGCTTCGGCTCCAACCAGTCATTTGGGCAGACGCCATGCGCGGGCGTATTGAGGATGTAGTAGTCGGCGCAATGGCAAGCGGTCTGCAAGAAGCGCGGATCTCGCGTGAATGTATAAGCGGTGCTGAAGCCATAGATCGCCCAGGACAAGCCGCGCGCCCAGGAAGAATCATGACGCCAGCCCTGGTGCGTGCTCTCGCGCAGGAAGGCGCCGGTAGCCAGATCGAAGATGCCTTCATGCGCCGCGCTGCCGTCGCCGCGCACGAGATGGCGTCGGCTGGTGAGGCAATTTTGCAGCGCGCTGTTGTAGAGCTCGGCGTCGTCTGTCTCCCGCGCGGCATAGAACATGATGCCGACATTCATCATGATATCGATGAAGGCGCTTTCGGGCGCGACGAAGGACGAGAGGTAGGCGCCCTTCTCCTTGAAGCGCAGACCCATCGTCCGCCCCGCCCTGATGACGACATCGCGCTGCCTGGCGCCGCCATCAAGGTCCTGCCAGCGCTTCCAGCTATGCCAGAAGAGGAAACCGAGATCATGCGTCTCGCGGTCGTCTTTGCGCGTTTCGACCAGTTCACAATAGCGCTCCGCCTTTTCGCGCCAGAATTCATCATTTGTATACAAGTAGAGCAGCCAAAGCTGGCCGGGCAGGAAGCCTTGGCACCAGTTGGTCCAAGGCGCGCCATCATGTTTCCATTTTCCGTTTTGCGTGTATTGGGGCAGGTAGTCGGGATGGGCGCTGACGAGGCGGCGCAGCTTGTCTTCAGCGGTCGCGAAGACGCGCTGGCAGTTCTGAATGATCGCCGGATCCTCGTTCATCGCAGCTCCTGAGTGAATCGGTTAAGCAACAACTGTGTAGATGGTAGCACATTTCGCATCGAATCGTCAGCGTGAGAGCAGCTCCGGCGGCGCGCCATTTGGAATTGCTTCGCGAATCGGATTATACTTGGCGCAGATTGGCGGGAAAGGACATTGATGATGGCGGGAAAACAGATTTCACTGGCAGCGGCGGCCGCGCTGATAGCCGATGAAGCGGTCCTGTCGGTCAGTTCGTCGAGCGGCGTCGCCTGCCCGGACGCGGCGCTGAAGGCCATCGGCGATCGTTTCCGCGCTACCGGCTCCCCGCGCGATCTGACCGCTATCCATCCGATCGCCGCCGGCGATATGTACGGGATAGACGGCGTCAACCACCTGGCGCAGGCCGGTTTGCTCAAGCGCGTGGTCGTCGGCTCGCTGCCCAGCGGCAGGTCTTCAATGGAGTCCCCGCCGATCTGGCGCATGATCGTGGACGACGAAATCGAGGCTTACAACCTGCCGAGCGGCGTCCTGTATCATATGCACCGGGAAGCGGCGGCCGGGCGTCCGGGCGTATTGACCAAAGTCGGCTGGGATACGGTGGTGGACCCCCGTCATCGCGGTGGCAAGATGAATGAGCGCAGCTGCGAAGATATTGTGAGACGAGTCGAGTTTGACGGCGATGAATGGCTCTATTACCGGGCGATTCCGATTGATGTCGCGCTCATCCGCGCCACCACCGCCGATGAGCGGGGCAACCTCAGCATGGAGCACGAAGGGTCTTATCTGGGCGCGCTGGATCAAGCGCTGGCGGCCCATAACAATGGCGGCATTGTCATCGCCCAGGTCAAGCGCATGGCGCAGTCGGGCGCCTTGCCGCCGCAGTCCATCAAGGTGCCCGGCACATTGGTGGATTACATCGTGGTGGATCCGGATCAATTGCAGGCCTCGCAGACGCTTTACGATCCGGCGATAAGCGGCGAAGTGGCGGCGCCCCTGAGCGAGTTTGAACCGGTGGAATGGGGCGTCGGCAAGGTGATCGCCCGGCGCGCGGCCCTGACATTGCGCCGGGGGGAAACGGTCAATCTCGGCTTTGGCATATCGGCGCTGGTGCCTTACATTTTTCTGGAAGAAGGTTTGCACGGCGCGACCACCTGGGTGATTGAACAAGGCGCAGTAGGTGGCTTGCCGCTGCGGGATTTCGCCTTTGGCTGCGCCTCCAACCCGGAAGCGATCATGCCATCGCCGGATCAATTCACCTTCTTTCAAGGCGGCGGCTTCGACCGGTCTCTGCTGTCCTTCGTGGAGGTGAACGCGGCCGGCAGCGTCAATGTCTCCCGCCTGAGCGCCGTGCCGCATATCACATCGGGCATCGGCGGCTTCATCGACATCACAACGGGGGCGCGGAACATCGTCTTCAGCGGCAACTTCACCGCCGGCGGGCTGCAAGCAGACATTGCGGACGGGCAGCTGCGCATCAAGCGCGAAGGGCGTTTCAAGAAGTTCGTGCCTGCGATTGAAGCACAAACTTTCAGCGGCGAAATGGCTTTGAAGCGCGGGCAAACGGTGACCTATATCACCGAGCGCTGCGTCATGACCCTGGGCGAGCAAGGCTTGACCATCAGCGAAATCGCGCCCGGCGCGCGCTTGAAAGAGGATGTGCTGGACCAGGCCGATATCCCCCTGCGCGTCCACCCCAATTTGAGAGAAATGCCGGCGGAAATTTTCCAGCCCGAGCCAATGGGCCTGCAATTGACCGGCAAAGCCGAAGCGACATTGTGAGCAAGATCCTCTATCAAACAGACGGCGCTATCGCCACGATCAGGCTGAATCGGCCGGAGAAGCTGCACGCGCTGGACGAGGAGATGCTGGCCGGGCTGGCCGATGCGATTGAAGCGGTTGAGGCCAGCCAGGATATTCGCGTCCTTCTGCTCGGGGCGACTGGCGAGCGCGCCTTTTCCGTCGGCGCTGATATTCTGGCCTGGACATCGCTGGAGCCGCTGGATATGTGGCGGCGCTGGATTCGCGATGGGCATCGTTTATTCGACCGGATCGCCGGATTGCGTCAGCCGGTGATCGCGATGCTGAATGGATACGCGCTGGGCGGCGGCCTGGAATTGGCGCTGGCGGCCGATATTCGCCTGGCGGCGGAGACTGCGCAGCTGGGCGCGCCCGAAGTCGGCATCGCGGCGATCCCCGGTTGGGGCGGCACGCAGCGGCTGCCGGCTTTGATCGGCGCCGGACGGGCGAAGCAGATGATCTTCTCCGGGCAGCCAATTTCGGCGGCGCAGGCGGCACAGTGGGGGCTGGTCAACGAAGCGCTGCCGGCTGAGGCCTTGGAGGCGCGCGCGAAGGAACTCGGCGGGCAAATCGCGGCGAATGCGCCGATCGCGGTTCAATTGGCGAAGGGGGCGATCGATGGCGGGGGCGGCGTCAACCTAGCGGCGACGCTGGAAGGCATCGCCGGCGCTTTAAGCGCGCAAAGCGGCGACGCGGCTGAAGGGCTGGCTGCGTTTCGGGAAAAGCGGCCGCCACATTTCTCCGGGCGCTAGCAGCCCGGGTAGTGTATCGAAGTCGGTGGAAATTCATTTTCACCACAAAGGAAAGAAGGACACAAAGAAATTGCATATAGTCTACGTTTCTCGGTGTCCTCGATTTTCTCGGTGTCCTCGATGGTAAAGTTTTTTTGTTTCCACCGAAAGGGATACACTTCCGCAGCCCGCGCCGGCATGAAGCGCCACTTTTTGACACCCGCCCGCCTGTATGTTATGGTCAGGGAAGCTTGCGCATTTATACAGTATTATTGCCGTTCTTAAGCCTCTGCATTATGAGGCGAAAACATAGTTATTAAGGGAGATTTGGAATGAATACCTTTAGCAAGGGCATCTCACGGCGCGAGATGTTAAAGCTCATGGGTGTTGGCGCAGTGGGCGCCTCGCTCGGTTCCCAGATGGCTTACGCCCAATCCGTTCCCGATTCCGGCACATTCCGTTTTCAGATTGAATCCGGCCCCGGTACAGACTTCGTGGCGGTTGTCGACGCTTTCATCGAAGAACATCCGGAGATTTCGGTCGAGTTCAGCCAGGTGGAAGCGGCGGTCGTCGGCGTCGACTGGCAGCGCATTGCTATGGAGGCGGGCGCTGTGGATCTCATCTCCAACGAGAATCCGAAGTTCCTCAAGCTCGATCCCGTGCTCAAAGCCGGTTTGATTCAGCCGCTTGATGGCTATCGCGATTTGTATGACTGGGACGAGTGGGTGCTGGCGGCGGCGCTGCGGCGCTCATCGCGCGGCGGGCAGCTTTGGACCCTGCCGCTCTATTATGAGATTTGCGGCGCGTCGTATAGAAAGTCGGTCCTCGAGAGCTTTGATGTGGGCGAGCCGCAATCCTGGGAAGAGTTCATCGCCATGCTGGAGAAGTTCAAGGCGGCCGGTTTGATCCCGCTGACGAATGGCCACCGCGGCTTCAGCCAGATTCAGATGATTCACTATCAATTCTGGGCCAGCATCGGCGGGCTCAGCGGACCCGGCAGCATCACGGATGTCATCTTCGGCGATGGCAAGTTCACCGATACGCCCAGCGTAGAGGCGGCCCAAGCCATTCTCGATATCTACAATGCCGGCTTGCTCGACCCCGATGTGCTGTCGATCACGCAGGACGATGGCAACGAGCGCTTCATCTCCGGCGCGGCCGCCTTGAATGTGACGGGCACCTGGTTCTATTCGGAGATGCAGCGGCAATTCGACGACGACTGGGATATGCTGACGATGCCGGGGCCGGGCGGCGGGCCGATCTGGTGCACGGGCGAGACAGAAGCGATGGTCATCCCGGCGGCGGCGCAAGACCCGGATGCGGCCGCTTTGTTCCTCGATTTCTGCGTCAAGGGCACGGGGGCCAAGATCCTGCTGGAGCGGGGCAACCTGTTGGCGACGAAAGCCTTCGGCGAGTTGGCCATTCCGCAGATACAACGTTTGCCGATCATCACCGGCGAAGAGTCGTCTTTGTTGATCTTCGGCTGGCTGCCGCAGAATTCGCAGGATGCCTACCAGCAGGGCTTGGGCGGCATTTTGGCCGGCAGCATCACGCCGGAGCAATGGGCGCAAAATGTCCAGGATGCCTGGGAGCGCGACATTGAAGACGGCCAGATCCCGGAGGATCGCAGCGATCTGCTTTAGACAGCGGGACAGCTGAGCCCAGCCCAAAGCTGACGGGTTGGGCTCGGCGTTTCAGCGCGCGACCCTTTAGATGAGATGGCATCGATGTCCGCTCTCGGCAACAGTCTGCGTCCGCGGCCCCTGGAGGCTTGGCGGAGCGCCTCGGCAAAGGCGCGAGAACAGTGGCGGCTGGCGGCGGTTCTAGTCGCGCCGGCGCTGGTGTTGATGGGCATCTTTGTTTTCTACCCCGCCTTGCAAACTATCGGCTTGAGCTTTTACAAATGGGACGGCATCAGTCCGGACATGGGCGATTTCGTCGGCTTCAAGACCTTCGCCCGGGCGACTGACAACTACCCGTTTTCCCAGGCGATCAAGAACAGCCTGCTCTGGGGCGTCGTTGGGCTCTTTGTGCCCACGATCATCGGGCTCGTCGCGGCCGCCTTGGTGGAAGATACGAACCTGCGGCCGAAGGCGCTTTTCCGCTTTGCCTTCTTCGTGCCTTACTTCTTTTCGATGGCGGTGGCGGCGGCGCTCTTCACGCGCGTCTACGATCCCAGTTATGGCATGATCAACCAGGTGATCCACGCTTTGGGCTTCACCGATATCAAACCCCAGTGGCTCGGCGATGGCCGAATCGCCATCTATGCGGCCATGGGCGTCTTCGTCTGGCATGAAACCGCCTTCTGCTACATCGTCTTCACCGCCGCCATCCAGCAAATCGACCGCTCTCTCTATGACGCGGCCAAGGTGGACGGCGCGTCGGAAGTCCAGGTCTTCCGCTATATCACGATCCCCAGCGTCCGCGATGTCGCCACTTTTGTCATGACGATCATGCTGATTGTCGGCTTGACGCCATTCGCCGTCGTCTTCCCCTTGACCACGCCCGGCCTGGGCGGGCCCTATTATTCGACCGAAATCCTGCCGACGCTCATCTTCAAGAAGGCGCGCATGGGCTATAACGCCAGCGAGGCGGCCGCCCTCGGCGTCATCCTTCTGATGCTCGTCATCGGGATAGTAACCGCCTTCCTCTGGTTTAGAGAGCGCACGGCGCCGAAGGACTGAAGGAGCGCGAGCCATGCTTTCCACGGGATTGACGCGCTATGCCCTGTACGCCCTGGTCATTCTGTTGGCGCTGCCCTTCGTCTTCCCCTCGGCCTGGGTCTTGATGGCGAGCTTCTCGACCAATACGCAGATCACGATGGACTCGCTGGCGCTGCCGGATCGGCTCTATGTCGAGAATTATGCGCACGCCTGGACGGGCGCCAAGTTCAGCACCTTCGTTTATAACAGCCTGGCCGTCTCGGGCTCGGTGACCGTGCTGATCGGCGTATTGGCGACCATGCTGGGTTATGCCGTGGCGCGGCTGGAATTTCCCGGGCGGCGCTTGCTGCTGCTGCTCATCATGATGGCGATTGTCACACCGGTCTTTTCGTATCTGGAGCCGCTGACGCGCGTTGTGCGGCAGTTGGGCTTGGCCAACTCGCGCACGGCGGTTATCTTGACGACGACGGCCACCTTCCTGCCGGTGCCGACGCTGCTCATGCGCTCGTTTTTTCTGCAGCTGCCGGAAGAGCTGGGCGATGCCGGGCGGGTCGAAGGCGCCAGCGAGTGGGGCGTTTTCCGCCATATTATGGCGCCGCTGGCTCGCTCCGGCGTGCTCACCGTGCTCATCTTCGCCTTCCTTTGGAGCTGGAACGATCTGCTGCTGCCGGCGGTTTTCCTCCAGGCGCCCGACAAATACACCATCGCCTACGCCATTACGACACTCAAACCGGCCGGCTTCCGCCAAGATCACGTCACCATGTTCGCCGCGTCGATCATTTCAACCGGTCCTATGATCGTCGTCTATCTCTTGCTCATGCGCCGCTTCATCGCCGGTTTGACCGTTGGCGGCCTGCGCGGATAAAGATGCGGACGGGCGCGTGAGCTGGTCGGGGTAAATTCTATGACGTATCGAATGATCCAAATCGGATTGGGCGAGATGGGGCGCCAATGGTGCGAGGTCGCGCTGCCGCCGAACATTGATGACGGTCTGATCGAAGTGGTCGCCGCTGTCGACATCAACCCGGCGGCACTGACGGTGGCGCAAGATTCACTCGGATTGCCGCCGGAAAAGTGTTATACAGACGCCCAAAAGGCGATGGCGGAGAACGACGCCGAATTCTGCGCGATAGTTGTACCGCCGGCGCATCATGAAGAGGTCGTGGATGTCGCATTGGCGCAGGGCCTGCACATCCTATCGGAGAAGCCGATAGCCGATACCTTGGCCGCGTCAGTGCGCATCGCCGACAAAGTAAAGCGGGCGGGCGTAAAGATGGGCGTGACGATGAGCCACCGCTTCGACCAGGACAAGACGAGCTTCCGCGAGGAATTGCGCTCCGGGACTTACGGCGCGCTCGATTATCTCGTATGTCATCTCACCTGCGATCTGCGGCAGCGCGGCAGCTGGGGCGACTTTCGGCACGATATTCCCCACCCCTTGATGATCGAGGGGGCGGTGCACCATCTCGATTTGCTCGCCGACCTGGCGGGCGCCGAGTGTGATACGATTTACGCGCAGTCATGGAACCCGCCCTGGGGTGAATACGCTGGCGATTCGCAGGCCCTGGTCACGATGGTCTTCGAAAACGGCAGCCGCGCTTTCTTCGAGGGCGCCAGTTGCAATGCCGTCGGATTGCATTATTGGGAGCGGGAGACGATTCGGGCCGAATGTGAATTGGGCGCGCTGCTGCTCAAAGCGCGCCGTCTGGAGCGCTTTCCTTATGAGCCATCGACGCAGCGAATTACAAAGTTTGAAGGTGAAGGCGAGCGGCTCCCGCTCTTGGAGCGGCGCAAGTGGAAGAACACCTGGCTGATCGAACAGTTTGTCCACTGGCTGGATGGCGGCGAAGCGATGGAGACAAATGTCGAGGACAATCTGCAGTCGGTCGCCATGATCTTCGCGGTGATAGAAAGCAGCCGAACTGGCTCCCCAGTTAAAGTGCAAGAGTTGCTGAAGCAAACACGGGAGACTCTGTAGACATGGGTTCGACAGATGAGAAAATCAAGACAGCAGTGATCACGGGTCACCATCCCTTTGATGTGCCGGCTTTCCACGCCGCCTTCCGCAGCATGGCCGAGATTGATGCTTACCCGCAGGATATGGAGGAGTTCGCGGCCGATGTCGGCGGGCGGCGCGCCGAATATGATACGCTGCTTTTCTTCAACTTTCATCAGGAGATGCCCGGCGCGCCCGTTCTCGAGGCGCTAGAGGTCCTGGGCGAAAGCGAGCAAGGCATCTTCATCTTGCACCACGGCCTGTTGGCTTTTCCCGATTGGCGGCTCTGGGCGGACCTGGTCGGCATCCAAGATCGCAGCTTTGACGTGCACATGGACCACAAGCTCAAGATCCAAATTGCCGATCCGGAGCATCCGGTCACGCGCGGCTTGAGCGACTGGGAGATGCTGGACGAGACTTATGTGCTGGCGGAGCCGGACGCCGGCAGCGAAGCCGTCCTGTACACGGACGACGCAAAGAGCATGAGGAGCATCGCATGGACGCGGCGCTACAAGAAGGCGCGCGTCTTCTGCTTCCAATCGGGGCATGACCATCAGGCCTATGCCAACCCCAATTTCCGCAAGGTGATCAGCCGTGGCCTGCAATGGGCAGCCGGGCGAATATAGTTTTCATTAGGCGAAAGTTTATTTCCTGCCATGTATGACCGAGCCCGCGAACTGGATTTGCGCCGCCATCTCAATTTAGCGGTCGAGCATATATTCAACACGCTGGATGAGCGGCAAGATTATCTGCCCTTCTTCCACTATGAACTCATTCAGCAGCCGACCCGTTTGCAGCACGGCCCCTTCGACTCGCCGCATGTGGTCGGTCGATTTTTGGACGCGCTTGGCTGCTGCGCGGCGATCATCGACTTGCCGGAGGCGCCCGCCGTCTACGATGCCTTGGCGCGGCAGCTTTATGACAGCCTGGAGCGGGGCAGATCCGGCTTGCCCTGGAATGCGCCGACGCCATGGGGGCCGAATATGGCGGTGATGCACAACTGCCGGGAGGTCCTGCTGGGATTGCTGGCTTTGTGGAATTGGCGCGGCGACGCGCGGGCAGCGCCGGCCTTGCGCCGCTTGTGCCATTCGATGCTGGCGGCGATTGGCGATGGAGCGCGTTTTCCCGGTGAATGCCTCGGGGCTGCGGGCTGGACGAGCGCCTTCAGCGGCATTCTGGCGCCGCCTCCCGCGACGACCGGGCGAATGATACGCGTCCTGGTTCAATATTATCGACAAAGCGAAGACGAGATCGCCCTGGAGCTGGCGCGGCGTTTTGCCTGGGACAATCTCGAGACCGCATTTGACGCCGATGGGGCGATTCGCGCCGAGGCTGGCACGCACATGCATTCCATCACCGGGACGATTACAGGGCTGATCGAATATGGCCTGCTGATGGAAGATGAAGCGATCATTGAGCGCGCCCGCCGCGCCTATGATCAGGGCATGGCGCCATTTCGCAGCAGCTACGGCTGGGTGAAGGAATTCCGTTGGGGGAGCTGGTTGGCGGAACCGCTGGCGGCGGCTGGTTATGCCGGCTTTGACATCAACCGTGGCGAGGCCAACAACACCGGCGATTTAATCGAAGCGGCGCTGCTGCTGGGGGGCCGGGGTTATGCCGACTACTACGAAGACGCCGACCGCATGCTGCGCAACCACTTGCTGGCATCGCAAGTCGTCGATGGGGCCTGGGTGGAGGCGGCGGTCGGGCTTGAGGACAGCGATGAGGCGCGCTATGGCGATGTGGGGCGGCGCGCCCGCGGCGGCTTCTGTTTCGGGGGGATCAATGACCTTATTTCATACCCGGAAGAAGCCTATCAGGTGAATGCCGACCTGGTCGGCGGTTCGACGCAGGCGATTTGCGAGGCCTGGCAGGCGATTGCCGATATTGATGAAAGGAGCGTCCAGATCAATTTGCTGCTTTCAAAACAAGATTCGACACTGGCTTTGTCTTGCCCGCCGCCAGGGCGGCAGCCCCTCCGGGTTCGGCTCAAAGACGCCGAGCGCTTGCGCTTGCGCATACCGTCCTGGGCGCGCCCATCCGATGTCAGCTACGCGATCGACGGCTCGCCCCGCAAGCCCGCCGATGGCGTGATCGGCGGCGGCTATCTTAGTCTCTCCGGCCTTGAGCCGGGCGCTGAGCTGGCGGTCTGGCTGCCAGAGCGCCGCGAGACAGTCACTGAAGTTATCGGGGGGCAAACAGTCGAGGTAGCGTGGCATAATGACACGGTTGTCGGCATCAATCCACCAGCGCGTTTCCGGGCGCTGTATGGGCCGGCATGAGCGCGTCAACTGGAGGGTGCAGGGCAATGGCCGATTACGCGCGCGTGCATGAGGAAGCGATTATCTTTGACGGCGCCTGCCCGCTGCTGAATTATTCGCCGGCGCATACCGCCTATTATGCCGAGGGCGGCGTCACGGTGGCCGCGCCTTCCGTGGCGGCCAATCACAACTGCGGCGAGGCGATCCAGCGGATAGCCGACTGGCTGCATATCATCAAAGAGCGGGGCGCTGCGCTGCTGCATGTCACTGAGGTCGGGGACTTCCGCCGGGCAAAAGAAGCGGGCAAGTTGGGCATCCTCTTTCACTTTCAGAACTCGCTGCCCCTGGAGCAGAGCGTTGAGCTGGTCGATGTTTATCATGCGCTCGGCGTTCGCGTCATTCAACTGACGTATAACGTGCGCAATTTCGTCGGCGATGGCTGCCTGGAGCCCAATGACGCCGGCCTCAGCGCTTTCGGCGCGCGCTTGATCAAGGCGATGAACCGCGCCGGCATCGCTGTCGATTGCAGCCACACCGGCATTCGGACCACGCTGGATGCAATGGATCTATCCGAGCGGCCGGTCGTCTTTAGCCACAATCTGGCCAAGGGCGTCTGCGAGAGCCCGCGCAACCTCAGCGATGAGCAAATCAGGCGCGCGGCGGAAACGGGCGGCGTCATCGGCATCAACGGCTTCCCGCCTTTTGTGGCGAAAAAAACGCGCCCGACGCTGGATGATCTGCTCAAGCATGTCGATTACATCGCCGAGCTCGTGGGCATCGGCCACGTCGGCCTGGGAATCGATTTCGAATATATCGACGAATCCATGCAGGCAGCCTCGCAGGCGCATTACGACTATTTCGTGAAGACGGGGCAGTGGGATCCAAAAGATTATCCGCCCCCGCCCTACTATTATCCCCAAGGCCTGGAAGACCCGCGCTCTTTCCCCAATTTGACCAAAGCGCTGCTGGGGCGGGGTTACAATGAGGCGGAATGCAAGAAAGTGCTGGGCGGCAATTTTATGCGCGTTTATTCGCAGATCTGGACGCAGTGAATGATGAAACGTGACGAGATTTTGACCAGACTGAAACGTACGCTGGCGGATGGCGACGCGATCATCGGCGCCGGCTGCAGCGCGGGCATCGTGGCGAAATGCGCCGAGCTCGGCGGGGCGGATCTGATCGTTTGCTACAGCACGGGCAAATCGCGCATTATGGGCTTGCGCACCGAGGTGATCGGCCACTCCAACCCGCGAACGCTGGATATGTATGAAGAAATCAGCAATGTCGTCAAGGATACGCCGATCATCGCCGGCATTGAAGCCAACGACCAGACAACTTACGACTTGAGCAAAGTGATCGACCGCTTCGTGGAGCGCGGCTTTGACGGGTTCATCAACTTTCCCACGCTAGGTAACCACGAGCATGTTTCCGAATTTTTCCTCCGCGAGCATGAGACTATCGCCGCCAGCCTCGGGCAGCCTTGGGGCTTCGCGCGCGAGGTGGAGCTGATTCGTCTTCTGCGCGAGCGGGATATTTTCACGATGTGTTATGTCTTCAGCCTCGAGCAGGCGGCGCGCATGGCCGCGGTCGGCGTGGATGTAGTCTGCGCCCATGTCGGCGGCACCGCCGGCGGTTTAATCGGCTTCCCGGCCGCCCCCTTGGCTGAATCGCTGGAGAACGCCCAGCGCATCATGGAAGGGGCCTGGGCGGTCGATGCCGATGTCATCTGCCTCGCTCATGGCGGTCCCTTCGCCGCGCCGGAAGACACGCGCGCGCTGTATGAGGGGACGAATGCCCAGGGCTTTGTGGGCGCGTCCAGCATTGAGCGCATTCCCATCGAAAAGGCGGTGATGGAAGCGGTCAAAGCCTTCAAAAACCATAAAATCAGGAAACGGTAGCTGATGACCGGCGCGAAAAAAACTATCGTCCTCGCCGGCGCGCTCGATACAAAGGCGGCCGAGTTCGCCCTGGTGAAGGCGCTCATCGAAAAGCAGGGCATGCGCGCGCTGCTGGTCGACATCGGCATCCTCGGTGAAGCGGGCACGGCGCCCGATATCAGCCGAGAAACGGTCGCGAGCGCGGCCGGCGTCGACTTGGACGCGCTGCGACGGGGTGAAGAGCGCGAAAAAGCCCTCAACGCCATGGGCCGCGGCCTGGCGGTGGTCGCGCGTCGGTTATGCGACGAGGGCCGGCTTGACGGCATCCTGGGCATGGGCGGCAGCGGCGGCACGACGGTCGCCACCGCGGGCATGCGCGCGCTGCCATTGGGTGTGCCCAAGCTGATGGTCTCGACGATCGTCAGCGGTGATGTGCGCGCCTTTGTGGGAGCGGCGGATATCGTCATGATGCCGTCGATCGTCGATGTGGCCGGCATCAACCGCATCAGCGCGCGCGTTTATGCCAATGCCGCGGCGGCGATCACAGGGATGGTCCAGGCGGAAGCGCCGGCGATCGCGGACGAGAAAGCGCTGGTGACCGCCTCGATGTTCGGCAATACGACGCCCTGCGTCGACCATGCCCGCAGCCTAATTGAGCGTCAGGGCTGCGAAGTGCTCGTGTTCCACGCGACCGGCGTCGGCGGCCGGACGATGGAGACTCTCATCAGCGAGGGTTATATCGCCGCTTCATTGGATATCACCATGACGGAACTGGCGGACGAGGTTTGTGGCGGCGAAGCCAGCGCGGGGCCGGAACGCGGTCTGGCGGCTTCACGCGCCGGGGCGCCCGCTGTGCTTGTGCCCGGCTGCGTCGATATGGCCAACTTCGGCGCGATCGAAGCAATTCCAAAAAAGTATCGGCGGCGCAATCTTTATCGATGGGCGCCGACGGCAACGCTGCTGCGGACGAACGTGGAAGAAAACCGACGCATCGGGGGCATGATCGCCGCCGCCGCCAATGCCGCCACTGGGCCGGTCGCCATTCTCCTGCCTTTGCGCGGCCTTTCCATGCTGGATAGCGAGGGTGGCGCCTTCTGGGACCCCGCCGCGAACGCCGCCTGCTTCGACGCCATCAAGGCAAATGTGAAACCGGATATTCCCGTGATTGAACTGGAGCGCAATATCAATGAGCCGCCCTTCGCCGAGGCAGCCGCCGAAACCCTGCTAGGCTTGATGCGGCAGGCGGAAAATCAGCGAGCTGCGAAACGCTGACCGTCCCGCCCTCTGTGCCGCTTTCCTGATCAAGCATTCAAATTTCATTTGCAATCATATCGAAAGCCGTAGGGGCGAGACGGTGGCTCGCCCGAAAACGCATCGTATCGCTACGACGGGCGTCTCGCTGAAACGCCCGTGCTATTGACAGTACGTGCTTTAGGGCGACTCACAGAGTCACCCCTACAGATGTCATTCTGGCGGGATCGATTCTGCGTCCTGCCAATACACTGCGCCAATGCTACAATGTAATGTGCCGACCGGTCGGGTCGGTTTCTGTTGTAAGTGTGGGCGGCGAAAGGAAATTGGCATGGGCAATCTAGCGGATATCGGCTTAATCGGCCTGGCGGTGATGGGCCAGAACCTGGCTTTGAACATCCACGATCATGGCTTTCGCGTCGCCGTCTTCAACCGCACGACCTCGAAGGTGACGCGCTTTCTGGAAAATGAAGCGGCGGATACGGATATCATCGGCGCCTATACGCCGGCGGAATTTGTCGCGGGGATCAAGCGGCCGCGCAAGATCATCCTCATGATTCAAGCCGGCGAGGCGGTGGACAAGTCGATCGCGCAATTGGCGCCGCTGCTCGACGAAGGCGATATCATCATCGACGGCGGCAATTCCAATTTCAACGATACGATACGGCGGACGCGGGAAGTCGAGGCGATGGGCCTGCTCTTCATCGGCGCCGGCATCAGCGGTGGCGAGGAGGGCGCGCGCTACGGACCGTCGATCATGCCGGGCGGCTCGGCGGCGGCCTGGGAGGCGGTCAAGCCGATCTTGCAGGCGGTGGCGGCCAAGGTGCCCGATGGAACACCATGCTGCGATTGGGTGGGCGAAGACGGCGCCGGGCATTTCGTCAAGATGGTGCACAACGGCATCGAATACGGCGATATGCAGTTGATTTGCGAGGCTTATCATTTGATGTCGGCGCTCTTGGGCATGGACGAAGCCGAGATCAGCCAGGTCTTCCAGCGCTGGAATCGGGGTCTTTTGGAGTCCTTTCTGATTGAAATCACCGGCGAGATCCTGGCGTATCAAGACGAGGACGGGGCGCCACTGCTGCGGATGATCCTCGATGTCGCCAGCCAAAAAGGCACCGGCAAGTGGACGGCCATCACCGCCCTGCAAGAAGGCACGCCCCTGACGCTGATCGGCGAGGCGGTCTTCGCGCGCTTCCTGTCGGCGATCAAAGAGCAGCGCGTCGCCGCTTCGCAGGTGCTGCCCGGTCCAAAGGCCGAATTCCGCGGCGACAAGGAGGCCTTCATCCGCGATTTGGAGGGGGCGGTTTACGCCGCCAAGATCATCAGCTACACGCAGGGTTATATGCTGATGCAGGATGCGGCGCGCAGCTACAACTGGAACCTGAATTACGGCGGGGTGGCTTTGATGTGGCGCGAGGGCTGCATCATCCGCTCGGCTTTCCTGGGCAAGATACAGGAGGCCTTCGCGGCCAACCCGGCGCTGGCGAATCTGCTGCTGGACGATTATTTCAGCGCTGCCGTCATCGGGGCGCAGGCGGCCTGGCGCGGCGCGGTGGCGACCGGCATCCAGCACGGCATTCCGCTGCCGATCATGAGCGGGGCGCTGGCCTTCTACGATGGCTACCGCTCGGCGAATCTGCCGGCCAATCTATTGCAGGCGCAGCGGGATTATTTCGGCGCGCACACCTATGAGCGGGTCGATCGTCCGCGCGGGGAGTATTTTCACACCAACTGGACCGGCAGCGGCGGGGATGTGACGGCCGGGAGTTATGATGCGTGACAGCCGCATGTCAAATGAGAATCCGCTACAATCCCAATAGAAACCCCATCGCCAGAAGACATGGAGGCAGCCATGCCAAACCAAGCAACTCCCAACCGGCTATATTTTGGCGATTGCTTGGACGTCATGGTGGAGTACATTCCCGACGAATCCGTAAACTTGATTTATCTTGACCCGCCTTTCAATTCCAAACGAATATACAACGCCTTTATCGGCGGCGCGCAGTGGGTTGCATTTGACGATACCTGGCGCTGGTACGAGGCGATTGACGACTTTCATTCGGTCGCCAGCGATGTGACGCTCGCGCCGACGATGGAAGGGCTGCGGCGTGTATTGGGAGAAGGCGCGGAATTGGCTTATCTATCGTATATGGCGAACCGCCTGCGTGAATGCCGCCGCATTCTGATGCCGACGGGCAGCATTTATCTGCACTGCGATCCAACGATGAGTCACTATCTGAAAATTGTCATGGATGGCGTATTCGGCAAGAACAACTACAAAAATGAGGTGATTTGGCATTATAGAAAATGGTCTACCGGGAAATACACTTTCCAGCGGAATCACGATGTACTTTTCTTTTATTCTCGTTCAGGCAGCCGCGAGCGGGCATTTAATCAACTGTACATGCCTAGAACAGCGTCTACCCTAAAGAGATTTGGCAGGAAGCGAATCATTTCGGGATATGATGAAGCTGGCCAGCGACTGCCATCTCAAGTCTCTGAAGAAGATTCGGAAGGCGTTCGTCTGGATGATGTTTGGGATATTGCGCGAGTTCCGCCTATCAAACAGCTATATCCTACGGAGAAGCCCTTAGCGCTTTTGGAACGCATCATCAAGGCATCGAGCGACCCGGATGACATAGTGTTTGACCCATTCTGCGGCTGCGGCACGACAATACACGCTGCCCAAAACCTCGGGCGGCGCTGGATTGGCATAGATGTCTGTGTCCAAGCCTGCAAGGTCATTCAAAAGCGAATCGAGGGTCATTTTGACAGCCTTTGGGACGACATTGAGTTTGTCGGCATGCCCAAGACCCTGGACGATGCCAAGTCGCTTGCGGCATACGATCCATTCAAGTTTGAGCGCTGGGCGGCGTCGCTCGCTCCGGGTATGGAAGCTAACAAGAAGCAGCGCGGCGATAAAGGCATTGACGGACGGGGGCGGCTGCCAATACGAAAAGGCAAATTCGTCGATGTCGTGTCACAGGTTAAGGCGGGCAATTCAAACCCAAGTCATGTACAGGCATTCAATGAAGCGCGACGCCAAGCCGGGGCGGAGCTAGGCGTATTCACCTGTTTTGAGGACAAGGTAACAAGCGGGATGCGCAACGCCGCGGTAAACACGGGCAAGTTCCTGGATCGTTGGCCCGTGATTCAACTATATACAATTGAAGATTATTTTGACGGTCGCTTGCCAGATTTACCGCTGTCAGATTTCCCCCGCCCCTAGGCGAAATTCCTTAGGGCAGCGGCGGCGATGTGACGGCCGGGAGTTATGATGCTTGAGATGCTCTGGAATTATTGAGCCAGCGCTTCGTTCACAAGCAATACGTAGCCATTGTGGTCGCCAGTCTGGTCGCTCCCGATTGATTCCCACTCTTTGAATGATGAGGACATTGATTTGAGTTCGTGTCCGAAGCCTTCCAAGCGTTGATAATTCTCAATAGCGAATTCAGCAAGAGGGATCGTCTCTGTGTAGAATGGGGTGTTGTCGAGTTCCTTGCGGTTCACAGGCACATGGACATAGAGAATATCAATCGCATCCTCATCCCAAAATCGCTTCCGATTATTCCGAACAAGGTCCTGTAGGACATCACGTTTTCCCCGTAACCAGCGTTCAATGTCAAGATAACGTTCATATATTTCGTCGCTGACCGACTCGTGGAAATAAACCGCTGTATGACTTCCCAGCAACGCCAAGACAAGTCTTCTTGTCCGTTCTCTCTGCCCCCGCATTATGCTCGACAACCATTCAAGCGCCAGTCGGTCTTCATTTAATTCCATGTAACCGCGGACGATCATGGTTGCCACATGTATCAACATAACCTGAAAACGGAGTGCTCGCGCAAGATTCTCGGGACTGCGTTCAAAGGAGAGAACGTCCTGAAAGTCCTCCCGCAAGTGCGCCACAGCCTCATGAAGGCGATCGGTCATGCGGCCAATATGATCCCTTTTGTACGCCGGATCATTCACCTTGTCCCACAACTCTCCCGTCTCCAGCGCCGCGACAAGGTTTGCCATCCTGTCTTGCACAAACTCTTCTTCAATACGTTCGTAAATGCGTTCAATTGCCGCATTCTGCGTCCTAATATCTGAAATGATGTCCAAAAGGGAATAACCGGCCATCGCAATGTTGACCAGCGGCATGACACTTGTCAGCAAATTCAGGACAGTTGGAGCGCTGAGGCCGGCTGAACGCATTACGTTTTCGATCAAATCCCTAGACGACTCAACTGTCTGTCCCACTTGACCAACCTGTCGAACCCAGGCGATGACCTCATTGTTTTCGGATTCTCGATTCCTGATTACTCCGCCAACGCGCTCCATCGAGCCATCGGCCAGCCCTGCTTCTATGAAAGTTGGTACTTCAAGCTGAACAGAAAATGTAGACATTCGCTTCTCCTCGATGGTGAATGGTTAGCCCAGTAAAGTAGGTGTCAAGAAGGCACTTCCGGCACGAACTGATAATCCGGCTCCACCCGCTGACGCAGCAAAATCGGAATAATCTGCTTCCAGGCGCCGATGATGCCCTGGCAGGGCTCGGGCATGTCATGCTTCACCAGCCGGTGCAATTCGGGCAGGTTGTAGAAGGGCACGGCCGCGTACATGTGATGCTCGATGTGGTAATTCATCTGCCAGTAGAGGAATGCCAGAATCGGGTTGAGCGCGATGGTGCGCGTATTGATGCGGTAGTCGGGCGTGTTGTCGGTCAAGCCGATATGCTGGGCCACATTCAGCAGATACTGAAAACCGCCGCCATAAAAGGTCGCGAAGGTCACCAGCACCGCCAGCATCCACCAGCCGGTCAGCGCCGAGAAGAGTACGATCAACCCGTGCCCAATTATTAGCGTGCGCGCCCAATTGAAGAGCGCGCGCCGGCCCTTCACGTTTTCCGGCGGGAATAGAACCTGCTCCCAATCATCTTTGATGATGCCGAAGCTGAGGAACAGGTCGTGTTTTATTCGCAGGAAGAAGCCGCGCACATTGAGGAAGGCAAAGCCGAGATAAGACTTGAGCGTGAACTTGACCGGCAGCACCACTTCGGAATCATCGGGCGGGTGCAAGGTGTAGCGGTGATGCGCCTGATGGCTGGCCCAGAACGAGATGTGATTGTGCCAGCCAATGAAACTGAAAATATGAACAAAGAACTCATTGAGCGCTTGAGTCTTGAACACGGTCTTGTGGCAGAATTCGTGGTGTCCATTCACAGTAAACTTTTGCAAAGATCCATAGAAGTAGATGAGCGCGATGACGACCAGCCAATGCGCCCGGCCGACGGCGTACCAGGCGAGCGCGCCCGTGCCAATCAACACCGCCAGAAAAGCCAGGGTCTGCGCCATGCCTTTGACGTCGCTGCGCTGGTTGAGGCGGGCGAGATCCGCGGCTGAAACCGGCGAACGGTAAAACTTTATCTTTCGGGTCGCTGGCTTCTCGCTCATGTCGCTCACCTGTTGAACTACTCAAAGCTCAGCATCGCCTTGATGACGCCGGTTGCTGGATCGAGCCAGGTGGGAAATTCGGGGACGATATTTTCCGGCGTGGCTTGATGACTGATCCAGGGCGCCAGGTCAATCTCGCCGGCGCGCAGAGCCTTGATGACCTTGAGGAAGTCCGCCCGCGCCGCGTTGCGGCTGGCGAGCAGCGTCAGTTCGCGCGAATGGAAATGCGGGTCGCTGAACTGGATCTTGCCCTTGATATGCCCCACCAGCACCAGTATGCCACCGTGCGCCACAAAATCGAATGCGGCTTCCATCGAGCGGGCGCTGCCTGTGCAGTCGAAGACTACTGTCGGCAGCTCGCCGCCCAGGAGTTGCCGCAGCTGCGTCAGCGGGTTGTCGCGGGCGTCGACCCGCTTGTCGATGCCCAGGACCTCGGCGCAGAAATCGAGCCGCTTTCTGTTGACCTCCATCACGGTCACTTCAGCGCCGGCGAGCTTGGCGAATTGCGCCGTCGCCAAGCCGATCGGTCCCGCGCCAATCACCAGCGCATTCTCACCGGGCGCGATGCGAGCGCGCTCGACCGCGTGGGCGCCGATGCACAACATCTCCACCAGCGCCAGCTGCTCGACCGGGATATCAGCGGCCGGCAGCAGCTTGTCGACGGGCACTGTGAATTGCTCGCGCATACCGCCATCAACATGCACGCCGAGGACCTGCATCTCTACGCAGCAATTCGTCCGGCCGCGGCGGCAGGCGATGCATTCGCCGCAGTGCAAGTAAGGGATGACGCAGCATTGATCGCCGACAGCGGGGGCCGGGTCGATATCGCTTGGTCCGATTTGCAGGACTTCGACCGCCAACTCGTGGCCCATGATGCGGGGGTAGCTGAAGAAATTCTGCTGCCCGGCGAAAGCGTGCAGATCGGTGCCGCAGATGCCGACGCGCCTGACGCGGACAAGCGCTTCGCCAGGCCCCGCCATCGCCGGCGCGGCGAGATCGCATAATTTGAGTTGGCCTGGCTGCTGCAAGACAATCGCTTTCACGATATCGTTCCTTTCGGCTAAGGCGATTCGTGGGCAAGCTGCCGCTTGCGCTGGACCGTCATGAAAGTTGCGTGAACTGCGCGGAGGACCGCGCGCTCATTCGCTTTTCTAGTTGGCTTGCAGCCAGGCCAGGCTGTAGGCCAGCGCTTCGTCGATCACGGCGGTGACATCCCCTACGAGGACATCAAAGACGTGATCGCCATCCAGCACCACGAGCGCTTCCGCGCCCTCATGATAATCGAGGAAGACCTGGCCCGCATGTGGCTGCGGCGCAACGGTGGTATCCCGCGAGCCGGTGATTGCCAGCAGGGGGCCGCCGTAACCGGCGATTTCAGCCACCGGGTCCACCAGGAATATGTCCTCGAAGAACGGGCCCTTTAGCGAGGTCTCGGCGCCCCAGGGCAAGGTGATGCTCAGCGCCTCGCCGCCGGCGACGACGCCGTTCAGCAGGGTATCATATCCGAGCAGGATGCCGTAGCTCATGACCGGGTTCGACACCGCCGACCAAAGCACGAGGTTGCTGACGCGCGCATCGCGACCGGCCGCCCCCGCCCCAACCAGCCCGCCCTGGCTCAAGCCCAGGATGCTGATGCTGCCGCCATCCACGCCTTCCAGCATTTCCAGATAATCCAGCGCCGCGATGGCGTCCGATATTTGGCCGCTGAAAGTAGTGTCTGCCCATGCGCCGTCGCTTTCGCCGGAGCCGCGGAAGTCTATGCGCAGCGTGGCGAGGCCGCGTTCGCCCAGCCAATGAGCCGCGCGGCTGAACATCGTGTCTTCGGTGCCGATAACCGGCAGTTCATGGCGCATGCCGGTAAAGCCATGCAGCAGCAGAACCGCGGGGAAGGGTCCTTCGCCTTCCGGCATGGCCAGCGTGCCAATGATCGTTTGGCCCTCGTTGCTGAAACTGATGTCAGTCTCGCTGACATTGTACTCCGCCATAGAATCGGCGGCGGCGGCAGCGGCGTCGGCGAGGCTGTCCTGCGCGGCGGCTGGCGCTGCAAGAAGCGCCAAACACAGTAGCAGCGGGACCAAGCGCAACATTAGGCTGACTCTCTTGAAATCTCCAATGGAATACATAAGCCGCTCCAATCAGTATCTTGATTTCGCCGCCGATTCTGGCACAGCCGGCGCCCGCGCGCAAATTTTGCCGCCGGCGGTAGTGTGCCCTTTTCGGTTGAAATTCTTTGAGCCAGTCCTCGAATTATTTCATCAACCCCAAATACCTAAGATTTTGTAGGGGCGACTCTTGAGTCGCCCACTGTCAAACCGCCGACGGGCGAGCCAAGGCTCGCCCCTACAGACTGCTAAGTGGATGCAATTTACCTAATTTCAACCGAATTCGATACACTACCCTGGCCGGCCGCGCGCTCAAGGCAGCTGATAGAAGTCGACAGCGTTGCCGCCCATGATGGCCGCCCGCTCATCGGCCGAAAGCGCGGCGATGTATTTTTCGACGATGCCGACCACTTCGCTGTAACTGCCGGACAGCGTGCAGACGGGCCAATCACTGCCGAACATCAGGCGCTCGACGCCGAAGCAATCGAAGACGATATCGAGATAAGGCAGGAAATCCTCTTGACGCCAGGCGCCCCAAGCCGCTTCCGTGACCATGCCTGAGACCTTGCACCAGACGTTTTCAAAGGAGGCCAAGGTACGGATATCGCCCTCCCAAGCGCCCACGACGCCGTCTTTGATGAAGGGCTTGGCGATGTGATCGAGCACAAAAGGCTGTTCGGGGAATTGCTTGACGACATCGATGGCGATCGGAATATGCTTGGGGTAGAGCAGCAAATCATAACGCAGATCAAATGCTTTGAGCGCCGCCAGCCCACGCAGGAAATTCCCGCCCAGCATGAAGCGGTCGTCGGCTTCATCGTGCACGATATGGCGGACGCCAACCAGACGCGGATGCCCGGCGAAACGTTCGAGCTGCGCTTCCACATCCCCCGCCCGCATGTCCACCCAGCCGACCACGCCGCGGATCAAATCGTATTGGTCCGCCAACTCCAGCAAGAATTCGGTCTCGCGCAGGACCTGCCGCGCTTGCACGGCGACCGTGCCGTCTATGCCGCTCGCCGCCATCAGGGGCTGCAGGTCGGGCGGCATATAGTCAACTTGCAGCGGGCTGCGATCGCCTGCCATCCAACCATAATCTTCGGCATTGTAGAGCCAGAAATGTTGATGTGAATCAATTCGGGCGGTCATGGGCTGCTCCCGTTGTTGCTAAGGAATGGCTCGATTTTAGCGCAAAGCTGGCGAATTTACCGTCACGTCGAGAATTGTAGAGGCGAGAGACGGTCAGTGTCGGCGGTCAGTGTCTACGCGACCTGCGCGACCCTTGCCTCGCCCTACGAGCTCGCGCTATCGCATGGACGGGCGCTTCGGCCAAACGCCCGTACAGACTCCTTTTATCGCGGGTTCGTTATTTTGACGAATACGCTCACAAACTCGTATTGCGCGTGATTTTGAAGCAGAAAACATGATCGCAGGGCTTCTGGTCGGGACGTTCGATTCTGATGCCGTCGCGCGTCATTTCCCATTTCAGTTCGCCGTCAAGGCCCAAGAGCTCGACCGAGCGCGCCTCGCCCGGGTAGAAGGCGCGCGTCGACTTGATGAGGAATTCTTTCTCGGGCCAGCCGAAAGTCATGGCATAGAGGAAGTTGTCGCGGACGGTGAAGCGGATGTCCCGCGCCGTGTAGGCCAGCTTCTCTTTGGTATCGCTGAAAGCGCCGACATGCGTCATTTGCGTCGGTCCCTCGCCGTAGGTATTCCAGGGCACGGTGTCGTAGATGGCCTCGCCATTGATCCGCAGCCATTCGCCGATGCCTTCAAGGATCGCCTTCGATTCGTCCGGAATCGCGCCATCGGGTTTAGGCCCGACATTGAGCAGCATGAAGCCGTTCTTGCTGACGTTATCGGCCAGGTATTGCACCATCTCGGTTACGGATTTGTATTCGGTCTCCTTGATGTAGCCCCAGCCCTGCCCGTCATCGACGGTGGTGTCGGTGATCCACTCGTAATGCGTGAGTTCGGCGGTCTTGCCCAGCTCGAAATCCAGCAGAGCGGCGCCGGGCGGGATGTCGTGCCATTTGTAACTGGCGACCACCTCGCGCCCCCACTCGGCTTCCTTGTTGTAATAATAGGCGAGGAAATCCTGCTTGATTTGTTCGTGCATGAAGCGCAGGCCGAAATCGAACCAGATGTAATCCGGCTCATAGCGTTCGACGACTTCAACAAGCCGGTTGTACCAGCGGCGCAGAAAGGCTTTGCTCGGTTTGTCCTGCGCCAGCCACTCGGCTTGATGATGCGCCTCCGCGCCGGCGTCAAAGTCGAAATCGAGATTGTGCGGCTCGCCGTACAAGCCGGCATAACGCGGATCAGACGTATCGTATTCCGGCTTCCAATGGGGGAAGAACCACCAGTTTTCCGCGTGGTGCATGGCAACCATGAAGCGCATGCCCTGGGCGCGGACCGCCTTCTCCAGCTCGCCGACCACATCGCGCTTCGGCCCCATCTTGCCGGCGCACCAATCGGTATCGCTGCAATCCCACATGGGGAAGCCATCGTGATGCTCGGCGACCGGCCCGGCAAATCGAGCGCCCGCACGCTTGAAGAGCTCAGCCCATTCATCGGGGTCGAAGTTCTCGGCCGTGAACATCGGGATGAAATCTTTGTAGCCAAATTTTGAGGGATGCCCGTATGTCTTGCAGTGGTATGCGTACTGGGGGCTGCCTTCACGGTACATATTGTAGGGATACCAGGTGACGTTGGGTCCCGTCGCCGGCACGCAGTAGATGCCCCAATGGGTATAGATGCCGAACTTCGCCGCCCGCATCCATTCGGCGGTGGGATGGGTCTTCAGCGATGCCCAGGTTGGTTCGTAGTGCGTGGTCATGGTCGGATTCCTTTTCCTGTAGATGTATCAGAGAGACCTAGTAAGTTATGAGAATAAGGCGAGCAATTTAGGGCGGCACAAGCGTCGTCCCTACACCTCAGCCCCCATTATGCGGGTGACCTGAAAAGTCGCCCCAACAGCATCTAGGCGGAACGGAGCTGCCCTCAGCAAGACTGCCGCAGGACAAGCTGACAGTTGAAGAGCGCCGACGGGATTTCGGCGTCCCGGTCATCGAGGGCTTTCAGCACCTTGTGCGCGGCGGTCTCGCCGATGGCGTAGGTTGGTTGACGCACGACGGTCAGCGGCGGCTCCGAGACTTGCGCCCAGGGATGATCATCAAAGCCGACGATGGCGACATCATCGGGGCAGGTCAACTTCATCTCGCGCAGGCCCATCAAAGCGCCGAGGCTCAAGAGATTGTTGGAGATGAAGACGGCGCGCGGCCGCTCCGCCTGCGACATCAGCCGCTGCATGGCGCGCAGGCCATCCTCGATGGACAAGGGGCTGTCGATGCACCAGTTTTCGCGCAGCGGCAGATTCGCTTCCGCCAAAGCCTGTTCGTAGCCGGCTAATCGTTCGCGCATGGTCGAAAGCCGCTGAAAGCCGGACAAGATGCCAATTTCGCGATAACCCCGTTCGATCAGATGGCTGGTCCCGAGGTAGGCGCCGTGGCTGTTGTTGACGCCGACGTAGGGCGAATCGGCATTGTCAAAGGTGCGATCGAGCATGACGATGGGGATATTGAGTTTGGCTGCTTCGTTGAGGGCGTCCCAGTCCTGGCTGGTGGCGGCGGCGATGATCCCGTCCACGCCCTGCCGCAGCAGTATGTCGATGTAATATTCTTCGCGCTCGAGCACTTCGTTGGTGTTGCAGAGCATGAGGCTGTAGCCGTTCTCGACCAGCACATCTTCAATGCCGCGCATGAGCTCGGCGAAGAACGTGTTGGTGATATCAGAGACGATTAAGCCGATGATGCGCGTGCGCTGCGTGGTCAAGCTGCGGGCGGCGACATTTGGGCGGTAGCCAAGGGCGCCAATCGCTTCCTGGACGCGGTCTTTGGTGGCCTCTTCGACGAAGCGCGTGTTGTTAATCACGTGGGAAACCGTCGCTTTGGAGACGCCGGCGCGCTCAGCGACATCGGCCATGGTGATGCGTTTCATCCGCTCGCTGCCCTCCTTATGTAACCTGTTGCGCAACCGAATTCTTGAATGTTATCCGATAGGCGCGGCGTCGTCAATTTTGGCGAATCACGGTAGTGTATCGAAGTCGGTGGAAATTCATTTTCACCACAAAGGAAAGAAGGA
>JAPPEU010000045.1 GCA_028875245.1 Chloroflexota bacterium
TCGGTGTCCTCGGTGGTAAAGTTTTTTTGTTTCCACCGAAAGGGATACACTTCCGAACCAACAGGCTTGTCAACCGACGCAGCCCATGTTACGATAGCGCCTTAGCATTGGGAGATAGTTTAATCGGCAAAACAGCGGACTCTGGATCCGCCATTCCTGGTTCGAGTCCAGGTCTCCCAGTCGCCGAAGACGGCCGTCGCATCAAGATGGCCGTTTTCTGTTTCCAGCCGCGCCATATATCGGCGAAAGCTGAGTTCAGGAAACCGATAGAACCACCAGCTCGACCCATTTGCGAAACTCTTCATGCTGCGCGTTGTAGAGCAAGCGGGTGCGCAAGGGCAGCGCCAGCCACATGTAAGAGAGTTTTCGTCGCTCTTCCCTCGAGGTACGATCGACGATTTCGCGATACCAGTGCGGAAAGCGCAAGAAGACACCCGGGTGATTCAGGATGCTGTCTTTGATCCGCCAGTAGAGCATCACGAATATGACAAATGAGAAGATGCCAATGAGAATCAGGAATGACGACGGCGCCAGGACGACAAACAGAAGATAAGCCAATGCGCCGCCCCAGGCGAATGACTCAAAGAGCGGGCTGAACCCCACCTCGTCGCCGTATTGCTGAAACGCCGTCAGAATCGGTTCCTTGTAGAAACCCAGGGTCACCAGGCATGCGCGCAGAAAAAGCAGCATGGTGATAAACATAAACAACGGCAATACTGCGGACATCGTCTTATCCCGCGCCGGGCTTCAGTCGGGCAGTCACTGGCGCTAACATGCATTCAACCATCCGCCGCGCCCCTTTCCCCGATTGACGTGTAGCGGAAGCCATGCCGAAGCTCTCCCTTGACGCGCGCGGAAATGCCGGCCTTGGGGTGTGGCGTACAGGGCAGCGGGATGTGCCAGCATTGATTCGGTTCATCTCCAAGCGTACGATTGAGCGCGGTGCCGTCATCGGTCACGAACTCGTGATAGATTGGCAGAAAATGCGCATGGAAGCCACCCGCGGAGCCTGCCGGTATGAAGTACTCCCCATGCCTGACGATGGCGAAAATGACATAGGCCAGGCAAAAAATGACGACAGCGAAGACAACTTGAACCCGGCGGCGCCAGGCAATCGAACGCCAGGACAATGCCGCCATCGTAAGGGAAAGCGCGGCGAAGCTCCAGAGTATATAGCGGATATATTTGTCTTCGGGTACGGAAAAGAACCAAAACAGGAGCATCACCAGCATCGGACAAAAGACCCGCCAACTCAAGGCGGGCGCGGGATTGTCGGCCCGGTTTTTTATCTTTGCGCCGCCAGACAGACAGAGCCCGACAACAGAAAGGATCGTTGGCAGCAAGGTGGGGAAGATGTTTGCTGCAAAGTCACGCAGCCAGGGACCCAGCCAATCCCAGGATGCGAGGACGATCGCCGGGTCGCCCCCTCTCAGGCGCGTGTTCGTCGCCAGCCTCTGTTGGCGGAGTTTGATCTGGTCCTCCGGCATCGTCCAGTCCAGGTCTATTCTGCCAATCGAATGCGGATAGGCGAGGTATCCGCTGGTGACGACGCCCCGGGCCAGCCAGGGAAGCAATAGCGCCAGCGCCAGCAGGCAAATGGATACAGCGGCGCGGGCCGCGCTCCGCGGTTTCCCGCCCAGGCCGCCGCGGCGAAGCCAGACTGTGATTGCCAGCGCGGCGGTTGCGGCGCCGTAGACGAAATAGCTCTGCTTGATGGTGATTCCCGTAAGAATGACGATCGCCAATCGATAGACAAGATAATTGCCTTCGGCGTTCGCAGGTCGCCACTCCTGCAGAAAATCGAGCAAATAAATCAAGGTCAGGAATCCCATCAAGTCCACAACAGTATCGGTCAGATAATGGGTGATGCCGCCCCCGCGCACCGTCTGAAACAGGATATAAGGTATGGTCAGCGCCGCGAAAATCTTCGACCAGCGCAGGGCGCCCGCCGAAGGCGACCGATAGAATCGCAGCGCCGCTCCCAATGCGTAGCCGAGATAGACCATTAGCAGCAGGCCGGTCGCAATATAATAGGATCGCCCGGACCAGATTGAAGTATCCAGCAAGGCGTCGTAGAGATAAACCGAGTGATTGAAGGCCAGCGAAGAAAACAAATTGCCAAGACCGGGTACGATTGCGTAGGCGTCAATCCACATGACGGCTTGGATATCGCGGAAACCGGTGTCAAAGGCAATCGGCATGCCGAGCGCGCGATTCGACATCCAAAGGGCGAGCAGGGCATACAGCAGAAGAAAGGGCTTGTTGCCCGCCAGCCGACCGGCGGTCCGCCGCAAGCTGCGTCCCCGCCATAGCAGCAAGCAAATTGAGGCGGCGGCGAATAGCAGCATGAGCGCATCGTTGATCGGAAAGACAAAATGCCAGACCTGCATAAGGCCAAGCGACAGCGCCCAACCCAGCCAGAAGCAATCCAGCCAGAGCCAGCCTGAGTCGACTGACCGCCCGATGACCCTCAATACGCCGATGCCCAATCCGCTGAAGAGCAGAAACAGCCACAGCCAACTCAACAGCACACTGCCCATGGGCTCGATGAGTTCTAGCATTTACGCAGCACTTTCAAATCTGACACGATATCTGCTCAGCGGCGCGTGGAATCACCATTATAATTACAGATAGGATATTCTGCGATTGTCACAAGCGTTTTCAGCAATTCATTTTGACGCCGATTCATTCGACTGAGAAGCCATGTCACCTGCCCCAATAGCTGCGTCCGGCGAGGGACCGAGGCTCGCCTTTGTGCCGGCGGCTGATGCCAATCTCATCGCCGAAAACATGGTCGCTTTTGCCAATACCGAAGGCGGGATCATCATCGTCGGGCTGCAAGCGGACGGGGCGCCAGCCGCGACGCGGACCACGAGTCATGAAATCGATCGCGTGCTCAAACAAGCCGATGATCTTTACAGCCCGCCCGTTGTCATAGAAAACTGGGAGAAAGCCGTCCTTGAATCAAGCAACGGGCGCGTCGAGCGCATACCGGAATTGAGCGGCAATGGCGGCCAAGCCGGCTTTGCCATTCCGCATCCGGTCCCGGTTCATGCCATTCGCGTGCCGCGCAGCACCGAGCTGCATGCCTTGGCGGACGGACGCGTGCTCATTCGAAGCGGCAAGGTCAATCGCCCCTTGGGCGGGCAAGAGATTCAACGGCTGGCCAGCGCAAAGAACACCGGCGACTTTGAAACTGAGGCGGTTCCCGGCGCGGCGATTGAGGATTTCAGCCGCGCCATGATCGACGAGTATTTGGAAAAGCGCGCTGAACGCACCAAGCGCCCGCACAGCGGCGAAGTCAACCGGTTGCTGGCGGAGATAGGCGCGATAACCGCAGACGGGAGGCCGACGGTCTGTGGGCTTCTGCTCTTCAGCGAATACCCTCAACGCTGGCTGCCGCAGAGTGCTGTGGTCTTCGCCAAGTTCGTCGGCAAGACGCCGCGCGGTGAAAGCGGTCTGGCGGGTTATTCGCGCCGCGAGGAATTGATCGGCCCAGTGCCGCGCTTGATCGAAAGCACCTGGAATCTGGTTTGGAGTGAAATGGCGATCAGCGCAGTGGTGAAAGGGCTGGAGCGCGAGGAGACATTTGAATATCCGCAATTCGCTGTGCGCGAGGCGCTGGTCAACGCTATCTGCCACCGCGATTATCGATTGCGCGGGCGCCGCATTGAAGTGCGCATGTTCTCGGACCGACTCGAGGTCATATCTCCCGGCGGTTTGCCCGGCTTTATTACGGTCGAAAATATCAAGGACGAACATTTTTCGCGCAACCCGCGTTTGGTCGGCGGCCTATTTCATTGGGGTTACATTGAAGAGCTTGGCCTGGGCATTGACCGAATGATTGAAGTGATGGAACAGGCGGGGCACTCGCCGCCGAAATTCGACGCCCGTCCCTACAGCTTCGCCCTCGCGCTGCACAATGAACGCGCACAGCCCGAACTCCCCGAGTGGTCGCGCGATACCAACCACCGGCAGGCGCGCGCCTTGCAGTACATCCGCGAAACCGGATCCATAACCAACCGCGAATATCGGGGTTTGATAAAGGCGGTCTCGTCAGAGACCTTGCGCCTCGACCTGGTTGACCTGGTGGAGAAGGGCATTCTCACAAGGATTGGCGCGAAAAAGGGAACGCACTACGTTCTTAGAGATTAGCCGCCGCGACGCAAAAGGCCGCCCGGCTCAAGGTTCGCCGACTAACAGGTCAAGCTAGCGGCGCTCTTTGAGCCGCGCCGATTTGCCTCGGCGGTCGCGAAGATAGTACAGTTGCGCGCGCCGCACTTTCGCCCGCCGCAAAATCTCCACTTTTTCGACCCGTGGACTGCGCAAAAGAAAGGTTCGTTCGACGCCGACGCCATGGCTGGCAATGCGGCGGACGGTAAAGTTGGCTTCGTTCCCGCCCTTTCTCGCTCGGATAACAACACCCTGAAAGACTTGCACGCGTTCGCGGGCGCCTTCAACGATCCGCATATGAACCTTGACCGTGTCGCCCGATTCGATGGCCGGATGCTTGTGACCATCGACGACCAAGGCCTGTATCAATTCCTGGCTCATGGCTGCGTTCCTTCCACAAAAATACGCCCGAAGGCGCTCGCTGTCACAGTGAATGGCGCATTTTAGCACAGCAGCCATAGGCATAGCAAGGGCGGCTGCGCGGACTGCCTCGCCAGGCGACGAGCTTATGCGATTGAATGCAATTGGATGCAACCGGCTTCCGGCGCGATTAGTACAGCGCTTAGGGCGTGATCAAGACGACGCCGGCATCCAGGCTGTCGACATCGGTGATATCGTTGAGGGTTGCCAATACTTCAACTGTTGTGCCCAGCTCGACGGCAATTCCATACAGGGTGTCATACTGCTGTACCGTATAGGTTCCCGCGGGCGTTGCCAGCGGCGCCGCCTGAATGCTGAAGTCGGTTTCCACGCCCGTTTGCGCGTTATCAAGCAGGGAAGCCTGCGCCTGCTCAATCAAAGTGTCTCTTGTGTCCTCGGCGCTGGCAAGCTCAAGTTCAACTGGCACGCTCGTCGGCGGAATCGTCGCTGGATCAACAGTCGGCGGCGGGATGGAAGTAGGGGGCGGGATGAACCCGGTCGTCCCACATGCAGGAATGACAACGCGCTGCCCGACCGCGATGCGATCAGGGTTGCTAATCTCGCTCAAGCGGGCTATGTCGTCGACCGTGACGCCGTAGGCCAGCGACAACTGGAACAGTGTCTCGCCTGACCGTATCTCGTGCACACAATCTTCGCCTGGCGGAATGGTGGCGCGCGCAACTGGAATCGCCGTCGCGCCCCCGCCGGTCACAGCAAGGCCTTGATCGCCCGCTGCGCCGCTTGATGTTTGCGGCCCGCTGGCCTGCTGCGTCTGCAAGGCAATCAGGGCGGTGGCCGTCAAGGCAAACTGATCCGCTTCCTGCTCGGTAGGCACGGGCGTCTCAGTGGCAGTAGGCGGCAGGGATGTCGAAGTCGCTTCCTCCACTGCCGTAGGCGATGTAACCTGCCGCGCGACCGGCTGCTGCTGAATCGCTTCTGAAGTATCACGGAAACAAGCTGCCAATGCCAAACACAAAGCAGCGCACAACGCCAGCAACTGATATCCTCGTTGACGCTTAAACATCAGTCGGCTTCTCCCTCGCACAAGGCTGAGCGCTTTATCATCATGCGAATGTCTCATTTGCATGGCCAAAAGGCGTCATGCCTTCCGTTCCCCGATTCGGGCAATGCAGGGCCGCGGCCGCTTCCCCGCTACTCCTTGCGTCCATTATAGGTAGAGTAGAAATTATGGACAAACGAGATTGCGACTGGCTTTGCAAGTTGCTATGCGCAATGCGCCAGCGCTATTGCACAATCGTTCAGGAGATCAGGCCGGCGGAAACTGCCAGCAGAATCAAAATGCCGGCGGCAATCCGATAATAACCGAAAGCGACGAAGCTATGCCGTGAAATGAATTTCAACAGCAAATCAATGGCCAGCCAGGCAAAAAGCGCAGAAAGGGCCGCCCCAAGCAGCAGCAGTAGTAGTTGCTCCGAGCCCAGCGTGTTGAAGGTCGTAGCGAATTTGTACAAGGTTGCGCCGCCCAAAATCGGTATCGCCAGGAAAAACGAAAATTCGGTAGCGGCGCGGCGGTCCAAACCGGCCAACATGCCGCCGACAATCGAGGCGCCCGAGCGCGACATGCCCGGAATCAAGGCGAGCACTTGCACAAGCCCGATCAAAGCCACCTGCCGAATCGTCACCTGCTTCAGGTCAGTCTCTTCTTTTGCGGCGCCGGGCTGCAACCGGGGCAAGCGCTCGATCACAAGAATGGCGATGCCGCCGAAAATCAGCGACGCCGCCACCACCTGAGACGAGAAATACAGTGACTCGACCTCTTTCTGGAATATGATGCCAAACAGCGCCACCGGCGCGCAGGCCAGCGCGATCATGGCCCAGAGTCGACGCGTCTCAGGCGATGCGCTTAACTGCGCTGCCTGCCCCGCCAACTGCCGGCGGTAATAGACGAGAACTGCCACGACCGCGCCAATCTGAATGAAAATCTCGAAAATGGGCGGAACCATCGCGTCAAAATTGAGCGCGGCAGCGCCCACAATCAGGTGCCCGGTAGATGAAATCGGCAAGAATTCAGTGACGCCTTCGATCAGCGCAAGTATGACTACCTTTGAAGCGTCTTCGATCATCTGCATCCCCGGTGCGTCATCAATAAAGCCAAAAGAACTGAGTTCATGCCGCGCCGAAAAGCCGCTGCCCGGCGATAAGACCCAAGGCGACGCCGAGCACACAGCAGCCATTGTTCAACAGTATATTTAGCAGGAGCAAATGATTGGCGCCAGCCTGCGTCAAGGCAAGGCTCTCGTTGGCAAAGGCGGAAAAAGTGGTAAAGGCGCCGAAAAAGCCGCTGCCCACGAGCAGACGCAAATGCGGAGACATCCCGGTTCTGGCGCTGAACCAGGCGCCGAAGAAGGCCAAACCAAAGGAACCGATGATATTCACCGCAAGCGTTCCGTAAGGGAAGGTCCCCCAGCGCGGCGTCAACATGCTATCGGTCCAAAGCGAAAGCGCATAACGCGCATTGGCGCCAAAGAAACCGCCCACTCCCACATAAATCAGGCTTTCCATCTTTCGCTCCCGCAAACAATCCTAACTATTGCGGCGTTCAGCCGCTGTCGCTCTTTGATGGCCCGCGGCCGCTGCGATTTATCGCCCGCCTTCCGACCATTCTTGCCGTGCGCCGTCTCGTGTTGTGCTGTACACTACGCTTTCGCGACAGGACCGGACATGGAATATCTCAAGTTAATCAACGACAACCCCGATTTCGCCAAACTGTGGGGGGGCCAGTTGGTCAGCCTGCTCGGCGATTGGTTCAGCACTATCGTCATCTCCGCGCTGATCGTCTCTTATACCGAGGGCAGCGGCTACCAGGGCATCGCCGTCAGCGCCTTTCTGATTGCCCGTCTGGTCCCGCCACTGCTGATGCGTCCGCTGGCGGGCGTATTGGCCGACCGCTTCGACCGCAAACGTCTGTTGATCGCCAGTGATATTTTACGCTCGCTGGCGGTTCTCGGCTTGCTCTTTACTACCCAAGGTCCCGAGTATTTGCCGCTGATCTACGTCTGCGTCACCATCCAGTTTTTGGTTTCGTCGATATTCGAGCCGGCCCGCAATGCGATTATGCCCAGCATTCTGTATCGGCATCAACTGATCATTGGCAACACGCTGAGCAGCGTCACCTGGTCAGCGATGCTGGCAATTGGCGCGATCACCGGCGGCCTGGTCGCCGAGCTCCTGGGGACGCAAGCGGCGCTGCTGATCGACGCCATGACCTTCGTCGTCTCCGCCCTGCTGGTCGTCACCATTGTCATCCCCGAGACGCCCCGCTCCGAGATCGGGGGGACGACGCGCGAGGCAAAAGACAAGACCCAGCGCACCTTCGGCGATGGCATCCGATACCTCTTAAGACACCCGGAAGCGGCCGCGGCGCTTTTCGTCAAGATGGGCCTGAGCATCACCAGCTCCGATACCGTCCTGATAATCTATGGCACGCAGGTTTTTGTACTGGGCGAGCAAGGCATCACATCCATGGCGATCCTCTGGGCCGCCTTCGGCTGCGGCGCCATTATCGGCCCGCTGATCACAAATCGATTCAGCGATGACAGCGTTCGCGTGTTGCGGCGGCTGATCGTCATCGGTTTCGTCTTGATGGCGCTGGGCTGGCTGCTGTGGGGGCTGGCGCCGTCGCTGGAACTGCTCGTGCTGGCCGTCATCGTCCGCGCCATGGGCGGCTCAGTGAACTGGACTTACAGCTCGGTAATCATTCAACAGGTCGTGTCCGATGAATACTTGGGGCGGACCTTTTCGCTCGATTTTGCCGGCTTTGAACTGGTGCAAAGCGTCGGCATCATCATCATCGGCTCCTTGATCGACGCCGTTGGCAACGAGGGCATCCAGGCCATCGTGTTTGGAGCGGCGTTGATTTCGCTGGCGCCCCTGTTGATCTGGCTGCGGATCGTTCTATTGCTGGAAAAGCGGGAGTCTAAGCCGCTTGCGGTCGCTCCCGAATTAGCCGCCGGAGGTTGATATGACGAGCTTTCAATATGACGCGCGAATCATCGACAACTATCCGAATCTGGTCGCGGGCGTCGTTGTCGCGCGCGGCATGACCAATGGCCCGACGCCTGCTTCCCTGCAAGAGCTTTATCTGGCTGAACAAGCGGCCGTGAAGGCGCGCATCGGCGCTACCCCCCTGAGTGAACTCCCGTCGCTGAGCGCATGGCGCCGGGCTATCAGCGCTTTTGGCGTCTCACCGACAAAGTATCGCAGCGCTGCAGAAGCACTGCTGCGCCGCCTGACAAAAAAGGGCGACATCCCCAGCATCAATGTGCTGGTCGATATCGGCAACTTGGTGAGCATCCGTTACGGTCTGCCGGTCGCCATCTTCGACAGGCGCCAGATCGCCGGTCCGATAACGGTGCATTACGCCGACGGCAGCGAAGAATTTGTGGAGCTTGGCAGCCAGGCGATCATCCATCCAGCGCCGGGCGAAGTGGTGTTCTCCGATGACAAGCGCATGGTCGTCGCCAGAAGATGGTGCTGGCGTCAAAGCGCCACCAGCGCCGCCAGCCAAGAGACGGCCGACGCCGTTGTCACTGTCGAAGCGCAGCACGAAGGCGGCCAGGAAGATATCGAACGCGCCCTGGAGGACTTGCTGACGCTGCTGCCTGAATATGCCGGCGGGAGCTTTGACGCCGCCGTTCTTGGCTCGGGCAGCTCTGCAATCTAGCCCAAGCGCAAACGCCCGGTCAGCACCGGCGGAATCTGCTTGAGCTTGAGCCAGGTCAATCCCTCGGATTGCGCCGCGTCCGATTCGGAAAAAGCAGGCTCGAGCAGGCCATCCAGCACAAAGCCAGCCGCAAAGGCGGCACCAAGCAATTCGCACAGCGGGCGATGGTAGTAGTAATGCGGCGCTGGTTCAGCGGGCGCCCCCGCCCCTTTCACCGGCGGCAAATCCAGATAGGCGCGCAACTTGACCGCAAGATGCTCGCTGACGACGCCATCACGGTCTTCCTTCTCCTGCACAAAGATCGGATTGTTGGAGTTGAAAGCCGGGTGCTGCGTGGCAAAGACGAAGCGCGCTCCCGCCCGCAGCAGGCGCGCCGACGCCCGAAACAAAGGCTGGATCGTCGGCAGGTCCATCAAGGTCATCGTGCAGGTGATGGCATCGAATCGTCCTGCGCCCAGCTGCAGCATCGCATCTTCGTCGGTGGCGTCGATGACGCGGTATTCAATGCCGGCCGCGTCACCTGGATGCCGCCGCTTGGCCAGGCGAATCAGCTCCTCGCTGAAATCGAAGGCGGTTACGCGAGCGCCCTGCGCAGCCAGCCGCCGGGCCAGCGCGCCATTGCCGCAGCCGATATCCAGCACCGCTTCTCCCGGCCGCAGTTGCAGCAATTGAAAGACCGTCGGTTCAACCAGCCGACGATGAAATTGATTGCCGCGGTCGCCGTGCAGATTGTCCCAAAAGGCAGCCTTTCGATTCCACAATTCACGGCCCTCATCGTTGAGTTGCTTTATGTCCATCTTTGTCCTGTGCCGCTCCCTTCTCAAAGCGCAAGCGGCGATTGTAGCGCGATTGCCTGTTCGCATACAGCGGCACTTGCATCACGCCGCAGGGCAATCGCAGCAAAATCATTTCGCGCCGATCGCCACGAAAATAAAGGAAAATGTAGGGGCGACAGGACCGCAGTGTTTACGCGCGGCTGTGTGTCGCCCACGAAGACAGCCTAAATTATGCGGGCGAGACAAGTCTCGCCCCTACAGATTACGCAAGTTGCCGGGAAAGTAGTTGATTTCAGCGCCATTCCAATTTGGCGCGATTGCTCTGAGCATCTCGCAAGCCCGCCAGCGCTGGCATATAATTGAGTTTATCGCCAGAATGAAGGCCGGGAAAGCAGCCAAACATGGGCGAAATGATTCTGTTTGCCATCGTTGGCGTTCTGGTCGGCTTCTCCAAGGGCGGCCTGGGCGGGCCTGTTCCTGTCGCCCTGACCGTGCCGCTGATGACATTCATCATTGATCCGCAAATCGCCGTCGCCCTGGTGCTTCCGCTGCTGATCTTCGCTGATATCTTCGCCTTGTATTTTTACTGGCGGCAATGGGACCGTCACTATATCGCCTTGATGATGGCGCCCGGCTTGATTGGGGTGGTCCTGGGCGCGCTCGTCCTTCATGCGATTGACGCTGTCACGCTAAAGCGCGTCATCGGCGGCTTGACCCTTCTTGCGCTTGCCTTCAAAGTGGCCAGCGATCGCTTCGCGTCGCTCGCGTATCAGCCCCGGACCTGGCACGGTTATTTTGCCGGCTGGGCCTCCGGCTTCGGCTCGACGCTGGCGAACGTCGGCGCGCCGCCTTTCACTGCCTATCTGCTGCTGCAGCCGAAGATGACGCCACGACGCTTCGTGGGCACAACCACACTTTTCTTCGCCGTGATGAATCTCACGAAAGTGCCGGGTTTTATTGCCCTCGGCCTGTTCGATTACGATCGACTCTTGAGCATCGCCTGGGTCTTCTTGCTGATCCCGCCCGCCGTGTTGATCGCGCGAACCCTGATCAATCACATCAACCAGCAAGTCTTTGAGCTGCTCATGATGGTTCCGCTGGCGGTGCTGAGCATCTACCTGCTGCTATTCAGCTGACGCAGCCATTCGCCCAGCGCGTCGATCCCCTCCAGCATTTTGGCCGCGTGAGCCGTCGCCCGCGCCTCGATCTGATCCGCCTCCCGCAGCGCGGCGTCGCCGTCGAAATCGACATAAGCGAGGCGTGCCGTGTACCATTCGGGCGGCATGCCAAATGCCATTCCCGGCAGCAAGGCAACACCGGCATCGGCGAGCAGCCTGTCACAGAGCTGCCTGTCATCAATGATGCCTTGCGCCGCCAGCGCGCCTGAAAAGGGACTGAAATCCAGCAGCAGGTAAAAGCCGCCTTGGGGGGCATGCACGCGCAGGCCTGAAGCGAGCAGCGCAGCGTGAACAACGGCACCGACAGCGCGCAGAATTCGCCGTTGCGCCGCCAGGAATTCATACAGCTGCTCATCAAGCTCGTATGCCCTGAGCGCCGCGGCTTGAATTGGCGCCGGCGCGCAAGAATAGGTCTCTGAACCCAAACCGACCAAGGCATTGAAGAGGGCGCTCGGCGCATCCGGCGGCAGAATGAGCGCGCCCAAACGCCAGCCGCCGGCCCCGCACCACTTCGACATGCCGGTCGTGACCAGGGTGCGCTCAGGATAGACGCTGGCCAGCGAACGGTGGCGGCCCCGATGATCCAGCAAGGCGTAAATCTCGTCCGATATCACCCAAAACCGGCGCCGGCGCAATACTTGCGTTAAGGCATCGAGTTCAGACGGGCTGTAAGTCAAACCATCCGGATTGCCGGGATAATTCAAGACAAGCAGTTTTTGACGGGCGGGGCTGCTGCTGCGCGCAACGGCCTGCTCAAGCGCATCGGGGGTTATTCGCCAGCGTCCTTCAAATGAAGTGGGAATGTTGATGACTTCGTGACCGGCCAAGCGCGCTTGCGGGCCATAGGAAATCCAGGACGGCTGCGGCAGGTAGACGGCAGCCGGTTGGAACGCGCGCATGATATTGTGAAGCAGGGGCTTCGTGCCTGGCGCAACCAGGACCTGGCCCGCGTCGATCGCATAGCCATCGACTTCCTGGTGAAAGCTGGCGATCTTCTCGCGCAATTGGGGCAGCCCCGCAACCGCCGTGTATTCGATGCGCGGCGCGGCATTTCGCAGGGCTGCCTGCACCGGCGCAGGCGGCGCAAAAGGCGCTTCGCCAAAACCAAACCGGTAGACTGTACGCCCAAGAGCTTCCAGCGCTTGTGTCCCTTCGTTCAGAGTAAAGGTGCTCGCTTTGGCGATGTTCAAGAACGCCATATCGACCCCTGTTCCGCGCCAGTTGTTCCTGGCAAATTTAAGGCTGGATTGTACCCAATCCGGTTCCGTTTGACAGAATGCCGCGAAACTGCATAATCACTCTGCCTTGCCATGCTTAGGGAAACTCGGAAATGACGACAGTCGCCGATTTCATCGCCGGAAAGTTGACCCGCTCCGGCGTCGAACGGGTCTATGGCCTGCCCGGCGGTGAAAATGTCGAGATCCTCGACGCCATACGCCGCCGCGGCATGGGCTTCATGCTGGTCAGGAACGAAAGCAGCGCCTGCTTTATGGCGGCGACCGAAGCTCGTTTGACTGGCAAGATCGGCGTCGCGCTGACCACGCTCGGGCCGGGAGCGGCCAATGCCTATGCCGGGCTCGCCCACGCCTGGCTCGACCGGGCGCCCGTGCTGCTCATCAGCGCGGCCGACGATCCGGAAGTCCGCGGCAGGCACAGTCATCAAGCGCTTGACCTGGAAGCCGTGTTTCGACCGGTCTGCAAGCTTACAACGGAACTCACCGCCGCAAACGCCGCAGATATGGTCCAAGGAGCCATCACATTGGCGAAAGCCCCGCGTCCGGGACCGGTGCATATCAGCCTGCACAACCGAGTCGCCGCGCAAGCGATGCCCTCCCTGAACCCGCCTCGCCCGCCAAAGGCGACGGTCGCGGATAGCGGCGGCGACGTGGCCGCGCTGCGCCGCCTGCTTGCCGACAAAGTGAAACCGATCATCATCGTCGGGCTGGGTCTGGAGCCGGATCAGCCCTATAGCCAGATCCGCCGACTCGCCGAATCGCTGAACGCGCCCGTGATTGATACGCCCAAGAGCAAAGGCGCTCTGTCTGCCGATCACCCGCTTTTCGCCGGCGCCATCGGCTTGACGCGCGCCGACCCGGTCTACGAGCTGCTGGACGAGGCGGACTGCATCCTGGCGATCGGTTTCGATGTGGTCGAATTGGTGAAGCCTTGGCAGAGCGGGAAGCCGCTTGCCTGGATCGCCAACTGGCCCAATCATGATCCAGCAATCCGCTGCGAATTGGAGTTGACGGGCGATATCGTTGAAATGCTTGAAGCGCTCGGCGAGGTTCCGGCAAATGCTGGGCGAGACTGGGGAGCTGAAAGAGTGCGCCGTTTCCGCATGGAGCAGCGCGCGCGCCCATTGCCTGAGCCGGCTGACAGGCGCATCCTGCCGCAGAGTTTCCTGGCGTCCCTGCGGGAAAACACGCCGGACGATATCATCATCAGCACTGATGTTGGCTCGCACAAGATCTTCGCAGCCCTCGAATGGCCCGCCCGCAGAGCCAATCGCTACTTCGTATCCAACGGACTTTCGGCGATGGGCTTCGGCCTGAGCAGCGCGATCGCGGCGGCGGAAGTCACGGGGCAAGCGGGCGTCTGCATCACCGGCGACGCCGGACTGGCGATGGTCATGGGCGAACTGGGATTGCTGGTTGAGCGGCAGCTGCCGGTATTGATTGCAGTCATGAACGATTCGGCGCTGGATCTGATCCGCGCCGCCCAGCTGCGCCGTGGACGGCCCGCCTTCGGCACAGAATTTGCCAACCCGGATTACGCATATATCGCCAAGGGCTATGGACTGGTCTACCACCGGGTCGAATCAAGAGCGGATTGCGACGCCGCCATCCGCGCCTTCATCGCCTCCAGGGCGCCGACGCTGGTCGATGTGATGATTGACCCCGTCGGCTATCCCACGACTGTGACCTGACGAGAGGCCCGCGCCAAGTCCGCAATGAGCCTTGCCCATTGAGGCGCAGCTAAGCGCCGTGCAGCCGAACAAAGGTCACCAGCGCGACGAATACAACCGGGATCAAGCCCAAAATCAGCATACGCCGAATCACCGGGCCTTCCCCCCCGCCCAGCCCCACCGTGCTGCAGCCGACGATGATTTTGGCCGGCGCCAATACGCTGCCCAGCGATGCGCCCGCCGTCTGCCCCGCCAGAACTATCGGCACGCTCAAAGCCAGCAGCGTCGCCGTCTCCTGCTGCAATGCGCCAAATACGACATTGGAATTGGCATTGCTGCCGGTCATAATGGCGCCCAGCGTACCAATGAAGGGCGCGAAAAGGGGATAGATGTCGGCGCCAAAGGTCTCGCTGATGCCGCGCGCGATCATCTGGGTCATGCCGGTATGGGTCATCAGCGAGGCCATCGCCACCAGCGCCAGTATGGAAATGGTCGACTTCAATGCCGATTGGCGAACCTTGCTCCAAATATCAAGCCAGACCGACGGGCTCTCGAAATAACCAGCGGCGCGATAGAGAAGAAAGGCGATCAACCCGGCGTAAAACAAAAGCGCGCCCGCGTGACCGAAAATGCTGATTGAACGTCCGGATTCCGCAGGAACCTCCCAGCCGAAAGCGGTCGCCACCGCCGGGAATTCAATCTGAATCAAGGCGGCATCCAGGAGTTTCTCCAGCGGGTCGATCAGATTGACCGAGAAGGCCAAAGCCAGCAAGATCCCGTAGGCCGCCAGGGCCAGAATGAGGCTGCGTCCGCCTTCATCTGATGGCGATGGAGCGCGCTGCGAGCTGCCTCTGTGCAAGGGCGACAGCACGTACAAGACGCCGACAGCGGCGCCGGCCAATGCGCCGGAGGTCGAGCCGAGCGTCCACATGCCGTTGCTGGCGATCCACCACTGCGTCAGTCCCATCGCCGCGCCCACGATGACGAGCATGGGAATCGAACGCAAGAAACCGCTCCAGCCGGCGCTGACATAAACCACCAGCGCGCCGCTGATAAAGCAGGCCATACTGAGGATTAGGGATGCGTCATGCGCCAAGGCCTCGCCCGGCAAGCCTGTTACCGCCGTCAAAGCGACAAAGGATGTGCCCAGCGAGCCGAATGTCACCGCCCATCCGTGACCGAGCGAAGCCATGATGACCGATTGCGTCGCGGTGTATCCCAAGCCAACGAGCAGTGGCGCGACGACAGCCACCGGCACGCCGAAGCCGCCGACGCCCTGCATCAACGATACAAATACCCAACTGATAAGCAGGCTTTGCGCGGCGCGGTCAGCTGTGAGGCGCGGCAGGCTGCGGCCGATCAAACCGACTGTGCCAGCTTCATTGGTGACGTTGTAAAAAAAGAGCGCCATCCACACGATGTAAAGCACATCAATCGCCAGCAGCAGGGACTTGCCGATTGCGACCAGCGCCAGTTGTCCGTCGCCGCCGAATACAGTCAAGGCGAGCAGGAGGGCGACCAGGCAGCCGCCCGAGCCCGCGCGCCCCCCGCCCCAGCCAGCGCCCACCATGAGCGCCAGCACGGTGAGAACGGGCAGCAGCGCCAGGAACCAACTCGCGGCGTTCAGTTCCAACATAACGCTCCCAGGCCAACACGTATAGGAGCGAGACTTGTCTCGCCCTATTCCCATCTATATGCGAGGACGGCCCATGCATGTCCCTTACGGGCTTTCGCCTAGTGCGGCGGGCGACTCAGCGAGTCGTCCCTACATATTGCATATTGGAGGCTTACGCTGATAAAAACGCGTCGCCTCTTGGAAGGCATAGGCCAGTTGCAGCACGGCAAAATCAGCGCGTGGCCGGCCGACAATCTGCAAGCCAATTGGCAAGCCGTCGTCGGTGAAGCCGCATGGCGTCGAAATCGCCGGCATCCCTGTGATCGTGATGAAGGCGCAGCTCATCATCCAGTCGATATAGGTCTCCATCGCGACGCCGTTAATCTGCGTCGGATACTCCCACTCGATCAAGAAGGGCGGCGCCTGCGTCGTCGGCAGCAGCAGAAATTCGTAGGTATCCAGAAACTCGCGAACGCGCTGAAACAGCTCGGTCCGCTTGGCTTCGGCCCGGCTGACCTGGGCGCCGGTCAAGCGCTTGCCCTGGGCCACATTCCAGCGAATTGTGTCCTTGAACCGCTCCTCGCCATGTTCAGCAAAATGCTCGGAAAATGACAATTCGAAGCTCCAGGCGCGCAAAGTCTGGAATATGTCGTAGGCGTCACGAAAGTCCGGCGCCGCTTGTTCTACCTGGCAGCCCAGGTCGCTGAAGACCGTCAACTGTTTTTCTATCGTGGCGCTGACGCTCGGCTCCACCGGCAGCAGACCGAGGTCGGGGCTCCAGGCGATCTTCACCGCGGCGAAGTCCCGTTCAAGGGGCTGGGCGAAGAGAGAGGGCGGTTCAGTCAGCGAGATCGGCGCGCGCGGATCGTAACCGGCGATCGCTTGCAGCATCAAGGCGACATCCTGCGCCGTCCGCCCCATCGGCCCGGCGACGCCCAAGGTCTCCCAGGCGTTCGCTTTGGGATAACCGGGTACGCGACCCGGCGACGGCCGCAAGCCGACGACGTTGCAAAAGCTTGCGGGGTTGCGCAGCGAGCCGCCCATGTCGCTGCCATCGGCGATTGGGATCATGCCAGCCGCCAGGGCCACGGCCGCGCCGCCGCTGCTGCCGCCGCAGGTCCTGCTCAAATCGTAGGGATTGCGCGTCGCGCCGAAGACCCGATTGAAAGTATGGGAACCAGCGCCGAACTCCGGCACGTTAGTCTTGCCCAGCGTGATGCAGCCGGCCGCCTTCAAGCGCGCGATGATCAGGTCGTCGGCTGCCGGCACGTAGTCGCTGAACACGGGCGAGCCCCAGGTGGTGCGGATGCCTGCTGTCTCGAACGCGTCCTTGTGCGCGATGGGCAGGCCATGCAAGACGCCCAGTTCTTCACCGCGCGCCTGTTTCTCGTCCGCTTGCCGCGCGCGCTCCAGCGCCAACTCCGGCAAATAGGTGACGATGGCGTTCAACTTTGGATTCAGCGCGTCGATCTGATCCAGATGCGCTTGCAGGACTTCCGTCGCCGAGACCTCGCCCCGCTTGATCAGCGCTGCCAGTTCAACCGCCGTCATCCATACCAGGTCGCTCATTCGTTTACCCGCGCCCCATATAAGGCATGCCATTTGCCATCACGGTGATGAAAGGCACGTTGACCGACAGCGGCAAGCTCGCCATGTAAACTACGGCCTCCGCGATATGGCGCGCATCCATAGTTGGCTCAACCGCCACTTCGCCATTCGCCTGCAAGATGCCACGCTCCATGCGATCGGTCATTTCGGTCCGCGCGTTGCCAATGTCAATCTGCCCACAGGCGATATCGTACGCTCTGCCATCCAGCGCTGTCGATTTGGTCAAGCCAGTCATAGCATGCTTGGTAGCGGTGTAGACCGCCGAGTTCGGGCGCGGGACCTGCGCCGAGACCGAGCCGTTGTTGATGATGCGGCCGCCGCGCGGCTCCTGCGTCTTCATCAGCTTGTAGGCTTCCTGCAAGCACCAAAACGCGCCGGTCAAATTGACGGAGACCACGCTCAGCCATTGGTCTTCCGTCAAGTCCTCGGTTGGGGTAGCCGCGTTGATTCCCGCGTTGTTGAAGAGCAGATCCAGGCGACCGAAGCGCTGCTTAACGGCGGCAAAGAGGCGCAGAACCGCTTGGCGATCGGCAACATCAGTGGGCATAATCAAAGAGCGTTCTTCATCTATATCCGCCATAGCGGCGGTTTCGCGCAAGGCTTGCTCGCGCCTTCCCGCCAGCGCCAGCGTAAAGCCCGCTTCCCACAGCGCCAATGCCGAAGCCCGTCCGATGCCGGAGCCCGCGCCCGTGATGAGTCCGATCCGCCCAGCCATCGCCCCTCCTCTCCCATGAAAGCTGCGCCAAGTGTACGACTGCCCTCTGCCCTTGTCAAATCGTGACAAGTTGATTTCGATGCGCTAGTATTTGTCTCGCAACTGCCGGGAGTGGCTAACTAGGTGGATATGTCTCTGCGTCGAGTGAGACGGGCGAGCCAAGGCTCGCCCCTACAAGGCTCCAAAATAGGAAGAACACAAAAAGCGCAGAGATTTTTGACAAGATCGCAGGCAGCTTAAATCCTCAACAATAGACACTCCCCAACTGCCAATATGGAAGAGGTGAAGCCGATGAGGATTGCCTGCTGCATCTGGGCGCTGAGCGGAAGCGAGACTGAAATCCTGCGGCAGGTCCGCGATATCGGATTCGACTGCATCGATATTCAGCCGACGCATCTACAGTCGCTGGAGAGCCGGCTCTTGGCGCAGGAACTCGGATTGCGCGTTTCTTGCGTCGGCGCTTCATTCGGTCTGCCAGCGGGCGCTTCGCTCGATCATCTGGACGAAAGCCTGCGCCTGGCCGCCATTGACCATGTCGGGACGGCCATCGAACAGGCGGCGGAAATCGGCGCTGGCACGGTCTACGTCATTCCCGGCAATAATCCCGCGCCGGCCGCAATCGAAGAATTTGAGAAGTCGCTCGTCAGTCTGGCTGATGTCGCCGCCGCCCATGCGGTCAAGCTCGCGATCGAGCATTTCCCGGGCACCGCATTGCCCAGCGCCGGCGAAACGCTCGAGTTGATACGCGCCCTCGGGCATGACAATCTCTACCTGCTTTACGACAGCGGGCATATCCAGATGTCAGGCGAGGAGCCGGCCTCTGTGATCACAAATGCGGGCGATAGACTGGGCTACGTCCACTTTGACGACAACGATGGCCTCAGCGACTTGCACTGGTCCTTGCTCGACGGGGTGATGACCGAAGAATCGCTGGCGGCGACGCTGCGCGCGCTGGATGCGGTTGACTACCAGGGCGCCGTAAGTCTCGAGTTGAGCCCGGCGCTTGCGAACCCGGCCCGGGCATTGGGCGGCAGCCGCGATATTCTCATGCGCGCCCGGCACCAAGGCTGGATGAACGGATGAGGATCTGACAACTCGTCAGAACAAAGCCTGGTTGTTTCAATATTTTGCAAATTTCTGGCAATTTGTTGAATTGTTTCTGAAACGATTCTACAGTTAAAAATATCGTTAGATATAATACAAGCCTCGAATGAAGGAAAGACATCCTCGCTACAAGGGGCAACCCACTATACGTGACATCGCTCGTAAAGCCGATGTTTCGATATCGACTGTTTCGCGCGTATTAAACGAACATCCCTACGTCGACTCCCACACGCGAAAGGCGGTCTGGAAAACCGCGACAGAATTGGATTATCCGATGTCGCGCTTGCGGGGGCAGGCGAGCAAACCACAGCGCACGATGGCGTTTCTGTCCGCCGTCGCCAACAGTCATTCTGAAGGGTTGCCAGCTTTAACCGGCGGTATTGAACAGTTAATCGTTCGCGGCGCGCAATCCGTCTTTGAAGACCAGCGCATCGCAACGCATATCTACCAGTCCTGCGCCGACATTGACCAATTGCAGGCATTAATCGATACGAATCACATCAGTGGCTTGATATTCCTGGGTGGCACCTTTGACAGGGCGCTATTGGCTTGGCTTCAGGAGCAGTCTATTCCATTTGTGACGGCCGGCGGGCATGCTTATCCGCTTGCAGCAAACTCAATCATGGCGAACTATGTGCAGGGCATGGTCTCGGCGATCGAACATCTAGTGTCTGGCGGGCGGCGGCATATCTGCCTGGTGAATGGGCCGAAGACAACCAATACCAGCAATGAAAAATACTGGGGATTCCGCCTGGCGCTCTGCCTGCACAACTTACCCTGCGAAACTTATCAGTCGACGCGTGGATCGAGCTTTGATGTGGAGAGTGGTTTTATTGCCACGCTTCGTTTGCTTGCCCTCGGTCATCCGGTTGACGCAATCGTCTATGCTGATGACGGCATGGCGGTTGGCGGCCTAAAAGCGATAAAGGAATCGCAGCGTAAAGTGCCAGACGATATTTCTGTGATCGGCTTTCATAATTATGATTTTGCCCGCTTCGCCGAGCCGGCGTTGACCACAATAGGTTTCGACATGCAGATGATGGGGCGGCTGGCGGCGTTGCGCTTGTGCAACTTGATGGACGGCGCGCCCGACGACCCCAATGTCATGACGGTGTCAACTCGGTTGATCGTTAGGGACTCCACGTGAGAATGAATATCGTGATCAAAGCAGCGAAGGAGAAGATGGTGTAGCCAAGGGCGCAAGCATCGGTCTCACCAGCCAGATGGCGCCAGGTAATTTCGCAGACTTACTGAAACTTTTCGTTCACAACCTCTACTGAAAGGAGAATCTTGTGTTTGGTAAACGGACACTCCTGTTGACAATTCTGGCGATTATTGTTGCGCTCGTGCCCCTGTCACTGACGGCGACGGCGCAAAACCCCGACTGCGAAGGCGATGTGACTCTCACTTACTGGCATCACTGGGGCGGCAACCGCATCCCGCTGCAAGAACATCAAGTCGCCGCTTTTGAAGATGCCCACCCCGGCATCTGCGTCGACAACATCTTCCTGCCCTGGGACAACCGCCTGCAGAATCTGCTGGCTGCCATCGCCGCCGGCAACCCGCCCGATGTAACCATGTTTGGGCGGCAGGACCTGCCCTTCTTCGCCGCAACCGAATCCATCATCCCGCTGGACGATTACATGGCTGCCGATGGCGTCGACCCCGCCATTTTCCACCCTTCGGAATTTGCCGGCACGCAGTTCAATGGCAAGACCTGGCTGCTGCCTCTTCCCGGTGGCGGCGCTTACAACATCGTCTGGTACAACACCGACCACTTCGCCGAAGCTGGCATCGAGAGCTTCCCCGAGACTTGGGACGAAATGCTTGAGGCGGCGGAGACTCTGCGTGTAGGCGATGGCGAATTCCTGGAGCGCATCGGCTTGAATGCGCAATCAACAAGCGGCACGAGCGCTTTCCACACCTGGTACAATGCCAATGGCGGCGACTGGATTACGCCCGACCTGCGCACGATTACCATCAACAACGAGGCGGGCGCGCAAGCGCTTGAGTTCATGCAAGCCGTTGCCGAAATCAATTACGGCATCGAAGAAGTGAACGCCTTCTGGGAGATGGCGGGTGAGTTCGACCAGGGTCCGCTGATCCAGGGTCTGGTTTCTATGGAGACTAACGGCTCCTGGACGCTGTTCCAAGTCGAAGATCATGCCGAGTCGCTGAACTACGATGTCGCGCCGATTCCCTATGGACCGAGCGGCAGCGCCGACCGGCGGGGTTCCGCGCACGGTGGCTGGGGCTATATGGTTCCCAAGAATGCCGCGCACCCGGATGAAGCCTGGAAGCTGGTCAAGTGGCTGACCACCGAAGTCGAAGGGGATGGCGCATGCTGGTTTATACAGCAGCAGCAGCGTCCCTCGCCGCTGGTGGAATGCAACGGCTATGAGAAGGATGGCGTTGTGCATCCGCGGGCGGAAGCGCTCCTGGGCGTAGCCGCGCTGGATTATCTGGTGCCCGTCTCGCCAGTGCAGCCCGAAGCCAACCAGATCATCAACCGCATGGTAGAAGATGTGCTCTTCGGCGATAGTTCAATCGAAGACGCCTTGGCCAGCGCCGAAGCCGAAATCCAGGCGCTGCTTGACGCCTTCTGGGAAGAATACGGCTAAACCCGGTGAAACTCCCTCCCCTTCCCGACTTTGGGAAGGGGATAGGGGCGGTGGAGAGAATATGGCAACAGCATTTGGTTCGCAATTCAGCGCCTTGCGCGGGCGGCGGCGAGAACGATGGAGCGATCTCTCGCCCATGCGCAAACGCGAAGCCAAGTTCGGCTTTCTATTCATCGCCCCATGGTTCATTGGCGTTTTGCTCTTTGCGCTCTTTCCTTTCGTCGCATCCTTTGTCTTGAGCTTCACCAAATACAATATCGTGGCGCCGCCAAGATGGGTGGGCGCCGAACATTACGAGCACATCTTCACCGATGATCCGCTGTTTCTAAAATCACTCAGAAACACCGCCGTCTATGTTGGCGGCTCGGTCGCCATACGCATTGTGCTGGGCTTTGCCCTGGCGCTCTTGCTCAACACCAAGGTGCGCTTCCTTGGTTTGTGGCGCACGCTCTTCTACGTGCCCTCGGTCGTGCCCATCGTCGCGCTCTCGATTGTCTGGCTGTATGTGCTGAATGCCCGCGCCGGCTTGCTCAACTGGTTCCTGGGCTTCTTCGGCATATCGCGCATCCGCTGGTTCGCCGACCCCGACTTCGCCATGCTCGCCTTCCTCATCATGAGCACGACCTGGGTCGGCGTGACGATGGTGATTTTCCTGGCTGGCTTGCAGGGCATCCCGGAGGAGTATTACGACGCGGCCAAGATTGACGGCGCCAACATGGTCCAGCGCTTATGGCGCGTCACCATCCCGCTGATGACGCCAACGATCTATCTTAATGTCCTCATCAATATCATCGGGGCATTCCAGGTCTTCACGCAGGTATTCATCATGACCGGGGGCGCCCCGCGCGACGCGACGCGAACTTATGTCTTGCATCTCTTTGACCACGCGTTTCAATACCTCCCGCCACAGATGGGTTATTCATCGGCGCTCGCCTGGATCCTGTTCATGATTATTTTCGCCTTCACCGCGGTCATCGTCGCCTCATCGCAGCGCTGGGTCTTTTATCAAGGCGGGGAGGAATAGCAGCGATGTCAGCAATTGCTACCCAAAGCGCCAACCTCCGCAGCGACGCGCTCACCCGCGCGACCCGCATCATCGGGCGCATTCTCCTCTACGGCATTCTAATTTTCATGAGCCTGTGGTTTATCGCGCCTTTGTTTTGGATGTTCATGTCCTCATTCATGCCTTTGGAACAGGTTGGCGTTTTCCCCGTTGAATGGATCCCACGCGTATGGCAGCCGGAAAACTACACCGACGCGCTGAAGTTCTGGAAGTTCGGCACGACATTTCGCAATACGATGATCATTACGATCTTCTCGCTCGTCGGCGACATTGGCTCGTGCACGCTGGTGGCTTACGGCTTCGCCCGCTTCCGCTTCCCTTTCAGAGATACCCTCTTCTTGATTCTGCTGGCGACGCTGATGCTGCCCTTCGCCGTTCGTCTGATACCAGTATACGCCGCCTATGACGCCATCGGCTGGATCGACACCTTCTATCCTTTGATCGTCCCGAACTTCTTTGGCAACGCCTTCTACATCTTTATCTGTCGGCAATTCTTCCTGGGCATTCCGCAAGACCTGCTTGACGCGGCCAAAATCGACGGCGCCAGCGAGTTCCGCATCTTTACTCAAGTGATGATTCCGCTCGCCAAGCCCGCCATCGTCGTGATCGCTATTCTGAGCTTCCAAAATAGCTGGAATGATTTTCTTGGTCCGCTGATTTATTTGAAAGATCCGGACCTGCATACGCTCGCCATCGGTCTGTACAAGTTCACATCGCTGCCCGGCCAAGGCGGGATCTACAACCAGCAGATGGCGGCCTCCGTCATGATGGTGCTGCCTGTGCTCATAGTCTTTTTCATGTTCCAAAAGCAGTTTATCCAGGGCGCCAATCTCTCCGGCATGAAAGGCTGAGACGCGCGGCGATGGCTTCACGACCGAACATTCTCTTTGTGCTGGTCGATCAACTTGGCGCGCGCTGGCTGCCGACTTATGGATTCACATCGGTAAGGGCGCCACAGTTGAATCGTTTCGCCGGCGAAAGCACTGTGTTCGAGCGCGCTATCACCACCTCGCCGGTTTGTACGCCCTACCGCGGCTGCCTGCTCAGCGGGCGCTATCCCTCACAGACCGGCGTATTGCGGAATGGGCAATCGTACCCAGCTGATCACAAGAGCCTCGCCGATTATCTGAACGAAGCCGGCTACGAGACGCATTATGTCGGCAAGTGGCACTTGAGCGGCGCGCCGCAAGAGAACCGCTGGGTGCCGCCCGAGAAGCGCGCCGGCTTTCAGCATTTTGTCGGCTGGGAAAGCCATCATGTCGATCATCATGCCGGGCTTATCTGGCGCGATGATCCGGACGAGGCAATCGAAATGCCCTGCCACGAAACCGACGCGCTGACAGACATTGCGATGCGGCAATTGGCGCAGGCGGCGGCCGACGCGAATCCTTTTTTCATGCTGCTGTCATATCAAGCGCCGCACCCGCCCTGTTCGCCGCCGCGCGCTTTTCTGCAGCAATACGAATCGCGTGATCTGTTGGCCGAGCCGAACATCGATCCTGCAGCCTGGTTCAGGCATGAGGACTGGAAGGCGAATTACGACCTGCAACGATTCCGCGAACTCTACTTTGGCGAGATCAGCCACCTGGACGCGGCCTTCGGTAGATTGCTGCGCCGGCTGGATCAACTGGATCTGCGCGAGAATACGCTTGTGATTTTCACATCCGATCACGGCGAGATGGCGGGCGCGCATGGCCTGTTTGGCAAGGGCGTCATGTACGAAGAGGCGCTGCATGTGCCGCTCATCGCGCGGGCGCCGGGGCAATCACGCGGAAGGCGGACGCGGCAGCTGGCGGCGACCATCGACCTGCTGCCCACCATGCTCGACTTCGCGGAAGGCGAAAGCGACGGGATGGCCGAGGGCATGTCGCTGCGCTCGCAGATAGACGGCGGCGCGCCTAAGGGCGAGCGAGTCGCAATAAGCGAATACCAGAATTTCTGCGCCACGACGCAGCGCTGGAAGCTGATCACGCGCGGGCGAACGCTGGAACCGGCCGCGCTGTACAACCGCGTCGATGATCCCTGCGAGCTGCGCGATCGACTGCATGATCCGGCTTGTATGACGCCGCGGAGAAGATTGAGCAAGGCTTTGAAACGATGGCGCGAACATGCGGTCGCGCCGAACAGAAATGAAAGCGAGCATCAATGGCAGCAAGTCAAAATCTGAGCGCGGGCGGCGTTTATCCTCATCTGGCGCTGAGCGCCGGGCTGGGTCCACCACGCAGCGAATGCGGCGTCGGCGCCATGATGGCCTGGGCGGGGAAGCTCTGGCTCGTCACCTACGTCTCACATAAATCCGCCAGCGGCGTCGGCACCGGCCTCTACACCATCAACGAGCGGCTGGAGATGGAAAAACATCCCGCCAGCTATGTCGGCACCTATACCAATCGCATGGCGCACTGGGAATCCAATCAGATGATCATCGGTCCTTATGTTGTTGACTCTGAGGGAAACGCGCGCGCCGTTGAAGACCTGCTGGAAGTTCGCATTTGCTCAACCATGCGCCACCTGACAGACGCGGAGAACATGGTCTACATGCTCGGCATGGAAGGCGAATTCTATGAGATGGATGTGCGCACGCTGGAGACGCGCTTTCTGGCTGACCTCACCATCGAGCTTGGCGTGCCCGACCACAAGTATGCGCATTTCAAAGCGGCTTACAGCAACTTCGGCCGCGTCGTCGTCGCCAACAACAGTTACGACGAACGCGACTTCACCGGCGCTGAAGCGGCGGGCAGGCTGGCGGAATGGGACGGCGAGCGCTGGACGATCATTGAGCGCAACCCCTTCATTGAGGTCAACGGCCGCGGGGACTTCGCCGGCACGATCTTCGCCATGGGCTGGGACAAGCGCTCGGCAATCCTCCAGGTTTACACTGATGCGGATGGCCAATGGAAGCGATACCGCCTGCCGAAGGCGAGCCATTGCTTTGACCACATGTGGCAGACGGAGTGGCCCAGAATTCGCGAGGTCGACCATGAACGTTTTCTGATGGATTGCCACGGGATGTTTTATGAGCTATCGACCTGGGCCTACGAAAATCACATTTGGGGAGTGCGCCCGATATCCACGCATCTTTGGGTCCATGGCGATTTCTGCGCCTGGCGCGGGATGCTCGTTCTCGGCGCGGACAATGCCAGCCCCCATAACGGCGCCAACCACCTGGCCGGCGAGCCGCAATCGGGTTTGTATTTCGGCAAGACGGACGACCTCTGGGGCTTTGGCAAGCCGGCTGGTTGGGGCGGCGTCTGGTGGGAGGATGAAGTAAGCGCGGACGAAACCTCCGACCCCTATCTGATGACCGGCTTCGACAAGAAAGTGCTGCATCTCAGCAACGAGGGCGACTCGGCAGCGAAGTTTGTGCTGGAAGTTGATTTCCTCGGCAATGGCAAATGGAAGGCATACGACAGCTTTGAAGTGGCCGCGCAGGGATATGCGCACCATGCGTTTCCCGCCGGCTACAGCGCCCACTGGGTTCGCCTGCGCAGCGAGAATGGCTGTGTCGCTACGGCCTATTTCACGTATACTTGATTTGATCAAAGCGGCGGAGATCCAGGAGGACGAAGATGATTAATGGCATTAACAAGCTGACAAACGAACAACGACAACAATTCCGCGATGAAGGCTATTTGATCGTCCGCAATGCGCTCAATGAAGACAGAATCAGCCGCCTCATCGAAGCGGGCGACCGACTGATCGCAACCGATGAGCGATTCAATCGCTTTGTGCAGGGCGGCGGCATCTATGATGGCTTCCGCAATTGCATCACCATGGACGACGCCTACATCCCCCTGCTGACCAACGATATCACACTGCCGCTGGTGATTCAGTTGCTGGGCTCCAACCTGCAACTGTCGACCAGCCATCTCATTCATCGCCATCCTGATCCGCCGGGCACTTCGAATACTGTGAGGCGGCCCGGCTGGCACCGCGATGGCGGGGGCATCTCACGCGATCTTGGCGAGGCCAACTTTCCGCGCATGGGCTTGAAGTGCGCCTTCTATCTGACCGACTTGAGCGAGCCGAATTCCGGCGTCACCATGCTGGCGCCGGGCAGCAACCAACTGACTGAACGGATCGAGATTCCCGAAGGCGAAGTTGACCCCGCCAACGCGCTGGAGCCGCTGTTGAATCCGGGCGATTGCGTCATTTTCGAATACCGCACCTGGCATGCTGGCGCGCCGAATTTCACGGACAGAACTCGCAAGGCGGTCATGATCGGTTATTGCTACCGCTGGCTGAAGCCGATGGATTATGTCAAGCAGGATTCGTCATTTGTGGACAAGCTAAGCGATATCGAAAAATACCTGGCCGGAGAAGAAGTTGATGACACACCGGAGTTTCAGCCGAGCGGCGGTTTCAATCCGCTGAACGAATGGTGCGAAAAACATGGTGTTGAACAAGACCATTTGGGGTTGTAATACCAAGCCAGGCCGGAGAGCAGAAAGCAGCGTGTCAGATGAAGCAAGACAACCAAATCCCAAGGATGTTGAGCGAGCCATTCTCGCCCACAGTCCGTCAGCCCAAGACCCTGCGCATAGACTCTGATCTGGTCATCGTCGGCGGCGGGCTGGCGGGCGCCTGCGCGGCGATCACCGCGGCGCGCGCCGGTATCAAGGTCGCGCTGGTGCAAGATCGGCCTGTGCTGGGCGGCAACGCCAGCAGTGAAGTTCGCCTGTGGGCATTGGGCGCGACCTCGCACATGAATAACAACAATCGCTGGGCGCGCGAAGGCGGCGTCATCGACGAAATCCTGGTCGAAAACATGTATCGCAACAAAGAAGGCAACGCGCTCATATTTGATACGATCCTGCTGGAAAAAGTCATTGACGAAGACAACATCACCCTGCTGCTGAACACGGCCGCGGTCAGCGTCAGCAAATCCGACGGCGAAACGATCGAATCCGTCACCGCCTTTTGCAGCCAGAATTCGACGCAATACGAGCTCTTTGCCCCGCTATTCTGTGATGCCTCCGGCGATGGCGTCGTCGCCTTTCAAGCGGGGGCCGCCTTTCGCATGGGCGCCGAATCCCGCGAAGAATTCGGCGAGAAGTTCGCGCCAAGCGAGGAATACGGCTACCTGCTGGGGCATTCGATTTACTTCTATACCAAAGATATCGGCGAACCGGTCAAGTTCGTGCCGCCGAGTTACGCGCTCGAAGACATCACGCAGATCCCGCGCTTCCGTAGTTTCAACACCGCTATTGATGGCTGCCGCTTGTGGTGGATCGAATACGGCGGCCGCCTGGATACCGTGCACGAGACCGAGACGATTAAGTGGCAGCTTTGGAAAGTCGTTTACGGCGTCTGGAATTACATCAAGAACTCGGGCAAATTCCCCGATGCCGAGACGCTGACGCTGGAATGGGTCGGGCAGATCCCGGGCAAACGCGAGAGCCGGCGCTTCGAGGGCGACGTCATGATGACCCAGCAGGATGTCATCGAGCAGCGGGGGCATTACGACGCCATCTCCTTCGGCGGCTGGTCGATTGATTTGCACCCGGCCGATGGCGTCTTCAGCGAATTGCCCGGCTGCGATCAATGGCATGCCAAGGGTGTGTATCAGGTGCCCTATCGCACCCAGTACAGCCGGAACATAGGCAACCTTTTCATTACCGGGCGCATCATGAGCGCCTCGCATGTCGCCTTTGGCTCGACCCGCGTCATGCTGACCTTGGCTTGCGCCGCGCAATCCGTCGGCATGGCGGCCGCCCACTGCGCCAAACGAGGGCTGCTGCCGCGCGATATCGCCGCGCCGCAAAATGTCAAACTCCTGCAGCGCGACTTGCAGCGCGTCGGCGGCTACATCCCGCAATTCAGGCTGGATGACGAGGCGAATCTCGTCCGGCAGGCGACCGTGAACGCCTCCAGCAAACTCTGCCTTGAGAGGCTGCCCGACGATGGACCGCGGCGCCCGCTCGAACGACCCTATGCCCAAATGCTGCCCATGCGCCGAGGCCGCGTCCCGCGCCTTACAATCACGGTCGACGCTGCGGAAGAAAGCCGGCTCGAAGTACAGCTGCGTCAAAGCTCGAAACGCGATAATCACAGCCCGGACGTCATCCTGAAGACGTTGAGCTTCGACTTGCCGGCGGGGGAGAATCAGTCGGTCCACCTTGACTTCGACCAGATGATCGATGATTCGCGTTATATCTTCGTCTGCGTGATGGAGAACCCGGCCATTCGCTTGCATTTGAGCGATATGCGCGTCACCGGTTTGCTCGCCCTGCAATATTGGCGGGATCAATCGCCGCCCGTTGATATCGGCGTTGAGTCCTTCGAATTCTGGACGCCGCCACGTCGACCGAAAGGTCAGAATATGGCGCTGACTATTGCGCCGCCGCTGAACGGTTTCGAGCCGCAGAATATATGCAATGGCCTTGCCCGCCCGGTGGCCGAAGTGAACGCCTGGGTGGCCGACCCCGCTGATGAGGTGCCGACGCTGGACATCAAATGGATTGCGCCGCAGAGCATCAGCCGGGTAACCCTCATGTTTGACACCGACTTCGATCATGCCATGGAGACAGTCACCCGAGGCCATCCGGAAGACGTCATGCCTTTCGCAATCAAGCATTATCGGCTGCGCGACGGCGGCGGCAAAATGCTTGCCGAAGTGACCGACAATCACCAAACGGTGAACCGGATTGAGTTTGATGAGCCAATCGAAACCGACCATCTGCGAGTCGAAATCGTCGCGAGCCAAAGCACGGCGCCGGCGGCAGTCTTTGCGGTACACTGTTACGAATAGTGGAGACGAGAAGGAACATAATCAAATGCAGGTTACAGAGCGAGAACGCTACTTCTTTGATCTCAACGGTTTTCTGCTGCTGAAGGGCGCGCTGTCCAAGGAGGAAGCGGCCGAGATCAACGCCGCCATTGACGCGCTGCTGCCGATCCAGCCGGGCGAATGGAAGGGCTACGTCCATGGACACACTTACGGCGATGACGATGGTGTGAATATGCAGCAGATCTACGAAGGCGGCGAGCCCTTCGAAAAGCTCATAGACCACCCGTCCTGGATCGAAAAAGTCAAGTGCTTTGTCGGCGGCGCCGATACCTTTGATTACAATCACGGTCCGCTCTTTATCGATGAATGTTTCGCCAACGTCCGCGGTCCCGGCGAGGCGATCGGCTTGCATTCCGGCGGCCACGATGGCACAAAGCGCACTCAGTTTCGTTACTATAATGGTCGCTTCCACTGCGGACAGATCAACATTTTGATGGCTTTGACCGATATCGGACCCGGCGATGGCAACACAATGGTGGTGCCAGCCAGCCACAAAGCCCACTTCCCGCATCCGGACGAGGGCAAACATGGCATGCATCGCGATGTCGCGTCGGTTGACCACGTCGAAGGCGCGGTCAACGTATATATGGAAGCCGGCGATGTAATCCTCTTTGTCGACGCGCTCTGCCATGGCTCGGCGGAACGGGTCAACGCCGGCGAGCGGCGCATCATCGTCTTCCGTTATGGGCCCTCTTGGGGCAACTTCCGGTTCGGCTACCAGGTATCGGATGAGCTAGCCGAGCGCTTGACGCCCGAGCGTTTGCAGATCGTGCGGCCGAAGCACCCGCTCGTGCCGGGGCTAGATCGCAGCCGCTACGCCTGAAGCCGCCGAAGTCCGTCTTCATCCAGTTCCACCCCGAGCCCGGCGCTTCTCGGTACCGCGTAATGCCCTTCTTCACAGGTCAGCGGTGTTTTGAGCAGCAGGTTCGCAATCTCAAATACCGGCGGCTGATACTCAAGCAGGTACAAGTTGGGTATCGCCGCGGCGGCATGAATGGACGCGGCAATGCAGACGCCCAAGCCCACGCTGAGGTGCGGCGCCATCTTCACATTGAAGGCTTCCGCCATCGCTGCAATCTTGACCAACTCCGAAATGCCGGCGCGCCCGACATCGGGCTGCAGGATATCGGCCGCCTTCTGCACAAGCCAGGGGCGAAATTGATAACGACTGCGTTCCGTCTCCCCGTGGGCGATCGGCACGGCAACGGCCGCTGCCAGCTGCGCATGCGACTCCACGTCCTCCGGATTGATCGGCGCTTCAAAAAAGCCGACGTCCAGGTCGGTCAGCGCATGACCCAACTGAACCGCCTCGTCCAGCGAATAGACCCAGTGCGCGTCCAACAGCAGCGTCGCGCCCGGGCCCAGGCTGTCGCGCAGAGCCTGTACGCTATCCCTATCAGCGCGAACGCCATGGCCCGCCGCCAGCTTGAAGGCATTGAAGCCCCCCTCGACATACTCCAGCGCCAGCTTGACCCGCTGCTCCGCCGACGGGCGCGGCAGGCCGGAGACATAGCAGGGGACGCGCTCTCGATAAGCGCCGCCGAGCAGCTTGTAAACCGGCTGACCCAGCAGCTTCCCGCGCAGGTCCCATAGCGCGATATCGCAGGCGCTGATGGCATCCAGCATGAAACCGCCGTAATAACCCCGTTCGCGCATGAGATCGTACATCAGGTTCCACAGGGCGTTGCCATCAAGCGGATCGCGACCGAGCAGCACGGGCGTCAGCAGTTGATCGATGATGGCGCAGACCACTTCCGGCGCGACCGGCGCCAGCGCCTCGCCCCAGCCGATGACGCCGTCAGCGGTGGCGATCTTGACGAAGGCGGTCTCGAAGTACGCGGAATAGAGCGCGCGGTATGGCGGGCGGGTGAAGTAGGCCGGCGGGTCGGCCGCCGCCGGGATGCCGCCAAGGTAGGCTTCGTCGCGTTTGATCCGAACCGGAATCGCTTCGACAGTGGTGACGCGCATGGCTATCTCCCTCCGCAGTGGCTGGATACAATGGATTTTGAAGGTTATAGTCTAAGAGATGCGGGAATCTTCCGCAATTAGTTGAGCAAACCGGGGAGGCGCGTCGACGTGTTAGCCGGCATTTATCAGATTCTGCAGACGCCATTTAACGACGGCGGCGCGATCGATTGGGAGAGTTTTGCGGACCAAATCGAATACTGCCTGGCGGCGGGCGTACATGGATTGGTCGCGCCGGCCCTTGCCAGCGAGTTCTTTACGCTCAGCGACGCCGAGCGGCGAGAAGTGGTCGAATTCGCCAGCGGCGCAATCGCGGGGCGCCTCCCCTTCATCGTCGGCGTACAAGGGCTGAACCAGCGGCTCGCGCTTGAATTCGCCGCGCACGCTTGCGAGCAAGACGCCACCGCGCTGATGGCGATGCCGCCCTATTTGCGCAAGGCTTCAAAGGCGGAGTTGCGGCGATATTACCGGGCTCTGGCGAAATTTGACCGGCCGTTGATCATTCAGAATGCGCCCGCGCCGATTGGCACGCCGCTATCACCGCGCGAGCTGGTCGAGCTGTTGGCGGCCGAAGACAACATTCTCTACATCAAGGAAGAGACGAATCCGATTCTGCAGCACATCAATGAGATAATCGCGCTGGATACGGGCAGTTGCGCCGGTGTGTTCGGCGGCGCCAACGGCACCTACCTGATCGACGAACTGAAGCGGGGCGCTTGCGGCAATATGCCGGCCGGTGGCCTGGTGGATGCGCAAGTCAAGATTTACAACTTGTATCGCGCGGGCCGCGTTGAAGAGGCGGAAAGCATCAGCCACAAGCTGCTGCCACTGCTGAACTATGCGACGGTGTATGGCGTTTCCTTCCACAAGCATGTGATGTGGCGGCGCGGCGTCCTGCGCTCGCCATTCGCGCGGGACCCGCAAAAGATCAGCCTGAATGCCGATGATATCCGCGCGGTCGAAGGCCTGTGGCCGCTGGTAGCCGGGTACACGCTCGCCGAGTATCCCTTCGTTTAGCGACACTAGTAGGTCCAGGTTCGCGGCAGCGGACGCTCCATCGCCAGCAGTCTCGTGAGCAGCAGTCTGCGGCATTCCGCAAGCGAGTCTCCGCAGCTGTCGTCTTCGGACACATCATGGTAGGCGCCGGGATCCTTCGCCAGCTCCCAAAGACATTCGCGCCCGTCAGCATGAATCAAATACTGAAAGCGGGGAGTGCGCAGGCTTTTCCAGCCCGCCGCTTCGGTCAGGGCGACGTCTTTTTTGCGCGCGCCGACGCCAGTCATCGCGCTGATCAGGCTTTCGCCCTGCATGTATGACGGCCTCTGAATGGCCGCCAGCTCCAGCAGCGTCGGCACGATATCGACAGACTCGACCAGCCTGTCATAGGTTTCAACCTGCCGGGCGCCGGGGGCGTCAATCACAAGCGGAACGCGGCTGACCGCATCGGGCGCGGGATAACCCTTGCCGAAGCGCAGATGCTCGCCCAGCCACTCGCCGTGATCCGATGTGAAGACGACGATGGTTTCATCGCGCCGTCCCGCCGCCTCCAGCGCGTCCAGGATGCGCCCGACATAATGATCAACTTCGCTGATCATCGCGTAGTAGCCGTGCTTGGCCGCGCGCAGCTGGCCATCGGAAAACAGCGCCTTTGAATCGCTCGGCCGCCGCTCGTCGACTTCCGGCGGAAACGTGGGCGTCGATAAACCGGCCGGGTCATACATATCAAGATATTTCTGGGGGACGATCCAGGGCGCGTGCGGCGAATAGAAGCCGGCGATGCAAAGGAATGGCTCAGAGCCCGCCGCCTCAATGAAGTCAATCGTTCGCTCCGCGACGAACGCGCTGTGCGTCAGGTGATCATCAGGGGCGAAGGGAATCGCGCCTTTATTGTCGTGCCTGCCGGTCGGCTCGCCCCGATGCGTGATGCCGTCCTTGATGCCCATTGCCCGCTGCCAGACGGCGGTGTTGGGCGGCAATCCCGCGCTGATGTGATCCATCTGCTCCGGCGCCCCCCGCCGCACCCAGGCGCGATAGGCGTCTTCGTAGACACCGGGCTCATCGGCGATCTCCAGATGATCGAAGCCATAGGCGGGATGCGGCAAGCTGTGATCGCGGTTGGCGTGCGGCAGAAAGTGCAGCTTGCCGATGTTGGCCGTCCGGTAGCCGTATTGCTTGAGCAGGCGCGGCAGTGTCACGAGATCTTCGGGCACTGGCACGCCCATCTGCGTGATGCCCAGCGTCGACGGATAGCGGCTGGAAAGCATACTGACGCGGCTGGGCATGCAGACCGGATTCTGCACAAAATGATGGCTGAAGTTCGTGCCCCGCGCCGCCAGCGCATCAATATTCGGCGTGATGATTTCCGCGTTGCCATTGACGCCGAGTGCGTCCCAGCGCTGCTGATCGGTGTAGAGGATGAGCATGTTTGGACGCTTCATCGCTGCGCCTTTCTCGTCGATTCACCCGTGATATTCTAGCGCGATCGTGAATGCGGGACGAGGCATTCAGGCTGTAGGGAAATTGCAATTGCCGTTATCATTATGAAGAGGGATGTTGAAACTGAGGCGGCGGCGCCCGCGATAGCGGAAGTGATCCCGGCGTCGATGGCCCTCGGCTACCAGGCAAAAAAGGAAGAAAATCGTGAACGCGAATTTCGAGAACATTACCAAGGTGGAGCACTCCCAGGAAGCCTTTGACCAGGCCTTCCGCGACAACCTCTATTACACGCGCGGTCAAGCTATTTATACGGCGACCCAGCACGATCTATTCTTCGCGCTCGCTCACACCGTCCGCGACTACATGATGTATTACTGGCAGCAAAACGTCGACTGCTATTTCCGCCAGAATCCCAAATTCGTCTATTACCTGTCCGCCGAGTATCTGGTCGGGCAGCAACTGGAAAAGAACCTGCTGTACACGGACACCTATTCCCTCGCTCAGGACACGATGCAAAGCCATAGCATCGACCTGGCCGAGCTCTGCAAGCTGGATATTGAGCCGGGCTTGGGCAACGGCGGCTTGGGCCGGCTGTCCGCCTGTTTCATGGACTCGCTGGCGACGCTCAACATCCCCGCGGTCGGATACGGCATACGTTATGAATACGGCATTTTCCGCCAATCCTTCCGCGACGGCTGGCAAATTGAAAGCCCGGACGAGTGGCTCTACTTCGGCAATCCCTGGGAGTTCCCGCAGCCGGATGACATGGTCGAGGTCGGCTTCGGCGGTTGGACCGAGCGCTACACCGACAGCGCCGGCAACCTCCGCGTTCGCTGGAACCCGGGGCAGACGATCATGGGGCAGCCCTATCACACGCTCGTGCCCGGTTACAAGACGAAGACGGTCAACATGCTGCGGCTTTGGAGCGCGCGGGCGACGCGCGAATTCGACTTGCAGCTCTTCGATGTCGGCGATTATTCGCGGGCGGTGGAGCAAAAAACGAGCTCCGAGAACGTCACCAAAGTGCTTTACCCCAACGACAACACGCCCCAAGGCAAGGAATTGCGCTTAAAGCAGCAGTATTTCTTCGTCGCCTGCTCATTGAACAATATCATCAAGCGCTTCATGATCAAGAATGTCGATTGGGAAGAATTGCCCAATGTGGCGGTCATCCATCTGAACGACTCGCATCCGGTCATCGCCATCGCCGAGTTCATGCGGCTGTTGGTTGATCAGTACGAACTGGAATGGGAGCGAGCCTGGCGCATCACGACACGGACCTTCGCCTCGACCCAGCACACGCTGCTGCCGGAAGCGCTCGAGAAATGGCCGGTCTGGCTGATGGAAAAAGTGCTGCCGCGTCATTTGGAAATCATCTTCGAAATCAACCATCGCTTTTTGGATACGGTACGGATGACCTTCCCGAACGATATCGGCCGCGTTGAGCGCATGTCCATCATTGAGGAGGGCGCGGAGAAACAGGTGCGCATGGCCAACCTCGCCTGCATCGGCAGTTACTCCATCAACGGCGTCGCCGAGCTGCAATCCGACCTGCTGCGGACGCGGGTCTTTCAGGATTTTGCCGCTTTGTGGCCGGAGAAATTCGGCAACAAGACTAATGGGGTGACGCCGCGCCGCTTCATGCGTTTGGCGAATCCGATTCTGGCAGAGTTGATCAACGAGCGGATCGGCGAGGACTGGCTGACAAATCTCGAAGAGTTGGGCCGGCTCGAAGCCTTCGTCGACGATGCCGATTTCAGAGCTGCCTGGCGCGCGATGAAAAAGGCCAACAAGGCGCAATTGGCGGATTACATCGGCGAGAGCTGCGGCTTGTCCATCAACACCGACTCCATGTTCGACATCATGGTCAAACGGCTGCATGAATACAAACGGCAGCTGCTCAAGACCTTGCACATCATTCATCTTTATCAGCGCCTCAAGCTGAACCCGGAGGCGGAGCAGGCGCCAGCGACCTTCATCTTCGGCGCGAAAGCGGCGCCCGGTTATTACATGGCCAAGCTGATCATCAAGTTGATCAACTCGGTGGCGGAGGTGGTCAATCGCGATCCGGCCTCGGCTGATCGGCTGCGCGTCGTGTTCATCCCCAACTTCAATGTCGCGACCGGTCAGCTAATCTACCCGGCGGCCGATATATCGGAGCAGATTTCGCTGGCGGGCAAGGAGGCCTCCGGCACCGGCAACATGAAGTTCGCGCTCAATGGCGCGCTGACAGTGGGCACGCTCGACGGCGCCAATATCGAGATTCGCGAGCGCGTGGGCGCAGATAACTTTTTCCTCTTCGGGCTGACCACGGAAGAAGTCTTCACCACCAAAGCCGAGGGTTACGATCCGCGCGCCTACATCGAGGCAAATGCCGACTTGCGCCAGGCGATCGACTGGATCGCTAGCGGGCAGTTCTCCGGCGGCGACAGCCATATCTTTCGCCCGATCGTTGACTCGCTGATCTATCACGATGAATACATGCTCTGCGCCGATTTCGCCAGCTATCTCGCTTGCCAGAAGCAGGTGGCGGAAGCCTACGCCGATCAGGAGCGCTGGACGACGATGTCAATCCTCAACGCGGCGCGCTCTGGTTTCTTTTCATCTGATCGCACAATCGCCGAATACAATCGCGACATCTGGCGGGCTTCCACGCTGGATCTGGTCAAGGGCGGTTGACCCGGTTCGACGCCATGTCGCATGTCCAATCCAACAACTGTTTAACGCTGTGAACGCACTGTAAAGCGACGAAACGTCAAATTAGTGGATTATGTAGGGGCGAGCCATTGGGGCGCCCGACGGACATATTCGGAATCGTCAGCGGGCGGCTTTATAAGTCGCCCCTGTTTTATGCGCCAATTTGGAGTCTCCTGTAGGGGCGCCTCGCTGAGACCCCCTCCTTGCGGCATCCGAATTATTCCTGTGGGCGTTTCGCTGAAACTCCCCTACAACTTTCGTTGCGTTATGGAATGCGGAATAAGGCGAATCCTTTTGCGTGGGCGGCATTTACACGCGCGTATCTACAGATGTCGGTATGATTGTAGATGGACTCTTACACATCAAAAAAAGAGTGAGGAAATTGGAATGAGCCAATCCGAAACTGCGCGCGTCACCATCGACACGAAACGCGTTATCAGTGAGATATCGCCGCTGCTATTCAGCGGATTCGCCGAGCACCTGGGGCGCTGCATCTACGAGGGCATTTACGACCCGGCGTCGCCACAGGCCGACGAGTACGGATTGCGGGCGGATGTCCTGGCGGCGCTGCGCGAACTGAACTTGCGCGCCATGCGTTATCCCGGCGGCAACTTCGTCAGCGGCTACCGCTGGGAAGATGGCATCGGACCAAAAGACCAGCGGCCGCGCCGGCGCGAAATGGCTTGGCAGTCGATCGAAACCAACCAGTTCGGCACGGATGAGTTCATCCGCTTCTGCCGCGAAATCGGGACGGAGCCGATGCTGGCGGTGAACCTGGGCACGGGGACGATTCAAGACGCGGCGAATCTGGTCGAATACTGCAATGCGCAGACAGGCAGCCATTACGCCGATTTGCGCGCGGCAAACGGCAGCGCGTCGCCCTACGCGGTCAAGTACTGGTGCCTTGGCAACGAAATGGACGGAATCTGGCAGATTGGCCATCTCGATGCCGTCGACTATGCGAAGAAAGCGAGCGAGGCAGCCAAATTGATGCGCCTGCAGGACAAATCGATTGAGCTGGTCCTCTGTGGCTCGTCCAGCTCAAAAATGCCCACCTATCCGGATTGGGATCGGATCGGCCTGGAGATCTGCTGGGACCTGGTGCAGTATCACTCGATGCACTATTACGCTGACAACAGTGACGACGACACGGGGAGTTACCTCGCGCTCAGCGCCGAGCTTGAAGATTATGTCGACACCGTCGCCGCCGTCTTGCGCACTGTCAAAGCCAAGAGGCGTTCGAAGCACGAAGTTTATCTGTCCTGGGATGAGTGGAACGTCTGGTACAAGGCGCGTGAAGCGACAGATTTGCGCGGTGGCTGGAAGGAAGCGCCCCCGCTGCTGGAAGAGGTCTACAACCTGGAGGACGCGTTGGTGGTGGCTACTTGGCTCAATGTTTTCCTGCGGCGCGCCGACGTGCTCAAGATCGCCTGCATCGCCCAGATTGTCAACGTCATCGCCCCGATTCTGACGACTAGCGACAAGCTGCTCAAGCAATCAATCTATTATCCCCTGCTGATGTTCAGCCAGATGGCCCGCGGCAACTCGCTCGATCTGCTCGTCGAAGCGCCGCGGTATGAGACCAAGAAATTCGGCGACATGCCGTTGCTGGACGTTTCCTCAGCGCACGACGCCGAAGCCGGCGCGCACAGCCTGTTCATCGTCAATCGCAGCTTGAGCGAGCCAACCCCGCTTGAGATTCGCTGGCAGGACATTAAACCGACGCGCGTCAGAACGGCGCAGCAGCTTGCCGGCCCAGACCCAGCGGCCTTCAACAGTTGGGAGCAGCCCAATCGCCTGACGACGCGGCCGATAGACAAGCCTGAGATTGTAGATGGCGTGGCGCGGCTGAGCCTGCCGCCGCTTTCATTCACCGCTTTGGGCGTCGAGCTGTAACGCGCGGCTTCAGCTGATGCGCGGCTCGGAATGGACGGCGACCCGTCGGCCTTCGTCGTTTGAGGCGACAGCGGCCAGCATGATTTCGGAGATGTGGCGCGCGGTCCACAAGTTTGATATTTGCGGCTGAGAACCGGCCAGAATGCAGCGCAGCCACTCTTCATGCTGATTGAGCGCCGGCGCCGGCAAGATCTCATCGACGAGCGGTTCCGCCCATTCCCGTTCGTATGAGCTGGGACGAATGAAGTCGATGACATCGCCGCGCAGAACGAGCTTGCCGGCCGTGCCATGCACACGCAGAAACGATGAGCGCGCCGGGTCACACCAGCCGGTTTCGGCCGTCGCCAGGGCGCCGTTGGCGAATTCCAATATCAAGGCGGCGGTATCTTCCAGGGCTGTTGGTTTGTCAACGGTCGTCATACGCGCGGTGACGAAATCCACCTTGCCCAATAGCGCGACCAGATTGGCGATGGAATAGACGCCCATATCGAGCAGGGCGCCGCCGCCAGCCGTATCGACATCGAAGAACCACAGGTCGCCTTCCACCCGCGGTTCTTCGAAGGCGTCGGCGACTTCGGCGTAGTAGATTTCGGGGCCGCCGTGGCTATGCCGGGCGAGCGCGCCGGAGACCTTGCCAACAGCGCCCGCGGCCAATTGTCGCTTCATCTCGTAGACCGCCGCGTCAAATGACGGCCGGCAGTAAACGACCTGCCGCGGACGCGATTCGCTCGCCGCAACCAGCTGATCCGCCTCGTCGATCGCCGTGCAGAGGGGCTTCTGCATGAACAGGTGCAGCCCGCGCTCCAGAACGGCCAGGCCGGCTTCGGCGTGCAAAGGATGCGGCAGGGCAACAATGACGGCGTCCAGATCATCATCGGCGAGCAGATCCGCCCAGGACATCGAATAGCGCGGCAAATCGAAGCGTTGGCAGAGCAGGCGCAAGCGATGTTCCCGGCGCCCGCAAATGTGGGTCACGCGCATGCCGTCGACCGCGGCGATCTCGGGCAGGTGGCTGAGCGCGGCTATCCCGCCAGCGCCGAGTATGCCGACATTAATCATCGAGATAAGCTCGCAGGAAGGCGTAGCTGCGCCTTATGGACCCGATCATGTCTTCATTGCCGGTTTCGTCTTCAATCGCGAGGACGCCGCTGTATCCGATATCTTTCAGCGCTTTGATGTAGCCATCCCAGGGCACGAGCCCCTCGCCGCAGGTGGCCTGCATCGTCTCTGGATTCCAATCTTTCGCGTGGGTATGGATGATCTTGTCACCCAGAGCATGGACGCCCCGGATAGTGCCCGCATCCGAACCGAAACGCAGCAGATTGCAGGGATCGTAATTTACTTTGAGCCAGGGGCTGCCGACCTCGTCGATGAATTCGCCGAGGGCCTGGGGCGATTCCTGCCCGGTTTCCAGCGCAAAGTATACACCCAGTTTCCCGCCATGTTCCACGATCTCGCCAACCGACGCGAGCAATGTACGATAGGCGGGGTCCGACTTGTCTTCGGGCAGGACGCCGGCGTGCGTCGTGACGATATTCCCGCCCATTTCCGCGCTGGTTTCGAGGGCCTGCTTGGTTTTGTCGATGCGCCACTGAAGCCCATCCCTCTCTTCCAAGCCGCCGTAGGTCACGGCGCCCTGCAGCTGGGCGCAGAACCCGCTGAAAGTCAAACCAAGCGATTCAGCAATCCGGCGCAGCTCGCGCCGGTCCGCATCGGAGCCGACCTCCGGATCGAGAACGCAGGGACTGAACTCGAAATCGACGACCCAGGGCTGCACCGATGTACAGCCGATTTCGGCGGCGATCTCCATTTGCCGCGCCAGCGCAGCGACATCGGGTGTCGCCCCCAAGGTCCATAACGCGCAGCCAATCGACATTTCGCTCATGGTTTTGTCCTCTTCTTTCGTCAATGCTGTCCGCTACCAATGTTAGCAAATCAATTGCGCTCGTTCAGCAGATACTTCAGGAACCAGGCGACGATGGCTGTCGCGGCTGTTATGCGATTCTGCTCGTTGTGGAAGCCATGCCCCTCGTCGGGAAACAGAATGTAATCCACCGGCACATCCCGCCGCCGCAGGGCCGCGACAACCTGTTCCGCCTCGCAGACCGGCACATTGGTATCGTTGGCGCCATGCAGCAGCAGAGTCGGCGCGCGGACGCGATCCAGCCGGTGAACGGGCGATAGCGCGTCCAGCAGGTCGCCCTCGGATTCAGGATCGCCATATTCGACTTTCGATATGCTGGCCATCCAGGGTTCCGTGCCGGCAAAGAATGTCTTGAAGTTGACGACGCCATAAAGGTTGACGCCGGCGGCGAAAAGCGTCGGAAACTCGGCCAAGCCCGCCATCGTCATATAACCGCCGTAAGACCCTCCCATGATGCCCAGCCGCCCACGCTCGGCGATGCCGGCGTCAACCAAGAATCGCGCTGTCGAGGCGATGTCTTGGATGGCATCGAAGCGCAAGGCGCCATTGTCCAGATTGACGAAGCGCAGCCCGAAACCGGATGATCCCCGCACATTGGGCGCGAAAACGGCAATCCCTTGCGCCAGCAGCGCCTGATACTCGTAACGGAAACGCGGCTGTTCCTGGCCTTCCGGCCCGCCGTGGAAGCTAACTACCGTGGGATAAGGCGCAGCGCCATGACGCGGCGCATAGTGCCAGCCCGACAGGGGCAAGCCGTCATGCGCCGTATAATTCAACAAGCGAGCTTCGGCAAGCGCCGCCAGTTCAATGCCGGCGTGAGGGCTGCGCGCAAGCTGCTTTAATTCGCCGGAATCAGTATCCAAGGCATAGATTTCTTGCGGCAGCCGCGCGCCAGTGATGCACATCGCCAATGACGACCCAGCGGGCGAAAACCGGAGCGATTCGACAACTTCGCCCGGCAGATCAATCACTCGTCCGGGCTTGTTGCCCGGCAATTGCGTCAACTCCAGTTCATGCCTGCCGGCGATATTCCAGACGAGCGCCGCCATGGCGTCATCGCGGCAGAGGGCGAACTCGACCAGTTCAGCATCGTCGCGCGCGCGGAGGATGCGCCAATCGGCATCAGCCGCCAAATCCAGGCGGCACAGGCAGGCCATATCCCGGTCACGATTCGAAATCGCATAGACCGCGCCTCCATCCGGAGAAAAGCGCGCGTTTTCAAAGCTGGCGGGGGCTTGGTGCGCGGTCAGCAGCTTGCTCTCGCCGTCAAGGGCATCAACCAGGTAGATGTTGGAATCGCCGCGGTGCAGGACGCGCTTGACCAAGAGTTTGCAGCCATCCGCATTCGCGTCTTCAATGGTGGCGGTACCGGCGCCACCGGTCAGTCTCCTGGAAGCGCCGGTTTCGATATTCAGGCGAAAGCAAGCCATCGAATCGGCGGCTTCGCTATTCGACGAATACAGGAGCCCGCGCCCGTCCTTCGTCCAAGCGCCAAGCCAATTATTGCTGGACCCGCCCGCGGTCAGGCGCCGCCGATCGCCGCCATTTGGACGGAGGATGTCAATTTGCGTATTCATCCCGCCGCCGGGCGCCAGTTCGACCGCCAGCCATTCGCCATCCGGCGACCACTGCACGCGGGTTGGCTGCTCATCACTTGCCGTCAGCGGGACAGCCAAGAGCAAGATCACCGGTAGAGAATATACTATTTCGCCTATACCTTGTCAAACCTGCAAGTGCCTTATGAAAAGCGTCACTTCAGTTATATTCGCATCACAATAGGCTCATAATGCAGGGCAATCGCTTCAAAATTAGTGGAAAGGAAACGTCAGAAAGGCTCAATCAT
>JAPPEU010000001.1:0-34989 GCA_028875245.1 Chloroflexota bacterium
CTGTGATTGACATACAATGTCATTATATGTCGATCCAGTTTTTCAACACTGTCTGATAAGTCGCCCGTAAACGGATCCTGTCTCTGCGAGGGGCGTGTTGGTGAGACGCCCGTCTTTATCGCGGTTTCGCAATATAGTGTGAGCCAAGTCGCGACTTGCGAGGGGGAGCGGCATAAACTGTGCATTGTTCGCCAACAGGTAAACCTCCACGATTATCACCGCGCCTGCGATTTGGCAATTTGTAGCCAAACTGACAAAAGCAAGTTACAATTTTCCCAGTTGGAAGTTTTCGTTTTGACCAGAGCAACTTCACCTTTCAGCTTGGGCAAGTTTCATTTTCGCGTCAGTCAAGTTATAATGACGCGAAGCTTTCTGAATCGGTCCATACGCTGGTGACGAATTGGAGGGATTTATGCAAGTTACAATCACTGTAAACGGGGTTGACCATGTGCGTGATGTCGACCCCCGCACGTTATTGGTTCATTTTTTGCGTGAAGAGTTGGATCTGACGGGCACGAAAATCGGCTGCGACACCAGCCAATGCGGCGCTTGCACGGTCCACCTCGACGGCAAGGTGCTGAAGTCCTGTACGTTGCTCGCCGTACAAGCCGATGGCGCGGCCATCACCACCATTGAAGGCTTGGCGGAAAACGGCGAGCATCACCCGATGCAAACCGCTTTCTGGGAAAATCACGGCCTGCAATGTGGCTACTGCACGCCGGGCATGATCATGGCGAGCGCGGCCTTCGTGCGAGACAACCCCGGCGCCTCCGAAGGGGAGATCCGCCATTACCTTGAAGGAAATATCTGCCGCTGCACCGGCTATCACAACATCGTCAAGGCGGTCAAACAGGTGGCGGATGCCGCCGCCGGCGCCTAGGGGGTGACAAATGACAACGCGAATTTTTGGCTCGGGCATCAAGCGGCGGGAAGACCCGCGCCTGATCACCGGCGAAGCGCGCTACACCGATGACATCAAGCTGCCCGGCGTCCTGCACATGGCGGTCGTGCGCAGCCCTTATGCCCACGCCAATATCCTGAGCATCGACAGCTCGGCCGCCGAAGCGATGGAGGGTGTGGTCGCCGTATATACCAGCGAGGACATTGGCGACGGACTGGCTGGCTTGCCAACCGCCTGGCTGATCCCCGACAGCGACTTGAAAACGCCGGAGCATCCCGCTCTAGCCAAGGGCAAGGTTCGCTACGTCGGCGATGGCGTCGCGATTGTATTGGCCGACGACCGTTATCGGGCGCAAGACGCGGCTGACGCGGTGGTCGTCGAGTATGAAGAGCTGCCCGCGGTCATAGATCCGGAAGAGGCGGCCGGCGAGGGCGCGCCGCTGATACACGACGATGTTGAAGGCAATATCGCCTTCACTTGGGCGCCCTTTGACGAAGAGGCCAGCAATGCGGCTTTTGAAGCGGCGGACGTGGTTGTCTCCGAGCGCATCCTGCAGCAGCGCTTGCTGCCGACGGCGATGGAGCCGCGCTCAGCCATGGCGCAGTACAACGCAGCCACCGAAGAGCTGACGCTTTGGTGCACCTCCCAGAACCCGCATATCCACCGCTTCATCATCAGCGCGGTGACGGGTTTGAACGAGAACAAGGTACGGGTGATCGCGCCGGAAGTCGGCGGCGGCTTCGGCAGCAAGATTCCCTGCTACCCGGACGAGGCCCTGGTCAGCTGGGCGGCGATTAAGCTCGGCGTCCCGGTCAAATGGACGGAGACGCGCAGCGAGAATTATCTGATTACGATTCACGGGCGCGACCATGTGCAGCATGTCGAGATGGCGGCCAGTAATGACGGCAAGATACTCGGCGTGCGGGCGACTGTGTACGCCGGCATGGGCGGCTATCTCTCGACAGCGGCGCCGGGCATTCCCACGATTCTGCACGGCTTGCTCTATGTGGGTCCCTATACCATCGACAGCGTCTATTGCAAGTCCATCGGCGTGATGACCAACGGCACTCCGACTGACGCCTACCGCGGCGCCGGCCGACCGGAAGCGACCTTCCTGCTTGAGCGCATGGTCGACAATGTCGCGCGCGAAATCGGCATGGATCCAGCCGAGTTGCGGCGCAGGAACCTGATCCCGGCTTTCGAAGACGGGCATGACGTGGCGGCCGGCCTAACTTACGACAGCGGCGATTACCCGGCCGCCTTCGAGAAAGCGCTTGATATGGCCGGTTATGGCGACTTCCGCCGGCAGCAAAAATCGGCCGAGGCTGAAGGCCGTTACCTTGGCATCGGCGTGACCGCTTATACCGAGATGTGCGGCCTGGGCCCAAGCCAAGTCGCGGGAGCGGTCGGCTTCCAGGGCGGCTTGTGGGAGAGCGCTACCGTGCGCGTCACGCCGACGGGCAAGGTGCAAGCGCTAATCGGCGCGTCGCCGCACGGGCAAGGCTCGGAGACGACGCTGGCGCAGATCATCGCCGATGAGCTCGGCTTCCCGGTCGATGACATTGAAGTCATCCATGGCGACACCACCGAGACGCCGATGGGCTGGGGCACCTATGGCAGCCGGACGACCCCGGTCACCGGCGCGGCCCTGGCGCAAGCCTCGCGCAAGCTCAAGGACAAGGCGCGCGCGCTGGCGGCTCATTTGATGGAGGCGAATGTCGATGACATCGAATACGCCGACGGCAGCTTCTCGGTCAAGGGCTCGCCCGATCAAGCGCAGAGCATTCAAGACGTGGCGCTGATGGCCCATCTCGCCTGGAATATGCCCGAGGGCATGGATCCCGGTTTCGAGGAATCACAATTCTACGATCCGCCCAATTTCGTCTATCCCTTTGGCACGCATATCGCCATCGTCGAGGTTCATGCCGAGACGGGCGAAATCGATTTGCAGCGTTATATCGCGGTCGACGACTGTGGCCCGCAGATCAACCCGGAGATTGTCGCCGGGCAGATCCATGGCGGCGTCGTGCAAGGCGTCGCGCAGGCGCTATGTGAAGGCGTCGTTTATGACGACAACGGCCAATTGCTGACCGGCAGCATGATGGATTACTGCATGCCAAAGGCGGATATGTTCCCCAACTTTGAGTTGGGCGAGACGGTGACGCCATCGCCGCATCATCCGGTCGGCGTCAAAGGCGTCGGTGAAACTGGCACAATCGCCAGTACGCCGACGGTTTACAACGCGGTGCTGGATGCCTTGGCGCCGCTGGGTGTGAATCAAATCGACATGCCGCTGACATCAGCGAAAGTCTGGAGCGCGATACAAGACGCCCGCTCTTAATCGAATTTCGTAGGGGCGACCAGTCGGGCCGCCCGCTCGATACCAGAAACTGTAGGGGCGGCTCGGCGAGTCGCCCGCCTCGACGGAAGAAAACAGGAGGAAACCAAGAATGTGGCCCAACAAATTTGATTACCTGCGGGCAGGATCGGTCGCTGAAGCGCTGGCTTCGGCTGCCGATGGCGGCAAGTTTCTGGCGGGTGGGCACAGCCTGCTGCCGGCGATGAAACTGCGCCTGGATTCGCCCGAGCAATTGATTGATATCGGGCGGATTCCCGAATTGCAAGGCATCTCGGCCAACGGCGCGCTGACGATTGGCGCGGCGGCAACCCATGCCGAGATCGCCGCCTCAAGCGATGTGCAGACGATGTGCGCCGCGCTGGCCAGCGCTTGCGGGCAAGTCGGTGATCAAGCCGTGCGCAACTTTGGCACCATCGGCGGCAATATCGCCCATGCCGACCCGGCTTCCGACCCGCCGACCGTGCTGGTGGCTTGCGGCGCCACGGTCAATATCCAGGGCGCCGATGGTGCCCGCAGCGTCGCCGCGCAAGACTTCTTCATCGACCTCTTCGAAACTGCCTTGGAAGATGGCGAGCTCATCACTAGCCTCAGCCTGCCCAACTGCAGCGACTGCCAATGCGCCTATGTAAAGTTCCCACATCCCGCATCACGCTACGCCATCGTGGGCGTCGCCGTCTGCCTGAAGATGGATGGCGGTTCTTGCGCGCAAGCGGATGTCGCGGTCGGTGGGGCGACGATGAAGGCGGTCAAATGCGCCGGCGCCGAGGCCGCTCTGACCGGCACGACGCTGGACGACGCGGCACTCTCCGCCGCGGCTGAAGCGGTCAAGGCTGATATCGCCGATGATCTGATTGGCGACATCGCGTATCCGGAGGCTTATCGTCAGCAGATGGCGGGCGTTTTCCTCAAGCGCGCGGTGGCGGCGGCGCAAGGCTAAGCGGACCGCTTATTTTTTGTGTGTAGGGGCGAGCCATTGGGTCGCCTCATTTTGAGGCGGCTCTTCTGGCCGCCTCTTTTCGTTTTGCGGCGGTTTCTCCTATAATTCATCATCAAAGCAACAGAGCAGTGAGGGCAGCATGAACCCTGATATCAAGCAATTCTGGGACTTAAACCGAATGTACACGCCGCTGCGCGATGAACTGATGGCGAGCCTGAGCGACAAAGATCTCGCTTTCAGCCCCGGCGGCGAGAATCCCACATTGGGCGAGCTCTGCCGCGAAATCGGCGAAACGCAGTACGCTTATGTGCAATCCTTCAAAACATTCAAAATCGATTTCAGCTATCGCGTGAACGACGACGCATACCTGACGAGCGTCGACAAGTTGAAGGCTTGGTACGCCGAGCTGGATCAGCAGCTTGAAGCGGAACTGGAGACGATCAATGATGGTGATGTCGCTAACATAATGATGGACCGCGGCGGTTACGAGGTGCCGCTTCACATCAGCCTCGACATCTTGCGCGAGGCGCTGCTGATCTTCTATGGCAAGGTCAGCGTTTACCTCAAGGCGATGGGCATGGAGCGGACGCAGATGTGGCGGGATTGGATTGCGTAGAAGGATGCTGAGAAGCGATACGGCGCGCAGACAATAATCGCAGAGCGCTCTGCGCTCTCTGTGCGCGCCTCTCTTCCTCATTTTTGATGAACCTGTCAAATTCCATCTGCAGTCTTAGCGAAATCTGTAGGGACGACTCTGTGAGTCGCCCTACGAGCGCGCGCTTTCTCACGGACGCGTGTTTCGGCGCCGCGACATAGGTCGCGTAGGTCGCGTAGACACTGACCGCCGACACTGCGGGTCAAACGCCCCTACAGACGCCTTCTTTTGCGGGTTCGTCATTTTGTGCGTGAGCCGAGTGGTGACTCGCGAGTGGCTGTGGAAAAAACATGAGCAGGCCACTGCATTGGATAACAGCCAGCAAATTCACTATGACCGCCCCAATACGCCCTGCGAATCCGCGGCTGTCTACGCTAGAATAGTGGCTCATTTGCGCTATGGAATCCCTAAGCGGCGGGAACGAGAAGGATTGAATGTACAACTCAGTTGACGAATTGCAGGCGGCGCTGAACCAGCAGGATTACATCGCCGAGCGCGGGCTGTCGGTGGCGATATATTTGGCGCTGAAAACGGGCAAACCCTTGTTCCTGGAGGGTGACGCGGGCGTGGGCAAGACGGAAATCGCCAAGGTGCTTTCGGCGGCGCTGGGTTCGGACTTGATCCGCCTGCAATGTTACGAAGGGCTGGATGTCAACACGGCCGTCTACGAATGGAATTACGCCGGGCAGATACTGCACCTGCGCCTGATGGAGACCGAGGGCCTCGCGCGCGAGGAGATGGAAAGCGAGATATTCTCCGAGCGCTTTTTGCTCAAACGGCCCTTGCTCCAGGCGATTGAACAGAGCGCGGATGGCCTGGCGCCCGTCTTGCTGATCGACGAGCTGGATCGTTCTGACGAAGAGTTTGAAGCTTTCCTGCTTGAATTGCTTTCCGAGTTTCAGATTTCGATTCCGGAATTGGGCACGATCAGCGCGAGCGTGCCGCCGATCGTTGTAGTAACATCGAACCGCACGCGCGAGATACACGACGCCTTGAAGCGGCGCTGCCTCTACTATTGGATTGATTATCCCCACTTCCACAAAGAGTTGCAGATTGTCGAGCGCAAGGCGCCCGATGTGCCGCGGATGCTGGCGCGGCAAATTACCGCCTTCATTCAGGATATGCGCTCGCTGGAGCTGTTCAAGCGCCCGGGCATCGCCGAAACGCTGGATTGGACCGCCGCTCTGATTGCGCTGGATCAGAACGAGCTGTCGCTGGAGACGGTGCAGGATACCCTCGGCGTGATCCTCAAATATCAAGATGATGTGGAAATGCTGGATCCGACAACGATTCAGAATATGATCGACCGCGCCAAAGTTGAGGCGCAGCGGGCTTGAACATGTCGGAGAACGGTCCGCCAATCAAAGGCCTCTATCTCGGTCCGGCCGACGCGCCCTACGATTACAACGGCGGCAAGCTGACGCACAATCTCCTTCTCTTCGGGCGCGTTTGCCGGGCGCTGGGCATGAACGTAACGCCAAACCGCATGATGGAAGCCGGGCGGGCGCTGGCGCATATTCAACTGGGCCGCAAGCAGGACTTTTATTACACCCTGCGCGCGCATTTGGTGAACCATCGAAAAGAATTCGCCTATTTCGACGAAGCCTTTGATCTCTTTTGGCGGCGGCCATCGGAGGGCTTCACCACTTTGAATCTGCAATCGCTGGGCGAGGAACGCCGCAAGAAGCAGACGCAGTTTCTTCCGCCTTTGGAGGCGAGCCCGAGCGAGAATGGCGCCGAAGCCGAATCGCTTGATTCCAGCATGATCGCGCTGATGCCGACCTACAGCCGGCAAGAGCGCCTGCGGCACAAGGACTTCGCCGAGATGAGCGCCGAAGAGCTGGAGATGGCAAAGCGCGTCATCGCCAGGATGCCCGATTCGCTCGGCATGCGTCGGACGCGCCGTTTCGCCAACGGGCAGGGGCGGCAGATCAACATGCGCCGACTGCTGAAAGATATGATCCGCAAGCGCGGTGACGTCACGCGATTGCCCACCCATCGGCGCAAGGAGAAGCCGCGTCCCGTCGTGCTGCTTTGCGATATCAGCGGCAGCATGGAGCGCTATACGCGTGTGCTCTTGCATTTCATGCACACTTTGGCCGGCTCGCTGTATCAAGTCGAATCCTTCGTCTACAGCACCGATATCACGCGAATCACGCGGCAGATCCAACAGAAGAATGTCGATGATGCGCTGGAAGATATCGGCGGCACGGTCCTGCAGTGGGGCGGCGGCACGATGACGGGCGAGTGCCTGCGCCGTTTCAACTGGACCTGGTCGCGGCGGGTCTTGGGGCGCGGCGCGGTTGTGATACTGATCACCGATGGCTGGGACCGCGGCGATATCCCGCTGCTGCACCGGGAGATGGCGCGCTTGCAGTTATCCTGCCGGCGCTTGATCTGGCTGAATCCGCTGCTGGATGTGCCGGAGTATGAGCCCTTGACGCGGGGCGCGCAAGCATTGCTGCCTTATGTGCATGACTTCCTGCCGATCACCAACCTCGCCAATTTGGAGGTGATCGTGAAAGCCTTGCAGAACCTGACAAGCCGGCCAAGCGCGGAAGCCTATCGGGCGCGGTATTTGGCCTAGCGGGAGGGACGATGCTGGACATCCTGGAGACTATGAATCGCTGGCTGGCGGAAGAGCGCTCGGTGGCGCTGGCGACGGTTGTCAAGACTTGGGGCTCGGCGCCGCGCCGCGAAGGCTCGAAGATGGGCGTCAGCGGGGACATGCAGATGATCGGCTCAGTGAGCGGCGGCTGTGTGGAAGGCGCTGTCGTGGAGGAGGCGCTGGCGGGCTTGCGTGATGGCAGGCCGCGCCTGCTGAAATTCGGCGTGGCCGACGACATGGCCTGGGAGGTCGGTTTGACCTGCGGCGGCAGCATCGAAGTCCTTGTCGAACCGCTCGATTCGCTGTGGTGGGACGCGCTGGCCGATCTGGCAATCAAGGACAAGTTCGGCCTGACAGTCACAATCATGGAGGGCGAGCGCATCGGCGAAAAAGTCTTGCTGGATGCTGACGGCGGCGTTTTGTATCGCAGTCCGCATTTGCAAGGTGAGCTGCTCTCGGCGATGAAAGCGGCCGCGGCGGAGAGCGGGACGAGCGGCGCCACAAGAATGGGCGAGACGCGCGTCATGGTGGACCGGCAAGCCGAGCGGCCGCATCTGATTCTCATCGGCGGTGTGCATGTGTCAATTCCGCTTTATAGAATGGCGACGGAGGTCGGCTTTCGCGTCTCGATCGTGGATCCGCGGGCGGCCTTCGCGTCTGAAGAGCGCTTCCCCAACGTGGCGAATATCCTGCATAGCTATCCCGATAAGGCGCTGCTACAGCTGGGCCTGGACCGCAGCACCTATCTGGCTGTGCTGACGCATGACCCGAAAATCGACGACAAGGCGCTGGTCACGGCGCTGCCGGCCAATATCCCTTATGTCGGTGTGCTGAGCAGCGGACGAACCCATCGGCAGCGGGTCGCGCGATTGAAAGAAGCCGGCTTGAGCGACGAGTTGATCGCGCGGATTCGTACCCCGATCGGCATTGATATCGGCGCGCGCGCGCCGGAGGAGATCGCCGTCTGCATCCTGGCGGAGATCATCGCCGTGCGCAATGGACTGCGCCAAGAGAGTGCAGGACGTCCGCGATGAAATTCGGTGAGCTGCCGGTTGAAGAAGCGGTCGGCGCGATCCTGGCGCACAAACTTTACGATAACTCGGGTAAGCTAATCTTCAACAAAGGCCATCTGCTTGGCGAGGCGGACCTGGAAGCGCTGAGTCAAGAGGGGCTTGAGCGCGTCACGGTGACGCAATTGAGCGCTGCCGACCTGCACGAAGATGCCGCCGCCGAACGCATCGGAGCGGCCGTCGCGGGCGCTCACGTGAGCATGCGCGCGCCCGGTGTGGGCCGGGCGAATCTGACCGCTGCCCAGCGCGGCGTCCTGCATGTCGATGTGCCTCGTCTGGAATGGATCAACAATATATACGATGGCATCACCATCGCGACCCTGCGCCAGTACAGCCTGGTTGATGCGGGCGACATGGTGGCGCTGGTGAAGGTTGTGCCCTTCGGCGTACCGGCGGCGCGTGTGGTCGATGTCGAGCGCATCGCCGAGGCCAGCGCTGCGGTACTGCGCGTTCGGCCGCTGCAACGGAAGCGCGTGGCGCTGATCGTCTCCGGTACAGACGCGACCCGCGGCCGACTCATGAAGAGCTTTCAGGAACCGGTGCGCAGGCGGATCGAGGGCTGGGGCAGCGAAATGCTGGAACCAAGTTTCACAGAGCACAGCGCGGAATCGATAGCGGCCGCCATACAAGCGCAAGTCGCCGCGAAGGCGGATATGATTCTGGTCGCGGGCATTTCCGCGATCATCGACCGCGAAGATGTCGTGCCCAGCGCGCTTACGCTGGCGGGCGGGAGCATCACCCTGCATGGGGTGCCGGTCGATCCGGGAACGCTGCTGATGATGGGTTATCTGGGCGATGCGCCGGTGGTGGGCGCGCCCGGCTGCATCAAATCGCCAAAGACCAACGTCATCGATTGGATCCTGCCGCGCCTGCTCAGCGGCGAACGCCTGACGCGCGCCAATCTGGTGTCGATGGGGCACGGCGGCCTGCTGCAAGACATCGCCGAACGGCCCATGCCGCGCAGCGTGACAAATCAACCCCACCCCCCAGCCCGGCGCCGAGCGGACGATGTAGGGCCGACCCGGTGAATCGCCCGCGTTTTGGCGCCATCATCCTAGCGGCGGGCTTGTCCACCCGTATGATCGAGAACAAATTGCTGCTGCCCTGGCGCGATGGTCAGCCGATCGTCCGCCATGTGGCCGCGAAATACATCAAGGAGGCAATCGGGCCAGTCATCGTGGTGACGGGCCGCGACCCCGCTGCCATCCGCGCCGCCTTGGCAGATTTGCCTGTGACCTGCGTTCACAATCCCGAATACGCGACGGGGGAGATGCTCTCGTCGGTGAAAGCCGGTCTGCGCGCGCTGCCGGCCGGCCTGGCCGCCGGTTTCATCCAGCCGGCCGATATGCCCTGTGTGCCGACGGCGCTGATTGCGCAGTTGACGGCGGCGCACGAGGCGGGCTGGAATGTGGCGCCGCAATACGCGGGCCGGCGCGGGCATCCGGTGCTGCTGGATCAAGCGTACTGGCGGGCGATGCTGGACTTGCCGGCTGATGCGAAACCGCGCGCTGTGATTGAAGCGGCGCCTGGGCGGCTGCGGCTGGTGGATGTGGAGGATGAAGGCGTGCTGCTGGATGTGGATACGCGGGAGCGTTATGAGCGGGTGTTGGGAAGCGGCGCCCGGGACGACACCAGTTGAAGCCAAGGCCCTAAATCACACCCCAAGCCGCGTCCCGCCGCAGAATCTCCCGGTCATCAACCTCGCCCAGCCGCGCATTCAAGCGCCGCTTCAACGCCGACCACAGCGCCATGATCGTCAACTCGCGCGCTCCGAAAATCAGCAGCGGCGCGCCCGTCTCGATCGCCAGTCGCATGAGCGGCTGTGGCTCAAAGGCAAGCCCGGTGAATGCCGCCACGAGCAGCCCGGCGCCGACCACTGGCAGCAGGCTGAGCAGACCATAAGCAGCCAGCCCGACCAGCAGCGCATCGCGTTTCGCCCAGTCGAAGCTGCTCGCCAGCAGCCCGGTGATGTGGCTCATCACGAAAGTCTGCGTCATATTTGTGCCGTACAGGGCGATTAGCAAGAGCGGAATCAGCAGCAGGCGGAGCTGTTCGATGCCGAATCCGCCATGATTGAAGATGGCGAAGAGGACGACAAAGAGCGCCAGCCCCGCGAGCGCCGCCAAGCCGACGCGCGTTGAAGCGGCCGTGGCCCAGCGAAGGGCGGCAAAAGCGCCGCCGCGATACAGGATGCCGCTGGCGAAGGACCAACTGGCTTGGAGCTTGCCTTGCGTGGACGCGCAAATGAGATCGTAGGTGTGCTGATGTTTCTCGCGATAGATGCCGCTGATGATCTCGCCGGTGGAGGCCGCCCCCGCAACCCAGATGACAAGGGGCAAGTAGAACGGTGCCGCCACCATCAGGGTGATCATGATCATCGGCAGGATCAGCGCAAGCGCCAGCAGCGGTGGCGCCAGGCCGACGGCAGCGATCGCGGCGAAAATCGCAGCCAGCCAGAGCAGTCGCGGCGGCCGCCAGCCGGGCATTGAGCGGGCGGTCGGCTTCTGGATTTGGCTCACGCGCCGAAAGATGGGATCGTTGATGTCGGCATCGGCGATCGTGCGCCAGAGTCGCCAGGATTGCATGCAGTGGCCGCTCCCTGCTTTTGAGGTCGTCAAGGTTATCTTATCGGAATACAGGGCTGCGTCCAAGTCGGGGCGCATCCGCCGCCGGTCGCAAACGCTCAGGGCGTATAGCTCTGCTCGGGAATTTTATGATGCAGGAGCACATCGATGGTGAGCGCCAGGCCCGCGCCGGAAACAGCGCCCCGCAAAGCTGCCTCAATGACGGAGGCCACATCAAGGATGCCAGCCTCGACCATGTCCGTCACCTCGCCGCAGCGAACATCAATCCCGTGGCCCGGCGGCCCGCCATCCAGTTCCGCGAGCTTGGCCGCGTCAAAGCCGGCGTTGTGGCAGATACTGCGGATCGGCGCTTCCAGCGCCCGCAGCAGAATACGCCGGGCGGCGCGCGCGTCGCTGTCGCCGCCAGGTTCAGGCGCCTCCGTTAGCGCATCGCGACAGGCCAGCAGGGCGACGCCACCGCCGGGCAAGATGCCGTCACGGATGGCGCGGCGCAAGGACTTCGCCGTCTCCTTGGCGATGGCGATGCGGCTGTCCATCCGCGCCGGCAGTGCATCGCCGATGCGCAGGATAGCGACGCCGCCCAGAATCTTGCCGATGCGCTCGCGCAGAAAAACCTCGGCGTCTTTGTCATTGGCGTATTCCACCAGCTCCAGCAGATCAGCCAGATGCTCGGTGAGCGCATCCTGATCGTCGCGATCGCTGACGAGACCGAACATACTGCGTTCGACCCAGACCTGCTTCGCCTGGCCGAAGTAAGTGGCCCGCCCTGCATCTCTCCGCGATGGCGTCGCGCTCCCCTCCGACGAGGCGGTGTCCCTGATGTTTTGGATGCCAGCCGGAGAGGCCGGGGGTGTAGATAATGGGGTGGACAGCGTATCGCCGGCCGCTTTGAACAGCGGAATCGCGCCGGTGATCACCGCCATATCGCTCAAGTGCGCGCGCCGTTCATCATCGGTGTTGCCCGGCGTTTTGACCGCTACGATGCGAAATTTCTCCGGCTTCTTGTTGTTCAGGATTAGATTGATGACGTTCTCGGAAAAACTCGCGCCGACCAGCAGCAGCGCCTTCGCGCCGGCGCGCATCAACATGTCTATGACCGGCAGGAGCGCACCCGGGTCTTCAATATTGAGGTCGCTGAGCAGGATAGCGGCGCCGTTCATGACGATGCGGTCCTGTTCCTTGCCGCCCTTGAGCATCGCCCGCGAGACCGCGCCCCGCTTCCAGTACATGCCTTTCATATAATCGTGCTCTATCATCCGCCGGTGGCCGCGCCGCACATCGAGCTGGCCGTGCTCGCCGATGAAGTCGAATATCTCGCCCAGTTTCTCGGCCAGTTCGCGATCATGGCAGATGCACTCGGCGAGCTGCGCCAGTTGCTCCCGTCCGGCGATTGGCTTGGTCATCTCGTCAAGCCGGTCAACGACCAGGTCAGCATAGGCTTGCAGGCAGCTCCGCAGGCGCATGGCGTTCCCGCCGCCGGCGAGATATTTCAGCCCGTCGTTGTAGATCGACTGGAACATGACGGCGGCGGTCGCCGTGCCATCGCCGCAGTCCTCATACAATTGCCAGAGCATCTGCCGCAGCAGCATCGCGCCCATATCGGCGTCGCGGTCGGGCAGGTCGCTGATGCGCCGCGCGATGAGACCGCCCTTGTCCAGCAGATCGGGCGGCTTGTCCTCCAGCGCTTGACTGACGGCGACCGTGCGCGGGATGGGACCGAGGGTCGGGCGCAGCGCATCGACGATCAGATTGATGCCGCGCTGCAGGCTTAGCGAGGTATCCGGCTGAAAGACCAGGCGTTCTGGCGGGGCGGAGGAATTTGTTGTCAACCGCGGATCGCCCCTTGCGTGAGGCCGGCGATGATTTGCCGCTGCATCAAGAGGAAGACGATGATGATGGGCAAGGTGGCCAGGAAGGAGCCGGCCATGATGGCGCCGGTCTCAACTTCATAGGGACCGTCCATAGTGGCGATGCCGTTGGATAGCAAGTACTTCGCGTCATCGTGCAGGACGACGAGGGGCCAGAGGAAATCGTTCCAGGTCCAGACGAAGGTGAGGATGCCGACCACGCCGAGGGCCGGGCGCACCAGCGGCAGGATGATGCGGTGGAACATGCCGATTTCGGAAGCGCCGTCGATGCGAGCCGCGTCCATCAATTCATCGGGCACCGACTCAATGTATTGGCGCATGAGGAAGATGTTGAAGACGTTGACCATGCCGGGCACGATGATGGCGAGATAGTTATCCACCCAGCCAAAATCACGCATCAACAGAAATAGCGGTATCAGCAGCATGTGGAAGGGCAGCGTCAAAGTCGCCAGAACCAGGAAGAAAAAGAAGCGCTTGAAGCGAAACTCGTATTTGGCGAAGGCGGCGCCGGCTAGCGCAGCCAAGTAGACGCCGAGAACGGTGCGGATGCTGGCGGTGAAGATGGTATTGCCGTACCAGCGGACGTATTCTGTCTTGTCGAAAAGCGTATGGAAATTGTGCATGGTCCATTCGCGCGGATAGACCGTCACCGGCAGCTTGTAAAGATCGCCCTCGCGGCGAAAGCTGGCGGAAATCATGTAGACGAAGGGAATGGCGCAGAGCAAGACGCCAACGAGAACGATGGTGTTCATCGTCATGACACTGACCCGGCTGGCGCCCATTGCGCTTTGGCGTTTCCGCTTGAACATCGCAGCGCCTCAAACCTTCCACAGACGGAATAAGAGCAGCTGCATGCCGGTGATGATAAGAATGACGACTGTCAAGATATATCCGATTGCCGAGGCATACCCCATACGGATATTCAAGAAGCCCATGTCATACAGATACATCAGCGGGAACAAGCCGCTGTCGAAGGGACCGGTGTTGGGGAAGTCCAATAGCAGGTAGGGTTGGCTGAACAGGCTGAAGGAGCCGATGCCACCGGTGACGACCACGAAGACGAAGACGGGGCGCAGGAAAGGTATTGTGATATGCCAGAAGACGCGCACGGTATTCGCGCCGTCAATGCGCGCCGCTTCTTTCAGATCATCGGGCACATTCTGCAAACCGGCCAGGAAGAAGAGCGAGTTAAAACCGACCCAGGTCCACAGACCGAGGATGATCAAGGACGGCATGACGAAATTCGCGTCGCGAATCCAGGCGGGACCTTCTATGCCCAGTTGTGCCAGCGCCGAATTCATCCAGCCGAAATTCTGGTCGTAGACGAATCTGAATATCCAGCCGACGACGACGGCCGACGTAATGTAGGGCGCAAAGAAGGCTAATCGCCCCAATATTCGGAAGCGTATGTTCGGCGAGTTTAGCGCCAGCGCGACAGCCAGCGCCAGCGGCATCTGCACCAGCAGCGTACCCAGCCAGAATTCGGCGCCGTTGATCATGGCTTCGCGAAAGCGCTTGTCCTTGGTCAGCAGGCGCTCGTAATTAGCCCAGCCCTTGTATTCGAGGACGACTCCGCCGCCTTCTTCCGCTTGTTGAAAGCCGCGCGTGCGCTGGAAGCTCAAGAAGAGGGAGACGCCGGCCGGGTAGACGGTGAAGATGACGAATGACAGCAGAAAAGGCGCCAGGAAGATGTAGGGGATGACCTTGCGCTGGTTGCGCGACCACCAGTCCGCAAGCGAGAACGGCTGGGGTTTGTTTGCGGTTGTCAATGTGTGAGCGGACAACACTTATACTCCATGTCGGGCGACCCAATGGCCTGCCCCTACAGGCCGTGATGTATTCGTTGGAGGGCGACCAGATTGGTCACGTAGACACTGACCGCCGGTCGCCCCTACATTGCTCTGATTGTGGGTCAGCGTTACTTGCTGAACTCGAATTCTTCGATCGCTTCTTCCAATGCGGCGCGCGGGTCGGCATCCGCCTCGAAGACCGGATCCATAACCAGGCGATTGACGATATCGCCGAACAAGCCCCAGTAAGGATCGACGTTGACGACTGCCATTTCGGCGGCCGCTTCGGCGATGAATTGACCCGGTATCTGCCCGCCGAAGTAATCATCGGAGCGCAGCAATTCCTCGCTATCCCAGACCGGTGTATAGGACGGGAAGAGGTTCATGCGGCGGAATGCCAACAGCGAACCCTCGGCGGTGATATTGCAGACGCGGATGAACTCATAGGACTCCGGCTTGTTCTCGGAAGCGGCGGTGATGCCCATGCCGGTGCCGCCATAGGGCGAGGTCTTGGGGCTGTCCGGGCTCCATTTCGGCAGGTGTCGCATCCGCCACTGACCTTCCAGGTCGGGGATGTTCTGCTTCATAAAGCCTTGCAACCAGGGCGCGGCGTACATACTGACTAGGGCGCCATCGCCATGCAGCCCCCACCAGTCGGCGTCCGATACCAGGAACAAGCCGGAATCGACGTGCCCCTTCTGCCAATTCAAGATGTCAACAGCCAAGTCGTCGTCCAGCACGGTCACATTGCCGTCGCCATCAAAGAATTGGCCGCCTGCCGCGTTGAGGACGTTGTTCAATTCGCGCCAACTGCCCGCGCCTCGGTCGAAAGTCGTCAGCGCCGTGCCCGAATCTTGTACCGGACCGCCCACTTGCTCGATCCATTCTTCCCAACTCACCGGCGCTTCGGCGTCAACGCCCAGCTCTTCCATGACGTCGCTGCGGTAGAGCATCAGCAGCGGGTTGACTTCGTTGCCGACGCCATAGATATTGCCGCGGACGGTCCAGGGCGCGGTGGCTGAGGGGATTGAAAGGCTGTCCAGGTCCTCGCTCAGCAGGTCATTCATGGCGGCGAAGGGCTCGTTGCCCGGCTCGCGCACGTATTGACCCGTCTGGTTGATCTCGATATCGACCATATCGGGGATGCCGGCGCCGCCGACAAATGCCGCTGTCAGCTTGGGCCAAAGATCCCAGTAGGGCGTCTGCTCGAAGGTGAAGCCGACATTGGGATGCATGTCGGACCAGAGTTCGTCAACCACGTTCTGCATCCATTCGACGCGGTTGCTGGCGAAGCCCCAGAGTACCAGAGTGACTTCTTCGTCCTGGGCGCGCACGACGCCAACCGGCAATGCCGCAAAGCCGGAAGCCGCCAGCGCGGTTGATGCCGCTTTCAGAAAGTCGCGGCGTGAAAGTTTCTTTTCCGACATGATAGTCTCCTTTATTGTCCATTGCGAAAATATAGCTGCCAATTGCAGTGAGCCCCCGACAAGCCAAAGATTGGCGGTCGCCGGCAACTGCCAGGATAATACTCCATAAAGGCAGAAAGGTCAAACGGAGCCGCCAAATGTCGAAAGTCACGATCATCACCTTGCCGCCGGAACGCTGGCGGGAAGCGAGACAGTTGCGCCTTGAAGCCCTGCTTACCGAGCCGAGCGCCTTCGCTTCGAGTTACGAAGAAGAACTGGTTTTCCCTGATGATGTTTGGATCGCGCGCTCGAAATCGGCTTACGAGCGCGACGGGAACGTGACTTTCTTCGCGGAAATTGAGGGCGAGTTGGTGGGCATGGCCGGGGCGGGCTGGTCGGCGAAAGCCAAGCTGCGGCATGTGGCGGAAGTTTATGGCGTCTTCGTGTCGCTTGAGATGCGCGGCAAGGGCGTGGCGCAACATTTGATGCGAAGGCTCCTCGCTGAGCTTCGCTCAATGGGACAGATCGAGAAGGTAAGCTTGATGGTCAATACTGAGGCGCTGGCGGCGATTCGGCTTTATGAGAAGCTGGGCTTTGCGATCGTCGGCACGGCACATCGGGAGGAGAAAGTGGACGGGCGCTACTACGACCTGCACTACATGGAGAGGTATCTCATACAACTATGAACTACAGAGATCGCAGATAATACAGAAGTGTTCGGCGTATCGTCAAATTTCGACACACTGCGATTATCTCTGCGCTCTCAGTAAAACCAAGTAAGTAATTGAAATCTTACTATTAGAAGAACTGTAGGGGCGTTTGACCCGCAGTGTCTACGCGCGGCGCTGAAACGCCCGAAAAATGGAAACACCTTATTTGGCTTTCTCCGCGCTCTCTGTAGTTAAACCGAATATCGAAACGAAAAACAGTTCCCTACTGCTTGACTGCGCCGATGGTCAAGTTGTCGAGGATTTGATTGCGGCCGGCGACGAAGATCAGCACGATCGGCAGCGTGGCGATGAAGGCGCCGCCCAGGATCATGCCGTATTCGACCTTGTACAAGCCGTCGAGCGTCGCCAGGCCGACCGGGTAGGTAAATTTCTCCGGCGTGCGCAGGACGATCAGCGGCCAGAGATAATCGTTCCAGGCGGCAAGAAATACCAGCACGGCGAGAATGGAGATGGCGCCGCGCGAGAGCGGAATGCCGATGCGCCAGAAGAGCCCCCATTCGCTGGCGCCGTCGATGCGCCCGGCATCAAGCAGTTCCTGAGGAATCGACACCATCGCCTGCCGCATGAAAAAGGCGCCGAATGCGCTGACTGAGCTGGGCAGGATGACGCCGAGGAAGCTATCCAGCAAGCCCAAACGCACGATCATCTGAAAGAGCGGCACTAGCGTCACCTGGAAAGGAATGGCGAAGGTAAAGAGCAAGAAGATGGTCAAGAAGGTCTTGCCGCGGAATTCGTATTTGGCGAAGCCCCAACCGACCATCGAGGCGAATAAGAGCGTCAAGGCGCTCTGGCTGACGGCGATGACGACGCTGTTGCCCATCTGCTGCAAGTAGGGAATTTCCTCGCCGCTGAGCAGCCGCTCGTAATTGTTCATAGTCGGCTCGGGCGCAAGCAGATTGACAGGCCAGGAGAATAATTGCCCGTTGGTTTTGAATGAGCCGGTGAACATATACAGGAATGGGATGCCGACGAGCAAAGCGAAGAAGAAGAGCAGGGCGTAAACGATCGTCGCTTCCAACAGCTTCATAGTGAGCGATTTGCGCTCCGCGGCATCCGAAGGCTGCGATAGGGCGAGTCTCATGCCCGTTAATCCTCACGGAAGGCGCGAATCAGGACTAGCTGAATCACGCTCAGTACCAGAATGATTACCGCCAGCGAATAACCAATCGCCGAGGCGTAACCCATCTTGAGCTCGCGGAAGCCGCGGGTGTAGAGGTACATGGTCATGGTCATGCCGGCGTTATTCGGTCCGCCCTCCAGCCCCACCAGGATGGCCGGCTCGGCGAAGAGATTATAGGAGCCGATGATGGCAATGGTCAGCACGAAGGCGAGAATCGGCCGCAGCAGGGGCAGGGTCACATGCCAGAAGACTTGCCAGCGGGTGGCGCCGTCGACGCGCGCCGCCTCTTTCAGCTCGGGCGGGATATTTTGCAAGCCGACCATGAAATAGATGGCGTTGATGCCGGTCCATTTCCAGGCGCCGAGCAAGATGACCGCCGGCATGATCCAGCGCGATTCGCGCAGCCAGCGCACATTCTCCAAGCCAAGCGGCGCCAGCAGCAGGTTGTTGATCAAGCCATATTGCTCTTCGAATACCAGGCCAAAGATGATCCCAACGACGACGCCGGCGGTGATATTCGGTGTGAAATAGAGAAAACGGAAGAACTCTCGCAGGCGCAGCGTAGGGCTGTGCAGAATCAGCGCCAGCAGCAGCGCCAGCGGCACGATGATAAGAATGCTGCCCAAGGCGTAATAGGTGGTATTAGTCAGCGCCTTGATGAAGAGGGCGTCTTTGGTGACCAGCCGGACGTAGTTATCGAAGCCGATGAAGCGCGGCGGATTGGTAAGGCCCACCTGCCGGTAAAAGCTCAGCTGCAGTGATTGAATGACGGGGTACAAAAAGAAGATGGCGTAGCCGACGAAGAAGGGACTGATGAAGAGATATGGCGCGATTTTGCGGCCGCGTCCAAACATGGTCGGTTCTCAGCTTGCTTCAAGGTTGTGGGATGGCGCGGTGGCAGGCTTGTGCCCGCCACCACACTTATGCAGCGTGCTAACTTTCGAATTCCATCTCATCGCGGATGGTATCGGCGATTTCGGTGAAGACCTCTTCCGGACTGCGATTGCCGTCAATGACGTCTTGCCAGGCAGCCGTGCGCAGGCCGTTCAGCTGCGAGCGGAAGGGGCTCTGCCATTGCGGCGGCGCCTCGGGGCCGACATCGGCGAAGAGCGCGCCCAGGTCCTGACCGGAAAAATACTCGTCCGCGGCGTGAAGACGCTCGTTTGCCATCGCCGGGATATAGGGCGGCCACAGGGTCGTCAGCTCAAAGCGGCGCACATTACCCTCTATGGACAGCATGGAGAATTCGAGGAAGCTGAGGGCTTCTTCAACGTTCTCGCTCGTCTTGACCACCATCGCGCCGGTCCCGCCCCAGACGCTGGTGCGGCGTCCGCCTTCTTCAAAGGCCGGCAGTGGCGCCGCTTTCCACTTGCCTGATAACTCAGGCGCATTGTCTTTGAAGAAACCGCCGTACCAGTCCGCGCCGACCATGGAAATCAACGTGCCGTCCTTGAATGCCGCCCAGAGCGCGTCACCCGCCGGTGGATCGCCGGTGACGCCTTCGTCCTTCAAAGCCAGCAGCCAATCCATCAGCGCAATCGATTCCGCCGAATCAATTGTGACTTCGCCATCAGCGTTGAAATAATCGTGACCCTGCTGCCGCAGCAGCAATTCATGCAAGCCGCCGTGAATGTGCAGCGGAATCACATCCGGGTTCTCCGCCACGATGGCGCGCCCAGCCTCAACAAAGTCGTCCCAGGTGACGAATGCTTGCGGGTCGAAGCCGGCTCCCTCCCAGATATCGGCGCGGTAATAGAGCACGACCGGCGTCAAGGCGTGTTCGATGCCATAAACTGAACCCATCGATGTATAAAGCGCCTGACGGGCCGCTACCAGATTCTCGGTGTGGCCGCCCTGGTCAAGGAAGGCATTCAACTCGACGAAACCCGGATCGCCGCCGCCGCGCAAGAAGCTGCCGAAGCGTCCCTGCTCAACATCGGCGATATCAGGCGCGCCGACGCCGCCCGACTGAATCGAAATCAGCAGTCTATCGTGCAAATCGCCATAAGCGATCTCAATGACATTGAGCGAGAAATCCGGATTGACCTCTTCGGCGTAACGTTCAGCTTGCTCGCGGAACCAGCGCGCGTGCGTGTTGACGAAAGCCCATAGCTCAAGCTCCTGCGCCGCCACCGGCGCAACCGCGCTGAACAGCATCACGCCGACCAATAACAGAAGTAATACTTTCAGCTTTTTCATGACACCCTCCAAATTGTGACTTAAGGATTTGAACCGCTTTGCGCGCGATTCTGCAGCGTCCCTCCCAAGGAAGATGATTCAAGCGCACGCAAACGAAGTAATTTTACCGTAGCTGCTTGAGCCGCCGCAAATTTTGAGTTAGCGCAAGCCTGAACCGAAGCGCTGGTCAAACCGCCTGCGCGCGCATACATGACCGGCCCTGCCGCAGGGCCGGGGCAGCGTGGACGGACCAGGCCCGGTCAAATCACCGTCTGGGAATTGAGATTGACGGCCATGCCAAGCGCGAAATGCGGCTCGACGACCGGTATTGAGACCTATGCTTATGGAGAGGCGTCTGCGCCAGCGCTGTCATCAGCTGCGCGGAGCTTGCCGATACCGCAATCAAAACGGTCCATACTCATCCGTCTGAACCGGATGAGCGTAGACCGTGGCGTCATAGCTGCGCCGCATCAGATCCCACTTGACAGCGGCGTAATCCGGGTCTTTCGATAGATCATTGTGCTCCCAGGGGTCATTCTCCAGGTCATAGAGTTCGCAGATCTGTTTCTGGTGATAAGTGACCAGTTTCCAGCGGCGGTCGCGGTACATAGTGGCGTGGGTCTTGTCGGGGAAGTTGGTCGCGGCGTAATGCTCCGCGCGGACGAATTCGCGGTGTGGCGTCGACAGCGCCTCGCCAGCCAGCAGCGGCGCGGCCGAGCGCCCCTGCACCCAGGGCGGAACGTCCATGCCAAGCAGTTCATACAGCGTCGGCGCGATGTCAACGAGTTCGATCAGCGCGTCGGAAACCTGCGGCTTGACATGGCCGGGCCAGGAGATCATCAACGGCACCCGCGCCAAGCCTTCGTAGAAGCGGCAGCCCTTGAGCACGAGCCCGTGATCGCCCAGCATCTCGCCATGATCGCTCATGAAGATGATGATGGTGTTTTCGCGCTGGCCCGTCGCCTCCAGATAATTCAGGAGCCGGCCGAATTCTTCGTCGAGGAACTCGATCATGCCGTAATAGGAGGCCTGAATCTGCTTGTGCTGGAATTCCTCCGGGCGCCGCGCGCGATTTTGGAAGTCGATATCGGCCGCTTCCAGCCGGCGCTGATGGGCGATGTCGCCTTCTTCAAAGTGGGCGCCGGGCAAGCTGTCCGGGTCATAGCGCCGGGAGTATTCGCAGGGGGCGTCAAAAGGCGGATGTGGATCGAAGGGGTTGATGCTGAGCAGCCAGGGTTTATCCGGCTCGCGGTTGCGACTGATGAATTCAATCGCTTTCTCGGTACACCAATGCGTCTGATGCAAATGGGGCGGGACGTTGTCCGCCTCCGCAGTCGGCTCCATCAAGCCGCCGAAACCCTGTTGCAAATGCGAGTTGCGATAATCGTCCAGCGAGGTGATGCCCCGCGGCAGCAAGACTTGGTTGTGATCGATGCCCTGCGCCTTGATCCATTCGACATATTCGTTGCCGCGCTCGTTGCCGCCCTTGTGATCGTGACTGTACTGAAAATAGTCGTAGCCGTCGTCCACGCGCTCCTCGCGGCGCAGGAAAGCGCTGGCGAGATGCAGCTTGCCGACCAGGCCGCAATCGTATCCCTCGTCGCGCAGCACATGGCTGATGAGGCGCGCCTCATAATGACGCGGGAAACAGCGGAAGCCGTTGCCATTGACGCCCAGCGCGCTTGGATACATACCGGTGAGGAAGCTGGCGCGGCTCGGGCTGCAGATCGGCGATTGACAATAAGCGTGGGTGAAGACCGTGGATTCCGCGGCGAAGCGGTCGATGTTGGGCGTGTTGATATGCGCATTGCCCAAGGCGGCGATGGTGTCGAAGCGCTGCTGATCGGTGCAATACCAGAGGATATTGGGGCCTTTGCTCATGTGCGGGCTCCTGCTTCAGTTGTCATTCGGTATGCGGATAATAGCGCTTTCTGAGGCCTTCTCCCAAATCTGGCGTCTAGTATGGCGTGCGGCTGTCCTGCCAATCGAATGCGCGTTCCAGCGACTTGCCAACTCGCTCCACGAATAGATGAGGAATCGGCAACCGGCGGCATGTAATTTCGCCCCTGGAATCTTGTGCGGAGATTTCCCGCAAAAGACAGTACAATAGCGGGATACAAAGGACGATACAGAAATTGATGGGGAAAGAAAGCATGGTGGATTTCGGATTGGGCCTGCTGCACGGGCCGCCAAAAGGGCAGAACGAGACATTTCTGTCGGAGCTCGACAAGACGCTGCCGCAACTGAAGGGAAGTTTCCGCAGCATTTGGATGACGGATCATTTTCAGTGGGAGGGCCAACCTACATTCGAAGCCTGGACCGTCTTAAGCTATCTCGCCGCGCGCTACCCCGATTTTGAAGTGGGACCGATGGTCCTGGGCCAGAGTTATCGCAATCCGGCCTTGCTGGCTTTGATGGCGGGTTCGCTGCAGGCGCTCTCCGGCGGCCGCTTTATCATGGGCATCGGCGCCGGCTGGAAAGAAGATGAATACCTCGCCTACGATTATCCTTACCCGTCGCCGAGTGTTCGCGTGCAGCAGCTCGAAGAGACGCTGATCATCTTGAAGAAAATGTGGGAAGCGCCCGGGCCGGTCAGCTACGAGGGCGCGCATTACCGCATCAAGGACGCCTGGTGCGAGCCGACGCCGACGCCGAGGATACCCATCCTGGTCGGGGGTGGCGGTTACACCACGATGAAGCACGCCGCCAAATACGCCGATATTTGGAATTATCCTGATTCGCCCTTGGACCGCTACCTGGAACGCCAGAACATCCTCCGGCGCCATCTGGACGACATCGACCGCGATCCGGCCACGCTGCGCTGCAGTTGGTTTGGGCGGGTCGCCATTGGCCGGACGGAAGACGAGGCGGTCGCGCGCGGCCTGTCGCGCGAGAACAAGTGGACGCGCGAAAACGCCTTCGTCGGTACGCCGCAAAATATCGCCGAGCAGATGAAGGCCTTCGTCGAGCAGGGCTGCGACTATTTCATGATTGATATCATCGGCGCGCCCGATGAAGCGGTCATCGGCATGTTTACTGAAGAAGTCATCCCCATGTTAAACGGAGCCTGAAACATGAAGATCAAATGGTATGGACACGCCGCTTTCATCATCACCGCCGCCGACGGCACATCGGTGATCACCGACCCCTATACGCCCGAGACATCCGGTTATCAGCCCATTCCCGACAAGCCCGATGTCGTGCTCACATCGTCGCTGAACGACGACTTTCACGACCGCTCGGACTTGATTTTGGGCGATCCCATTCGCATCAACATGTTGGATGTCGCGCGCCAAGGCGGGGAGACCGAAGCGGCCGGCCTGGTATTCAAGGGCATCGAATCCTCCGAGATGTACGAGCATCCCTATCACGAGCCGGACAAATGCGCCATGTACCGCTGGGAGATGGATGGCATCAGCATCGGGCACATGGGCGATGTCGGCAATCCCTTCACCGAGGGGGAGTTCGCCTTCTTTGAAGGGCTGGATGTATTCCTCGTCCTGGCCGGGGATGTGCCGACGATCAGGTTGCCGGATCTCAAGCAGGTGATCGACCGCGTGCGGCCGAAGCTGGTCATCCCAATGCACTTCCGCACGCTGCGCTACAAGCCGCGCAATATGCAGTGGATAACGGCCTTCCTGCATCATTTCAACGATGCCGATATCGATTTTCAGTCGGATTGGGAGGTGGAGCTCAGCCGCGATGATCTGCCCGAGTCGACGCGGGTGCTGGTCTTGACGCACGCGTTGTAGACATACGCGCGACAATGCCGCCGCCCACGCAAAATACCTTGCATCGCGCAGCGTCTTGCTCCCCCTCCTTGATGCTTCGGGGAGGGGGCCGGGGGGTGGGGTTGGTTGCCCGCAACGTAAACAGGGGCGAGCCATGGGGTCGCCCGCTTAGCCCACGTTTCAAAGCCGCGCAAAAGTACCCTTCAAGGTCAGATACAGCGACTGATAGATCTCGTAGCGCTCCGCGTATACGTCTGCGTCGTCCCCGACCGCGACTGTATCACCCGTCTGGATCATCGCCTCGCAGGCTGATGCGGCATCATCATAAAGGCCGGCCGCCACTGAGGCCAGCGCCGCCGCGCCGAAAGCGCCGCCCTCGGTCGTGTTGACGTTGACCAAGGGCGCGCCCAAGACATCGGCGATGATCTGCTGCCAAATCGGGCTCTTGGCGCCGCCACCGCTGATGCGCGCCTCGTAGGCGTCCGGCAATCCCGCTTGATCAATCAGCGTGAAAGAATCTTTCAAGCCAAAGGCGACGCCCTCGAGGACGGCGCGCGTCATGTGTCCGCGGCTGTGCCGTGTCGTCATGCCGATGAAGGCGCCCCGCGCCAGCGGATCGGGATGCGGCGTGCGTTCGCCGGTGAGATAGGGCAGGAAGAACAGGCCCTCGCTGCCGGCGGGCACATCAGCCGCTTCCGCCAGCAAGCTCTCAAAGTCGAGGTCGGGCGCGATGCTGTCTTTGTACCATTGCAGGCTGCCGGCGGCGCTGAGCATGACGCCCATGAAATGCCAGGTATCGGGCACGGCGTGGCAGAAGGCGTGCAAACGGCCTTCCGGTTCGTAGGCGTAGCGGCTGAGCGGCGCGAAGACGACGCCCGAGGTGCCGACGGTGACGCCGATCATCTCTGGCTTGACGCAGCCCATGCCGACCGCGCCCGCTGCTTGATCGCCGCCCCCGCCGACGACGGGCGTGCCCGGTTTGAGCCCGGTGGCCGCCGCGCCGGCCGCGCTGATCGTCGATGTAACTTGCGTGCCCTCGTGCACGGGCGGCATCCACTCCGCCGGTATCTCCAGCGCTTCCAGGACTTCGGCTGACCAGGCGCGCTCGGCGACATTGAGCAGCGATGTGCCGGCCGCGCCCGCCAAATCCGTCGCGTAACTATCAGTCAACTTGTAGCGGATGTAATCTTTGGGCAGCAGCACCTGCGCCGCTCTTGCATAGACCGCAGGCTCATTGTCGCGCACCCAGAGGATCTTGGGCGCGGTGAAACCGGTGACGGCCGGGTTGCCGGTCAACTCAAGCAGGCGATCGGCGCCGACGGTCTCGGTCATCGCGTCGCACTGCGCCTGTGTGCGCTGGTCGTTCCAGAGGATGGACGGGCGCAGCACTTCGCCGGCGGCGTCCAGCAGGACGAGGCCGTGCATCTGCCCGGTGAGCCCGATGGCGCTGATGTCTTCACCGCGCAAGCCGGCCTCCGCCAGCGCCTGCCGGATGCTCGCGCTGATGCCATGCCACCAATCGGCCGGGTTCTGCTCGCTCCATAGCGGCTTGGGCTGGCTGATCGGCTGCGGACTGTTGGCGACAGCGATGACCGCGCCGGCCTCGTCGATGATCAGCGCTTTGGCGCCGGTCGTGCTGATATCAAGTCCCATCAGGTAGGGCATGGCCATTCCTTTCCATAACTGCGGCAATTGGCGCGCCGCACGCGTGCTGCCACTACGGCATCCCGACGATGACTGTAGGGGCGTTTCGCTGAAACGCTCGCCTTCCCGTCAGCCAAATGACGGGGATCAACGCACGCCCAGCAGCACATCAAAGGTCAGCTGATCGAGCCGCTCGTAGGGCAGGTTGCGCGCGCCCAGGCCGGCGCGGTCAAAGGCGGTCGCTTTGAGTTGATCGGCGGCGGCCTTGCTGTAACCGGCGCTCAGATAGGCGTAGCTGCCGTCATCGGCGTTGATCTCGGCCAGCAGCGCCTGAATCTCGGCGTCAGCGTTGAATTGCGCCGCTTTCTCTTTGAACACCAGGTAAGAACGCATGCAGCCGCGCGCGAATTCCTTGACATCTTCATATTGCGAGCTGCGGTAGGCGTGGGCGTCGAAGTGGCGGCTTCCATCGTAGCCGACATCCTCGAGGAAGCGCACAAGATGGAAATTCTGTTTGATCATCATGCTGCCGAAGCGGAAGTCCTGATCGTAGCGGCCGAACATCTGGTCATTGAGGTCAATATGGAAGAGCTTGCCCGCTTCCCAGGCTTGCGCCACCGCATGCAGGAAGTTCAAGCCGGCCATGTGCTCGTGGGCGACTTCGGGATTGACGCCGACCATGTCGGGATCGTCGAGCGTGGCGATGAAGCCGAGCATGCTGCCGACGGTGGGGAAGTAGATATCGCTGCGCGGTTCGTTGGGCTTTGGCTCGAGGGCGAAACGATAACCGTAATCGTTATCTTTGGAATATTCGCATAAGAAGTTAATCGCATCGCGAAACCGCTTGACGCCGTCGGTCGGGTTCTTGGCGCTGTCGCACTCGGCGCCCTCGCGCCCGCCCCAGAAGACATAGACCTGCGCGCCCAGCTCCGCCCCCAGGTCCATCGAAGCCATCGTTTTTTGCAGGGCATAAGCGCGGACGGCGGCGTCGTTGCTGGTGAAGGCGCCGTCTTTGAAAGCGGGGTCGAAGAAGAGATTGGTGGTCGCCATCGGGCAGACGATGCCGGTCTCGTCCATGGCCCGCTTGAAATCGGCGACGATCTGGTCGCGCTCGGCCGGCGTCGCGTCGATGGGCACGAGGTCGTTGTCGTGCAGGTTGACGCCCCAGGCGCCGACCTCGGCCAGCATGCGCACGATATCGACCGGCGAGATTGGATCGCGGGTGGCGTCGCCGAAGGGGTCGCGGCCGATATTGCCCACCGTCCACAAGCCGAAGGTGAATTTATGTTCCGGGCGTGGTGTGTAATCCGCCATTAGGTTGTCCTTTGCTCAGGCTGAACTAAGGCGGATTGTAACAAAAACTGTTATCGCTTGTCAGCCAGCTTTTCGGTAAACTACCTGCCTGTACTTATCGCCACAGCCGAAAGCACGGTACATGGCATTACCCGAACGTGAATCGCCAATCGGCAAGCGCGCCTCCCTTTTCGTCACCTGCATCGTCGACATGATCTACCCGGGCACAGGCATGTCGGTGGTGGACATCCTCGAGCATGTCGGCGTCGAGGTCGACTTCCTGCCCGACCAAACCTGCTGCGCCCAGCCGGCCTTCAACTCCGGTTATCGCGATGAAGCGCGCACGGTGGCGAGGCATTTCTTCAAAACCTTCAAAGACGCCGAGGTGATCGTGACGCCGTCCGGCTCCTGCGCGGCGATGCTGCGGCACGAGTATCCGCATCTCTTCAAGCCCGAAGACGACGACGCTTACGAGCAGGCGCAGCGCATCGCGTCTATCACCTGGGAGTTCAGCGAATTCCTCGTCGATGGTCTGGGCATCGCCAATCTCGATTTGACCCTGCCGGCAAAGCAGTCCTTCGCCATTCATGACGCTTGCCACGGTCTGCGCGGCTTGGGCTTGGGCGGCGCGGCCCGTGAATTGATCGCGCATTTGGGCAACGCCGAGCTGGCAGAATTGAACGAGTGCGAGGTCTGCTGCGGCTTCGGCGGCCTGTTCAGCTTGAAGATGCCCGAGCTCAGCAATGCCATGCTGCAGAACAAGGTGAAGAATATCATCGCTGCGGACGCGGACACGATCGTGACCGGCGATGTCAGCTGCCTGACGCAGATGAACGGCGGGCTGTCTCGTGGGAAGTCGCCGAAGCGCGTGCTGCATCTGGCCGATGTATTAGCGCAGGCATTGCCCGGAGGCAGGTCATGACGGTTGAGTTGCAATCGAATGATTTCATCGCCCTGGCTGATATCGCCTTGCGCAACCCCGATCTGCAGCATGCGGTCGGCGCCGGCACGCGCGGCGGTTATGCCAGCCGGGCGGAAGCGATGTTCGCCCATGGCAATGAACACGGCGAGTTCATGCGGCGGCAGGCGGCCGAGGCGAAGCGCCGCGCCCTGCGCCAATTGCCCGACCTGCTGGAAATGGCGGAGCGCAACCTGCTGGCGAATGGCTGGGGCGTGGAATGGGCGGAAGACGCCAGACAGGCGAATCAACTTGTACTGGATATCGCGGCGCGCCACGGCGTGCGAACCATCACTAAGTCGAAGTCCATGCTGAGCGAAGAACTGGGCGTCAACCATGTGATGGAGGCGGCCGGCTTGCGCGTGGTCGAGACGGACCTGGGCGAGTATATCATCCAACTCAACAACGAGACGCCGAGCCACATCGTCGCCCCGGTCATGCACAAGACGAAAGACGAAATCCGCGATATTTTTATCCGCGAGCTGGGCATGGCGCCGACCGATGACGCCGAGGTGATGGTGGCTTTCGCCCGCAAGATGCTGCGCGAGGATTTTCTCAAAGCCGATATGGGCATCTCCGGCGCCAACTTCCTGATCGCTGAAACCGGCTCGATCGGCCTGGTGATGAACGAAGGCAACGGCCGCATGTGCACATCCATGCCGCGCCTGCACATCGCCTTGGTCGGCATCGAAAAGATTGTCGAAACTGTCGAGGACTACGCCACGTTGACGCAGGTGCTGCCGCGCAGCTCCACCGGCCAATCGCTGACCGTCTACACCAATATTCTCAACGGACCGGCGCGGAGCGACGAAGATGACGGGCCGGAGCACGCTTACGTCATCCTGGTCGACAATGGCCGCTCGGAGATATACGGGACGAAGTATGCCGACGCCCTGGCATGCATCCGCTGCGGCGCCTGCCAGAATGCCTGCCCGGTCTACCGCAGCACAGGCGGGCACGCCTACGGCTGGGTCTACGGCGGCCCCATTGGCGCGGTGCTCACGCCATTATTCGTCGGCTTGGAGAATGCGGCGCCGCTGCCCCATGCCAGCAGCCTCTGCGGCAGCTGCAAGCAGGTCTGTCCGGTCGATATCGATTTGCCGCGCATGCTGCTGGACCTGCGCTGGGATCAGGTGCGCAAGGGCCAATCCAACGTCGATTGGGACGCGGCCATGAAAATGTGGGCGATCGGCATGACCTCGCCGACGCGCTTTGCCCTCGGCGGGAAAGCGGCCCGCGCCGGTCAGGCGATCATGGGCGAATACATGCCGGGCCTGCTGGGCAATTGGAGCAAACACCGCGATTTCCCCGACTTTGCGCCCAAGCCTTTCCGCCAGCTGTGGAAGGAACGCCCAAATGTCCGCGCGTGAAAGAATCCTGAGCAGATTGCGGGCGGCGCAAGCGCCATTTACCGATGTCGCGCTCATCGTCGAACGCCGCCAGATGATCCCGCCACAGACGATGACCGCGTCCGAACGCTTGAATCAATTCATCGACAATGCGCAAAGCCTCGGCTGTTTTGTGTATCAAGTGGATCGCAGCGAAGCCGTCGAGCAGATTATGGACCTGCTGGACGGCGACAAATCCCTGCTGAGTTGGGACGAGGCGCATTTGCCGCTGGATGGCGCGCATGGCCTGCTGAATTCGCTCGGTGTGGCTGTCGCCCAGCATAACGACGGCGGCGTCCGCGTCGGCCTCACCGGCGTGAACGCGGCGCTGGCGGCGACCGGGAGCCTCGTGCTGGAGAGCGGCGCGGGGCGCTATCGCAGCGCTTCGCTATTGCCGGACCTGCACATTGCGCTGATGACGGCGGATCAGGTCCTGCCCGACCTCGAGACTTGGGCGGCGGCGCGCGCTCATGAGGCCTTCCGCGAAGCCAGCAATACGGTGATCGTCTCCGGTCCCAGCAAGACGGCCGATATCGGCCATCAACTCGTCAAAGGCGCGCATGGCCCGCGCGAGCTGCATATCTTGATCTTGCCTTAGGCAAAGCGCGGAGGCCGGCGCGCATCTTTGGTTGGTCGTGTTTTCCCGCTATAATGTGAGGGGGCCGCCAACATTCCTGGCGCAGTGAGGGAATACACCATGAAAATCGAAATCTCGGACGAAGTCGGCCTGCAGCTAAAAGAACTGGCTAAAGAGCGAAATCTGACTATAGAAGAGCTTGTCAGCGATATGCTTGAGGGTCGTAATGTCGTGCGCAACAGCGTCAGGTTGACGGAGGAGTCCGCCAAATCGGAATTGACTGCGCCTGAAGCGGGAGACGCTTGCCCGCCCTACTTGGCAAAACAGGCGACTGAACGCGGCATCTCGCCTGAACGTCTGTCCGAACTGCTTGAAAAAGAGTATCCACCAGGATCTTTAGCCAGGTTCGCGCAAGTCGCGCTTAAGGCTGGTGTGGCTTCGAAAGAAAGAGTTGATACTTCAGCTCGCAGCCGAGAGATACTTAACAATGAGTTCGCCGATTTCATCGATCGACGCATCCGTAGATGACAATCATCACCGATACAAGCTTTGTCTTTGCCGTTCACAATCCCAACGACGTTAACCACAAGGTTGCTGCGGCTTTTGCGTTTGAGACGTCGCCAGATATGATGCTGGTCCCTGACGTGGTTCTCCCGGAGTTCGCGTATCTCGCTGTGCGTGACGTCGGATACGCGCGGCTACATACGATTTTGGAGAGCTTTAGACTGAGCGACATTGCGCTTGTGCCGCTGGAACGGAGTGATTTGGAAAGGATTTGCGACATCACCAAAACCTATGCCAGCGCAGAATTTGACATCGTCGATTGCTGCATAATGGCAATCGCGGAGCGGCTCGGCATTACACGGATCGCCACCTTTGACCGGCGCGACTTCAGCATATTTCGCCCACGGCACTGCGGATTCTTCGAATTGCTGCCTGCGCAATAGCGGGACGCCCTCTGATGCTGTCCGCCACTCCGACGGCCGCGTAAGACCTCAGCCCTCCTCAATTCCCGCCTGTGCCATCAGTCCCCGCAGCGCGCCCACCGCCGCCGCCATGCCATCGCCGCCGCTGAACCCGCTGGAATGCCGCGCCTCGAGCAGATGCGGCTCCAGTGAGAGCGCCCCCTCATATCCGCTTGCTTTCAGCCGCGTCAGCAGCGCCAACAATTGACCATCGCCGGCGCCGGCGACCGTCACCGAGTTGTCGGCGAGCTTGGCGTCCTTGATGTGGATGTAGCCAATATAGGGATGAAGGGCGTCCCACCAGCGGTCGACCTGGTCGACAGCGCCGCACTGGACAAAATTGGCCGGGTCCCAAATGAAGCGCAGGTGCGGAGTATCGATGGCGCGCATGAGCTCCAGACAGCGTTCGGGCAGGTCGCCCACGACGCCTTTCTCGTTCTCAAGCAGCAGCTGCAAGTCATTCTGCCGGGCGATTTCACTGAGCGCCGCGAGCCGCTCAATCGAAAGTTTGATGGCGTCGGCGTCAACTTCGGCTTGGGGGTAAAAGCTGAACAGGCGGATGTTCCTTGTGCCGAGGTTGTGGGCGGTCGCGCCGATGGTCTTGAGGCGCTCGCCTTCGATCGCGATCGGGTCGATGATGGGCGACTTGCCGATGGGGCTGCCCATGCAGCTGACTCCGATGCCGTATTCCTGACATAGTTCTTTGATGCGCCCGTTGTGGTCGGCGCTGAATTGGGAGCAGTTGACACCCCAGGCGGCGCGGATATCGATGAGCGGAATGTCAAGCTGCTGAATGCATTGCAACTGTTCTTCAAAGTCTGCCGCGATTTCATCGCCGAATGCGCTAATCCTCATCATTGCGCCTTGTCACTTTCATTGCTGCGCTTTCAGACCGCGCGATTGTAGCAGATTGGGCGTCGTTGGGACAGTTCGGCCGCTCGTCTTCGGCGACAGCAATGACCACTTTGCCGAAGTGATCGCGCTCTTCGAGGATGCGATGCCCTTCGCGGATCGCGGACAGCGGCAGCACACGATCAATCACCGGCTTCAGCGCGCCTTGATTCGCCAACTCGAGGCAGGCGCGAAGTTCATTGAAAGTCCCGCCATTTGCGCCCAGTATGCTCAATTGCCGGTGGTAAATCTGCGGTATCCGCAGGTCAAAGCTCCGCCCCGAATGCGAGCCGCAAACGACCATGCGCCCGTTGCGCTTCAAGGTCCGCAGCGAATCGGCCCAGGTTGCGGCGCCGACCAGATCCTGCGCCACATCAACGCCGCGGCCATCCGTACAGGCGATCACCTGCTCGACCCAAGCCCGATCCTTGTAATTGACCACGTGGTCCGCGCCCAGCGCCCGCGCCCGCTCCATTTTCTCCGGCGTCGATGTGCTCGCGATCACAGTGGCGCCGGCAAGCTTCGCAATCTGAATGCCCATTGAGGCGACGCCGCCGCCTGCGCCCGGGATGAAGACGCTCTCGCCCGCCTTCAAACGCGCGACCGTGACCAGCATGTGCCAGGCTGTCATGGAAACGACAGGCAGCGCCGCCACTTCAACATGCGTCAAGTTCGTCGGTTTCGCGATGAGATTCCGCGCCGGGACGACCGTATATTCCGCCAGACCGCCGTTCATGTGCTCGCCGATGATCCGGTGATGCGGGCAGACGGTGACGTCGCCAGCGCGGCAAAATTCACAGTCGCCGCAGGTGACGAGCGAGTAGAAGGTAACGGCGTCGCCGACGCGCCAGCCCGCAACGTTGGCGCCAAGGGCGTCGATGACGCCGGAGACATCAACGCCGGTGATCAAAGGCAATGGGACAGCGCCGAATTGCGGTCCGCGGCGAATGCCCACATCAAGCCAGTTGAGCGCGCAGGCATGCACTTTGATGCGCGCCTGCCCGGCAGCCGGCTGCGGAATGGGCACTGGCTCCACCCGAATCCGATCGCGCTCGCCGTGCTCGTGGAAAATGGCCGCCCTCATCATCTCCATATTGCTTCCCTCTCCATATTCCATAGCTATGGCGCCGTCATCAGTTTATGACAATGGTTCCCAGCGGAACACGGGCGTCGGCGATGGGCATGCCGTCCGCGCCGCTCACCGACGCGCGCGCTTGGTCACTTGAGCGGTAAAGCCCTGTATACACAGTATAGGCGCCGGGCGCCAAGTCGGCGGGGATAGGGATATCCCAGGTTTCGCTGTCGTACAGGCCACCGTACCAAAGCCGGGTGGGCAGGCGCGCTCCAAGCGGCTGTTGATCGTAGCCCCATTGCGCGCCGCTCTCCTCGGACACAAAATGCAGAAGCTGCGTAAAATCTTCGCTGCTATCGACATTCGCGCGCCAGGCAAAGGGCAGGCGCAGGGACTGGCCAGCCTGAGCGCGCGCAGGCAAATCGACGGCGTCGAGGCTGAAGCCATTTTCAAACCGGGCGACGGCGGCGGTCCCGGGCGGAATCGGCGATTCGGCCGGAATGACCAATTCGGTCAGGATGACCTGCGTATCGCTCAGCGTGAAATGATCGCTGGAGACGATTCGCTGTTTCACATAGTCTCCCTCGCCTTCCTTCCAAAGCGTCAACACAAGCCATAAGGCGCGGTTGGCGGGCGCCTCAGGCTCAATGTCGAGCGCCAGCCACTGCCGATAATCATAGCGGAAGCCCAGCCCCAAGCGCGGGGCGAGGAAACTGTCCCAGTGGTCGTCATTGCTGGCGATTGACTGGCCCGTGGCTTGGTCGACAAGATGAAGGGAAGAGCCCTGCCCGAAGTAAGCTTTGTTGCGGGCGTAGAAATAAAGCTGGACAGAAATGGATTCCGGCGTCTTGTCTATCTTATAGCCGTGCAAAAGTATGTCATGATTTGGCCCGCTGTTTTCAAATGTCACCGCGGCCGGCTGTGCCGCGAGCGCCGCGTCCAGCATCAGCGCGGCGGGGTAGTGGATGAGCGCCAGTATCCAAAGCGCCGGCAACGCACAGAGCGCGCATTGCAGTTTGCGCCGCGTTTTCGATGTCGAGCCGGAGAAGAAGCCGAGCATCGCAATCAAAATCAGCCAGGCGCCAAGAAACTCGAGCGCTTCTTCCAAGGCATAGATGCGGCACCAGCCGTAAAAGCTGAAGCCCCATTCGACACAGAGCGGAGAATACTGGATTATGTCAAAGACGATGGCGCCAAAAGCCATTATCGCTAGACCGGCCAAAAGGCAGGCAAACCACCGCCGTTCCCGCCGGTTTGAGCGCAGCGCCAACAGCGCCGCGGCTGAAGCCACCACGAGACCGAGGGCCGTGTAGACCGTTTTCCAGTTGTATCCTCTGTTTTCGTGGAAAGCGAAGTATTCATCAACGGCAAAATACAAGAATATCAGCCCAATGGCGACCATAAAGAAGCGGCGCCCGGCCGATAGGTCCCGCCTGAGCCAGGCGGCCGAGAGGGCGACGCCGCCAATCATGGCCAGTTGCGCCGACGCCAGGGTGGCGGCGACATTCCGCTCCATGTTCAAATCCCAAAGCCAGCCCGCCCAGGTCCAACTCGAGCGGAAGTTGAGCGCAAGAATCATCACCAAAGCCTGCGCCGCCAAGAGGATGCCTGCCCCGCGCTTGGAAAAGGGCGACAGATTCGGGAGGAGCCAGCGGATGCTGAAGCCGCCCACCAGCAGGTATAGCAGGGTGACCAGGATGCGGAGCGTCGTATGGCCGGGAACTGCGAGCTCGCTGCCGTTCATCAGGTCCTATCTCCGATGCTTAGCCCCGTGCGGTTTCACTTGGATCTCGGGCGAGATGTTTATAAGATACAGCCACCGGGGACAAATCGCCATGCCGCCCGCCCCGGCTGATTTTGGCCCTTGTCACTCCAAGCTTAGCCTGCCAAGCGGAATGCGCCCGTTGACGAAGGGCTTGCCGTCCGCGTCGGTCGCTGGCAGGCGCGCGCCCAAGGGCTGCTGGTCGTAGCCCCACCACGCGCCGCTGTCTTCATGTCTCAGATGCAAAAATTGCACCGTGTCCTCATGGCTCCCGCTTGCGCTGCCCCAGGAAAATGTGACCGGCAGCGCCTCTCCGATTTTCGCGGACGGCGGCAATTCGCTTTCGTAGAGTGTGAATCCATTGTTGAACAAAGCCACAGGATTGTCGGGGGGGGGGGGGGGGGGGGGGGGGGGGGGACCAAAAAACCCCCCCCCCTAACGGTGTTTTGGCGCGACAAATGGGGGGGGGGGGGGTTTGCGGTTTGGCCAAAAAATTGGGC
>JAPPEU010000001.1:34999-41883 GCA_028875245.1 Chloroflexota bacterium
CCCCCCCCCCCCCCCCCCCCCCCCCCCCCCCCGCCCCCCCCCCCCCCCCCCCCGAGGCGGAGGGCAACACAAACTCGCCGAGGATCACCTGTGTATCGCTCAGCAACTGGTGGTCGCTGGAGTATACGCTTTGCCCAACAAATGTGCCATCCTCTTCGCGCCAGAGCGTCAGCGCCAGCCAAAGCGCGCGGTTTGTGGCTGACTCGGGCGGAATCTCCATTTCAATCCGCGATCGGTACGCGCGCAAAGAACCGGGACCAAATTTAGCTCCAGCCTCGGGCGCCCAAAACTTGTCGCCGCTTGCGACAGACTTGGCGCTGACCTGATCGACTAGATGGGCCGAAAAGCCACGATCGAAATGCGCGTTTCTCTTGGCGTAGGTTATGAGCTCAAGCGCGACCGCCTCATCATTCCGCTCTATGCGGTAGCCGTTCAAGTGTATGCCGTGTTTGAGTGTGCTCGACTCAAACTGCACCGAAGCCGGTTGAGCGGAAAACCGTCCTTCAAGCGTTAGAAACACAGGACGATGAATAAGTGCCGCAACCCAAAACAGCGGCAATAGCTGGAGCAATCGGCGCAGCCAAAGTGATAGCGGCGGCCTCAGAGCAGTAAACTGACCCAGCAGACCGACCAGCGCCAGCCAAGCGCCAAGAAACTCCATGGATTCATCCAAAATATATCTCTTTAGGCAGCCATCGGCGCCCGCGAAAATCGAACCGGCGCAATCAAGCTGTACATCGTCAATCACTATTCCGGCGACTCCGACAAGCGCGAAGCCGGCCAGAAAACACAAATGCCAGATTCTTGCGCTGCGGGAAGAACGCAGGGCCGCCCAGGCCGTCAGCGCAGCAAACACAATTCCGATTGTCCAACTGAAGGTATGCCAACTGATTGAACTGGAAAACGCGAAGGCGCCGAATTTGAACGCTTCGGTGTACTCTTCCCAGGCAAGAAAGAGGAAGAGCAGCCCCAGCGCAAAGAAGTAGAGGCGTTGGCGGGTCGGTCTGGACGAATGGAGCCAGGCAATCGCCAGCGCGGCGCCGCTGACGAGCGCCAATTGCGTTGACGAAAGCAGGCTGGGGATATTCAATTCCTTATCAGGGTGAAACAGCCAATAGACAAATGTCCATGACTGCGGGACTAGAAAATGCCCGATGAAAACAAGCGCCTGCGCCACTAGCAGAAGGAGCGGCAAGCGCGCGAACTCTGACGGCAAGCTTGGGATCAATCGCCGATAAACTGTGATGACAGCCGCGGCATAAATCAAAATGACAAGAACGACTGTCAGTACCATGCCTTGTCAGCGTGGCGCGGCGCCGTCGTGATTGAGCTTGGGCGATTTGTGATGTTCGCCGTAGAGGTGGCATTGCGCTTGATGCGCGCGCTCGTCGGCGATGAGGGGCGGGCGGACGCTCAGGCAGGCTTCCATAACTTCGGGGCAGCGCTGGGCGAAGGGGCAGCCGGCGAATTGCTCGGTGGGCCGGGGCACGCCTTCCCGGATGCGCAGCGGCGGGTTCTCTACGGTGGGGTCGGGCACGGGCACAGCCGCTATCAGCGCTTGCGTATAGGGATGCTGCGGGTTGTTGATGACCTCGTCGCTGGGCCCGATCTCGACGATCTCGCCGAGGTACATGATGGCGATGCGGTCGCAGGTGTATTGCAGCAGCGACAGATCGTGCGAAATGTACACGGTGGCCAGGCCCAGCTCTCTCGCCAGGCGCCGCGTCGTATTGAGGATGCCGGCCCGCACCGAGACATCAAGCATGGACACCGGTTCATCGGCCACCAGAAAGTCGGGATGCAATACCAGCGCGCGCGCCAGCACCACCCGCTGCAACTGCCCGCCGGAAAGCTGATGCGGGTACTTGTCGAGGAAGACCTCCGCCGGGCGCAGGTTCACGCGATCCAAGGTCTCCACCACCCGCTGCGTGCGCTCGTTCTCATCTTTCCAGCCGTGGATGATCAGCGGCTCGGTCAAGGAGCGGTAAAGGGTGAAGCGGGGATTGAGCGCTTCGAAGGGATTCTGGAACATCAACTGGACGCGGCTGCGGAAGGCCAGCAGGTCTTTGTCGTCAACGCCGGACAATTCCTCGCCGGCAAAAACGATCTCGCCATCGCTGGCGTCAAGCAGCTTCACAAGCAGCTTGCCCGTGGTCGACTTGCCACAGCCGGATTCGCCGGCCAGGCCCAGGCTCTCGCCCCGCCGCAGCGTGAAAGAAATGTTGTTGACCGCGTAGACCGTCTGCTCTTTGTCGCCGCGCAGCAGCCCGGCCAAACCGCCGCCGATCTTGAAGCGCTTGGACACATCGCGCATCTCGAGCAAGATGTCGTCAACCCCACCCCCCGGCCCCTTCCCGCCATCTCTATGGCGGGCATCCGAGGCATCAGGGAGGGGGAGCGTCTCTACCGAGTTTGCCGCTAGCGGTGGCGCATTCAAGTCCCTCTCCATTGCGATGGGGTCGCGTAGACACTGACCCGTCGGGGGGGATTTAGGGGGGGGTTGCCCGACTAACTGCGCCACTTCGACATGCTGCCAAAGGGTCGGGTCTTCCGCCTGAACGCGCAGGGCGTCCATTTCGTTTGTGCGAAGGCAGGCGGCCAAGCGATTGTCTCCCACGATTTCGAGGCGCGGGTCATGCTCCTTGCAGGCCTCCTGCACAAAGGGGCAGCGCTCAGCGAAGCGGCAACCGGCCGGCGGTTCGCGCAGATCGGGCGGGTAGCCCTCAATTGAGACGAGCACATCACGCGGACGCGCCAGGTTGGGAAATGCTTGCTGCAGGCCCAGGCTGTAGGGGTGCGCCGGCGAGGCGAAGAATGGCTCGGCCGCGGCTTGTTCGACGATGCGCCCGGCATACATCACCGCTACGGAATCACAGACTTGCGCCACCACCGAGATATCGTGGGTGATCAACATGACCGTCAGGTTTAGTTCTTCTTCGAGCTCGCGCAGCACTTCCAGGATCTGATGCTGCACGATGACATCAAGCGCGGTGACCGGCTCATCGGCGATCAGCAGGCTCGGCTCCAGGGCGAGCGCCATAGCGATGACGGCGCGCTGTTTCATGCCGCCGGAAAATTCATGCGGGTAGTGCATCAGCCGTTCGGTATCAAGGCCGACCATGTCGAAGAGGTCGACCGCCCGGCGCCGCGCCGCCCGCTTGTCGAAGCCGCCGCGAACCCTTAGCAGCTTCATGAGCTGGCTGCCAACCCGCTGCACCGGATTGAGCGAGTCCATCGACGCCTGCGGGATGGTGGCGATCTCGCGCCAACGCAGCTGTCGCATCTCCGCCGCCGGCAGCTGCATGAGGTCCATGCCCTTGAACATGATCTTGCCGCCGCTGACGCGCCCATTGCGCGGCAGGACCTGCACGATCGCTTTGAGCAGGGTGGTCTTGCCGCAGCCGGATTCGCCAATCAAGCCGAGATGCTGCCCTTCGGCGACATTGAGCGAAACGCCGTCCACCGCCTCGACGGCGCCGTCCTGTGTGGCGTATTCGACCTTTAGATCGCGGATGGAGAGAATGGACATGAGAAGCCCCGATCTAACCCCCCTCAATCCCCCCATCGCAATGGGGGGAGGCTGGATAGAAATGTTTAATCCGTTTCAAATGCGACCAGTCTACCCTCCCTAAGGCCTTGGGGAGGGGCCGGGGGCGGGGTTGCCGATTCATACCCCCTCACATCCTTCTCAAGCGCGGAAACAGCACTTCTTCGTAACCGCGCCCGATGAAGAAACCGGCCATCACCGTCAGCATAATGCAGAGGCCGGGCGGCACAATCCAATAAAATGCCTCGCGCGAGAGGGCCAGGGAGTTGAAGGCGTCCTGCAGCATGAAGCCCCAGCTGATCGTCTCCGGATCGCTGAAGCCGAGGAAGCTGACGCTCGCTTCGGTCAAGATGGCCCAGGCGATGGCGAAGGAGCCGTAAAGAAATGAAAGCGGCAGGATGCTCGGCGCGATATAAACGAAGATGATGCGCAGGTCGCTGGCGCCGGAGACGCGCGCCGCGCTCACAAAGGCCTGCTCCTTGATCACGAGCACCTGGGAGCGGATGACGCGGCCGGTGTCTCGCCAGAGCAGCACCGCCATCGCCACCACCACATTCCAGATGCTGGGATCCATAAAAGCGGATATCACAATGATGAAGGGGATGAAAGGGATGCCGAAGGCGACATCGGCCGCGCGCATCAGGACGGCATCGACCCAGCCGCCATAATAACCCGCCAGCAAGCCGACCACCGTGCCGATGACGGCCACCGCCGCCGCCGCCGAGAAGCCAACCAGCAGCGCCGAGCGCGACCCGTGAATCAACTGGGAATAGATGTCGCGCCCGATGTTTGTCGTGCCCAGCAGAAATGTATTGCTGTAACCCTCGGCTTCATCCTCGCCTGGTTCAGCCAGCCAGTAGGGCATCGCATCCTTGATCCAGTCGCCTTCGTTGTTCTTGAGCGGCGTCAGCGGGTTATTCGGGGCGATCTGCGGCGCGAATATCGCCACGATGGCGAAAACGGCAAAGATGAACAAGCCGAAGAGCGCCATTCTGTCGCGCTGAAATACCTCAAGGTTGGTCTCCCACAATTGGCGGATGGCCGAGCCTTGCCGGAACTGAATCGCCGCCTTGCTCGGCGCTTCTGCGCGAACGCTCGCTTCTTGTTGCATCGCTCTACCTTCGCTTTATGAAACCTGCGCCTGCGCCGATGCGCCGACGCGCGGGTCCAGCAGGCTGTACATGATATCAGCGATGAAATTCATGAATACAATAATGACAGCAATAAGGAAAAACGCGCCTTGCGCCAGCGGATAATCAGCTTGCTGGACCGCCCGAACCAGCGTGCGCCCTAGCCCGGGCCAGGAAAATACATGCTCGATCACCACATTGCCGCCGATGCTATAACCGATGCCCAGCGTCAGCGCCGTCAGCACCGGCAGCATGGCATTGCGCGCCGCCGTCTGCATCATCACGCGCCACTCGCTGTACCCGGCCAGCCGGCTCATCGTTACATAATCCTGATCCAGCACTTCGAGCATGTTTGAACGCATCAGCAGCAGCGGCAGCCCGTGCAAATACAGCGCCAGCGTGAAGGTGGGCAGGATCATGTGCCGCCAGAACACCGGCGACATCAGTTTGTCCCACTCCGTCTCCCAGCGGTAGCGCACCATCGGCGGGCCGATGCCTGACGAAGGCAGCAATTTCCATTGAAAGGCGAAAAACGTCAGCAGCAGCATCCCGACCCAGAATTGGGGCGCCGCCCGCGTCATCAGCGTGAAGGTCGTGCCCAGGCGCTCGATCCAACTGCCGCGCAGCGCCGCCATCACGATGCCGCCTAATACACCGACGGCATAAGCCAGCAGCAGCGAAGTCAGGGTCAAATAAATGGTGTTGGGCAGGTCAGCGCCCAGGATATCCAGCACTGTCTTGCCCGAGTAACTGAAGGTATCGCCCAGGTCGAGCTTGAGCAAGTTGACCAGATAAATGATGTATTGCTCGCCCAGCGGCTTATCGAGCCCGAAGCGCGCCAGCAGCGCCGCTTCCTGCTGTTTGGTGAAGGTCGTGTCGATATAGCTGGCCAGCGGATTGCTCGGCGCCAGGCGGAATAGCAGAAAGAGCAGCGTCACGATAATCCAGAGGACCATCACGCTCTGCAGGAAACGCCCCAAAATGTAATAGGCGACGCCGCGGCTCATTCTGTTCCCCTACAAGAGGTCTGTAGGGGCGACTCTGTGAGTCGCCCGCTTTGGAATGTCGTTGTTGCGGGCGTTTCAGCGAAACGCCCCTACGTATTCCGACATTTGTGATGTTTGTAGGGGCGACTCTGTAAGTCGCCCGAACTCGTACTAGTGATTCAGTGGGCGAGACAAGGGTCGCGCAGACACTGACCTTCTCTCGCCCCTACAGTTTCGCTTTGATCCGCGCTTAATTCCCCGGGTAATGCAGGCGGCCGTCGTCATCCCAGCTGTAGCCGGCGCCTTCCAGCAAGGCGCGCGCGCCTTCGATGCTGTACTCGTAAGTCGGCAGGTCGTCGCATTGACGCCAGTATTCCAGCGCGGCCGAGACGAAGCTGTCGGCCGGCGCCGCCAAACCGTTGAACATGTTGTCGATGATGAACTCCTGCGGGATCGTATGCGCGACCGCTTGACGGAAGGTTACATCGTCAAAGGGCGCGTAACGCACGTTGAAGGCGAAGTAGTTGAAGCCGATGCTGATCGCCGAGAACAGATCGAGATGCTCGTTGTCGGCGACGATCTGCTGCAGCACGCCGGGATCGCCGGGCCATTCCCAGAGGAAGTTCATTTCGCCGGCTTGAATCTGCCCCAGCGTCGCTTCCTGATTCGGCAGGACGTTCATAATCCAGGCATCGATATTCGGCCGCGCCCAGTGATCATCGAAAGCCTCAAGGAAGACGAACTCGTTCACATCATAGGCGACATACTTGAAGGGACCGGAGCCGATGGGAATTTCTTCCTGGATCGAATCAGCATCAGCGTCATCGCGCTCCAGCAAGTCATTGATGATCGGTTCCCAGATGTGCTTGGGAATCAAGTTCAGCTTGGCCAGCGAACTGGTCTCGAAGGCCGCTGAGGGTGTATTGAGCGTGAAGCGCAGCGACAGGTCGTCGATGATCTCGATTTCGGCGACATTGCGGGCGAAGGGGTGGTAATCGGGCGCTTCAGGGCGGAACTCTTCCTTGCCATCCTCGTCCACCTGGGTCGTGCCTGCCAGCGCCGCTTCAAAGGAATAGGCGGCATCATCGGACTGCACATCCTCGCCGTCATGCCATTTCATGCCCGCGCGCAAGGTGACGACCACGTTCAGCGGGTCTTCCCAGACAACGCTCTCGGCCGCCCAGGGCTCGGGCACGCCAATCGGGTTGATGCGCATCAGGC
>JAPPEU010000078.1 GCA_028875245.1 Chloroflexota bacterium
CCGCTTCGAGCAGGACCTGCGCGTGACGATTCAAGCCCTGGGCTGGCGCTCCGGCTCGCTGCATGAAGCGCCCTTCGACGAGTGGCGTTACCTGCCGCTGCAAGACGATATCGCGTCGACCGCCTTCTGGTATCAGGCCGAGCCGCATGCCCCCTTCCCGCAGCTGCCGGATCGGGATTATCTCGAGGTGATTTAAGCAAGCGCCGTCGACAACCCAAGTGGAATCATGGCAAGGCGAAACCAAGCGAAGGCTTTGAAGCCTTGACGGGACGAGTCGCAATGTCGTCCCACTTCGCGTTGGCCGCGAGATCGTTGGTTGCGCGGCTTTTCTGACCCTGCGCCGCATGCGCTATGCCGACTGATTTTACGAGATTGTGGCAGGCCCCCATGAAACGTGTTAGCATTGCCGCGTTACACGATTTTTTGAAAAAGGCCAATTCATGAAGGAGATTTCCATGGCCAAGCAGATGCTTCTGAAAGTTTTAGTAGTCGCCCTGCTTATCCTGCCGGGCGCGGCGCTGGCGCAAGACTCGACCCCGGTCACGCTTATGCACGGCTGGACCGGCGCCGACAATACCGAGATGCTCAATACCGTCTTTGCGCGTTTCAATGAGGAAAACGCAGACGGCTTGGTCATCGAACCGACCGCCCTGGGCTGGGATGACCTGTTCACCCAGCTGACGCTCACCGCCGCCGCTGGCAACCCGCCCGATGTGGTGATGTTCCATAATACGGAAGTCACCGAGTACGTCAGAAAAGGCGTCCTGCTGCCGGTGGACGATCTGATGGCTGCCGCCGATATCGATCTCACCGGCGTGCCGCAGAACATCATCGAGTTGAGCAAGATCGATGGCGAGTTCTACTGCCTGCCCGGCGACCTGCATCCGATGAACCTCTATTACAACAGAGACCTGGTCGAAGCGGCCGGCTTGGATCCGGACAGCCCGCCGACGTCCGGCGAAGAATTCATGGCTTGGGCGGAGGCGATGACGATCACGGATGATGACGGCATGGTGGCGCAATACGGCTTGGATCAGCCATTAGGCGGCGCCCTCGGTCGCTGGTTCTTCCACACCTTGCTTTACCAATTTGGCGGCAGCTGGCTGGGTGAAGACGGCTTAGCGGCAGTCGATAGCGAAGCGGCCCATCAAGCGCTGCAATATATGGTGGATTTGCAGAACAGCGGTGTTTCGAGCATGGGCTCGGGCGTCGGCGACATCAGCGCTTTCCAAAATGAGCGCGCGGGCATGGTTCTGGTTGGACCTTGGATGGTCAATTCATATATCAGGGAAGGCAAGAACCTCGGCACGGCCGTGATGCCAACCTTTGGCAATGTGCCGGCCACCTGGACCAATACCCACTGCCTGGCGCTGACGGTGCAAGACAGCGACGAGAATTACCTCAACGGCATGAAGGTCATCAAGTGGTTCCTGGAGAATTACGCTGAACCGGGCATCAAAGTCGGCATCGTGCCGGTATTGCCGGTGGCGCTGGCGGACCCCTACTGGACCGATCATGAATTCGCCCAATACTACGCGCCCTTCGTCGATTCGCTGGCGATCTCGGTTATGGAGCCCGCCATTGAGAAGTACACCTCCGTCTTCACCTTCGGCGGTCAGTCACCGATCCTGCGCAATATCGAGGCGGCTCAAGCTGGCGACAAGAGCGTCGAGGAAGCCTTGGCTGACATGAAAGCGGGCATCGACGAGCTGCTGCTGGATGAGTAGGGTTGTATATCCAATTGGCTGTAGGGGCGACCAACCTGGTCGCCCGCCGCTTGCCACCAAATGCAAACTGTAGGGGCGAGACTTGTCTCGCCCGTTGTAGTGAAAAATCATGTTTCGGGCGACTTGATAAGTCGCCCCTACAAATTCCTCAACAACGGAATCAGCTTCATGAGCAACCTCGCGCCAAAAGGTAAACGCGCCGCATCCAGCTGGAACAGCATCAAGAATGACTTGATCGCTTATGCGTTCATGGCGCCGTATTTGGTCCTCTTCATTGTCTTTCTTCTGCTGCCAGCCTTCGTCGGCGTCTACGCCAGCTTCACCAAATGGGGCATCATCGGCGAACCCAAATGGCGCGGCTTAAAGAATTATACCAAGCTGCTCAACAGCGAACTCTTCATTGAGTCGCTGCAGAATACGCTCTACTTCGTCGTCTTGGCGGCGATCCCGCTTATCGTATTGGGCTTTCTGCTGGCGCTTTTGGTGAATCAGAAGCTGCGCGGACGCAATATCGCGCGCGCCATCGTCTTCCTGCCCCATGTCGTCAGCGTGGCGGCGGTGGGCATCATCTTTCAGTGGATCCTGGAGCGCAGCTCGGGACTGCTGAATTATTATCTGGGCTTATTGGGCGTCAATCCGCCGATCAACTGGCTGGGCGACCCCGATTCGGCCATGCCGGCCATCGCCATCACCACCATCTGGTGGACGGTCAACGGCAATATGATCATCTATTTGGCGGGCTTGCAGGATATACCGGAAGACTTGTATGAGGCGGCCAGGATCGATGGCGCGGGGCGCTGGCAAGAGGTGCGCTATGTTACCATTCCGATGTTGATGCCGGTTAATGCCTTCGTCATCCCGCTGACGGTCATCGCTTGCTGGAGGGTCTTCGGCCAGGTATTCGTCATGACCCGCGGCGGCCCGCAAGGCAGCACCTTCACCATCGCCCAATACATTTATGAGACCGCCTTCGTGAAGTTTGACATGGGCGTGGCCTCGGCCGCTGGCGTCATCCTGATGCTCATCACCCTCAGCTTCACCATCATTCAACTGCGCGCGATGAAAGTGATTTAAGCCGCTCGGCGGCAGCGAGTAGAGTCGATGCAAGTCTGCAAAACTGGAAACACCTCCCCTGTATGTCACTCGGTTCAAATTGAGGGAGAATAATGGCTGTATCCTGGCGCAAAGACGGTGTCTACCGCGATGGCTCCCTCAACTATGGGCGCCTGGCGCTCTATGCCATCATGATCTTCGTCGCCATCATCTGGGGCGCGCCCTTCATCTGGATGTTCGTCACCTCGATCAAGCCGGATAACGAGGTCTTCAGCTATCCGCCCACCTGGTGGCCCGACGAGCCGACGCTGGAATTCTACACGCGGCTCTTTGACTCATTCCCCATGTTGCAGTGGTTCCGCAACAGCCTGATCGTGGCGACCATCACCACGGTGCTGACCTTGGCCACCAACATCTTGGCCGCCTACCCGTTGGCCAGGATGCGCTTCCGCGGCCGCCGCATCGTGCTGCTCATCATCTTGTCGACATTTCTTCTGCCGGGCGAGATTCTGCTGGTGCCGCTCTTCCTGGGCATGATCAAATTCAAGCTGGCCAACACCTACTTCAGCATCGCCGTGCCGGCCGCGGCCAACGCCTTTGGCGTCTTTTTGATGACGCAATTCTTCCTCAGCATCCCGGTCGAATTGGAAGAGGCGGCTCGATTAGACGGCTGCAGCCGCCTGGGTCTGCTCTGGCGCATCTTCATCCCGCTGAGCAAGCCGGTCATCGCCACCGTCGCCATCTTCACCTTCGTCCGCAGCTGGAACGACTTCTTCTGGCCCCTCATCATCAGCAATACGGACGCGACGCGCACCGTGCCGGTTGGTTTGGCGGTCTTCGTTGGGCGCGGGCTTTCGATGCGCTTCGGCGTCATCATGGCGTCGGCGGCCGCGGCGACGATACCGGCTGTGATCTTCTTCCTGCTGCTGCAGCGCTACTTCGTCCGCGGCATCTCCACCACCGGCTTGCAGGGTTGATTTCTTTTTTCACCACAGAGGCACAGAGAATGAGGGCAGGGTAGATGCCTCCGGCGGTTAACGTCGAAGAAATCGATTTCCATGGCTGGGACGGCGTCCGGCTGAGCAATGGCATCATCGACGCCGCCTGCGTGCCGGAAATCGGCGGGCGCTTGATGCAGTTCAGCCTGGGTCCGCATGACTATCTCTTCATGAATCCCGATCTGCTGGGGGCGCGCTTCAGCTACGAAGAGCGCGCCGGCGATGGCGAGCTCATCAACTGGAAGAATTATGGCGGCGCCAAGACCTGGCCCGCGCCCCAAGGCTGGGATGGCGAGGGGCAATGGCCCGGCCCGCCCGATCCCATTCTCGATTCCGGGCGCTACGATTTCCAGGCAAACGAAGCGTCCGTTCTGATGACGAGCCCGCCCGACGCGCGCTCCGGCTTGCGCATTCGCCGCCAGGTCACCTTGCGGCCGGGCAGCTCGCGGCTTCAGCTCCGTCTGTTCTTCGAGAACATCTTAAACCGCCCGATACGTTGGTCGATCTGGGATGTGGCGCAGATGGCCTGCGTCACTGCGGCCGGCAAGCTCAACGACGATTGCTGGCTGTATATCCCGACCGACCCCAACCGCGACCGGCCCTACGAGATTATGTTCGGCGATGACAATCCGCAGTACCAGTTGGCTGCCGAAAGCGGGCTGCTGGCGGTGCAGTATCAGGGCATCGTCGGCAAGATCGGCGTCCACAGCCCGGCCGGCTGGATCGCCTTCGCCGACAGGCGGGCCGGCTACGCGCTCTGCATGCAGTTTGCCTACGAAGCCGAAGCCGAATATCCGGACGATGGCGCGACGGTCGAATGCTGGACGGAGGCGCCCGGCGCGCCCTCGCCGATACCGATTCGCTCGCCTGGTTATATTCTGGAAGCGGAAATCCTCAGCCCGTTGCACAGGCTGCGCCCGCTGGAGATCAAGCTGCAGCAGCTGATCTGGTCGGCGGCCGCTTGCCCAGGGCCGATCGTCGATGTCAACGAAGTCGGCTGCGCGCATCAGCCGCTTTCGGTCGCCCTCACCGACGGCGGGGCGCGCATCCGCGGCGTATTCGGCTGTTTCCTGGTGGGTCGCGCGGAAATCGAATGCCTTGATGAGGCGGGGCAAATATTGAGCCGGATTGATCTCGGCGCGGTATCGCCCTTGCGCGCGCTGCACGTCGATGCGCGGGCGAGAATGGATGCCGGCGCTCGTCTGATGCGTCTGAGAATAGTCGACGCCGACGGCGCCGACGCGGGCACGCTCGCCAGCCTCATGCTCTAACCGCCGCAGGCTGCAGGGGCGCGCTATTGGGTCGCCCACACAGACTGTTAGGAATTGTAGCGTCGCCCTAAAATCCACCGACTTCGTGAGGACGAGACCGGTCTCGCCCCTAGAGCAATCAATTTGAGGAGATATTGGAATGACCGAACAGTGGACGCCCGAAAAAGCCAAGGAATGGTACGCCGCAATCGAGCCCATCCGCGGCTGCAATTACCTGCCGCGCAGCGCCGTCAACTCCACCGAAATGTGGCAGGCCGAGTCATTCGACCCGGCGACCATCGCCGAGGAGTTGGCCTGGGCGGCGGCGGCCGGCTTTAATGCCGCGCGCGTCTTCCATCAATTTCTCGTCTGGCGGGACGACCCGGCCGGCTTGAAATACCGCATCGATCAATACCTCGATATCGCGGCGGGCGAGGGCATCAAAGCCATGTTCATCCTCTTCGACGATTGCGCCTTCGCCGGTAAAGAACCTTATCTGGGGCCGCAAGACGATCCTGTTCCCTACACGCACAACAGCGGCTGGACGCCCAGCCCGGGTTTGACGCGCGTGGCTGACCGCGCCGTCTGGCCTGAACTCAAGGATTACGTCGTCGATATTGTCGGGAGCTTCGCCGATGACGAGCGTGTGCAGATCTGGGACTTGTACAACGAACCCGGCAACAGCGAGATGGGCGAGGGCAGCCTGCCGCTGGTGGAAGCCGCATTCGCCTGGGCGCGCGAGGCGGGCGCGCGGCAGCCCCTGACCACTTCCATTTTTCGCCTGCATGACGAATACGAGATGGAGGAGCGGATATTGGAATTGTCGGATGTCACCTCGTTCCACCATTATGGCGAGACCGGCGTCGAAGCGGTCATCCAGCGCTGCCAGAAATATGGCCGGCCCGTGCTCTGCACCGAATGGTTGCGGCGGGTGGTCGGGCAGACGGTCGAGCTGATCCTGCCCATTTTCGTCCGCGAGCGCATCGGCTGGTACAATTGGGGGCTGGTCGCGGGACGCACGCAGACCTACCTCGATTGGTGCCGCGAACTGAATAGCCCCGATAGCAAAACCTGGCAGCACGACATCTTCCACGCCGACGGATCGCCCTACGACGAAGCCGAGATCGAGCTGATTCGGTCATTTGCATTTGACTAGCGGAGAAATGTTCCCCCCGCAATATGTTATAGTGTGATTGCCTGACGGCGGAGGATTGTGCTTATGATGGAAAACGCTGTTCTTGACCAGGCGCTGACGAGCAATGGCTATACGCTTTCGACCGCGCCGAATCGCCTCGGCTGGCTGACCCCCTCTGATCCCAGCGCGTCCATGAAATCGCTGCGCGCGCAGTTCGACGAACAAGGTTACTTGTGGCTTAAGGGCATTCTCGACCGTGACGATGTCCTCGACTTCCGCCGCCGCTACTTCGCCGCTTTCGCCGATACGGGCTTGGTCCGCCGCGACATCGACCCGGGCGAAGGCATCTACGACGGCGCGAAGGAAGACAAGAACCTGATCCGCAAGCTGATGTTGGAGACCCATCGCTGGGCCGCCTACGAAGCTTTCTGCCTCGCCAAGCCCATCTACCAATTCTATGAAGCTTTCTTTGAAGGCGCCGTCTACCTGCACAAGCGCAAGCTCATCCGGCATATCCCGCCGGGCGATGTCAGCACAACCGGCGCGCATTACGACCTCGTTTACCTCAGGGCCGGCACCGATGCCGTCTGCACCAGCTGGATCCCCATCGGCGATATTTCGCCCGATATGGGCGGCTTGATCTATCTGGAGAACTCGCATCACTTCGGCCGGCGCAAGGAAGCCGAGTTCACGGCGCTCAATGCCGACTTGCCGCCGGAGGAGCGCATCAAAGCGCACAACAAAAATATGAAGCTGGGCGGCTGGCTGACCAAGGACCTGCCCGCGCTGGCCGACCGCCTCGATACCCGCTGGCTGCTGGCCGATTATGAAGCCGGCGACATGGTCGTGCACGGCGCCTACACCACCCACGCCGCCACCGCCAACGCCTCGCCCGAGGGCCGCATTCGGCTATCAACCGACATCCGCTACCAACGCGTAAAAGAAGAGATCGACATTCGCTGGAGCAACCACTGGTCCTTCGACGACTTCCTATAGAGTGACATTGCGGGAGAATTTCTACGCGTATCGGCGGCCAGTGTCTAGAAGAGAAGGAGGTGAAAATTAGAGACAAAACTCGAGACAGCAGCGGCAAGTTCTGTACCCCCAAATGTATCTGACTAGGAGAATCATCATGTCTGAAAACAGGAAAACAGGATTATCACGCCGTGACATGCTCAAGACCATCGCCGGCGGCACGGGCGCTGTGGCGCTGGGCGCGCTGCCCGTCGCCAGCGTGGCCGCGCAGGATCCCGTCACCATCACCTACTGGCATGGCTGGACCGAACAGTGGGAGAATTACGTCCAGGATATCGTCGACGCCTTCCACGCGCACCAGGACGCCATTCGCGTTGAGCCGCTGGTCGTCCCCTACGCCGATTTTCTCGTGCGCTTGACGGCCGCGATTGCGTCAGGCAACCCGCCGGATATCGTCACCTTCTTTGGCTCGAACGAGATCCCGGGTTTGGCTGCGCTGGGCGGGATCACGCCATACGCAGACCTGGGACCGCCGGAAGAGGTCGCCGCCTTTCAAGACTTCCTCACGCCTGCAGCCTGGGCCGGCGGCGTCGTTGACGGCACGCTGTATGGCACGCCCAGCGGCTTCGGCGTTTACGACCTCGCCTGGAACAAAGACCATTTCGAAGAAGTCGGCTTGGACCCCGAAGTCGGACCCAGCAGCATTGAAGAGTTGGACGAAATGGCGGAACTGCTGACCGTAGAAGACGCCGATGGCAACCTGGATCGCATGGGTCTGCTGCATCTTGGCTTTGGCGGCGGCGGCTTTCCCAGAGCGTGGTTCGGCAACTTCGGCGGCCAGCTCTACGATGCTGAAAACGACATCATCACCGCCAACCATCCCGGCAATGTGCGCGCGCTCGAATGGATGATGAGCTACAGCGAAAAATACGGCGTCGAACGCCTGCAGCGTTTCCAGTCCGGCTTATCTGGCGAGCGTGGCGGCACACAGGATCCCTTTATCGCGGGCCGTTTATCGATGCATCTCATCGGTCCCTGGAAACTGGGCGACTTCCACCGCTTTGCCGCCGATGGTTTCCGCTGGGGAATAACGCACTTGCCGCCGGTCGCGGGCGAGGAAGACAGCACCGGCTGGGGTTCCTGGATCTGGGGCAACTACCAATGCATCCCCTCTGGCGCGAGCAACCCGGCCGCCGCCTATGAATTTGCCAAGTGGTGGTCCGGCTTCACCGATCCCGATGTCATGGCCATCGTCGCCGCCTGGAAGGATACGCCGACGACAACCACCGGCTCGCTGGCCGCGCTGGAAGTGGAACGCATCGCCGCCCTCTTCGACGACCATCCCGATTATCGCAGCTTCTTTGAAACCATGGGCAGCCCGCGCGCCTTGACCACGCCGATGATCCCGGTCGCCAATTTCTATACCGACCGGTTGGGCTCGGAAGTCAGTCAAGCCTTGCGGCTGGAGAAATCGGCCCAAGAAGCCCTCGACGCCGTGCAAACCGCAGTCGAGAACGAATACCGCCAGTTCTAGCCGGATCCAAGACTTTCGTGTACGGGCGGCCCGGTGGGTCGCCCACCACTGCATTAATTCATGTTTGCTAACATCGGCATCAAACGTACAAACATCAACAACACCGTCTCCTTCGTCCTGCTGGTCGGCTTGTCCGCCGCCTTCATCCTGCCCCTTTTCTGGATGATCACCACCTCGCTTAAACCCATCGACCAACTCCTGCTCGACCCGCCGGTCTGGATTCCCAGTCCGCTCGAATTCGAGAATTATCCCAACGCCCTGGAAGCGCAGCCCTTCCTGCAATACCTGGGCAACTCGCTGCAGATCGCTGTGGCCGCGGTCATCGGCGCGCTCATCTCCAACAGCCTGGTCGCTTACGGCTTCTCCCGCGTCGAGTGGAAGGGCCGCGACATCGTCTTTGTGCTCGTGCTATCGACGTTGATGCTGCCTTATCATGTGGTGATGATTCCGCTCTTCGTCAGCTTCAGCAAAATCGGCTGGGTCAACACCTGGCTGCCGCTGATCGTGCCCGCCTGGCTCGGCCATCCCTTCTTCATCTTTATGCTGCGCCAATTCATGCTGGGCATTCCCAAGGAACTCTCCGAAGCCACGCGCATCGATGGCGGCTCCGAGTGGATCTTGCTCACGCGCGTGATTCTGCCACTCTGCAAACCGGCCCTGGCGACCGTGGCGCTATTCCAATTCATCTGGTCCTGGAACGACTTTATCGGTCCGCTGATTTACTTGAACGACCGCTCGCTTTACCCCATGTCGCTCGGTCTGGCCTTGTACCACAATTCGCAGGGCATCACCGATTTCAGCATTCTGATGGCCGCTTCGACGATGGCCGTCGTGCCCATCATCATCATTTTCTTCTTCATGCAGCGCGTTTTCATCCAGGGCATATCGCTGACGGGATTGAAAGGCTAGGCAATGTTTACCGCCGTGTTCATAGCGAAATCTGTAGGGGCGAGACTTGTCTCGCCCTCCCGACACCCCATACGCCAGCGGGCGTTTCAGCGGAACGCCCCTACAGATTCTTGTTTTGCGGGTTGGTGATTTTGTATGAGCCAAGTGGCGACATTTAAGGAACTGTGGTTAGGAAAGCCATGCTGACACCGCGTAATCGCCGCGAGCTGCGCAAAATTGGCGTCGGCCTGCTCTTCATCTCGCCCTGGATCGTCGGCTTCCTGGCGCTCAACCTCTATCCCATCATCGCCTCTTTCTATTACAGCCTGACGCGCTACTCGCCGATTTCGTCGCCCCGCTTCATCGGCCTCTTCAACTACGAGAAGCTGCTTTACTTCGATCCGCTCTTCATCAAAGCGCTGACAAATACCTTGTACTTCGTCGTCTTCGCGGTGCCCCTGGGCAATATGCTGGCGCTCGCCCTGGCCGTCCTGCTGAATCAGAAGGTCAAAGGCCTGTCCCTCTTCCGCACGATATTCTACCTGCCCAGCATCCTGCCCCTGGTCGCCACCAGCATCGTCTGGACCTGGCTGCTGCATCCGCAGTACGGCGCCGTCAGCGTCATCATGGCCGAGCTGGGTTTGCCGATCATCAGTTGGTTTTCCGATCCGCATTGGGCGAAACCGGCCCTGATCATGATGAGCATGTGGGGCACCGGCTGGATGATGCTAATTTATCTGGCGGCGCTGCAAGATGTGCCGCAGGAGCTATACGATGTCGCCTCGCTGGATGGCGCTAGCTTGTGGCGCAAGTTCCGCCACGTCACCGTGCCCATGATCAGCCCCATCATCCTCTTCAATACCATCGTCGGTTTGATCGGCGCTTTCCAGTATTTCACCGAAGCCTACATCATCACCGAAGGCGGACCGGGCGACTCGACCCTTTTCTACTCGCTCTACCTCTTCCAAAACGCCTTCGCCTATTTCAAGATGGGCTACGCCTCGGCCATGGCCTGGCTGCTCTTCCTGGTCATCCTCATTCTGACCTTCCTGATCTTCCGCAGCTCCGCCAAGCGCGTCTATTATCACGGCAATTGAACCCCCCGCCTGTTCTCACCCGACCGCTTCACATCGCAACAATGCGGCAACGCTGGAATGATGCGCATTCTGGATCAAGGTCATCGAACATTAGGTCCTCTTTTTTTGATGAACTTACTGAATTCCGTCTTCAATCATAGCGAAATCTGTAGGGATGAGAGACGGTCAGTGTCTACGCGACCCTTGTCTCGCCCTTCCTACACCCAAACGGCAGCGGGCGTTTCAGCGAAACGCCCCTACAGCCTCCTGATATTGAGGGTTCGTTCATAGCGAAATCTGTAGGGACGGGACTTGCCTCGCCCTTCCTACATCACAAACGCCCCTACAGCCTCCTGATATTGCGGGTTCGTTTTCTGAGTGACTCAAGTCCTGATTTGCGAGCGGCTGCGCCGTCGCTGTACTCGGTGGTAAACTGACCCGCAGCGTGTTCATAAGGCGCCTGTATCTTGGATATTCACCACGATCAAAAACCGCAGCGCTGTTACTTTGCGGGCAATTCGCTACAATCCGCCTGTCGTCCAACTCGGGGGAGCGTGACCATGAAGATAACGGATATCGAAATTCGGCTGTGCAAGCATCAGGAAGAGGTGATGTCGGAGAAGGAACTGCGCGACAGTCACCGCTCCGAGCTTAACTTTCTCATGATCACATTGAAGACCGATGAAGGCGTCGATGGCGTCAGCATGGGCTTCGCCGGCATGGGCGCGGAGATGGCCGGCTCAATCGCGGCGCAATCGATCAAGCCATTCTTCCTGGGCAAAGACCCCTTCGCGCGCGAGAAACACTGGCACGAGTTCAGGCGTTACGAGCGCCACTGGCATCATACGCCGATTTACTCTTACGGGCCCTTTGACATCGCCCTTTGGGATATCGCCGGGGTAGTCGCCGGCCTGCCGCTTTACAAGCTGCTCGGGCATTGCCGCGAGAAAGTGCCGACCTACGTCAGTTCCATGTATCTCGATACGCCGGGGGATTATGCTGATCAAGCGGCCGAGTTCAAGGCGCGCGGTTTTCACGGCTACAAGCTGCACCCGCCGGGCGATTTTCAAGAGGCGCTGGAAGCCTATCGCCTCTGCCGCGAAGCCGTCGGCCCCGACCCAAGCTTCAAGCTGATGGCCGACCCGGTCACGGCGCATACCTATTACGAAGAAGCCCTGCGCATGGGGCGCGAGCTGGAAAAGCTGGATTATTATTGGTTCGAAGAGCCGCTCTACGATGTCGATTTCAACGGCCTGCGCAAGCTCACGCGCGACCTGGATATCCCCATCTGCGGGACGGAAGTCCTGGTCGGCGCTCATTATTCGACCGCTGAGTGCATCGCCGGCGGTGTGGTCGATATTGTGCGCAGCGATGTCTCCTGGAAGGGCGGGGTGACGGCGGTGATGAAGACGGCGCACCTGGCGGAAGCCTTCGGCATGCGCTGTGAAGTGCATACGACCATCTATCCCGCGCTCGAGATCGTCAATCTGCATTGCTGCTGCGCCATTTCCAACTGCGAGTTCTTCGAAGCGCTGATCCCGAGCTCGTTGATGAAGCTGGGCATCAAGAACCCGGTGCATATTGACGCCGACGGTTATGCGCATCCGCCGGCGGGACCCGGCCTGGGCATCGATTGGGACTGGGATTTTATCGATGACGCGACTGTCGCGCTGATGTGAGCGCGGCGCCTCAAAGGAGGGCATTCATGACGAGCGTCAACTGGAACGATGATGAAGGCTTATTTGAATTGATCCGGCGTGAGTTGTTCACGGCTGTCGTGGGCGACATCATGGACAAGCTGGGCTTCACCCATCAATTTCTGCCGCCACGCATCCGGCCCCTGCGCCCGGATATGGTTGTCCTCGGCCGCGCCATGACCGTGCTGGAAGCCGATGTCTTCGAAGAACGGTCTGCATCGGGAAACAATCCCGTCATGGCGCAAGCCTTCGGTCTGATGTTCGCGGCCCTCGATGACCTGAAAAGAAACGAGGTCTATATTTGCGCTGGCGGGTCGCCACGTTATGCGCTCTGGGGCGAGCTGATGAGCACGCGCGCGCTCAAGCTGGGGGCGGCTGGCGCTGTGGTCGATGGCTACCTGCGGGACACAAAAGGCATCCTGGCGCTGAACTTCCCCGCCTTCGCCCATGGCGCCTACGCGCAGGACCAAGGCGCGCGCGGCAAAGTCATCGACTTCCGCGTCCCCCTGGAAATCGAGGGCTTGCGCATTCAACCGGGCGATATCATCTTCGGCGATGTGGACGGCGTGCTGGTCGTGCCGCGGGAAGCGGAAGAAGATATCTTCCGCGGCGCCATCGACAAGGCGCGCGGCGAAAAACTGGTGGGCAAGGCGATTGAAGCGGGCATGAGCGCCAGCGAAGCGTTCAAGAAGTTCGGCATCATGTAAGCTCTGCCCCTACAGATTCGAATTTGCGCGGAGTCGCGGTTTTCTGTGAGTCGCCGAAACATGAGCGCCATATTGACTGCTCGGGCCGGCGCCACTATACTCTTGCCGTGCTTGCTCGTGAGGATGAGTCGGGCCCCTTGCGGCAGAAAATTCCGAACCGTGTCAGGGCTTAACGGCAGCAGCACTAAGGAAGAACTCTGGGTGTCTTGCGGTTTCCTGACTCATCTTCCCGGGCAAGCACCCCGCCGTCCGCTAGCGCAAAGTCGCCACTGTAATCGACATGTTGAATTGCCGGCAGAAGACCACCGCCGAGTTGTACACGCTTAAGTCGTGGTTGGCCGGCAGGAAATAACTCTGATCGCCGACATTGCCTTTGAGCCTGCCCAAATCCAGAAAGTCGTCCCCTAGTTGCAGCGCGCTCAGCGGCTGATGATCGCGCGCCAGGTAGACGCGCACATCCCCGCCGGGCGCCGACCTGAAATCCTCAAATCGCAGAATCCGCGTCGCATCGGCCAGCTCGTATATCGTGGCTTCTCCCACACCCCAATGCAGGGCGTCAAGCGCTTGAAACTCGCCACTCGCCAGGGCGCGCGCGCCATTCACGGCGGACCTGTCGTCGACAGGCGCCGCTTGCGGATCGCGTATGGCGACCAGCAGCATGTCCATCGCCATGTCGGCATTGCTCGCCCGCATATTGAGCAAGGCCTCGCGCGTGTCGGGCGGCAGGGAAAGGAAGTCGTCCTGCAGATCAAGCGCCAAACCGGGGAAGGCGGCCTGCGCGCTGCGCTCGCGAAAAAAACCACGCCAGGCGGGAAAGGTCCAGACCGCGACCGCAATCAGCCCCACCAAGGTCAGCACGATCAGGCGAAAGCGCAGTTCCATATTCGGGAAAGCCTCCCGTTGGCGCTTCTCAGCAAAAACAGCAAAGTCATTTTGACATAGTCAGCCTGTCACGGCAAGACCGGCCGCCGCGGGCGAACAGTCTGTAAGGCTTGTCCGGTAGTGCATTTCTTATGCAACAACAACTGAAATTACACCAAAACAAAACTAAAATGCGGGCGTAACTTGTGAAGGGCGACAGATTTCTACTTAATTCGCCAAGAAAAGCTCCCCTTCCCTGATAATTCGGGGAAGGGGCCGGGGGATGGGGTAGAAAAAGCGACCATTTCGCTAGAGTACCGGACAAGCCTTGTAGGGGCGAGACTTGTTTCGCCCACCCAAACTGCGACAGACCTAGGGGCGACTTACCAAGTCGCCCGCTGATATAATTCGTCTTGCAAGATCGCCGGTGAATGCCTATGCCCGTCCGCTTTGAATGGAAAGACGAATCCAGACGCGCCATTGTCTACATCGCCAGCGGCGAATGGAACTGGAAAGATTATCACCAGGCGGTCCGCGCAGCCGCCTTCAGCTTGACCGCCGTCGAGCATTCCGTCGACAGCGTCATCGACCTGCGCGCCAGCACACGCGCTAGCCTGCCAGCTGGCGCCGCCGCTCATGTGCGCAGCTTTGGGCGTGTCACACAGGCCCGCCTCAGCGGGCGCGCCGCCGTCATCGGCCTGCCAGCGGAGGAGATAGAGCGCCTGGGGGCCGGGCCCCGCCAAACCCTGGCCACGACCGACGGCGTCGTCAAATTCGTCGATTCAGATGCCGAATTGGAAACTTTGTTGGCGGGATGGGCGGCTGACCCGCCCGCGCCCTAGAGCTCTTCGTGCCGGACCGCCGGCGTCGATGGCAGCGCCAAGATGACCGGCAGGCAAAGCAGCGAAATCAGCGCCGCCGCGATGAAGGCATTCTGCAAACCCAGGGCGTCGCCCAGCACGCCAACCATCATCACATTGATCGCGCGCACGCCAAAGGCGTAGAGCATGAACATGCCGTTGGCCGTGGCGCGGTTCTCCGGCAGCTGATCCTGCACCAGCGCCAAAAAACCGGCGACACCGAAAGCGCCGTGAAGCCCATGCCGATGAGCAGCGGGACGAGCAGCGCCCCTTCCACATGCGCGAATATCAGCATCAGCAGCGCCGCGCAGGCTGTCGCCCCGGCCACCATTTTCCGCCGCCCGAAGCGATCGCTGAGCGTCCCGCCCATCAACGCGCCGCCGACGCCGGCGAACTCGTAGAGCGCCAGCGCGCCCGTCGCCAGCGTCAACTCGAAGTCGCGAATATCAACCAGATATACCACCAGGAAAATGCCCAGGCTGCTCGCCGCCATATTGCGCAGGAGCATCACGCCCAACAAGGGCGCAAACACACGCGCGAAACGTCTCAGCATCGGTTTGCTCTTGCTTTTGCGCGCTTCCCGCTTGGCGGAGACATCGCGCAGGCGCCAGAAGAGCACGGCGCTCGCCAGCCAGCCGAAAAACATCAGCCGCCACAAACCAGCCATGCCCCATTCCGCCACGCCAAAACCCACCAGCAGCGGGCCCACCGAGCGCGCCAATTCACCGGAGGCCATGAAAAAGCTCATGCCCCGCCCGACCTTGCCGCCCGCCACATGCGCGATCATCGCTGGCGCCGGCGCATGAAAAGCCATGATGTTCACGCCGACGCAAAAGAGCAGCAGCGCGGCCGTGCCATAGGTCGGCATGAAGCCGATCAGCGTCGCCAGCGTCGCCGTGATCGCGGGCGCGAAAATCACCAGATAACGCACCGAGAAGCGGTCCGCCAAATAGCCGATGACGGGCCCCAGCAATGACGGCGCTTGCATGAAGACCGGCAGCGAACCCGCCATCACCAGCGTCAAACCCAGCTTGTCAATCAGCAGCGGCAGCAGCGGCGCGATAAAAGCCGAATACACATCATGCACGAAATGCCCCATGCAGATGAGCAGGATCCGACCGTATTCAAATCCCGCCTCCCGCTGGCCGTTGCTGTCAATGTCCACCGCGGTTGTCGTCATAAAGCGCCCGTTCGGCCTCTGCTGATTAGCGGGAGATTGTAGCGTAGTTTCAATACGCGAAGACGCAGCGGGCGTCGTTGCGCGTGACGAGCTATGCGGGTATCGTGCTTGTTTCACCGAGGGCACAGAGTTTGTTGCTTTGGGCAAATATCTGTGAGCGCAGCAGCGAAACGTTCTTCCGCTTCGCCGTGGGCTGCGCCGGAGTCTTCCAACTCGGAGGCGCGTCACTGTGCATGTCGCGCCATAGCTGAGTAAACGTCAGTCTTCTTTTCGCTCTGTTTCCTCCAATATTTTCACAAAGTCTATGTGATGTACGGACGGCATTTGAAATGATAACATGGTGACGCCTTCTAGATTCGTCAGCGCGAAATCACCCATGTTGATAATATCCATTCCCAATAACACATCGCAACCCTCTAGAACGCCTTCTAGTACCTCGACGCCAACAACCTGAACCCTGTTGGGCAACCCAAGATTTACGAAGTACTTGGACACGAGTTTACTGCCTTGTGCATGGTAAACCTTGGCCGTTCCTTCGGGCAGAAGTTCGAGTTTTGTGGCAACTTCTTGTGAAATCACGCTTGCGGTAGCCCCCGTATCCCAAAGGGCATTGAATTCTAACAACGGGGGTGCAATGACATTCTCTTGGGGCAACCACGCGGCCGATACATAGCACGAGGTTTCTGGCCTGTTACTTAGTCTGCCATAATTCGCTGTGAAGCAGTGTATGCCCTCCATCATTCGAAGCTTGCAATGCCGGGGGTGGATATGATGACATTGAGCGAATCTGGGTCTTTGCTGATTGCTTGCATCAAAACGGTGCCTTTCTCGTGAGCGACGTACACAGTGTTCGCAGCCTGCAAATAGTCATCGAATACCCCGAGCACGTCGTCGCCCTTAATCGCAACGAATTTTCCATCGTTGTTCTTGGCCAAATCCTCTCGGATTTTGAGGTAATGCTCATACTCTTTCTTTAGTGGCGTATTCATCTGGGCTACCCTCTCTCCCTTCTACCTATATTGTATTCCAACCTGAGATACCACCTATATCCAATTTTACAGGTTGTGTCAAGGAATCGATATAAATGTGGACCATGCAGCGGGCACTTTGGTATATAAGCCACTTCTGTTTTCAGTGCGAAGAAACCATGTACACGGAATTGCCCGCTCCGGGCAGGGGCTCGGACTGTGGCAACGCTCCCACTATGTTAAACTGAAAGTATGAAAACCACAACCCAACCCTTCACCAACAGGCGCTACCTTGACGCCATCGTCGACCATGTCGTCATCTTCGATGGCGCCATGGGCACCAGCATCCAATCCTACGATCTCAACAAATTCGATTTCGGCGGCCAGCAGTATCAAGACTGCATCGACTACCTCGTCATCACCCGCCCCGATATCATCCGCGAGATTCACGAGTCCTTCCTGCGCGTCGGCGCCGAAGCCATCGAGACCAACACCTTCCGCGCGAACCGCCGCACCCTCGCTGAGCATGGCCTGGGCGGGCGCACGCTGGAGATTAACCGCGCCGCCGCCCGCATCGCTCGCGCCGCCTGTGATCAAGCGGAAGCCGAAACCGGCATCGCCCGCTTCGTCGCCGGCAGCATGGGCCCCAGCGGCATGCTGCCCTCCGGCGACGACCCGGAGCTCAGCGATATCACCTTCGACGAGCTCGCCGATCTCTTCGGCGAACAGGCGCGCGGTTTGGTCGAAGGCGGCGCGGACCTGCTGCTGCTTGAAACGGGGCAGGACATCCTTGAAGTCAAAGCGGCTGTGCACGGCATCAACCGCGTCTTTGCCGACGGCGGCCTTCGCATCCCGCTGCAAGCGCAAATCACGCTTGATGTGAGCGGGCGCATGCTCTTCGGCACCGATATCGCCGGCGCCCTCGCGACGCTTGAAGCGCTGCCCATCGACCTGCTCGGCTTGAACTGCTCCACCGGCCCGGAATATATGCGCCAGCCGATTCAGTACCTGGTTGAGCGCTCGCCTTTTCCCATCAGCGTCTTGCCCAACGCCGGCTTGCCCATCAATGTCGATGGCGAGGCGGTCTATCCCATGAAGCCCGGTCCCTTCAGCGACATGGTCAGCGAATTCACCCGTTGGGGCGTCAACGCCGTCGGCGGCTGCTGCGGCACGACGCCCGAGCACATCGCCCGGCTTTATCAAGCGGTTCACGGGCACAGTTACCAAGAAGCGCGCGCGCGGAAGAAAACCAGGCGAGCGCCGCTGAAGCGCCGGGTCATGCAGGAGCCGCAAGCCTCCAGCGGCATGACCGCGACCCGCATGCTGCAAAACCCCGGCCCCACCCTCATCGGCGAGCGCGTCAACAGCCAGGGCAGCCGGGTAGTCAAACGCCTCCTGCTAGAAGACGATTACGATCGCATCGTCGAGATCGCGGTAGGGCAGGTGGAGCGTGGCGCCCACATGCTGGATGTCTGCGTCGCCCTGACCGAGCGCGATGATGAAAAAGCGCAGATGGAAAAGCTGATCAAGAAGCTGTCGCTGGCGGTCGAAGTCCCGCTCATCATCGATACCACCGAAGCCGATGTCGCCGAAGCCGCCCTCGCCCTCTACCCCGGCCGCGGCATCGTCAATGGCAACAACCTGGAAAACGGCCGCGAACGCATCGACCAGATCCTGCCCATCGCTGCCAAGCATGGCGCTGCCGTGCTCTCCATGACCATCGACGAAGCCGGCATGGCCCACAGCCGCGGGAAAAAACTGGAAATCGCCCAGCGCATCAGCGATATCGCCATCAGCGAATACGGCATGTCAAGAGAAGACCTCATCTTCGACACGCTGACCTTTCCGCTGACCACCGGCCAGGAGGAGCTGCGCGAGGACGCCGTCGAAACCATCGAAGGCATCCGCCTGATCAAAGCGCGCGTCCCCGGCGTCATGACCGCCCTCGGCGTCAGCAACGTCAGCTTCGGCGTCGGCCGCGCCGCCCGCGGTGTGCTCAACAGCGTCTTCCTCTATCACGCGGTCAAAGCCGGCCTCGATATGGCCATCGTCAATCCCGCCCATATCACACCCTACTTCGAAATCCCCGACGAGCAGCGGAAAGTCGCCGAAGACCTGATCTTCAACAGCGACGCTGATGCGCTGCCCCGCTTCATCCAATACTTCGAGCAGAATGAAGTTCAAATCGCCGGCGCCGAAGATATCGACCCCACCGCCGAAATGACGAGCGAAGAAGCCCTGCACTGGCAGATCGTGCATCGCAAGAAAGAGGGCGTCGAAGCCCTGATTGACGATGTCCTGACGCGCATGGACGCGGTGGCGGCCCTCAATACCGTCCTGCTGCCGGCCATGAAAGAGGTCGGCGACAAATTCGGCGCGGGCGAACTCATCCTGCCATTCGTCCTGGGTTCGGCCGAAGTGATGAAGAAGTCGGTCGCTTATCTCGAAGGTTTCATGGAGAAGATCGAAGGCGCCAGCAAAGGCGTCGTCGTGCTCGCCACTGTATACGGCGATGTGCACGATATCGGCAAAAACCTGGTCAAGACCATCCTCAGCAACAACGGCTACACCGTGCACGATCTGGGCAAGCAGGTGCCCGCCAACACCATCATCGATAAGGCGCTGGAATTCAAAGCCGACGCCATCGGCCTCTCCGCGCTGCTCGTCAGCACCTCCAAGCAGATGCCGCTGATCGTCAATGAACTCGCCCGGCGCGATCTGCGCATTCCCGTGCTCGTCGGCGGCGCCGCCATCAACCGCCGCTTCGGCCGCCGCATCCTCTTCCTCGATGAATCGCAAGAACCCTATGACGCCGGCGTCTTTTACTGCAAGGACGCCTTCGAGGGCCTGGCCGTCGTCGATCAGCTGCTGGACGCCGAACGCCATGAACAGTTCCTCGATGAAGTCATAGACGAAGCCTACGCCGAAGTTGAGCGCGCCCCGCGCCGCCGCCGCGCGCGCAAAAGCAGCCGAGAGAAGACCGTCCCTGACGCGCCCGATATCCCGTCCCCGCCCTTCTGGGGGAGGCGCGTCGTGCAATCCATGCCGTTGGAGATCGTGCTCCAGCACCTGCACAAGCCGGAACTCTTCCGCCTCTCCTGGGGCGCAAAAAACACCCAAGGCGCGGAATGGCAGCGGCTCGAAGCCGAATTCGAAGCACGGCTCCTGCGCATGGGGGTAGACGCCAAACGACAAAAAACCTTGCAGCCGCAGGCGGTCTACGCCTACCTGCCCGCCAACAGCGACGGCGATGCTCTGATCGTCTGGGAGGCCGACGCCTACGCTGCAACCGGCGCCAAACGCGAAGCCGCCCGCTTCAGCTTCCCGCGCCAAACCGACGGCGAGCGACTTTGCATCAGCGATTACTTCGCTTCAATCGACGGCCAGCGAACCGATACGCTCGTATTGCAGACGGTCACCGTCGGCGCCGCTGCCAGCGAAGAAATCGAGCGCCTGCAATCAGCGGACGAATACAGCGAAGCCTATTTCTTCCATGGTCTCGCCGTGCAAGCGGCCGAAGCGACCGCCAACTACCTGACCCACATCGTCCAGGGCCAACTCGGCATCTCGGCCGGGCGCGGCAAACGTTACAGCTGGGGCTATCCGGCTTGCCCGGAACTGGCCGATCACGAGATCGTCCTGGGCCTGCTGCCACAACTCGCGACCGAGCTGGGCATGTCCCTCACCGCCTCCTGGCAATGGGTGCCGGAGCAGAGCACCGCCGCCCTCTTCACCCACCATCCCGATGCCAAATACTACAGCGTCGGGGACATCGACCGGGTGGGGCAGATATTGGGCGAATCCAGCGCCGGCTAGCGCTAGTCAAAACTGGCCGCCAACTGATGCGCTATAATCCCAAGACTTGAGCATGCAAAAGGACTGGACAATCCCATGACCTACACACTCAATCGCATCGGCTTCCTCTCCGCCGTCAAGATCGCCGCGCTCGTCTCAGCCGCTGCCGCCGTCCTGCCCATCCTCCTGCTCATCGCCCTCAACGGCATCTTCAAACTCATTCCCGTCGACATCCCACCCGATGTGCTTGCCCCCATCCTGGCGCAGATCGCGCTCTGGTCGGCCATCGCCGGCGGCGTCTCCACCGCTCTCACCGTCTCCATCTACAACGTCTGCGCGCCCTTCATCGGCGGCATCACCGTGGAACTCAAAGCCCACCAGCCCCCGCGCAAAGCGAAAGAAGACGTCGACATTGTCTGAAAGCCATCATCTAGTCTACAATTTGGCCTGTGCTGCCCCCGCTGCGATTAATTGATTTTTGAGGCAGGAAATGATTACAGATCTGCGGAAAGAATACGACGAAAAAGGTTATGTCATCGTCCGTGAGGCCATTGATGCCGGGCTCGCCCGCGAAACCGCCGCGCACGTGCACTGGCTGGCCGAGCGCAATCCCGACATTCGCCCGGAAAAGTTCGGGCACAACATGCTGGTGAGCGACCCCTTTATGCACCGCCTCGTCAGCGATGAGCGCCTGGTCGATATCGTCGAGCAATTCCTCGGATCGAACATCGCCATGTGGGCGGCGCATTATATCGCCAAGCCGCCGCGCCACGGGCAGAAAGTCCTCTGGCATCAGGACGGCAGCTATTGGCCGCTTGAGCCGATGGAAGTGACCACCATCTGGCTGGCCGCCACCGAGTCGACGCGCGAGAATGGCTGCATGCGCCTGCTGCCCGGCACGCAAAACAACCGCCTGCTATCGCGCCGCGAGATGATTGATGTCAAAGATGGCAAGAATGTGCTCGAATCCGGCATTCATCCGTCCCAGATTGACGATTCGCAGGTCATCGACCTGGAGCTGGCGCCTGGTGATGTCTCGGTGCACAACCCGCGCATCATCCACAGCTCCGAGCCCAACACCTCCGATAAATGGCGCATCGGCCTCACCCTGCGCTACATCCCGACATCCACCCGCGTCATGCGCGAAAATCATCCCTCCATCCTCGTCCGCGGGCGGCCCGATCCAGCCAACGAAAACGAATACGCCGCGAGACCGGTCTACGATCCCGCCATGCACATGCCCTTCCGCGGGGTGGGGGCTTAGATTCTTGCCCGAACAGAAGTAAGTAGCGCCGAGATAATAATGCGGAAAAAACGGACCGTGCAGGGGCGTCTGACGGTCAGTGTCTACGCGACCTGCTGAGACGCCCGGCGCATTATATTCCAATTACAAGCGGGCGTTTCGCCGAAACGCCCCTACAGTGTGAACATATCCTAGGAACTCTCGCCATGCCCAAGCCCAACATCCTCTACATTCACTCGCATGACACGGGCCGCTACCTGCAGCCCTACGGCCACGCTATCCCGACGCCCAACTTGCAGCGCTTGGCCGAGCGGGGCCTGCTCTTCCGCCGCGCTTACTGCGCCGCCCCCACCTGCTCGCCCAGCCGCGCCGCCTTGCTCACCGGCCAATCGCCACACAGCGCCGGCATGCTCGGCCTGGCCAATCGCGGCTTCCGCCTGCGCGATTTCAGCCAGCACATCATTCACAGCTTGAAAGCGGTCGGTTACCGCTCCGCCCTGGCCGGCATCCAGCATCTTTCGGGGGCGCGCTTCTACGGTGGCGCGGCCGATATCGGCTATGACCGCGTCTTGACCGAAGACCGGCCGCAAGCGCATCTCGCCGCCGCTGATTTCATCCGCTCAATGCCCGCCGAGCCCTTTTGGCTGACGGTCGGCTTCTTCGAAAACCACCGCGAATTCCCCACCGAGCACGATGTGGATCCGGCCTATGTCAACCCGCCAGTCGGCCTGCCCGATACGCCGCGCGTGCGGCAAGATATGGCGAACTATATCGCTATGGCGAAGATCCTCGACGACAAGATCGGCCATGTGCTGCGCGCCCTCGACGAAACAGGCCTGCGCGAAAACACGCTCATCATCTACACCACCGACCACGGCATCGCCTTCCCGGGCATGAAATGCAGCCTGACCGACGCCGGCATCGGCGTGGCGCTCATTATGCAAGGCGCCGGTCTTTTCAGCGGCGGCCAAGTCATCGACGCCATGGTCAGCCATATCGATATCTTCCCGACGCTCTGCGACCTGCTGTCGATAGAGCCGCCCGCCTGGCTGCAGGGGCATTCGATCCTGCCCTTGCTGCGCGGCCAAGCGGCTTCCATCCGCGACGAAGTCTTCGCCGAAGTCAGCTACCACGCCGCTTACGAACCCAAACGCGCCGTCCGCACTGAGCGCTACAAATACATACGCCGCTACGATGGTCGACCTGCGCCGACGCTCTCCAATATCGACGATGGCCCGGCCAAATCCGAGTGGATGGACGCCGGCTATGCGGGGCAGGCGGTCGCGCCTGAGCAGCTCTACGACACCATCTTCGATCCCGGCGAGAGCAACAATCTCATCGACAGCGCCGCGCAGGCCGACGTGCTCAAGGAGATGCGCGCTCGTCTTGATCGCTGGATGCGCGATACCGATGACCCGCTGCTGCATGGGCCCGTGCTGGCGCCGCCCGAAGCCGAATTGAATGACCCCGCCGGCCTCTCGCCCCGCGATCCGTACATAACAGCGTAGGCGCGGCCCAAGGCTCGCCCGCAATGGAAGTCCGCCATGACCGACCTGCTCCAAAATCAAATCGAATACTACCGCGCCCGCGCCCCCGAATATGACGACTGGTTCTATCGCCGCGGCCGTTATGACCTGGGCGAGGCGCACAGCCGTCAATGGCGGCGCGAAGCCGGGCAGGCGCGCGAACAATTGCGCAGCGCCGCCAACTTCGAACATATCCTTGAAATGGCGCCCGGCACCGGCATCTGGACGGCCGAACTCATCCAGATCGGCGCCCGCGTCACCGCCCTCGACGCCTCGCCCGAGATGATCAATATCAACCACGCCAAGCTGCTCTCAAACAAGGTCGACTATCAACTTGCCGATCTCTTCCAATATCAGCCGGCGCGCCGCTACGACATGGTTTTCTTCGGCTTCTGGCTGTCTCACGTGCCGGCGGACAAGCTCTCCGGCTTCCTCAATACGGTCCATGCCGCGCTCAAGCCGGGCGGGCGCCTCTTCTTCATCGACTCGCGCGCGGTTGATCTATCCAGAAATCGCACCGGGACAGCGGACCTCGGGGCCGATCAGCAACGGCGCGTCCTCAATGACGGACGTCAGTTCGATATCGTCAAAATCTATTACGACCCCGCCGAGCTGACCGAGACCTTGCGCGCCCATGGCTTCGATATCGTGGTCAAAACTACCGGCGATTTTTTCATCTACGCCGATGGCGTGAAGCTGTAGTGGATGAGGGCAATCGCGCATAATATAATTTGCCCACAGCCCCTCGTGAGTCACAACGCGGCTCACACAAAATAATGAACCCGCGAAATGGGATTCTGTAGGGGCGAGCCATTGGGTCGCGCAGACACTGACCGCCGGTCGCCCGTGCTTGTGATAGTGCGTACTTTAGGGCGGACTCGCCGAGTCGCCCCTGTTGACGTTGCGGGCAGTCAACCCCACCCCCGGCCCCCTCCCGCCATTTCTATGGCGGGCATCCGACGAGTCAGGGAGGGGAGCAACGACGCGCCGAGATGCAAGGTGTTTTGCGTGGGCGGCGGCATTGTCGCGCGTGTGTCTACAGACTTCGCTATGATTGAAGACGTAATTCAGTAGGTTCATCAAAAACGAGTACACAGAGGGCACGGCGAAAGATCCCTATTCTTATCGTCCAACATGCCTTAACCCAGCGCCGCTCCGTACAACTCAATCACCTTGTCCGCCACCGACGTCCAGGTTCGCCTTTGCGCCCGCCGCCGCCCCGCCGCCCCCATCCGCGCCGCCTCCTGCGGATTCTCCAGCAGCCGCAGCAGCGCCCGCGGCAGCGCCTCCGATACGCGCTCCTGCGAAATCACCAGGCCGGTCTCGCCATGCTCGATGGCGTCGGCAACGCCGCAGCCATCCGTGCCAACCACAGCGGCGCCCGACGCGCCCGCCTCAACCAAGACCAGACCAAAGCCCTCAAACCATAAACCATCATTCATCGCCGGCAGCGCGAAGACATCCGCCGCCGCCAGCCAGGCGCGCATCAACTCGTCCTCGACGAAACCCATAATCTTTACATTTTCCCGCAATCCCAGCGCATCAATCCGCCGCTCAACCGCCGTCGTGTAGGCGCTGCCCCGCTGCGGATCCCCCATGATCAGGCAAGAAGCCCGCGGTAGCCGCTCCCGCACCGCGGCCATCGCTTCGACCAGTTCCAGCGTCCCTTTGCGCGGCTTGATCCCGCCGGCCGTCATCACAGTCGGCCCAGGCTTTTTCACCGGCAGGGCGGGCGGCTCAAGAAATCGCCCCACATCAACCCCGTTGTTGATGACATGGGCGCGCGCCCCCGGCATCAATTGACGCGCAACCTGCGCCGTGTGGCGGCTGACGCATATCAGGCGCGCTCGCTCGAATGCCCGCCGATACAAGCGGCTGACGGGAAATCGGCGCATCCGCGGCAGATTGACATAGCTGCCATGCGCCGTCAGGAACAGGGGCCGCCCGCCCGCGACCGCCGCCGCCAATATCGCGTAGGGCTCTATCGTGCAATGCAGGATATCGCAATCGCGCAGGAGCCGGCTCACGCGGGGGATCAGCCGCAGCGACTTGATGAACGTGTGACGTTCCGGTGGCGTTACTGTGGGGAGTAGGGGGTGATTCCCGAATTCAACGGCCGGGCTGTTGCGCGCGCAGACGACCTCGAAAGCAATGCCGCGCGCCTGCAACTCGCGCAGAAGATTCAGACTGTATGTCGCCCAGCCATTCTCGCTGCTCAGGTCGGAGGTGATCAGCCCAATCCGCATGCAAGTGGGAGCGGTCAGCCGCGCCGCTGGCCCGCCAGCTAGGCGTCGCCCGCTTCGGCCGCCTGCGCCTCAGCCCCGTCGGCCCGCGCCGCCAGCCGCGCCCGCCAGGCCAGTACAGCGGCCGAATCCTCAGCGGCGACCTCATCGTGGAAATCCTCCATCGTGCCGACCCGCATGACAGCCAAGAGCAGCGCGATATTCAGAAGCATAATCACGACCATCACCGCAATCGCCATCGCCAGCCTCCAGATTTCATGCGAATCGTCTCCGCCCATATTATGACGGACTACTGCCCTTCAGTCTAGGCTGCATTGAGGGGGAGCCATAAACATAACGGGGCAATCCCTTTGGCGTAAACTGCACTGGTTTTTCACCACAAAGGGCACAGAAGCAAATCCAAAAAAGTAATGCGAATGATTGCACTATGAATGGAATTTCAAAAATTATCAAATGGTTGTAGGGGCGTTTGACCCGCAGTGTCGGCGGTCAGTGTCTACGCGACCTATGTCGCGGCGCCGAAACGCCCGGAGAATTGAAACATCTGATTGGGCATTCTCTGTGCTCTCTGCGTCCTCTGTAGTTCGTTTTTCTCGCATCACTAAATTGGAACTACCGAGATTATTGCTGGCTTAGCGCAGTTGTCATGCAGTCGGTATGGAATGAAAAACAGGCGCGCCCCATTGCCTCCCGCGCCATGCTAGCCTATCATAGCCAGCGTTCTTATCAAAGCGAAAGGCCGCCACCGTGCTCACACAGCCTGACCTCAGCGCGGGCGCCCCCTGGAAACAACGCATCCGCGCGCCTATCATCGCCTGGTCCAGCCGCGCCGCCCAGAACCCGTCGCGCGGCCTCCTCTGCAGCAGCAAGGACGGCGTCTATCAGCTCTACGCCTGGAATACGGAAACGGATGAATTGAGGCAGTTGACGCAGGATCCGGCCGGCGTCAGCGGCGGCGCCATCTCCGCCGATGGCGAGCGCGTCTACTACCTGCGCGATCAACGCGGCGATGAGATCGGGCATTATGTCGCTGTGCCTTTCAGCGGCGGCGAGCCCGAAGACATCAGCCCCGATCTGCCCGAATACGCCTCGCACTTCCTGGCCGAATCCGCCAGCGGCAGCGCTCTCGGTTTCTTCGCCGCCGACCCCGACGGCTTTCACTTCTACATCTACGGCGAGCCGGGCGCCGCAGAGCCCGCATTCGCGCTGACCAAGAAAGCGCTATCCTTCGGTCCGCTGCTCTCGCAGGACGCTGAAATCGCCGTCATCGCCTCCAGCGAGAAAACCGGCAACGCCGAGTACGCCCTCGAAGCCTGGGATGTCCGCCGCGGCGAGCTGATCGCCGAGCTTTGGGATGGCGCCGGCAGCGGCATCGCGCCCGGCGAATTCAGCGCGGCGCCCGGCGACATGCGCTTCGCCGGCTCCTCCAACGCAGGCGGTTATCATCGTCCCTTCATTTGGAATCCACTCACTGGCGAGCGCCAGGACATTCAGTCGGAACAATTCCGCGGCGATGTCAAGTTCAGGCATTGGTCGCCCGATGGCGCGCGCCTTCTCTTGCACCAGGTCCACCGGGCCATGCATTCGCTCTACATCTACGATATCGCCGCCGCCGACATTCGCCCGCTGAACAGCCCCGCCGGCGTGCCCAGTGGCGGCAGCGGCTTCCTGCCCGACGGGAAGATTCAAATCCACTTTGAAGATTCAACCGCGCCGCCGCGTTTGCTGGAGCTCGATGACGAAACCGGCGCCGTCTCCCGCAGCGTCATTGACCTCGGCGTTACCCTGCCAGCGAGCGCGCCCTGGCGCTCGGTCAGTTACCAGTCGCCGGACGGCACAGCGATTCAAGCCTGGCTGGCTACCCCGGCGGGCGACGGCCCCTTCCCCACCATCGTGCACACCCACGGCGGCCCTACGGCCGTCATGGCAAATCGCTGGGCGCCCGAGGCCCAAACCTGGCTCGATCACGGTTTCGCCTTTTTCAGCCTCAACTACCGCGGCTCGACCACCTTCGGCTATGAGTTTCAGCATGCCATCGACGGAAACCTGGGCGATCTCGAAGTGAAAGACATCGCCGCCGGCGTCGCCTGGCTCATCGACAGCGGCATCGCCCAAGCTGACGCCATCCTCAAGACTGGCGGCTCATACGGCGGTTACCTGACGCTGCAATCGCTGGGGAAAAAGCCGGCGCTCTGGGCCGGCGGCATGGCCGTCGTCGCCATCGCCGATTGGACGCTGATGTATGAAGATCAAGCCGAGACCCTGCGCGGCTACCAGCGCGCCATGTTCGGCGGCACACCCGACGAAAAGCCGGCCGCCCATCGACGATCATCGCCCATCACCTACGCCGAAACCATCATCGCGCCCATCCTCGTGCTGCAAGGCGAAAACGACACCCGCTGCCCCGCCCGCCAGATGCGCGTCTACGAGCAGCGGCTGAAGGAGCTCGGCAAATCCATCGACGTCCGCTGGTTCGACGCCGGCCATGGCTCCCTCGACAACGAAGAGCGCATCGACATGCAAGAGAAAATGCTGCGCTTTGCCTATCGGATTCTCGAAAATACTGTAGGGACGGCTGACGGTCAGTGTCTACGCGACCCGGTAAGTCGCCCGCCGGAGCGCATCGGAATGAACCCATCCCCCGCCCAGCCATTCGCGCCCATCCTCGGCGTCCAGACCGTGCCGCTCCAGCCCTTCGGCGATGACCGCGGCCGCTTCATGGAGACCTTCCGCAAAGAGTGGTTCCCAAGCGTCAACTGGGACCGCCTGCAGAGCAACCGCAGCGACAGCAGCGCCGGCGTCCTGCGCGGCCTGCATTATCACTTCAAACAGGTCGATTATTGGCTCGCCGTCCGCGGCCGCATCCGCGTCGGCCTGGTCGATCTGCGCCGTTCTTCGCCGACCTATCTGAAATCCGCTTCGCTGGATATGGGCGAGGACAATCCGCTCGGCCTCTTCATCCCCGAAGGCGTCGCCCATGGCTTCGCCGCCTTGACCGACTGCACGCTTATGTACATCGTCAACAATTACTACGACGGCGGCGCTGATGAATTCGGCATCGCCTGGAATGACCCGGGTGCGAACATCGACTGGGGCATCGCCAGCCCCGCGCTCTCCCCGCGCGACCAAGCCAACCCCCTCATCGCCGACATCCCGCCCGCCGACCAACCGTTGTAGGGGCGAGCCATCGGAGTCTGTTGAAAATCACGCAGATTTTCCCTGTAGCGGACACCGTATAGCTTTTACCACAGAGTACACCGAGAATTCACAGAGGGCACAGAGTTTTCTGTTTGAATAGAATCGTTTCGATGGTGTCGGAAAACTCTGCTTCTACGAGAGAAATTAAATAAAAACCGACACAAAGCGCAGCAAATTGTCTCTGTGTTCTCTGTGTTTCCTTCTTTCCTCTGTGGTGAAAATGTGTGCAATTCTGCAACAGAGGACATTCTTCAACAGATTCCATCGGGTCGCCCGCCTTTGCGCCCTCTGCGTTTCCTCGGTGTCCTCTGTGGTGAAAAATCATTCCGTTCGGCTCGCTAATCCTGCATCCGCCCGTGCCGCGCGATCGTCAACTCCCGCATGCGCTCGAAGACATCCACGCCGAGCTGCGCATAGACATGCAGCAAATCGACCAGGACCCAGTTCTCGCGGATCAGCCCCTTCTCGCAGCGCCAGAAATCCAAGCTGCGCATGGTGATCGCCTGCGTTGACGGCGCGATGCCGAGCCAGCCATCGCCGGAGATGGTCATGCTCATGCCCGGCCAGCCGGTGAAGGCGACATACTCGCCATCGCCGAACATGATGCCCTTGTCCCTAAATACGCTGCGGTCCGGCATCGCCTTCAAAAACGGTATCTGATGCCAATTGCGGAAGCCTGATATGCGCCGCATGGAGCCGATGCCGGCGGGCCCGTACCACATCATCTGCGGATGCCAATAGCGGTCCAGCGCCATCGCCGCCAGGCCCTCGGGCGAACGCTGCAATGACTGCAGCATGGCCGTCACCCAGTCCCGGCTCGCCCGCGACTTCGCCTCATCGTAGGGGCTGGTGATGATCCCGTCTTCCGTCGCCGGCCCGGGAACGACCCAATCCGGCGCGAGGCTCGGCAGCATCGGCCAGGCGCCCGCCTGCTGCATCACCTGCGGGATATCCCAGAGCGCCTGCATCTCCACCACCACGCCATCTTCCAGCCGGAAAAACTCATGATAACGCATCGCCATCAAATGCCGCGTCGGCGGGATATCCAGCCAGGGCCGCTCAAAGACGCCCATATAATGCCCGCCGCAGCCGACCCAATTATCGCCGTTCGCTTCGCCCGCCATGACGATGAAATCGCGCCGCTCCAAATCCGGCGCCGCCGCGAGCAAGGGCGCATAGGCGGCCTCATACAATCCATCAACCCCGTCCAGCGTTTCCAGCGGAGTTGCCAGCTGCACCAGGCAATCGCGCGCGAAAATCTCGCCCAGCTGCCCGCGCAGCTTGCCCGCGTCCACATCATAGAGCGCCGCCCGCAGCGCCCCGATCCGTTCCTTGTTGCGGTTGTGAATTGAATCGGTCATGTTCGCTCCGGTGGGCGAGACAAGCCTTGCCCTTACAGTTTCCTTTTGGCGGACGATTCACAGGATCGCCCCTGTTTACGTTGCGGGCAGTCAACCCCACCCCCGGCCCCTCCCCGACGAGTCAGGGAGGGGAGCGAAACGCGCCGAGATGCAAGGTGTTTTGCGTGAGCCGCTGCTGTGCAGCGCGTGTGTCTACAATTTTTCTTTTGGCGGGCGTTTCACAGAATCGCCCCTACAGTTCAAATCTCTGTGCTCTCTGCGCCTCCGTGGCGGATTAACCAATCGCTCGCCCGCAGCGGCCCCCGCTGCCGAAACTGATGCCGCATGCGCCCGAAGACATCGACGCCCATCTGCAGCAATAGATGCGGCACATCTATCGGGATCCAGTTCTCCACGATCGTCTCGTCATCGCAGCGATAAAAGTCCATCACCCGCATCTTGACACGTTTCCCCGTCGGCGAGGCGCCAAACAACTCCCCGCCTGTGTGCGTCGCCCGCAGATAGCCCCAGCCGCCCGTGACCGCGTAATAACCATCGCCGATGCGGATGAAATGCCCCTGCGCCGAGCCGCCTCGATCGGGAAACGCCAGCAAGAAGGGAATCTGGTGATAATCTTCATAAGCGGGGAAGCCGCGCGTCGTGCCGATACCGGCCGGCCCATACCACATAAAATCCTTGTGCCAATGCGCCGCCTGCTCCATCTCGTCCAGCGCTTCCCGCGTGGGCGCTCCCCCGCTGAATTTGCCGAGGGCGGCGTGCATCTTGAGAACCGACTCAATCGTCCGCCGCGAGCGCGCTTCGTCCTGCGGCTGCAGAATCACGCCATCCAGCGTGCGCGGCGGCATCCAGCGAATCTCGCTGCCCAGGCTCGGCGCAATCGGCCAGTAACCCGCCTGCCGCATCAAATCCAGTAAGTCGAGGAAGATATAACTGGTGACGATTCTGCCGTCGCGCAGCTCATGCCCCTCGCAGAAGCGCAAATGAACCAGGCCCCGCGTCGCCGGGATGCCCAGCAGGTCCTCAGCGAAATTGCCGAGATAATGCCCCATGCAAGCGATCCAGCTGCCTTCCCGGTAGGTCCCGCCGGCCACAATGTGCTCCCGCCGCTCCATATCCGGCAGCGCCCGCCGCAGCGGCCGCCACAACTGCGCCAGCCCCGCGTCGATCCCGCGAAGCTCGTTGATCGGATGCGTCACATTCAGCGCCGCGTCATGGGCAAAACCGGACCGCGCCGCCGCCTCCAATTGCGCTGGTGGCGCCTCGGCCATGTCCGCCATGATCGACATGACCCGCCGCTTGGCCACGATATTCTCGGCCTGCTCAACCGGACTGAATTGGAAGGCCGCCGTGAAATACTTGTCCTGCGCAGTCGTCATTTGTCTTCGTCCCTGTGGCAAGTGGGCGGGCGACCCGATGGGTAGCGCCTACATTGTATTGTTCCGGCGGGCGACACAAGTGTCGCTCCTACAGATGCTGGTTTTGGCGGGCGACTTGATAGGTTAGAGGGCTCAGGCCACGATCTGCTTCAGCAAGACGAATTCGTCAAAGACGGTATTCTCGCTCTCGATCCGGCCGTCTTTGATGACATGATGACTGAAGCCCATCAGCCGCATCGCGTTGCCTGTCGGCTCGCCATAGATGCCGTAACCGGTGTGCGTCCCACGCATCGACCAGCGCGTCGCCACCCGATAACCCGCCTGCGCATCGCCCACATGACAAAAGTGATCCAGGTTCAGCGACAGATCAGGGAAGGGGGAGAGCAGCGAGAGCACATAAGTCTGAAAATCGCCGATGCCTTTCAAGGAGCGCCCCGACGGCCCTACAAAGACGAAGTTTTCATGATAATAATCGCGCGCCTTGTTCAGCAGCTTCCAATTCCAGATCTCATGCATCATCCGGCCCACGAAATCTTCCGGATCAAATCCCTCGGATTGCGCTTCCGGCCAGGGCGCCGGCGGCAGCTGCCCGACCCGGTGGTCGATATCGCCAGCGACCCTCAATGGCAGGTCGCTGTCTTTTTCCTTGGCCACCATTTCCTTGGCCGCCCGCAGCGGATCCAGGCCCAGCTGCCTGATCAGCGTCAATTCATCGCGCGAGATCCACTCTTCCACCATCATATCGCGCACGCAAACACAATCGGCGATGGCGCGGTAACTGACGCGTTTGCCCGTCGGCGGGCCATAAGGCGTCCAGCCCAGATTCGTTCCCTCATGCCGCAGCCGATGCGAAGTATAAAAGCCATCGATATTATTGCCGTTCCAAATCACTTCCTCGCCAAAGAGCCGCCGATCAGGGAAGGAAGCCTGCGATTCGATGGTCGCGGCGATGACCGCCTCACGCCCGAATTTCAAGCCGCTCGCTGTGTGCATCGAAATCGTATTGGCGTAATAGTCGTAGAGCTTGCCGATGCCGTGCTCTTCCCATATCTCGTGCGTGACGCCGATGATGTAATCGACGATGTTCTTGTAACGCGGGTTGTAGCCCTCCATGGGCTGCGTCAGCCTGCTGTCGGCCTCATCCATAAACTGAATGTCAACCAGATTCGGCAAGGTAATCCGCGATTTTACATCATCCGTCTTCGCCGTCGATAGCTGCGCGCCCTTGCGCTTGCCTTTGTCTTCCGCCATTAGCTCACCTACCTCAAGTCTTTGTATTTCCAAAAGAATGCGCCCCTCGGGCGAATCACTCCATAAACGATCAGGATTTCGCAAGCGCAACGAAGCCTAACACGCGCCCATTCAAATTACAAACAATTCTACGCGTGCATTAGCAGTTCTAGGGGCGAGAGCCGGTCAGTGTCTACGCGACCCTTGTCTCGCCCTCCCGCCACCTCTTATGTCAGCGGGCGTCTCGCCTCAACGCCCGTCAGTGCGTGCTTTAGGGCGACTTGCCTACAGATTTCGCCATGATTGAAAACGGAATTCAGCAGGTTCATCAAAATAGAAGACACATGGATAAAGCGCAATCCTGTAATATAATCTCTGTGCCCTCTGTGTCCTCGGTGGTGAAAAATCTGCGACGTGTTGAAAACTACAAGATATCCGCCCTTCACTCGCCCAATGCCCAATCCACCGCCGCCAGCGCATGCAGTTCGGTCGTATCAAAGGCGGGCAGGGCGCTGTCAGCCGCCTTGATGAGCAAGCCAATCTCCGTGCAGCCTAGAATGACCGCCTCCGCGCCAGCCGCCTGCAGATTGTGTATTACACGCTGATACTTGCGCCGCGACTCGTCCCGAACCAGTCCGCGCACGAGCTCCTCATAAATGATGCCATCCACAAGGGCGCGTCCTTCTGCGGGCGGAATCAACACCTCCAGTCCATATCGCTCGCTCATCCGCCCCCGGTAAAAATCCTTCTCCATCGTGAAACGCGTGCCGAGCAAGCCGACAATTTTGTAGCTCCTTGCCAGAATCGCCGCCGCCGTCGCATCAGCGATGTGAATGAGCGGTATCCCGGCCGCCGCCTCCACCGTTTCCGCCATCAAATGCATTGTATTGCTGCAGATGACAATGCCATCAGCGCCGGCCAGCCGCAGCGTTTGCGCCGCCTCAAGCATGCGCTCGGTTGCCGCGTCCCAATCGCCGGCCGCTTGCAAAGCCTCGATCTCGCCGAAGTCGAAGGAAAACATCAGGCAGCGCGCCGAATGCAGGCCGCCCAACCGCCGCTGCGTCTCCTGGTTGATGATGCGGTAATATTCAACGCTGGATTCCCAGCTCAGCCCGCCGATCAGCCCAATCGTTTTCATGCCTGAAAAATCGGAATCTCCTGTTAGGCATTCTCAGTAAAACCAAGTTAGTCATGCGAAAACTGACAAGCAATCTATAGACAAAGTGGGCGAGCCACCGTCTCGCCCCTACAACCTTTCGATTGTTATGGCAATTTCCGTTTGTTTTGCGATCATTCTCATTACTTACTTGGAACTACTTCATGTAGTTCATTTTTTGCGCGACTTACTTGCACTTACTTCTTTGTTCTTTGCGTTCTCTGTAGTTAGTTTTTCCTGCGTGACTGACTTGCGCTTGCATCCGCGCTGTGATGCTGAAAGCGCGAAAGCCGGTGCAGCGCGATGTCATGGCGCGTCTCGCCTCGCTGCGCCAGGTCCGCCATGATCTCGCCGATGACGCTCGCCATCTTGAAGCCGTGCCCGCTGAAGCCGGCCGCCAGCGAGACCTGCGGCGCCCCCGGCAGCGTATCCAGCAGGAAATGCTCGTCCGGCGTATTCGTGAACATGCAAACGACCATGTCAGCGGTCGCCCCCGCGCCATCGGGAAAATATCGCTCGGCGAAGGCGCGCAGGATCGCTTCGTCGCGCGCGTATGTCTCGCGGTCAACTTGGTCCGGATCGCAAACCTCATCCAAATGGTGATAGCGCCCCAGCTTCATGCCCGGCGTCCGCCCGCTCGGGTTGAACTCCGGCAAGCCATAGAAGCGCCCTTCCTCCACCTGCCCGTTCCAGACCGGAAAACTGTCCAGCTGAAACCACTCCTGGCGCTTCGGCCTCAGCCAGATCAACACCTGACGCTCCGGCACGGCAATATCCGCCGCCGGTCCCGCCAGCTTGCAAGCCCAGGCGCCGCCACAGATCACCAGCTTCTCGGCGATATACCGCCCGGCATCCGTCCGCACAGCTACTCGCTCATCCGCCAGAATATCCCAACCGAGCACGCGCTCGCCCGTATGGACCTCCGCCCCGCGCCCGGCCGCCAGCTGCGCATAAGCGGTGATGCAGCGTTCCGGCGCCAGCAAGCCTCCCTGCGGCTGAAAAACCGCCATCGTCTCCGCCGGCATGCGATAAGCGGGAAAGCGCGCCCTCAATCCCTTGCTATCGAGCACCTCATGCGCAAAGTCATTCTCGATGCAGCTTTGCAGGCTGCCGCGGAAGACATCGCTCGCTTCCGGTCCCATATCGATGCTTCCGGTCTGATAAAAGAGTTGCTGGCCGAATTCCGCTTCGACCTCCGCCCACAGCTCATACGCCCGCCGCAGCAATGGCACATAAGACAGATCCTCGTAATAAGCGAGGCGGATGATGCGCGTCACGCCATGCGACGAGCCCAGGTTGTGCGGAATCTCGAATTGGTCGATGCCCAGGACTTTCAGCCCGCGCTTCGCCAAATGATACAGCGCCGCGCTGCCCATGCCCCCGACGCCGATGACGATGGCGTCATAATTCTCTTCCATATTTGATTCCTTGACTTGACGTCGATCTCCGCCTTTTATCTGAATTTCCTCGGCGCCTTCGATTATCTCGGTGTCGGCGGTGCTAAGATTTAGGGCAGCTTGCCGGTCCAAGGGGGTTTGCAATAGACAAGGCAATCATATAGTATTCAGTCATAGTGGGAAAGGATTGAAGCGGATGGATGAGCCAGTCAAGAATGCCACGGCTAGAGACTCATCTGTTGAGCCGCGCCCGGAAGAGGCGGAATTGAACCCGGAACAGCGAGCGTTGCTGCGCAGCCTTCACCGGAGTTTCCAGCAAGCGGCGCGTGGCGAGACGCGGGACTTTCTTGAGTTCCTGCAGGAGTTGCGCTTGGAACGCGAAGCCGAAGAAAATGCGGATAATTCACACGCCTGACTTTGCGGTCTTGGTAAAGCAACTTAGAAAGACGTATCGCCAAATTGATAAAGACCTTGCCTTGTTGGCGGAATTGCAGCACGGTCCTCGACCGCAAGACTCAAGATTGCAGAATATGGGCGGCATGGAAGTCTACAAGGCGCGGTTGCCCAACACATCTGCGAGAATTGGTACGCGAGGCGGCTTTAGAGTCATATACCGCGTCAAGGATGGGACAATCATTCTCTTGCTGCTAATCTGGGCAAAAACCCGAACCTCCGATTTACCGGACAGTGAAATCCGCCGAGTCCCTAGCCAATACTAAGCCCCTCTTAGGAACAACTCCCCGCCAAATCCAGCCACCAGACGCCACCCTCCGTCCCGTTCATCGCCAGCGCCAGCCGCGCCCCGCCCGGCGACAGCCAGGCCCAGGCGCGCGCCGCCCGCGTCAATTGCAGCGGCAGCGCCGTCACCGTCCGCAAGTCCCCCGTCCGCCGATTGAAACATTGCAACGTCGGAACGCCCGCAAGCGGCCGGATCACATAAATGAGATCCCCCGCCACAATCGGCGCCGGATAATTGTTCCCCGGCAGCTCCGCCTCAAACAGCAGCTCGCTCCCGCCGAAGGCATACTGCAAATAGTAGCCGCTCACCCCGCCGCGCCGCCAGCCGACCACCGCCGCCAGCCCATCCTCCGAAGGCCCCGGCGCCGTCAGCGAGGGCGCCAGTTCTTCCAGCCGCCCCATCCGCATCTTGCCATCGACATCAGCGGTGAAATAATGCACCGGCTCGTTATGCGACCCGAAATAATAAGCGAGGAAAACACCCGGCTCCCGCGCCCACAGGAAGCCGCGCAAGCTGTGCTGGTGCAGCTTGTCGTGGATCAAGCGCTTGAAACTGCCGTCCGCCTCGGCCGAGAACACCGTGTGCAGATCATTCTGGTAGACGATGCGCCGCGCATCCGGCGGGAAGGTCATGCGCGAGCCATAAAACAATTCCGGCTTCTGCTCGCCCGATTGCGTGATCAGGGCCGCGTCGCTCCGCTCGATCATCTCGGCCGTCACTTCGGCCGCCGCCGGATGTTCAATCGCCGATAGCGCGTGGCTGCCGATGTCATAACGCCACCAGTCCAACTCGGTGAAAACCTCGCCCTCGCAGCCGACGCCGTATATGAGCGTCTCCTCATTCAGCCATTCGAGCATGACCACCTCGTCGCGCGCGATGAGACGGACCGCCGGGCTCTCCATCAGCGGGGGCCACTCCGGCGCGATCGCCTCCGCCTCGACGTTCACGCGCATACGGGCCCGGGCGCCGTCCGCGAACAACTCGAAAGGCGCGCTGAAAGCCTGAACCTCGCCCGGCAGCAAAGCGTAATCCAGAAGCGCCGTGCCGCAAGCATCCACCAGAAAGCCGAAACCTTCGCCGATCAGCGCGTCATCGGCGTCATACGCTTCGACCAGGATATTGATTTGCCGATAGGCATCCGCGCCGTGATTGAAAACTTGACCTGTGACCAGCGACATCTCGCCGCCGAAGCCGTCCGGCCGCGCCTCAACTCGCGTTTCGATCAGCGCCAGCGCCGGCTTGTCCTGCGCCCTAACCGTAATCGCCAAACCGGTCAGCAACATCAGAACGAGCAGCATAAACCACAGCGACAATTTCATAGATCGCGTATTCATCTCCGTGATTATAGAAAGCCACCGCCGCCTAAGCATTACACTGATGAGACATTTAATCCTCGCGATTGGGCAACGTCATTTGTGAGTCATCAGATGACTGTACTTGACTTCGGTCAGTTGGCGATTCGTTCTTACGAGAGGGGAGCAGATTCATGCCGAATCTGAAGCTGCGCGCGGCAATTCTTACGACCACTCCACGATTTGAAACACCAGCGGCAAGAAGAAGAGATACGCCACAGAGGAACAGCAAAACATCTATCCCGCCGCTGCCCGTATACATCAGCAGAAATCCGCAGATAACTGCGACAAGAATGATGACCTGGTAGGGGGTAAAGCGCATTTACGCGCGGCGCACCGAATACACCACGATAAATACAAATGTCAAGTAAGCGAGGATGTCGCGCGCAGAATAACCCTTATGAGCGCACAAGACCGCAAAAACAACTGCGAGAATTGAAGTGAACAAGATGAACCTGGGACCAATCCCCTTCGCGTCAATTGTCTTGCTCAATGCTGTAGTTGAATTCATGCGTTGACCCTGACTAGCTGTATATATCATACCATCAAGACATAATATATCAAATATCAAATCGGAATCGCGCTGAACCTCATTTTGCATAGGATTCCAGCTTGGGGCCTCAGAACCCGGATCCAGACAATATTGGGCGAGCCAGTGGCCCGCCCGTACGCTTACCGAACCAGGTACAGAGCCGATGGGAATTCGACAGTGCGTGTCAAAGAACAACGCATCCCTTTGCGCCTCTGTGACGAATGAGCGCCTACTCGCTCGCGCCGATCATGCCCTCAAGCAGCTGCGGGAGGAACCAGATATCCAGCAGGCTGACCGGCTCCATATCGCCCGCCAGCTGCGTGCCATCCTGCAAATTCAGCGGGCCCGACCACAAGAACATCTCGCCTGCATGCATCGGGTCGGTCTGGAAATCGTGGATCTCCTGCGCGAAGGTTTTCAGCGTCTCGCGGTGTTCCATGCTCAGGCCATCGCCGAAGACATAACCGCCGACGCTGTAATCGGCATCGGTGTAAAAGCCATCGTCGCCGATCTCATCCCATTTCGGCTCCCACCACAGCCATTCCTGCGCCCAGCTGCCATCGACCACGCGCTCAACCACGCTGAGGTAGGCCGGCCCCCAGTTGTAATAGGCCGAGCCCAGGCAGGCTTCCGGCGCTTCAGAGCAGCCGTTGATGTTGCCGTAGGGCACGCCGTAGCTCATGTCGCCCTCGGCCATATAACGGCCGGCAACCGTGATCGCCTCGGTCGTGTCAATGCCGGAAATGATGACATCAGCGCCGCCATCCAGCATTTGCTGCGCCACCTCGACCGGGTCCAGCGTCACACCGGGGATATGGAACCAGAAGCCAATCCACTTGACCTCGAAGGTGATGTCGTCCGCCGACATGTCATCGCGGTAATTATCGGCGCAGTAACGCGCGCCCAGATAACTCGAAGCGACCAGACGGCGCGTCTCCGGATTGATCAAAGCGCCCAAATATCCGATATGCCCCGTTTCGCTGGCCAGGGCGGCGGCGCAACCCGCGATCATGCGCGGCAGCTCCATGTAGGTGTTGAAGTTGCCCACATTCGCCGAAGGCAGCTCGGGCAGCTCGTGCATCAGCGCATGCTCGCCCATGACCACATCGCTCGATTGTATCGCGTTGCTGCCCGTGATATTGATGAAGGTCACATCCGGGAAGGCGGCCGCCACCACATTCGTATCCTCTTCAAAGCTGTCGGAAGTGGTGAAGATCACCGACGCGCCCTCGTCGACCATCAGCTCAACCACATCCATCAATGTCGTCTCCGGTGAATCGGCGGGGTTCAAGCTCTCAAATTCGAGCATGCGGGCGCTGGGGAAATTGGCGACGACATACTCGCCGGCTTCATGATGCGATGTGCTCCAGCCGCGGTCATCATTCGGCCCGACCAGCACAACGCCAAAGACAAATTCGTCCTGCGCCAACGCGGGTAGCCCCGCAAATACAATCAGCGCAAGCACCACAAATAAGATTGACATTCTGCGAAACATGGTATCCTCCAATTTGCGCTCGCTGAACTGTAAAAAATGCAGCCTCTCGCCACAACTATAAGTGTAACAAATTCCCAATCGACGGCACACTCTCGATGCCACTTTCAAATGCTGATTTATTTGAATGCGCCTTGGCCCGCACTATCGCCGTTGATAGCGCGCAATCAGCATTTCACGCCGAATGCGGATGAGCCAGTTCGCGTTTTCATCGGCGGTGAGCGCTTCTATCCGCTCAAAGATGGACGCCGGCATGACGCTCCGGCGCAAGCCCGCCTGGAAGGCGCGCAGGTCCGCCAGCGTATCGAGATCGCTCAAATATTGGAAACTCGTCTCGTGCTCAAGCTTGAAGTCGCCCGCCGCCAGCGCCCCGTCCAAGGCCTCGTTCGCGGCAAGGTGATCGGGGAATGTGCTGGAAGAATCAATCTCGCCGATGAAGAGCGTCGCGCCGGCCATGTCCAACTCGACCCGGCGATTGCGCATAGTCGGACGCAGGTCAATCAAGCGGCCGCCGGCCTTCAGCGCGCGCCGCGCTTCTGAAAGGGCACGGACCATGCCCTCCGGCTCAATTCATCAGAACGACAGTGAGAAGATTGCCTGATCGAAGTAGTCGGCCGGGAAGGGCAGGCGCAGAGCGCTCGCCGCCACAACGCTCACCGTCTCCGGCAATGCATCGCCCTTGCCGCGCGGCAGAGTCGACGGCAAATCAATCCCGATAACCTGCCTGCTCACGCCGGCATACTTGCGCGTCAAACGCCCATCGCCGCAGCCGACCTCCAGGATAGAGCCGACATCACTCGTCAACAGGTCGAGGAGATATTGCTTTTCCAACCCCGCGCTATCGCCGCGTATCGCCATCGCGCTCAGCCACAGGCTCCGTTGCGGAAGACATAATCGATATTTACCCAACCCATTATGTCATTATATTCGACCTTGAACCAGTCGTCTGATCTTTCCGTGGCGATCAAATTCATGCGAAACGGAATCTCCGCTGCGATGTCATGATCAAGCCCCGGACCGAGACGAAGATTGATAATGTCGCCCGCCCGAAGCTGGCAATGGGTCAGCGGCATGGCGCCCCCCACCGTGAATGCCAAGTATGTGTCAATCGAATCGCCAGCGACATCACAGCTCGCGGTCAATGTCCCATAATCAGCGCTGACCCAGCCCCGCCGCTGCTTGAATCCAACCAAGAACCAGTTGCCGTTTCTCGCCGTCGCCGCCAGGCTCGTTGCGTTCGGGATGATGTCCAGGCGCGCGTAGTTGACGCTGGGACCGGCGCGCAGGCTCAGGTCATCGGTGGTGGTCAATTCACAGTTGCTGACGCGGTAGGCCTCCGCGGCTGGCTCAGGCGGCGAAACTGCGATTGATTCGCCCGATTCACCGGCTTGAACTACAGCAGCCTGGAGCAGAACCAGCGTGCCCACCCGGTCAATCATCCCGCAGGTCAGACCATTTATGTTTTCGACTGCCAGGTTTGATTGCGCGCGCGGCGCTGTAGACGCATCCAAAAATAACAGCCGGCCTTGCCTGCTAAAGCAGACTTGCATGGGGACCTCGACCCAGCCCTGCACATCAACCGCGTCGAGGATGCCCTGCGCGATCAACTCCGCATTGGCCACCCCGGCCGCGTCCAACTGCCGGCACTGCACATGCGGGGAGCTGGTCGTCACGACAACGCTGCTCGGCAGTGTGAGGCAGGTCTCCACCCTGGGCGGATTGCCCGCCTGAGGCAAACTGATTGCCTGCGTATCGATCAGTTCCCCTAGTTCTTCATCATCATCGTCATCATCTTCTTCTTTGCAGTTTTCCTCGTACCACTCTTCCTCTTCTGGATATACGTAGTTGCCATCTTGAGCGAGTGTCTCAAGCGTCGCGCAATCGAAATAAAAGTCTTGTGCTAGCGCGCTTGCCGCAATCAACACCAGCCCAGCCAGCAGACAAAGACAGAATATGTACTTTATAAACCTAAATCGAGTAATTGGATTATAAAAGATTCGGACTCTTTCTCGTAGCGCTTACCTATATTGTAGACAGCCCAAATTTCTCTGTCAAATATTCCGCGTCTGTCTGAAGACGGGGAAGTGTATCCCTTTCGGTGGAAACAAAAAAACTTTACCACCGAGGACACCG
>JAPPEU010000060.1 GCA_028875245.1 Chloroflexota bacterium
TTGATGATTCTTTCTTATTGCAACTACTCTCTCAAATTTGAAGCGATTGCCCTGATGACGGTCCGGCTGTGGTTGATAATCCGAAGGTTGGCTGACCGGCGCGAGGCTCTCGTATGACCCCACCCAATATCATCCTCATCATCACCGACCAGCAGCGCTTCGACACCATCAACGCGCTGGGCTTCCCCTATATGGATACGCCCAATATCGACCGGCTTGTCAACGAAGGCGTCAGCTTTGACAACTGCCATGTGACCGCGCCATCCTGCGCGCCGGCGCGGGCCAGCCTGTTCACCGGCTATTATCCGCACGTCACCGGCATCATGCGCAATGGCGACCGCTGGAGAAATTCCTGGGTCGAGGATTTGAACTCGGCCGGTTATCACTGCGTCAACATCGGCAAGATGCATAGCAACCCATTCGAGACGCCGCTGGGTTTTCACGAACGCTACGTGGTGGAGAACAAGGACCGCTACCTGCAAGGGCGCTATTACTTTGATGAATGGGACAAGGCTTTGCAGGCGCGCGGCCTGGTCAAGCAGCAGCGCGAGCTCTATCGGCAGCGCGACGATTATCGCGAGCGCATGGGCGCCTTCAGTTGGGACCTGCCGCCCGAGACGCATTCGGACAACTTCGTCGGCGGCCTGGCGCAGTGGTGGCTGAACACCTACCCGCGCGCCGAACCCCTCTTCTTGCAAATCGGCTTTCCCGGTCCACACCCGCCTTATGACCCGACGCCGGAAGCCGCGGCCGACTATATCGACCGCGATCTGCCGCTGCCGGATGTGACGCAGGCGGAGCTTGACGGGCTGCCGCCGCCCTATTTGCGTTATCGGCGGCACAACACCGAGGTCGATCACGATTCGGTTGTGCACTTGCTGGAGCCTTCTCAATTGCAGCTTCAGCGGCTGCGCGCCTACTATGCCGCCAATGTCACGATGATCGACAGGCAGCTGGGGCAGATCATGGAGGCGCTGGAGCGGAATGGCTATTTGCAGAACAGCGTCGTCATCTTCACCAGCGATCACGGCGATTGCCTGGGCGATCACGGTCAGATTCAGAAATGGACGATGTACGACATCATTACGCGCGTACCGGCGATATTCTGGGCGCCGGGGCGAATCGCGGCCGGGCAGCGCGTCGGAGCGCTATGCCAGTGGATGGACATCGGGCGGACGATTCTGGAGCTGGCTGGCGTACGGCCGGTGGATAACATGCAGGCGGTCTCATTGCTGCCGGCGCTGAAGGGCGAGCCTTGGCGCGGGCGCGAGCTCGTCTTCGCCGAGCATCCGGCCGATGGCAATTACGAAGGTCCTTACCAGACGATGATTCGGAGCCAGCGCTACAAGCTGGTGCATTTCGCGGGTGAGGAGTATGGGCTGCTCTTCGACCTGGAGACCGACCCCGCAGAAATTGACAACCGCTGGGATGATGAAGCGCTGGCGGCCATCAAGCGGGAACTGCTGCAGGCCCTGCTGAATTGGCGGCTGGAGAGTACGTTGCAGTCGCGTGATCTGTTTCAGGATCATCGCTGAGACAGCATGAAACGCTCGACTTCAGCGCGGGATTTGGCGCCGGCCATCGGACCCTTCGCGCTAACGGCGAGCGCGCCGCAGGCATTTGCAAGCTGCGCGGCTTCAAGGGCTGATTTCCCGCCCAGCACACCCGCGACAAAACCGGCGTCAAAGCAATCGCCCGCGCCCGTGGGGTCGATTTCGTCCACGGCGCAACCGGGCACATCGATGCGGCCATCGGCTGAATAGACGCTGCAGCCGTCCGCGCCGCGCGTGACGACGATTGCGCGATCGGGGCGCCGCGCCAGCAACTCTTCGATCGCCCCTTCCACCGCGCCCGCCGTCGTCAGTTGCAGCAACTCGGCTTCGGTCGGCAGGAAGATATCGGCGGCGGCGAGAAAGGGGGCGAAGGCGATGCGCGCCTCCCCCGGCGGCAGCAGTTCCGGCCGTAGGTTGGGGTCGAAGCTGATCAGCGCGCCGGCCTCAATCGCCATCTCAAGCGCTTTCTGGCAGACAGTCAAAACGGACTCGCTCATCGACAGGGTTGAGCCCATGATGTGAAAGCAGCGCAAGCCCTCAAAGAGCGCCGGCTTGAGCATGTCGCTCGTGATGCCGCCGCCTAGGCTGAAGACGTAGCTGCGGGAGCCATCGGCCTGGTAGGCGACGAAGGCGACGCCGGTCGTCTCGTCAGGCGATCGCCGAACCCCGTCCGCCACAACGCCGTCAGCTTCCAGTTGATTCAGCAGGCAATCACCGAAAGCGTCCACGCCAACTGAGCCGATGGCGCCGGTTCGCATTCCGAGCCGAGCCGCCTGCACAGCGAAGATGAAGGGCGCGCCGCTGGGGTAGGGTCCAACGAATGGGCCGGGCTGGTCTAGCGGCTGGTCAATGTCCGCGCGCATGACTTCGACCAGGGCTTCACCGATGGTGAGGATGTCGAGGGGCATGGTTAGCGCCTTCTTCCGCTTGCGCTGCGTCAGCCCAAGAGACTGGCGGCGCGCGCAATTTCAGCGCGTACGGCGCCGAATACATCTATGCCTTCACGAAGCAGTTGCCAGACGTCACCTGTAACATACGTTACGAGCCATCTTCCCGTACCCGTAGGTTGCTCCAACTTGCCGTAACGAATCAAGCGCGCGACTTGCGAGGGCGTATAGCTCATGATCATCCTGCCGAATTTGATTTGTTCCCCCGCAGTACGCATTACATGGCCGGCTATAGATTCTTCAAGATTCTGTTCAAGTTCCGTTCCATACCGAAACAAGCCGGCGAGAGTCCGTTGTACATGGCAGGCTTCATGGACTAAGAGCTCGGCCAGGGTAGGCGCGGGCTTTGCGGCGGCGGAGGGCGAGATATAGAGTGAGTTTCCTTGCGCGTAGCCGTCGGCCGCCCCCACATGGGATTCCGCAATCTTTCTTGGTCCTTTGGTCACGTAGGCATGCCACTGTGGCGCTCTAATCCGGAGCAAATCAAGGGCGGCGCTTATTCGCGCGACAAATGCCTCGCTGCCTTCAATGATTGCGCCACTGCTCGTCTCAGGCGTATGCATCCCTGGCGCGGCGCATAGCTTGTTCTGGAAAGCCCAATAGCCGTCTATCCATTGCTGACTGGTTTGGCAGTGCCGATCAATATAACAGCAGTTATCAACTTCAGCGGCTGCGCTGGGCGCCGGCGGCGACGCGGTTTGCGCCGGAGATTTGGTTGGCGCGGAACATTGATTATTCTGATAAGCCCAATAGCCTTCTATCCACTCTTGATCGCTGCTGCACTGGCGATCAACGAAACAGCAGTTGTCAATTTGCGATGACGCGCCTGTTGCTGTACCGGCGGGCTGCGCGGGCGCGGCGCATTGCCCGTTCAGAAAAGCGTGATAGCCGTTCACCCAGTCCTGGTCGCTATTGCATTGCCAGCCGGTGAAACAACAGTTGTCCACCTGCTGCGCCACCGCGGCGCCGCACATTCCAACAAGAAGCGATATCATGACACATAATCTCAGGTTCACTGCTGGCCTCCAGGAGTGGTTTCTTCGGGCTAGGCGAGATGACAACCAAAATCTTGCCCCGCAATTTTCAGTGCTGTCTTCATAGGGAGGCAGCCGCTCGTTCAACTTCAACGCGCCCGTGACCTTCCGCATCGAAATTGTAGCCGAGACTGTAATAGTTTCGCATGGACTGTTCGAATTGAGCTCGGTATCGCTCTTCTGGATCGACGGCGATTACCGCATGCATTTGTACGTAATTGCATACCGCCTCTTCGTTGATCTGTTCTTCTTCCGTTCCATAATGGTAGGGGCCCCAATACAGACGGTATACGTGGCAGGCTTCATGAGCGAAGACGCCCGCCTTCCAGATGTCGTCGGTGATCAATGGATTGTAGAGGACGTTAAAGGTCCGCCCCAAAACACCGGTGCCAACCCGTTCGTCGGTCTCTCTGATTTTGACCAGCGCGTTTCTTGTGTAGGCGTACCACTGGGGCGCTCTGGTTTTGAGCAAGTTCAGCGATGCGATCACGCGGTCGACAATCTGTCGCGTCCCTTCAACGATCAAACCATCGAAGGACACCTGAATGGGCGAGTAGCAATGACCGCCGTGATGTTCATGCCACCAGCGGGCAAAGATCTGATCCTCTTCCAACGTGCAGTTCCAGCCCAGTTGACAGCAACTATCAAAGTTTCCAATGTTGAAACCGGGAGAGCCCGGACATTGGCCCTTCTGAAAGGCGACATAGCCGTTCACCCAATCCTGGTCCGTATTGCATTGCCAGCCGGCGAAACAGCAGTTGTCGATTTGCGATGACGCGCCTGTCTGTGGCTGCGCGGGCGCGGCGCACTGCCCGTTCAGAAAAGCGTGATAGCCGTTCACCCAGTCCTGGTCCGTATTGCACTGCCAGCCAGCGAAACAGCAGTTGTCAATGGCGCCTGTTGCTGTACCGGCAGGCTGCGCGGACGCGGCGCACTGTCCGTTCAGAAAAGCGTGATAGCCGTTCACCCAGTCCTGGTCGCTATTGCATTGCCAGCCGGTGAAACAGCAGTTGTCAACCTGAGCGGCTGTGGGGGCGAATAGACATATCACCGCCAACATCACAACTGAGATCTTTAGTTTCATGATCCGACCTCACAATTCGATAAGCAGTGCTGAGACGATGTTGCCGAATGTGGATATTAACATGGGGAGCGCGAGGGAACAAATTAGGCGGACGCCGGAAGAGTATCCCTTTCGGTGGAAACAAAAAACTTTACCACCGAGGACACCGAGAAAATCGAGGACACCGAGAAACGTAGGCTATATGCAATTTCTTTGTGTCCTTCTTTCCTTTGTGGTGAAAATGAATTTCCACCGACTTCGATACACTACCGCCGGTCGGCCGTTTTGACAGCGCGCTTGCTTAAGCGGTAAAATCCCCCGTGATGCCATGTAATTTTCAACAGATTTGGAGAAATCTCATGAAGAAACTGATAGTGCTTGCTATTTTGTGCTTTGTGCTGACGCTCGCGCTGGGGACGGCGGGGGCGCAGGACATGATAGTCGGCGAAGCGCCGATGCTGGCGGCCCTCGTCGAGGCGGGCGAACTGCCGCCGGTGGAGGAGCGTTTGCCCGCGGATCCGCTCGTCATCACACCCTACGAACGCATCGGCGATTATGGCGGTGAATGGCGTTCGGCCATGGTCGGCGGCCTGGATCACATCTGGATGATCCGCCTGATGGCTTACGAAAACCTGATCCGCTTCACGCCCGATTGGTCGGGCTTGATGCCGGGCGTCGCCAAGTCCTTCTCGGGTAATTCCGAGGCGACCGAGTTCATCTTTGAATTGCGCGAGGGACTGCGCTGGTCGGATGGCGCGCCTTTTACCGCCGATGATATTACCTTCTGGTACGATGATGTCTTGACCAACGAAGACTTGACGCCGACGATCGCCACCTGGTTGATCTCCGGCGGGGAACCGCTGAATGTCGAAAAGGTGGACGATTTCACGGTGAAGTTCACCTTCAGCACGCCGAATGGCCTCTTCCTGCAGAACCTGGCGTCGATCCTCGGCTGCGGACCAACCAGTTATCCCCGCCACTATCTGGAGCCTTTCCACAAAGACTACGCTGAAGACATTGACGCCCTGGTCGCGGAGGCTGGCGCCGGCGACTGGGTCGAGCTATTCCAGTCCAAGGGCGGCGTTGAGCCTTGTTTCTGGACCAATACCAGCTTCTGGCAGACGACGGAAATTCCGACGATGCACGCCTGGCGGCTCACATCCACCTATGGCGGCGGCAGCGGCCGCGTCGTGGCGGAGCGCAATCCCTATTATTACAAGACCGACCCTGAGGGCAATCAGCTGCCCTACATTGATCGCATGATCTTCGACCAGCTTGAGGACAGCGAAACCCTGCTACTGCAAGTGCTCAACGGCGATATCGACATGATGGCGCGCCACTTCAACTCGGCGGCGAACCGGCCAATCGTCTATGACAACCGCGAAGCCGGCGATTACTACGCCTATGGCGTGGTCGGTGAAGACGCCAACATGACCGCGCTGGCGATCAACCTCACGCATTTGGACCCGGTCAAGCGCGAGATCTTCCAAAACAAAGACTTCCGCATCGGCCTCTCGCATGCCATCAACCGGCAAGAAATCGTCGATATCGTTTACCTCGGTCGCGGCGAACCCAGGCAGATCGCGCCCCAGGCGGATTCGCCCTTCTACGACGAAGAATTCGCCCATCAGTACACCGAATACAGCGTCGAGCTGGCAAACGAGCACCTGGACAAGGCGGGCTACAGCGAGCGCGATGCCGAGGGCTTCCGCTTGGGTCCCGACGGCGAGCGCATCAGCATCATCGTTGAAGCCGGCGACCTGTTCGGCCGCGGCTGGCCCGATGTCCTCGAATTGATCCAGGGCTATTGGGGCGCTGTCGGCATCCACATGGAACCGCGCATCATCGACCGCTCGCTGCTGGTTTCGCGCAAGGTCAACAGCGAACATGACGCGACGATTTGGGGCGCTTCCGGCGGGCTTGATGTATACCTGACGCCGATCTGGTACTTCCCGTCTGACCCGGTCGAGAGCGCCTACGCGCCGCTCTGGACCAAGTGGTACTTCGACCCCGCAACCGGGGAGGAGCCGCCCGAAGCCGCCCAGCAGCAGATGGCGCTCTTCGACCAGATCAAAGCCACCGGTGATCTCGAACGGCAAGCTGAGCTGATGGCGGAGCTGCTGGCGATCGCGCAGGAAGAGTTTTATGTCATGGGCATCAACTCCAACCCGGGCGGCTACGGCATCGCCAGGAATTATTTCCGCAACGTGCCGGCAACATCGACCGGCTCCTGGAAGTTCCCCTGGCCCGCGCCGATCAATACCACGCTGTTCTTCATCGAAGCAGGCGCGCAGCAGTAGCGCGGTCGCTGGGCAGGACCGCGGCGTTATTGTTACTGGGGCGGCCAACCTGGTCGCCCGTCTGTGCGACAGCTTGAATTAGCGGGCGAGCCGCCGTCTCGCCCCTACAACGTTCCATATCAAACTTGCCTGCAGGGGTCAGACGGTGGCTGACCCGTCGCCATAGTACATTCGCGGATTGAGGCAGTACCAAGTGCCCGGCCAAGGCCCCAACATCCTCTTCCTGATGAGCGATCAGCACCGAGCCGACATCGCCGGCTACGCGGGCGATTCCATCGTGCGGACGCCGGTGCTGGATGAGCTGGCGCGGACCGGCGTCGTCTTCAACAATGCCTATACGCCGGCGCCGATTTGCATCCCCGCGCGCCAAAGCATGGCCGCCGGTCAGCTGCCGAGGACCTGCGGCTGTGAAGTTTTTGGCGAAGACCTGCCCCCCGGCCACATGACCTTCGCCCGCCGGCTGTCCCAATATGGTTACGCGACCGTCGCCTGCGGCAAGCTGCACCATAACGGCACAGACCAAATGCAGGGCTGGACGCGCCGCATCGGCGACAGCATGAGCCTGCGCCATGATTTTATCGAGGGCCGCAACTTCGAAGCCTTTCGCAATTTGCCCCTCGCCACCGAGCACAAGTGGTCACAGGCCAAAGAAGTGAAACGCGCCGGCATCGGGCGCGGTCCCATCAACGGCTCGGACGAATACACCTTGGACGGCGCCCTGCGCTTCGTGGAGAATTTCTTCGCCGGCCCCTACTACGATCGGGCGACGCCGGCGCGCCCGCTGATGCTGATGCTGAGCTTTGTCCGGCCGCATGTGCCCTTCCTCACCTCGCGCGAGAAGTTCACCTATTACCTGAACCGCGTCAGTCCCTATGTGAATGAAAGCGCTTTTGAGCACCCCTTTCTCGGCAGCCGAGCGGTCAGGCCGGGGCTGGACGTCAGCGAGCGCGAAATCCGGCGGGCGACGGCGGCCTACTACGGCATGGTCGAGGCCATCGACGAGGATTACGGCCAGGTGATCGCGGCGCTGGAGCATGTCGGCCAGGACCTGAACGACTGGATTATCATCTACACCAGCGATCACGGCGAGATGCTGGGCGAGCATGCGCTCTGGGAGAAGACGAAATTTTTCGAAGGCAGCGTCAAGGCGCCGTTGATCATCCGCCTCCCCGGCCGCGCCAACGCGGGGCGGATCGTGGATGAGAATGTCAACCTCTGCGACCTCTTCGCGACGCTCTGCGATTTGACCGATGTCCCAGTCGTGGATGGTCTTGACAGTCGCAGTCTGGTTCCCTTGCTCAGCGGCGATAGCGCTGGCTGGGATAACGAGACGATTTCGCATTATGGCGGCACGCATCTCGGCCACGAAGCGCGCTTTGACCGCTATGAGAATCTGATGATCAAGCGCGATGACCTCAAGTATCAGTATTATGGGCGCGATATGCCGGAGGTTTTGTTCGACCTGTCGCGGAACAGGGAAGAAACAGTCGATTTTATTGACGATCCCAATTATGCGGACGCGCTGGCCAAGTTCCGCCGGCGCCGAGATGAACTGGGCTACGGACCGAAGGCCGCCCCGGATTACAAGAATGCAGGATATTCGCCTTGCACAAACTGATTGCATTCTCCCGCTTCAAACGTTTGGGAAGAGCCATCTTTTCAACAGCCGCGCTTAGGTCGCGCTCCTTTTCTCTAGCTCGCTGGGATGCTCGCCATAGAAATGGCGAGAGGGCCGGGGGATGGAGTCCTGAGTCATGATCTGGTACATCGCGCGGCGCATCGTTTATCTGATTCCGACGCTGCTGATCGTGTCGATGATTGCCTTTTTGGTGATTCAATTGCCGCCCGGCGACTTCCTGGCCTCCCTCATCAGCAAAGCCGAAGAGACAATTGATCAAGCCCAGGTGGACGCATTGCGCGAACGCTACGGCCTTGATGAGCCGATTTATGTGCAGTATTGGAAGTGGATCAGCGGCATCGTCACCCGAGGCGACTTTGGAGACTCCTTCGAATGGAATCGGCCAGTCAGCGATTTGATCTGGGAGCGCCTGGGCTTGACGATGGTCATTTCCTTATTCACGCTGGCCTTCGTCTGGATTGTTTCCATACCCATCGGCATTTATTCGGCCGTCAAGAAATACACCATTGGCGATTATGTGGTGACCGTCATCGGTTTCATCGGGCTGGCGATTCCCAATTTTCTGCTGGCGCTGGTGCTGATGTATATCGCTTTCCGCTATTTCGGGCAGAGCGTCGGCGGTTTGTTCTCGCCGGATTTCATAGACGCCCCGTGGTCGCTCGACCGCGTGCTCGATTTGCTCAGCCATTTGTGGCTGCCGGTGATCATCTTGGGCACGGCGGGCACGGCCGCCCTGATCCGCGTCATGCGCGCCAACCTGCTGGATGAATTATCCAAGCTCTATGTCGACGCGGCCCGCGCGCGCGGCTTGTCCGAATTGAAGCTGCTATTCAAGTATCCTGTGCGGGTGGCTCTCAATCCCCTGGTGAGCGCCCTGGCCTGGGTCTTCCCGGCGCTGGTCTCCGGCTCAGCCATCACATCAATTGTCTTGAACTTGCAGACCACCGGCCCGCTGCTCTATCGCTCGCTGCAAGCCCAGGACATGTATCTCGCCGGCAGCCTGATTCTGCTAGTCAGCGTTCTCACGATTATTGGTACGCTCGTGTCAGATATTCTACTGGCATGGCTCGATCCCAGGATTCAACTTCAGTGACCGAGCAGCCGATTCAATCCCCCGATGACGCGTGGTTTGAGCCTTCAGCGGCCGAGCGGCGGGTCGTCGTTGCCAATCAGTGGCAATTGATCTGGTGGAAGTTCCGCAAACACCGGCTGGCGATGTTGGCCGGGCTGGTCACCTTTTTCTTGTATGGGGTGGCGCTGCTGGCCGAGATCTTCGCGCCCTATTCGGCCGGCGCCTATAGCGCCGCGCATACCTATATGCCGCCGCCCAGAATTCAGTTTTTTCAAGATACCGAAGCCGGCCCCCGCTTTTATCCTCATGTCAAGGGCTTCAAGGTGCAGGTAGACCCCGATTCTTTCAAGCGCACCTACGTCGTTGACGAGACGGTCGCCTATCCGATTGGCTTGTTCGTCCGCGGCGAGGAATATGAGTTGTGGGGGCTGTTCAAGCTGGATCTGCATCTGGTCGGCGCGGCGGAATACGGCGACCCCGTTTATCTCCTGGGCACCGATCGACTGGGGCGCGACGTGCTGAGCAGAACGATCTACGGCACGCGGGTGTCGATGTCGGTCGGCTTGGTCGGCGTCGGTTTGAGCTTGCTGCTCGGTGTAATACTGGGCGGCATCTCTGGCTACTACGGCGGCCTGATCGACAATTTGATCCAGCGCACCATCGAGATTCTGCGCTCACTGCCGACGATACCGCTCTGGATGGGTCTATCAGCCGCCATCCCGCTGACCTGGCCGCCCGTGCGCGTCTATTTTGCCATCACCGTGCTTCTCTCCTTGATCGGATGGACGGCTTTGGCCAGGGAGGTGCGCGGGCGCTTTCTTTCGCTGAAGACCGAAGATTTCGTCATCGCGGCCCGGCTGGATGGCGTGCGCGAGCTGCAGATCATTCTGCGGCACATGGCGCCTTCAATGACGAGCCATATCATCGCCTCCGTCACGCTGGCGATACCGGGCATGATCCTGGCGGAGACAGCTTTGAGTTTCCTGGGCATCGGCCTGCGACCGCCGGTGGTCAGCTGGGGCGTGCTGCTGCAGGAGGCGCAGAATGTCCGCTCCATTGCCACGGCGCCCTGGCTTTTGTTCCCGGGCATCGCCGTCGTCACTGCTGTATTGGCGATGAACTTTTTGGGAGACGGTTTGAGAGATGCGGCCGATCCATACCAAGCCTGAGGCCAGCATGCCCGACGATAATGAAACCTTGCTCGACGTCAGGGACCTGAAGACGCATTTCTTCACCGATGAAGGCGTCGTCAAGGCGGTTGATGGCGTCAACCTGTCTCTGAAGCGCGGGCAGACCCTTTGCGTCGTTGGTGAATCGGGTTGCGGCAAGTCGGTGACCGCGCGTTCGATACTGCGCATCGTCCCGGCGCCGGGGCGGATCGTCTCCGGCGAGATCAGCTTTCGGCAGCGGCATGGGGACAGGATTGACCTGGCGCGGATGAACCCCCGAGGGCGCGATATTCGCAACATTCGCGGTCGGGAAATCAGCATGATATTCCAGGAGCCTATGTCCTCCCTGAGCCCTGTGCATACGATTGGCAGTCAAATTATGGAGGCCATCTTGCTCCACCTGCCGGTCAGCAAGGCGGAAGCTCGCAAACGCGCCGTTTCTTTGCTCGATCTGGTCGCTATTCCACGGGCGAGCGAACAGCTGGACGCCTATTCCTTTGAGCTCTCCGGCGGAATGCGCCAGCGGGCGATGATCGCGATCGCCCTGGCCTGCGAGCCGCAATTGCTGATCGCCGATGAACCGACAACCGCATTGGATGTGACGACGCAGGCAAATATCCTCGACCTGATACGGGAGCTGCAAGAAGACAGCGGCATGTCGGTGCTCTTCATCACGCATGACCTTGGCGTGGTCGCCGAAATCGCCGATGAGGTAGTCGTGATGTATCTGGGGCGCGATGTGGAAAGTGGGGATGTCGATACCATCTTTCATAATCCCAAGCATCCTTATACGCGCGCCCTGCTCCAGTCCATTCCACGTTATGACAGTCGCGCGGGAGAGCGGCTCTATTCCTTGAAAGGGACGGTTCCGCATCCCTTTTACCGCCCGGCCGGTTGTCCCTTTCACCCGCGCTGTGATGATTTCATCGCCGGCCAATGCAATGCCAATGACCCGCAGCGCTACAACTTCAGCGCGGGACACAGTGTCCGCTGCCTGCTGTATGTGGCGGATGATGATAGATCTCTCAGGGACTTGCCAACTTGAATATGGATACTGAAATCAAGCCGCCAACTGAAAGCAGCCGTCCCTTATTGGACGTGCGCAATCTTCACATGCGCTTCCCAATCAGGCGGGGCATGTTTCGTCGCACGGTCGGTTTCGTCAAAGCGGTCAATGATGTCAGCTTCAGCATCCGGCTCGGGGAAACCTTAAGCCTGGTGGGCGAATCCGGCTGCGGCAAGACCACCACCGGCCGCTGCATTGCGCGCGTTTACAACCCCAGCTCCGGCAGTATTCATTATCAGGCCGACGAGGGGGAGAGCGTTGATCTGGCGCAGCTCGACAGTCGTGAACTGCGGCCTTACCGGCGCCAAATCCGGATGATCTTTCAGGACCCGTTTTCCTCGCTCAATCCGCGCCTCCCGATACTTCAGATTGTCGGCGAGTCGCTCAAGGCCAATCGCATCGCCAGGGGGTCGGAACTTGAAGACCGGGTGGCCGCCCTCTTGAAACGCGTCGGTTTGCGCCACGAGTATATTCGGCGCTATCCACATGCTTTCAGCGGCGGCGAACGCCAGCGAATCGGCATTGCGCGCGCTTTGGCGCTGAACCCCAAGCTGATCGTCGCCGATGAGGCCGTATCCGCCCTGGATGTATCGGTGCAGGCGCAAATCCTCAATCTCATGCAGGATCTGCAGGAAGAGTTCAACCTGACCTATCTGTTCATCGCGCATGATCTGAGCGTCGTCGAGCATATCAGCCATCGCGTCGCCGTGATGTATGTCGGCAAAATCGTCGAGCTGGCGAGTACCGACGCGCTCTTCAGGAGTCCGCTGCACCCGTACACCGAGGCCCTGCTTTCGGCCGTGCCTAAACCCGACCCGCGTCTGCGGAATAGCGGCGTGCGAATCCGGCTGGAGGGCGAAGTCGCCGACCCGAGCAACCCCCCAAGCGGCTGTTATTTTCATCCCCGCTGCCCTTACGCGCAGGACCGCTGTCGACACGAAGAACCGGCCGCCCGCCAAATCAGGCATGACCATTGGGTGGCCTGCCACTTCGCGGAAGAACTGGAACTCCGCGGCTTCGAGGCGATCGGATCGACGCCGGACGTGCGCCAAGCGCGCGCAAGGGCGCAACCCAGCAGAAAGGTCCCGAAGACATGATAGAACCGGCCGATCTCTTCCCGCAAGCCAGCGCTGCGTCCCCGCCGCTCTATTACGATTCGGCGGTCCATTTGGTCGCCAACAGCATCGACAACGGCGTCTTTCATTCAGCCTGGATGTCGGCGGAGTACGCTGTCGCCCTGGTTGAGCGTGGTTCAGCGGCGGAAATCGAACGGGCGGAAGCGGTACTCGCCGCCGTGCTGACCTGCCAGGATACAGACCCGCGTTCGCCCCATCAGGGCAACTTCAGGTGGGAGCATGAGGACCCGGCGGTGGAGGACTTAAACGCCGTGCAATTCGTGCTGGTTCGGCTGATTCCGCTGCTGCTGGCCCGCTCGGATCGCCTGTCCGCGCCGCTTGTCGAGCGCATAAAAGCGCGCATCCGCCTGGGCCTGGACGCAATCCGCCGCATCGACGTCTCGCCGATCTATTCGAATATCGTCGCCCAGGATATCGCCAATTCGATTCTGGGCGGTCAGTTGTTGAACGCGCCAGAATACAGCCGGCGCGGCCTGGCGAAACTGCGCGCCTGGCAGGCGATCATCGACAAGAGCGGCATCCCGCATGAATACAACAGCCCGAGCTATTCCTTTGTGTGCATTGAGGCGCTGCACAAAATCGTCATATTATCCACGCTGCCGAAGGCTTGCGCGCTCGCTCGGTTGATCATCAGCCGCATCGGATTAAGCCTCGCCCTGCGCATACATCCGGAGATGGGCCGTCTGGCGCCGCCGCATTGCCGCGCCTATTATCCGCAGCTGACCTTTGAATCGCCGCCGGAAGCCGCCATTTTGGGGGCGATGATTGCCGAGGGCAAGCTGCCCGCCTGGCTTGAGACCGTTCAAGAGAATCGGCCGACGCCGATGATGGTGAGCGAGACTTCCGATGTCGAGGCCGGCGTCGTCATCAGCAGTTATCTGGACGCCGATTTCAGCTTGGGTGTGGCTTCTCAAGAACTGGCGACGCAGTCAAATCGCTTCATCAGCAACCAGTCCAATGTCTTTTCGATCCACTACACAAAAGAAGGCGCGCCCAGGCCGGGCGTCGTTTTCTCCCGTTATTTGATCAACGACAAGTGGCTTGGCGACTACCGCACGACGCCATCGCGAACCAGCGACCATGTTTTCCGCGATGAAGGCAGTTTCCGCGGCGCGCAAGCCGGCCCGCGCGCGATCGGCTTATATACATCGCCCGAATTGGATGCCTGGTCTCGCTGTTCAAGCGCCAAAGCCGTCTTGATCTGGAATCGCGCCGAAGATGTGGATGAAATATGGATAGATGACGCGCCCATCCGCGAGCTGCCGATTGATGTCCCCGAGCGCTCGGTCATCGTGCTTGGCTGCGGGAATGTCTACATTCTTGTTCGTCCGCTCCAACGCAGCAAGCTGGGCTTGGAAGCGCCTGTTCGCATCGTGGAGCATCGCGGCTGCCTGGTGATTGAGATGTACAACTACCTCGGACCGGCCAAGACATTCTGGGAGCTCGCCAATCCGGGCGCGTTTTTCCAGGGCGGCGTCCGCAACGGGTTCTTTGTTGAGGTCCTGCGGCGCGATCAATTTGGCAGCGGCAAAGATGTTGTTGCTGCCTTTGGGCGCGGGCGACTGCTTGAAGAATGCGATGAGGCCTGTACCTTTGACGGCGACAATCAGCGGAACTGGCGCCTGGCCTATCGCGACGAGGCGCATGAGCTTGGCATAGAGGTCGATACGATGCGCTGGGCGATTCAGCGCCGCTGGGCGGATGGCGCGGATCTGGGCTTCCCGATGCTGGCTTCCCCGGTCGCGGTTCAGGCTCGCTCGGGCCTTATCGAGCTGGGCGATGCGCGCTTGCGCTGTGGAAGCCATGCCGCCTGGCTGCTTGGCCTGCCAAATGCTGATCTGTGGGTCGGCGCTTATCATGGACCCGAGGCAGCGCCATTTACGCTTGAGCTGCCGCCGGGGCGAGTTCATATTGAACGTATGGAAGCGGGCCTGGTGGTTTGGGATAGCGGACATGTTGTCATTGAAGCTCTGGGGCTGCAAAGCGCGCCTGAGGTGGTCGGCGCCAAAAGCGTCAGCCTGGGCCCGCCAGCGTCATGACCGCGGGTGTTCTCAGTAAAACCAAGTAAGTAATTGAAATCTTACAATTAGAAGACCTGTAGGGGCGTTTCGCTGAAACGCCCGAAAAATGGAAACACCTTATTTGGCTTTCTCCGCGCTCTCCGCGTTCTCTGTAGTTCATTTTTTGCGCGACTTACTTGCACTTACTTCTGGTGATTTACAGCGGGCTGGGCTAGAATTCACCCGCTCAAATAATGAGTCTGACCAAGTCCATTTTAGCATCGCATCGAGGGTAATCATGGGCGCTCAGCAGAATGAGGAAGGCATGACAGATAGCCCGGTCAGAATCGGCATCGCTGGCATTGGCAATATGGGGAAGGCGCATGTCAAGCATGTCATCGATTTGCCGAACACCGAACTTGCCGCCGTCTGTGACAATAACAAGGATCGCTTCCAAACCGCCTTCGCCCATGAGGCCGCCGCGGAAAACGAAGACGCCGCCCCCGATTATGCCCGGATCGTCGCCGATGCCGCGCAATTCACAGATTATCAGAGCATGCTCAATGCGGCCGACCTGGACGCGGTCCTCATCGCCACGCCGCATTACGACCATCCGGATATGAGCCTGCTGGCATTCGAGCGCGGCTTGCATGTTCTCGTCGAGAAGCCGATCGCCGTGCACGTCAAAGAAGCGGAACGTATGCTCGCTGGTTATAAATCGGCCAAAGCGCGCCACCCGGAGCTGGTTTTCGCCGCCATGTTCATGCAGCGCACCTGGGGCCATTGGCGCAAGATCAAGGCCCTGGTCGAGAGCGGCGAATTGGGCCAGTTGATCCGCTGCACCTGGATCATCACCGATTGGTTCCGCACCCAGCAGTATTATGACAGCGGCGGCTGGCGCGCGACCTGGAGCGGCGAAGGCGGTGGCGTGCTTATGAACCAATGTCCGCATAATCTGGATTTGTATCAGTGGATCCTGGGCATGCCGGCGCGGGTTCAAGGCTTCGTCCGCTTTGGCAAGCATCATCGCATTGAAGTCGAAGACGAGGCGACCGCCTATTTCGAACATGCTGATGGCATGATCGGCCACTTCATCACCACAACCGGCGAATCGCCCGGCAGCAACCGGCTGGAGATCGCCGGTGAGAATGGCAAGCTGGTTTATCAAAGCGGCGAATTGGAATTGTATCGAAACGAGTGGTCGTCGATCAAACAGATACGCGAATCGGACGATGGCTTCAAGGCGGTGCCCTGCAAGCGTGAACTGCTAGACTATGAAGCGAAAACTTCGCACGGGCATGAGCGCATCATAGAGAATTTCGCCGACGCCATCCTGAATGGCACAGCTTTGATCGCGCCTGCGGAAGAGGGCCGGAATTCGATCGCTATCAACAACGCGATCATCTTGTCGGCGCATAAACAAGGGATGGTCGAGCTGCCCTTTGACCCCGATGAATTCGCCGCCCTGCTCGAACAATATATCGCCGAGCCGCCGGCATAAATGTGAAACGGAGATTCTAATGACACAACTTGCCGCGCAGCTCTTCACCATCCGCGATTTCACCAAGACGCAAGACGACTTCGCCGCCAGCATGGCGAAGATCCGCGCCATTGGCTATCGCGCTGTACAAATCTCAACGCTTGGCGACATTCCCGACGCCGCGGTCAAGCGCATTTGCGACGACAACGGCTTGACCATCTGCAATACACACGCCTCGGTGGAGCACCTTCAGAGCGACCCCGACGCCGTGATCGAGCAGCACCGGCTTTGGAACTGCCGCCACGTCGCCATCGGTGGCATGCCGCACCAATATCGCGACAGTGAGGCGGGATTCCGTCGTTTCGCCGAGATTGCCAATAAAATCGGCGAGACATTAGCCGCCGCCGGCCTCAGCTTCAGCTACCACAACCACAGCTTTGAGTTCATCAAATTCGGCGTCAAAAGCGGCTTGGCGCTCATCTTCGACGAGACCGATCCGCGTTATGTGCAGGCCGAGCTCGATACCTACTGGATTCAACATGGCGGCGCCGACCCGATCGCCTGGATTGAGCGGATGAACGGACGCATGCCGGTCATCCACCTCAAAGACATGGTTATGCTGCCACCCCCCTCTAAATCTCCCCCCAATGAATTAGGGGGAGACTTGCGTCCGCAGCAGGCGATGGCGGAAGTCGGCGAGGGGAATATGAACTTCGCAGGCATTTTGGATGCTTGCAAGCGCATCGGCGTCGAGTGGTACGCGGTGGAGCAGGATATCTGCCAGCGCGACCCCTTCGAGAGCCTGGCCATCAGCCTTCGCAATCTGCGCGCGATGGGTTTGTCGTAGTTTTAATCATTCCGCTGAGCGTAACTTACCGCCTCACGTAGAGACGTTTACAATTTTGCGAATTATAGGGGTGGTTCAGTGAACAGGTCTCCCTCATATCCTGTTCCTGTGTGCCCTGCCGGGCTAGGCACGTCGAATTTGGCACCATTTATTATTTCATTTACTGTCAGCAGTTGAATTCTCGGATACAGTTTGCCCGCAATCTCTACATCACCAGCCATTGCCATTGTCTGTTTGAAGTTCTTTAACTGCCTTTCACTCGGCTCGTGCAAGGTGATTAAACCTGCCATCTGGATGTTCTCAAACTGCAAAACAGCATTGAGGGACCGCACAACATTTATGCCAACATTTTCTCCGCCCTTGACTTCCAATGCCATTGACTGAAAGATTTTCTCGCCGGGCATATCGAAGTAGATGCGCCCGTCTATGCCATCATCGGCGGTTTTCTTGACATTAACGAAGCCGTCCACTTTCTCGACACACCATTTTTGGAACTGATAATGATCTTGCTTCCATAACTCAAAAGCGCCCTCCCAATTCTTCGGTACGCCGTCAATCGTATAGTCCTTTCCCTCCACCAGCCCCATGCGTTCAAAGAGCCGCCGGCGCACGACGCGGCGTATTGCATGTATGGTTATGTCGATGCCGACCCATTGGCGGCCAAGCTTGTTGGCAGCTTCAATGGTGGTGGCGCAGCCACAGAATGGATCCAGAACAACTTCCCCGGGCCTGCTCGACGCCTTGACAACGCGTTCCAGGAGGGCTAGCGGCTTTTGCGTCTTGAAATCTAGCCACTCGCTGGACCAAGGCAACAATGAATGATGCTGCCAAACGTCATCAGGAATCTTCCCTTTTTCATAATCTCGTTCCGACCCATCTGCACGCAATTGCCCCTTGTCCCACTTATGTGGAGTTCTTACAGCGTCAACGTTAAACACCCACTCTTTACTGTTTGTGTAAAACAACAGTATGTCATGTTTTCTTGCCCAACGTTTCTTCGATGCTCCTCCGCCAGAGTAATACCATACAAACTCGTTTTGGAAGTTTCGTTGCCCAAAGACAACATCCATCACGATTTTCAAGTAGTGGCTCGCAGTTGGGTCACAATGCAAGTAGATGCTTGCAGTCGGTTTCATCACTCGTTTAATCCATAGCAGGCGCTCGGTCATGTAGGCCAGGTACGCCGCCATATCCGCTTGCACATTCACCAGACCACTAGGAAAGTTCGCTAGATAATCCGCGTCATGGCCGTCAATCGCCTGCTCGCGCAATAACATGGGCATCTTCCGAATTACACGCATACGCACGGCATCCAACACCCATGTATCCGTATATGCCTCAACCTGATCCGGAAGCGGTCGTCCCGTATGGTCCTTGTAGATGTTGTTGTAATCTCGTTTGGAATTGAATGGCGGATCAAGATATACCAGATCTACGCTTTCAGGCTGCATCTTATCGCGTATAACGGTCAGGCAATCGCCATAGTACAGCATATTCATTCGAAGCACCCTCGGAGGAACACGTTGAAGAAGCTTTCTGATATGTTCCACAATTGTACTGGATTTCTTCTAATTTCATTTGTAACATGCGTGTACCTAAGATCAGATAGACATACACCGGTGGTTGCCACCCAGATTTAAGACAAGATAGGATTACACCTAGCCGCCGGCAGCGCGCGCCCCTTGCTCGCCCACGGTGATCGATTCCTGACCCGTTAACTCGGCGAGGATATTGGCGCTGACCCAGAGCGTTTCGATTTCGAGCGTGTTCTTGATGCGCATGACGCGCGCGTCGGCGCATTGCGACGGGTCGCGGCGGAAGGCGTCATAAATCGCAGCCTGGATCGTCTCTTCATCGGTCTCGAAGAACAGGGGCATGCGACAGCGCTTGAGAGAACCGCTGGTGAACATATTCTTCATCGTAATGGGAAAGTCAATCTTGTCGAATAGCGTCTTCGACATGAAGTCAGCAAGCCCATAAGTGGTGGCGTTGCCGTGGGATGCCGGCGTCAGATCGAGCACGGCGATGCGCTTGATGCGCGGCCGCTCCGGTTCGGCGTCGCCTTCGACCATCCAGCGGCCGATGATATTGGTATCCATGCCGGCGCCGCTGATGTTTTTGCCCATCTCGTCCACGATGAGCACGTCAATATCATCCACCGGCAGGCTCGGCATAAGCGCGCGCGAACGCTGCAGCAGGCGCTTGTCGCCCTCAACGACGCCGTCGGCAGTGAAGCCTTCGAGATGCGCGACGCTGTGGTAGCCATCCTCGACGACGCCGAAACCGGCGACGAAGTTGATATTTTGCAGCAGGCGCTTGGCGACCACCGGCATATAATCGCGCAGGCCGTCCCTGCCTTGCTGATGAATGGTGCGCGCGCCCGTCTCCTTGCCCAGCCCAATCGCCAGCATCTTCAACAGACCGCTTTCATGCGGGCCGTGGAAATCGGTATGGACTTTTGCCCGGTTGGTTATGATCAGCCCATCGGCTTCGTAGACATTCTTGTCGATGTAGGCCGGCATGCCCATATCGGTCCTGCCCGTGTTGACCACTTCCATCGTGGCGCGAATGGGGCAGCCCACCGTCTCCTCGCTGATGCCCAGGCCGGATAGCACTTCGATTTGCCCGGCGGGCGTGGCGCCGCCATGGCTGCCCATAGCCGGCACGATGAAAGGTTCGCCGCCAGCCGCCTTGACCAGCGCCACCAGCTTCTTCGCGATGATATCAATGCTGGCGATGCCGCGGCTGCCAAAACCGAGGGCGATGCGTTTGCCATCTACAGCGCTCGCCAGGCCGAGCCGCTCCCAATCGGCTTCCAGCGTCCGGTCAATGTCGACAGGTTCGCCTTTGGGCAAAGCCTGCTTGACGGGATAAAGGGTCGGGATTTTTACATTTTCCATGGCTCGGCTCATTCTGCTCGCGCTCTTTGCGTTGCGTTTATTGTAGCGAATTCGCTGGGGATTGCTAAGGGCTGTGTTTAAGGGACAGGGCAATCGCATCAAAATCATTGTGCCTCGTTCGCCACGAAAATAAAGGAAAATGGTGGGGCGACAGGACCGCAGTGTCTACGCGCGGCTGTGTGCCGCCCACGAAGATAGCCTAAATTTTGCGGGCGAGACAAGCCTTGTTCCTACAGATTTCGCTATAATTGCAGATGGAATCCAGCACTGCATTAGAAAAGAGGACGCCGAGGCAACACAGAGAAAATATCAATGCCTTTGTGTCTTTGTGGTGAAAACAGCGCTGACGCCCACATGGTTTACCGCTCGCCGATTATGCCGACTGCCGCAGCTTGACCGGCAAGCCCACATCAGCAAAACGCTGCCGCGCAATCTCGATGTATTCTGGAGAGATGTCTATGCCGATGAAATCGCGGTCATTCAAAAGCGCCATCTTGCCCGTAGTGCCAGAGCCGCACATGGGGTCAAGCACCACGTCGCCCGGATTGCTCCAGGACTTGATATGATCTTCGGCCAGCTTCTCGGGGAAAACCGCCGGGTGCTGGAACGCGATCTTGTCCCGGGTTGTCCCGCCTAATCCAACCGCGTACGACCAGATATTCGTGCGTGTCTTCTCTTTCTTGAGCTCGCCCAGTTTCTTCTTGTTGATGCCGTCCGGCAACTTGTTATGTGTGAGCAGCTCCATGCCATGCCGCTGAGTAGGCACTTTGAGCGGATTGAATGTCGCCGGCTTTCCCTTTGACATGACGAACATCATTTCATAGGCGTTGGTGTAGGCGTTGCTGCGCATGAAGGGCGTGTTCTTCTTCTGGTAGATCATCACGTCATGGGCGGCGAAACCAATCTCCTGAAAATAGATGGCTTGGCGGAAAGATGTCAGACTCCGCCCCCCGTTGATGCGGTCGCCGACCACCCAGACGACCACGCCACCGGGCGCGGTCACGCGGAAAAGTTCATCGGCGATGTCCTCAAAGGGAAACTCATAACCCTTGTAGTCGCGCAATTTGTCGTATGGTGGCGAGGTCACCGTCAACTGAATGATGTCAGCAGGCCAACTGCGCATAATGTCGACGCAATTGCCGACGATCAGGCTGCCTTGCCGTTGAAACGATTCCTTCAGCGGCACTGTTATGGAATCGGCGTCTTCGAATTTGACATGTGATTCTTGCGCAAGGTCCAATTCTATCTGCTGCATACTAAGCTCCGGAATCCGCGTAAGTGCAAGTAAGTCCCGCAAAAAAATGAACTACAGAGAACGCAGAGAGCGCGGAGAAAGCCATATAAGGTGTTTCCATTTTTCGGGCGTTTCAGCGAAACGCCCCTACAGTTCTTCTAATAGTAAGATTTCAATTACCTACCTGATTTTACTCGATCCTCACATTGCTTTGAGTGATGCTCCGCGCACCTTGCTTACAGACCTGACTACGTATAGACCAATATTGTACTTGACATAGGGTAATATAGCAAATATTTTCTAATCCGCAAAAACCTGCTAAAATCGCCGGACGCGGCTGAACGAGGGACGTATGATGATGAGCGACGGGAAGCCGATCCTGCTGGACGGCGGGATGGGCCAGGAAATCTACAATCGTGGCGGAAGGGGCGGCTACGGCGAATGGGCGGTCGCCGCGCTTTACGAAGACCGGACCTTGGTGCGCGAGATTCACATCGACTACATCCATGCCGGCGCCGATGTCATCACCAGCAACACCTATGGCACGACACGGGCGCGGCTGGACGCGGTCGGCATGGAAGATCGCTTCGAGGGGCTGCTCCGGACGGCGGGTCAGTTGGCGTCTGAAGCGCGCGCGACGGCGGGCCGCGACGATCTGCGCATCGCTACCAGCCTGCCGCCGCTGGAAGCGAGCTACGTCAATGAATTCGAGCTGTCCTACGAGCAGACGCGCGCCCAATTCGCCGAGATGATGGACCTGCTCGATCCCTATGTGGATATCTTTCTGGGCGAGACCCTGTCCACATCTTTTGAAGCGCGCGCTTTCCTTGAGGCGGCGCAGGGGCGCGGCAAGCCAGCCTGGCTGGCGCTCACGCTGGAGGATCACGGCAGTACTGACCTGCGCGGCGGGGAGCGCCTGGCGGATGTTGCCGCCATTGCGCGGGAGTATGCGGCCGATGCGCTGCTGATTAATTGCTGTACGCCGGACAGCATAAACGCCGCGCTGCCGATTCTGGGGGCGGTTGGAATTCCCTTCGGCGCTTACGCCAATGGCTTCGTCGAGATACCGGCCGCCTGGGATGAACGCGGCGGCGTCATGCAGCTGGAGACGCGCAGGGACTTGTCGCCCGATGTTTACGCCGAGGATGTCGATCGCTGGCTCAACGCTGGCGCGGTGATCGTCGGCGGCTGCTGCGAGACCGGTCCCGCCCATATCGCGCGCCTGCGTCAATTGATCGACAGTGGTGAATAGATCGGAGATCGAGCCTGCAAATGAGAACTAAAACGGCGGTCATCACAGGCGCGGGGCAGGGCACGGGGCGCGCCATCGCGCTGCGCTTCGCAAAAGCGGGCATCGGCACGCTGCTGCTTGGCCGGACGGAGCGCAAGCTGCGGCGCGTGGCTGAGGAAGTCTCGGCCCTGGGCGGCGAAGCGAGCGTCCACCCGCTGGACCTGACCGATGACGCGGCTGTGGCGGCTTTCGGCGGCGCCCTGGACGGGGAGACGGTCGATATTCTGGTCAATTGCGCCGGCGACTGGCTCATCTCGCTGATGGACGATACGAGCAACGAACAGCTTGATCATATTCTGCGCCTGAACCTGCGCGCGCCTTACATCTTGTCTCGCCTCCTGCTGCCAAACCTGCGCCGCAGCGAAAACGCCAGCATCATCAATATCGGCTCTATGGTCACCACGATATCGGTACCGACTGTCAGCGCCTACACCGCCGCCAAAGTTGGCTTGAAAGGCCTGACCGGGTCGCTGGCGGCCGAGCTCAAGCCGGAGCGGATCCGCGTCGTCATGATCTCGCCAGGGCCGGCCGATACACCAATGCGCGCCGCCGCCTCGCCCGACATCGACAAAACGCGGCTGCTGCCGCCGGAAACAATCGCCGATATGGTTTATGCCGTGGCGACGCTGCCGCGCGGCATCAGCACGAGCGATTTTCTGCTGTATTCCATGGCCTGGGAATAGGCGCGGGGATCCGAAAAAGCCGTCTGGGGGCCTTTGACCGGCTGTATCGGCGATCTGAGCCGAAGCTGGTTGGGGCGGCCCTGCCAAAGAGCCGCCCCTGTTTCAATCGATAGACGATTACATCTCGTCCATCATCATATCGCCCATGTCGATGCCGTGGTGGGCGGCCAAGGCTGAGGGATCGCCATCTTCCGCCAGCGCTTCCAAGCCGTGGCCATAATCGGGCAGACCGGTGGTGAAGAGGATGCCATGCTTCATCATCATGTCGTCCTTCATCATCTCATCGTCCATCATGTCGTCGTCAGCCATGTCGTCATCGTCCATCATGTCGTCGTCGGCCATGTCGTCATCGTCCATCATGTCGTCGTCGGCCATCTCATCATCGTCCATCATGCCGTCGTCGGCCATGTCGTCAATCATCATGTCGCCATGCGATTCGACGATCCAGAGGACGGGCGTGATGGGCGAGGCGTAGCCCATGGACATGTCGGAGACGTTGTCGATGCGGACGGTGATCGTGTCCATGTCGCCGGGGGTCAGCGTCACCGAGACGAGCTCAGCGGCCGTGGGATAACTCAATCTATCATCCAACTCGCTGGCGAGGCGAACCATGCCGTCGCCGGCAGGGCCGCTGTTGGGCGCGCTTTGACGCGGCGCTTGGTACATGCCTTCCCCAATCCGCTCATTGCGTTCAGTGCCGAGATCCCAATAATAGACCTGATCGGTGACGTCGCCGCTGACTGGCGCGCCCATGTCGTAGAGGGCGATGCCGTATTCATTCGGCGCGAGGAAGCCATCGTTGGATTGGGCGAGCATGGTGGCGAAGGTCAGCGTGTCGCCTTCATGGGCATGGATGACGAATTCGTAGGCGCCACCAGGGAGAGCGACGCCCGGGCCATCCGCGCCAACGGGCACAGCCGCCACGCCGCCGTCTGCAATCATGCCGGACATCATCGAGTCTCCATCGGATCCCTCGTGATGGTCGGCGAAGATCACGCCGCTACACATCAGCAGCAGCACAGCCAGGAAAAGAATTGATCTACGCATCATTAAAGCTCCTAAAACTTAGTTTCAAGGCAGAAAATCCTACCTTCTTAGATTATAACGCGAATCCTGCCCTCAAATTAACAATGTATTACATGCCGAGAGCAATTGCTTCAATGGAACGAATGACACAGATCGCAGTGTGAATGGGCTTATCAAATTATTCGCGGTGTTATGCGGCCCCCGGCGTTCAGTGTCTGCGCAGCCCGGCGGCCCGCCCGCTCTTGCCGCAGGCTGCCAATCCCTGTTCGCATGACGGGCTCGGCATCGCGCTCCTATGTCCATTTGTCGCGGAATCCGGCCCCGTTGGCGCTGCCGGTCTCGCTCATGGCCGCCAGATCGCCGCTTCGATGAAGCGCTCGCCGTCGCCATCGGGCCGATGATTGATATAATAGGCGGCGACCATCGTCCCGTCATCAAGCGCCGCCGCGCGCACATAACCCATATCCCAATTCGCGCCGCCGCCCCGCAAGACGATATCATCACTCCAGCTCGCTCCCTCGTCAGCGCTGATCCGCGCGCAGATATTGTAAGCGTCGCGATCCCCGTACATCAGCAGCAGGCGTCCATCGTGAAGCTGTTGCAAGCAGGGCGGGTTGCCGGCGTGTCCCGGCTTGCGAAATTCGACCGGGCGATTCAAGAAGCGCCAGGTGCGGCCGCCGTCATCGGAGGCGTAAAGGTCGATCCAGCTATAGCCGCGCGCGCCTTTACGACAGCGCAGCGCGCTCAAGACAGGCCCGCCGTCCAATTGCAGCGAGGCGGGCATCGTGGCGAAATCGCCTTTTCCGCTCGGCTCCTCGCCCACCTCCGCCAGCAGCTCAAAACTCATGCCGCCATCGTCAGTGCGCACACAGAGCGTCTTGCCTTCTTCGCCATCGCCTTTGTTGACGCTCAGGAAGAAGAGCGCCGAATGCGCGCCCTCAACAATAGTGTCCGTGCGCGCGGCGATGCCGGCCGTCCCGAACATGGGCAGCCTGTAGGGCCCTTCCCAGCTGCGACAGCGGTCGTATGACAGGTAAAAGAAGGAAAAAACACCGCGCTTCAGTCCGGTGCGCCCGACCATCAAAGCGAAATCGGGATGCTGGAATAAGAGCGGCTCGGGCGGAACCGGGGCCGTCGTCGCGCTCATGACCTCCGCCAGGCGCAAGCCCGCGTTCATGTGCTCATCAGCCGACAAACCGCGTCCATCCGGGCGCGCCCCATTGAACTCTTCCAGCTGCCAGGTCGCGCCCCGGTCGCGGCTGCGCGCCTGCATATTGACGACCGGCTGGCTTTTGTCGATGGCATGGCCGCGCTCGACCGTCTTAAGCGCGCCGACGGTGAAGCCGACGACAATCTCATCGCCCCAATGCCACATGCCATAATTGGCCGGCCAGCCGGCGAAGCGCCCGGGCTCGTGAAAGACGGTGACATGGCGCATGATCAGGACTCCCAATGGCACATCATTTGACGGATTTCGCCGAGGTGGTAGGCGCTGTGCGCGATGATGCCGAGCATGGATGACAATTCCGTGATGCCCTGCCATTCATCAGCATTATCGAGATGACCCTTGATGCGCTCGTATGTCGCCTTCAGGTCCGCGATCTGCGCTTCCCACTCGGCATCGTTGACCGCGCTGACCTCGTCCCAAATTTGCTCCCAATTGACGTAGCTCAGGTCGCGCCCGAACATGCGGTCTTCCAGCACCTCCAGGTAGTAGCGCGTGTGCGCGACATGGGCGGCGATGGTGGCGCAGTTTCCCATTGGCTGGGAGGCTTGGGCGGCGGAGATCTCGGCCAGTGTCTCGAAGAGGGACGTGCCCGGGTCGAGGTAGGCGCCCTGGACGCTTTCGAAGGTTTCCGTCAGCAGGAAACGGAATCCCGCCGCGACTTCGCTGATGGCGATTTGATTGGGCATTTTCGGTCTCCTCTATGTCTTGCTGCCTCGAATTGAAGGCTCGCGGCAGAGCTTGTGGCGCAGAATGTCCAGCGGACCGCCGTCGGCGAGGATGGCATCGGGCAGGTCGAGCACTTCGCTGTAGAAGCGGCGGTCGAGCAGCTTGCGGTTCTCGTCGATGTCGAGCTCGTGCAGGGGCTTGAGCGGCAGTTGGCAGGTCTCGTCGAAGATTTTGGCGGCTCGGGCGAGTTGGTCGGCGGAGAGGGCGGTGACGTCGAGGATGGGGAGGGTGGCTAGGGTTGTTTTGGTCAAAATACCACGGCCTGGGTGCTGTTTCGATGAATGCCACCAGAACATTAACAAGGCAAGCGTTGTGTTTCCCCAAAGCACAAGCACCTTCTCTTGGTCTACAGACGGTAACTGAATGGAAATCCAGGCTCGTCCTCCGATGGTTTTTACTTCGGTAAATTGCATCGCAGTAGATTGACCGTTAAATCCGAAATCCAGATTCGAATGGCAATGTGATGCAGTCAGAAAAACCTCCGCGGCCTTTTCGTCAATGGCGGATTGCTCTGCCGCGGAACCGACATGGCGCGGTATCCCTTCGCGATCCGCTTCAAATACAATTGTGCGCTCTCGGATATTATGATGCGCCCACAAAACCGGATAGGTAGGTACGCCGTCAGGGCGTAACTGCCTGATTTCTAAAGGTCCCCGAATTGAACCATCGGGATTAGTGCCATTAATATCTCGATGGACAGGCCCAAGCTCCCCAATTTGACTGACGGTGGTAATTGAGATTGTTACGGGCCTGGTCTGCCGAGGCAACCAGACTTGACGATTTGCTGACAAATGATAAGTGCTCTGCGCCAAAGAGAAATCGACAATCCGCGCCAGTTTCCAGCCGCCTGATTTCGGCAAAGGCGCGTCTATCGCTTGGCCGACTATTTCGTTGCCGAGTGTAATATGCGTCCCGCCGACGGGGTTGCCTTCTAATCGTCGGATTGCCTTGTCTTTGATTAGCTCTCTGATACGATTGGCGATCTTTACACTGAAAGCGGGATGTTGTGGGGATTCCTCGAGTACGACAAAAGTCGCCCGAGTTTGTCTTTCCCCATTGCGCTTGCCGATGACCAAGCACTCGCCCATGCTAGTATCGGCCGAGAAAGAAATTGCCTTATTGTTACTCCCAGCTATTGAAATCAAAATGAGATTCTCGTAGGACTCGGATAAGCGAACGCGGCATTTTTCCCACGATGATCCGGTCATAAGCGACAGCGGCATCACGAGCGCCAACATCCCGTCTTTAGCTAGTTTGCGGTCGGCCAGCGCCAGAAAAATCGAAGCCTGCCCGGCATTGCCATGTGCGATCGTCCCTTTTGTTAGTTTTCGAGCGGCTTCGGACATCGCTTTCTGTTCTACGGCGCTTGATCCAAAAGCGGCGAACATTGGATTTGGCACGTTTTCATGTCGGCCTTCATGATTGGTTGGCCGCGTGAAAGGCGGATTCATAATCACCAAATCAAAAGAGACGTGCGGCGCGTATCGCCAGGCTTCTCGTTCTTCTTCGCCCAGGCTTTCAGAGGCTTTGGCCGTGATTTCCGAGCCTTTTAGCAACGCCAAATCGCGCAGCAAGTCGATTGCGCCAAGTGCGACTGTACCGTCTGGTTGCACACCATAGCGCAATGTAAAGATGCGACCTCCTTGATATTGAACGGTAGGATGCGCGCCTGAAAGCATAGAAGCGGTTAAGTGAGCGGCGGCCGGCAGGATGTCACAGCCCAAGATCACGTTTTCAATCATCTCGGCGTGAATGGCGGCAGCGTTTCCGCCATGCAATTCATGGAGTTGGCTGATTCGTTGGTATGCCGTCGATAGCAGCGTCCCAGTGCCGCAAGCGAAATCGCCGATGCGCAGGGATGTCACTGCATCGGGATCTGCCCAGTCGTCATTATTTAGCAAACTATCTTCATTGATCGCCAGTCCGACCAAAAGCGCGGCTGAAGCAGGTTTGGTATAAAATGCGGCGAGAAACTTGCGATCGGCGATGAGCTTCTGAAACACGGCGCCGGTCAAATCATGCGAGCGCAGCAAATTGTTGCGCATTAAGCCACGCGCTGTAAGAACCAGTTGGTCAACTAGCGAATAGCTCAGCGGAGTTGGGATTTCCCTGAGCATCCGCCGCGATATATCGAAGATGGGCCAATAATTCACTTCGAGGATTTTCCGCCACTCGCGCAAGATATCGGCTTTTTGCAAGCCGTCAGGCTCGTCTTCTAATTTGTCAAGCGAACGCACGCGCTCCAATTCGCCACTTCCGCCAGCAAGATGTTCATGGAACAAAAACGCGTTAATCAAAATTGTCATTGCCATCCGCCGCGTCTGGGTACTGTCCTGTTGATGCAATGCCGCTGCGATTCGTTTGATCGCACCTAGATGGCTTTTCGATATGTTATTCAAGTGATATGCCGCTGCGTTGACGCCGACCTCCAAGATGGTCGCCGCTTCGTCGACAAGAAATGAAGGCATGGTCGCCGACTGCGCTAGTACCGACAATTCACGGATGCCGCCGTTCAGCCAGCCGCTATTGGGTCGGCGCGTGAAATTCTCGGGACCGCGCCCGGCAAAATGAGCGAATTCCATATCTCTTGAGGCAAGGATGGTCTCCCGCAACATATCGCCTTGCGCCTCTCGCAGTCGTGGCGGCAGGCGCAGGGCAATGGTGGACACGATCGTTTCATCAGAACCGCTCAATGTTTTGCCCAATCTCGACAGCGTTTCTTCCTCGACTGTTTGCGTGGGAAGAATCTCCGTTTCGATGACGACTGGCGCAGTATAAGGCTCCGCAATCAATATGTCGGGTCGACGCAAGCTTGCTCCGGCTAGCAGCCCCGTCGTCTCGGAGCGCACAACTTCCGAGCCCCGCCAAGCCCAGCGCGTCCCCCGCAGCAGTTCCGCAATTGCGTCGTTTATAGTGTGTTCAGTCGTTGCCATGCCTCTGCGCTCAAATCCAAGAAAAGGCTCTCAACCTATTCTACAAAGCAGAACCACTTGCAAACAGCCACAGCCCTTCTATTATAATGTTGATGCCAGCGCAAGACTTCGTTCACACTTGTCGGATAGGCTGTAGTTGAGCCATGAAACGAAAGGGAGGCGCGACATGCAAGGTGAAAAGATCAAAAAGAGCGAGGCGGAATGGCGCCGCGAGCTCAGCCCGGAACAGTATGCCGTCCTGCGCCAACAGGCGACCGAGCGCCCCTTCAGCGGCAAGTACGTCAACAGCAAAGCCGCCGGCGTCTATGCCTGCGCCGCCTGCGGCCAGGAGCTGTTCTCCTCGGCGACCAAGTACAACTCCATGAGCGGCTGGCCCAGCTTTTGGGATGTCGTCGATGATGGCAATGTCTCGCTGCATGAAGACCGCAGCCACGGCATGCGGCGCGTCGAGGTGGTCTGCAATCGCTGTGATTCGCATCTGGGGCATGTCTTTGATGATGGCCCGCGCGACAAGACCGGCCTGCGCTACTGCATCAACTCCTGCGCCCTCGACTTGAAGGAATCTGCGCCCCAATCCCCCAGCCCCTTCCTCCAGAACGAGGGAAGGGGAGCAACGAGTTAGAAAGGCGATGTTGGCGACGAAAGTCCCTCCCTCTTTATGGGGGAGGGATTTAGGGTGGGGGCAACCATGAACCCCAAAGACGAACGGCGCGAACACTACCGACACAGCCGCCCAATCCCGACGCGCTGGCGCGACAATGATGTTTACCACCACATCAACAACGTCATCTATTACGAATTCTTCGACACCGTCATCAACGGTTATCTAATGGAGGCGGGCGGGCTGGACTTCAGCGCCGGCGAGCAGGTCGGCTTCGCTGTCGAGACGCATTGCCAATTCCTGAAGCCGGTGCGATTTCCCGATGTCGTCGACGCCTGCCTGCGCGTCGGGAAGCTGGGCAATTCCAGCGTCCGCTACGAGATCGGCATTTTCAAGCGCGGCGATGCCGAGCCGGCGGCGGTCGGCTATTTTGTGCATGTCTTCGTCGACCGGCTGACCGGGAAGCCGATGCGGATTAGCGGGCGGCTGCGGGCGGCGATGGAAGCTTTGCTCGTTGTAAGCAGGCCCTAATGCACGCCGAGGTAGCCCTTGATCGTCTCCTCGTCACTTAAGCATTCTTCCGCGCTGCCCTGGAAAACCAAGATCCCCTCGCGCAGGACGAAAGCATAATCGCAGTATTGCAGGACGCGGCGCGCGTTCTGCTCGACCACAACCAGCGTGATGCCCTGTTGTCGCAATTCCACCAGGATGTTGAAGACATCTGTGGCGATGGCGGGCGCCAGGCCCGCGCTCGGCTCATCCAGCAGCATGATTGTCGGCTTGCTGAGCCAGGCGATGGCGATGGCCAGCATCTGATGTTCGCCGCCGCTCAGGGTGACGGCGCGCTGTGACCCCCGGCGGCCCAGAATGGGGAAGATGTCCAGCAGTTCTTTCAGCGCGGTCGGGCGCTCCGCCTTGGGCAAGCTGCGCACGCCGAGCTGCAGGTTTTCCCGAACGGTCAATTCGCCGAAGATGTTATCGCGCTGCGGCACGTGGGCGATGCCCAGGCGGGGGATATCTTCTGTCGGCGTGCCGATCAGCTCCCGTCCCTTCAATTGAATCGAACCGCCGAAGACCCGGTTGAGCCCCATTATCGCCTTCATGAGCGTGCTCTTGCCGGAACCGTTGGGCCCCAGCACAACGCTGAACTGCTGCTCGGCGAAACTCAGGCTGAGATCTTGCAGGATTTCCAGCTTGCCGTATCCGGCCGTCAGATTGTTGATGGTGATCATGTCGACGTTTCTTTAGTGTGTTCTGGTTGCAGGGGGGACGCGGTGACTCGCCCGATTACCTGCGCGCGCCTGACGGGCGGCCCACTGGCTCCCCCTACTCATGGTAGCTAGCGTGCGTCGTTTACTCCCCAAAATAGACCTCGCGCACGGTGGCGTGGTTGGCGATCTCGGCGACTGACCCCTCGGCCAGCAAATTGCCCAGGTGCATCACGTAAACAGTGTCGGCGAAATCAAAGAGAATCTCCAGCCGGTGCTCGACGATCAAGAAGGTGATGCCATGCTCCCGGCGCAGGCGCGCGATCTGTTCAAAGATCTCGTAGGCAAGTTTGGGCGCGACGCCGGCGGTCGGCTCATCGAGCAGCAGCAGCTTGGGCTGCCCCATAAGCGAACGGGCGATCTCCAGCAATTTCATCTGCCCGCCCGAAAGATCGGAAGCCAGCGTGTCATATTGCTGCAGCAGCTGAACCTGCTCCAGCACGGCCAGCGCCCTCTCCGCATGCTTCGCTTCTTCATTGTGCCAGGTTCGCCACCAGGGAGCGTACCAAGGGCCTTCGCCTCTCTGATTCTTGACCGGCAGCAGCATATTGTCGAGGACTGTCAACTTCAAGTAGAGCGCCGGTTCCTGGTAGCCGCGGGCGATGCCTAACTTAAACACCGCGTCGGGCGGCAGATCGCTGATGTCGTCGCCGGCGAAAATGACACGGCCGGCGCTGCGCTGGGTGGCGCCGGCGATCAGATTGATCAGCGTGCTTTTGCCCGAGCCGTTGGGGCCGATCAAACCGATGATGGCGCCTTCCGGCACCGTCAGCGAGACATCGTCGACAGCGCGCAGCCCGCCGTAATCCTTGCGCAGATTCCTTAGTTCGAGAAGGGCTGTCATTATCTCAGCGCCTTGGTAGCGTGTAGACACACGCGCGGTATAACCGCCGCCCACGCAAAATACCTTGTATTACGCAGCGTCTTGCTCCCCTCCTTGATGCTTCGGGGAGGGGCCGGGGGTGGGTTGGCTGACCGCAACGTAAACAGGGGCGACCTATCAGGTTGCCCGATAGCGCATTCCCAATTGAAAGGCGGGCGACCCAATGGCTCGCCCCTGCAAATCTCGACGCCGACGCGGAGCTAGAGCTCATAGCGGATTCGCCTATCGACCGATAAGTCCTTTGGCCACATCGTGCGCGTTGGTCGTCAAGCGCGATTCGGGCAGCAGCCCGCCCGGGCGGTTGCGCAGCATCCAAATCAAAATGAGGCCAAAAGCGATGAAACGCACGTAGTTAAATTCAAGCTCCGAGCCACTCATGTTCAAGGCGATGGCGCCGATCTGGGTGAAGCGGTCCAGCAGGGCGATGAGCAAAGCGCCCAGCAAAGCGCCGCGATTGTTGCCGATCCCGCCGAGCACCACCATCACCCAAACATCCAAGGTCAGGTTGACGACATAATCGTTGGTGTTGACGAAGCCGGTGTTCAGCGCGAATAGCGCGCCCCCGATAGCGGCGATCACGGAGCCCACCGCCATGATCTGAGCGCGCGCCAGCGAGACGCCTTTGCCCAGGCCGCGCGTGATGTCTTCATCTTCACGCAAGCCTTTCAGCATGCGGCCGTAGGGCGAGTGGATGAGCCGCTGACTGTAGACATAGGCGAGCAGCGCCAGGGCCAGCGCCAGCAGCATGAAGAGCAGCGCGCTGGACCGCGGATCTTCAACAAAATAAAAGGGCTGCGCCACGCCCGAAATCCCATTGTGCGAGCAGATGAAATCGTCAGCGCCGCGCACGACGATGCGCACGGTCTCGCCGCCGACCAGCAGCACGAGCGCCAGGAACCATTCTTCCTTGAGCCGCAGCGTGATGTACGACACCGCGAAGCCGACGGCGCCGGCGACAGCCGCGGCAATCAGAAAGGTCAAAGCCAGGTTGATGAAACCGGCGGCTGGCTGGCTCGCCATGATTTCAGAACGCAATTGCAGCGCGCCGCCCATGGTGGGTCCACAGGGGTGGATGGCTTCAAAGCCGGCCAGCAGCGGCAGGGTGCGGGTATAGGTGATGCCGGCCGTGTAAGCGCCGATCGAAATAAAAAGCGCCTTGCCGAAGTTGGGTACGCCGGCCACGCCGTATTCCAGATTCAGGCTGATCGCCATCAGCGAATATATGCCGAAGAGCGTCAACACGGCGACGGCGGTCGCGCCGATGTCGATGTTGATCATCGATCCAGGTCTCCGGCGCGCCGGAAGATTTCGGTGAAGCCTTGGGGGCGCAGCAACAGGACGGCGATGATGATGATGAAGGGAATGGCCGGCTTGTAGGCCAGGTCGACGCCGAAATTGAAGTTGAGGAAAAGCATCAAGGTGTTTTCCGAAAATGCGACCACATAAGCGCCGAGAATGGTGCCGGAAAAGCTCGACAAGCCGCCCAAAATCGCCGCGGCAAAGACGGAAATGATCGCCGCCCAGCCCATCAATGGATTGACCGCCGATTGCAAACCCCAGAGCGCGCCGGCCACACCTGCCAGACCGCCGACAAGCAGCCAGGTATAATTCTTGACGCGCTCGACCGGGATGCCGATGACCCGCGCCAGAATGCTGTTATTAGCCAGCGCCCGCATCTCGCGCCCCAAGGGCGTCGCATTCAGCAGCAATGTGAGCAAGATGACGAGCAGGATGCTGGTCGGCACCACCCAGGCGAAAAGATTTGAGAGGATTAAAGAGCCTTCACGGAAGAGAATTGTCAGTGGAATGCCGATGCGCAGATCAAAGAGATTGAAGTAATCGGCCATCAAGAACAGGATATAACGGATGATCAAGCCGACCGCGAACGAAGCCAAAATCAAGGTGTAAAGCGATACCTCGCGGTTTTCCAAGGGCTTGAAAACGGCGATATGACTGATGAGCGCGGTCAGAGCGCCCACAACAAAGGCGGCCGCCATAATCGCAAGCGGGTTCAACACACCCGAGAGGGAGACGATGAGCGCCGCGTAAGCGCCGGCGGTGACAAATTCGGCGTGCGCGAAATTCGGCAGCTTCATGACGCTGAAGGTCAGTGTGATGCCCAGGGCCATCAAGGCGTACAAGCTGCCGATTTGTATCGTATTGACTAGCGAGGTGGTCAGGAGCGCGGGTGGCATGGATTCTTACGCAAGGTTTGTTGGATGTTGTAAGGGGCGACTTGTCAAGTCGCCCGCGTTGATGATCCCAGGTACGGGCGACCCGCTGGATCGCCCATTCAGGATTCGAAACCAGTATTGAAATCTCTGCCGCATCCCCGCAGCACTCTACTTGTACGTGATGGTGTCGTTATTGCCGTCGTAGGTGCCGATCACATAAAAGCCGGAGCCATCTTCCAGCACCTGGCGGATGCCGTAGCTGGCGATCGCCTGGTCGCCATTTTCGTCGAGAAAGGCTTGTACGGCAGTGCCGATGTAGTGGTTGCTGATGAAGGGCAGCATCGACTTGACGGCCGCGCCATCGTTGCCGGCGGCGAGCATCGTTAGCATGGCGATATTGGCGGCGTCGAAGGCGTAGTTGGTGAAGATGCCCGGTTCTTTATCGAACATGGCCATGAAGGCCTCATTGAAGATTGGCGTCAAGGGCGTGGTATCGGCCGACTGGGACACGGTTACAAAATTGGCGTTTGCCAGGGTTTGCGCATGTCCTGGATCTTCGAGCATCTCATCCGACGTCATCGCCTCATTGCCCAGCCACTGAACCGAGGTCAGGACAGGGTCGATCTGCGCCACTTGCACAAAGGCCTCCGCCGCGCCCGGGAAGCAGACGCAAAAGAAGCCAGCCGTATCGCCGAAGCCGGCCAGGGCGGCGCTGACCGCAGCCGCTTCCGTCGAGAGCTCGGTGGACTGCGGCGCATAGGCGAACGCCGCAACCTCGCCACCGCCATTGGCTTGGTAATTCTTGGTGAACTGTTCATTCATGCCATTGCCGAAGGCATCATCGACATGCAGCACAACCATATTCTCATGGCCTCGCTCCAGCGCGATGGTGGCGAAAGCCTTCGATGAAAAGGTATCGGGCGGATAGATGACGCGGAAGATATTGTCGCCCGGGATAGATGCCGCCGGCCCACTCGAGGCCATCGCCACAATGACGACCCCGTTCTCGTCGGCGAATTGCTTGGCGCCGAGGACTTCGGCGGTCGTCAACGGGCCCACGACAACTTGCGCGCCCGTGGTCTGAACGATGGTCTGCAAGGCGCGGGCGGCGCCTTCGGGCGTCTGTTCGGTATCGGCGCTGGCCGTCTCAAAGCGAATTGAAGAACCGGCCGCCTCCAATTCAGCATTCATCTCTGCCACTGCGAGATCTATGCCTCGTTCAAAATCCTGACCGAAGGTGCCAAATGAGCCGGTGAACGGCAACGCGACGCCGAGCACATAGATGTCCATATCGTCTTGCGCGGCCGCCGTCGCGCCGAGCGAAAGCATCATCATCGCGATGAGCAATAGAACCGTAAGTTTCTTAATCATTGCAACTTCCCTTCATCGAATCTCAATTTACAGAAGTAGAACGTGGGAGAGTATAGCGAGTCCAAGGCTTCTGGGCAATAAGCGAAACCCGGCGCAATCCGAATGATTAGGCCGACAAGCATCCCCTCAGCGCCGGGATCACATGCCGTCCGATGAGATGGATGCCGGTCGCCGCTTCCCTCACCCCGTGCGGCGTGCCCAGCTCAATGCGTTGCGCGCCGGCGGCGTAGAGACGCTCGCAGTGCTCGATGATGTCTGCGGGATCGCCGGCAAAGACGAAGCGATCCAGAATGCTATCGGGAATGAGTCGCGCGGCCTGTTCGTCTTCGCCCGCGTTTACATGGCTTTGTACCCGGCGCATCAACTCGGGATCAATCGCCAGCGTGGGATCCAACTTCGAGACAATCGGCAGGTACAGCGAGACCGCCTTCCGCGCCATCCAACGCGCCGCCTCGCGATCTTCATCAACGACGGAGACGGCGCCGATCACCAGGTCAACTGTGCCGGCTGCGCGCCCGACGCGCGCCTCGCCCGCGGCGATGAACTCGGCGATCACAGGTATGACATCCGGATTGGCCGAGCCGCCGATCTTGACTTCATCGGCCACTTCACCGGCCAAAGCCGCCAGCTTCTCCCCCCAGGTGCCGATCTGCAGCGGAACGCAGCTTGCGGGCAGGGGATAGGGGGCGCGGACATGCTCGGCGATTTTGTAGACGCGCCCGTCATAACCTGCGGACCCGCCGGCAAGCAGCGCCCGGATGATGTCGATGGATTCTCTTATCGCCGTTATTGGCGGGTCAAGCGCCCGGATGCCATGTTCGGCCAGCCAGCCGCCACGCACCAGCCCGATGTAAACGCCGCCGGCCGCCAAATCCGCCAAGAGAGCCGTCTGGGCAGCGATGTCGATGGGATGCATACGCGCTGGGGGGACGCCAGCCGGGCCGACGCGAGCGCGCTCGATGTGAGGCGCCATCAGCAGGAGCGGACCATAACTCGGCTGGTAGGGCGCGTCGCAGTATACAGTTACCGCATCAAAGGCGTACTGGTTCACCAGCTTCGCCAGATCAATGTAATCACCCGCGCGCTTGTCCGTCTGAAAGGCGATGCTCAGTTCGCGCTTGGACATAAGTCGCCGTCTTTCGCTATAATCGCGTTGCCGTTAGAGTCCTTAATAGCGAGAAATCGAAAGTTTAGTTTCATGTGTCCACCTGAGTCGACAGGCTTCCTGCGGCGCGGCCGCTTGACCCGGCGTTTTTATTATGTTAAGTTTAAGAATGTTAAAGACAAGTTAACGCATCTGAATCGGGTGATATGATGGCTGCGCAATCCGAGATGAGTATAGCCGACATGAAGGCGGAGCGGAAGCGGCTGGCGACGGCCCGCGGTCTGCTGACGCGGGAGCGCAACAAGCTGGCGCGCGAACGTGAGGCGCTGCTGGCGCAGGCGGCCGAGGTGGAACAGCGGCAGGCGGAGCTGGCGAATGCGCGCGAGCAAGCGGAGGCTGCGCAGGCGGACTTGCGTAGCCGTCAAGCCGACATTGCTGACCTGCAAGCCCGCCTGAGCAATGCGGAAGTCAAGCTGCAAAATGCCGAGGCGGAACAGGCGCTGCTGCAGAAGGCGCTGAAGGCCGCGGCCAAGAAAGCGTCAAAAGCTGTGCCGAAAAAAGCGCGTAAGCTCGCCCTGAAGAAAGCCAAGAAAATCGCTCGCAAGAAAGCGCAAAAGAAACTCGCCAAAGCGCATGCTCGGATTCAAGAATTGGAAGAGGCGGCGCGCGCCGCGCAAGCCCGGGTTGAGGGGCCGCCTCAATAAGCCGCAACCAATGCTTCAACTGAAGATGCTGAGCGGCATGTGAAAAGCGACGATCCAGTTGGGCACGTCGACGATTTCCGCGATCTTCAGGTCCCCGGCCGTGCTGCAAATGCAGTAAGCCTGGCTTTCGCTCAAGCCTTGATTCGCCGCCAGCCACTCAATCATATAGCGGACGGCGTTCTTGGCGTTCTCCATCAGGTCGGGCCCGTGAGCGGTGGTGATGTGATAACCGGCGCTGTCCACTTTTGTCATCGGGCTGGGGCGCCGGATCTGCAGCTCGCGAATGTTCAAGTCCTTGCGCACATGGAAACGCATGGTGACTGTCATGGGCGATTCGATGCCGGTGCCGCTGACCTCGCCCTGGCCTTGAGCGCTGTGACAGTCGCCCGTCGAAAATAACGCGCCCTCCGCCAGGACCGGCAGCCAAAAAGTAGAGCCCACAACCAGATCGCGCGTGTCCACATTGCCGCCGTTGATGCGCGGCGGGATGGTGTCAAGACGGCCCGGCTCCGAGGGCGCGACGCCGACGCAGCCGGGGAAGGGCTCGAATGGCAAAGTGATGCCATTCAGACCGAAGCGACAGTTGTCGCCATCCAATTCCCAGTGATGAATATAGGCGTAATCGAAGTCGTCTTGCAACAAGCCGAAGTGGGGGATATGCCCGGTCCAGCCCCAGCCTTTGTGGCGCATATCGAGAATCTCGACTTCAAGCGCATCGCCGATCGCCGCGTCATTGATGTAGATCGATCCGGTCAAGGCGTGAACCTTGCTGAAATCGAGGTTGGCCAAATCATCGGCGCTGGAATCGGGCCTAACCTGTCCGACCGGCTCGGCGCATTCAATCACGACCGTATCGCCCGGATCAATTCTCAAGCGCGGGGTGACCGAGTTGTCCCAGAAGGGTTGGGTGACGCTGTCGTCGAGATAATGTTCGGTCATGGGTTTTTCCTCTGTGTCTCTTGGATATTGAACCTGCCAAATTCCATCTGCAATCATAGCGAAAATTGTAGGGGCGAGAGACGGTCAGTGTCTACGCGACCCTTGTCTCGCCCTACGAGCCTGCGCTATCGCATAGACGGGCGTTTCAGCGCCGCGCGTAGACACTGCGGGTCAAACGCCCCTACAGCCGTCGCCGCAGAACTACAACAGGTCGACCGCATCCCAGCTGCCATCCGCGCGGGCGGCGACGCGGCGACCCGTGAGACCGGATGCGTCTTGCCGCGCCAGCATGACGAATGCGGGCGCCAGCAGCGCGGGATCCACCCAGGTCTTCTTCTGCGCTTCGGTGTAATTGGAAGCCGACATGGGCGTGTTGATTGGCGCGCCAGGCGTGGCGGCGTTCACGGCGATATTGAACTCCTTCCCCTCCAGCGCCAGACACTTCATCAAGCCCTCAACGCCGTGCTTGCCCGGGTTATAGGCAACTTCTTCAATGAAGCCTTTGTAACCCGAGCCGGAGGAGAGATAAACGATGCTGCCGCCGCCAGCGTCAATCATGGGCTTCCAGACCGCCTTGCTCAAGATGAAAGCGGCCTGAAGGATGATGTTGATTTCTTTCTGCCACTGCGCCAGCGTAATCTCAAGCATTGAGCGCGTAATCAACAGGGCGGCGTTATGAATCAAGACGCGCGGCGTTCCATACTGTTCAAGTACAGTATCTATAGCTGTTTGGCTTGCGGCGGCATCCGACAGGTCAACGCTTATCGGCAGGGCATCGCCGCCCATAGCTCGAAAATCATTGGCGGCTCGTCGAAGAATATCGCCGCGGATATCCATCATGGCTACTCGCATGCCCTCAGCCGCGTATGCCTTCGAGATGGCGTAGCCAAGCCCCTGCGCCGCGCCTGTGACGACCGCGACGCTGCCGCGCAGCTCATGGAAACTCGCCGGCGATCCCTTCATAGCCCCTGCCCCGAGCCGCGCAAACGTGGATCGAGAAAGTCCCGCATCCAGTCGCCCAGGATGTTTAGCGAAACAACAGTGAACATGATGGCCAGGCCCGGGAAGACCGCCAGCCACCAAGACCCGCTCAACAACTGATTGCGGCTGTTGGCCAGCATGGCGCCCCAGGTGGGTACGCTTTCGGGCACGCCCAGACCGAGGAAGGAAAGCGACGCTTCCGACAAGATAACGCCGGCGACATTGAAGGAGGCGATAACGATCAGCGGCGTCAGGATGTTGGGCAGGATGGTGCGGAACATGATCCGCCATTCGGTGGCGCCCAATGCGCGAACGGCCTCGACGTATTCGCGCTCGCGCTGCACCAGGGTCTCGGCGCGGGCGATGCGGGCATAAGTGACCCACTGCCCAATCCCCAAGACGAGGATGAGGTTCAGCACGCCTTCTCCCAGAATCGTCAGCATCATGATCGCGAAGAGGATGAAAGGGTAAGCCAGCTGAATATCGGCAAGGCGCATGATGAGGTCGTCGACGCGGCCGCCCAGGTATCCCGCCGTCAACCCGAGTATCGTGCCGGCGCCGCCGCCCAGCCCGACCGCCGCCAAGCCGACGAAGAAAGAAATACGCGCGCCGTAGATCACCCGCGAAAGCACATCGCGACCGGTGGAATCCGTGCCCAGCACATGCTCGATATCGCCTTCTCGGTTGGTGCTCAGCGGCGGTTTGAGGGTGAGGAAGATCTCGACGCGGTTGGGGTCTTTTGGCGCCAGATGCGTGGCGAATATGGCGCAGAGCGCAATCAAGGCGAGAAAGACGACGGCGACCACCGGATAACGCGCCTGAAGCATGCTGGCAGCGGCGCGCTGCAGGAACGACTGCGGCGTGTACATCTCGTCGATCTGCCGGTCAAGCGCCGAAACGCGGCTCGCGGGCATCGCGGGATTGGGCTGTTGTGAGGCGCTCATCGTGTCCTGGCTCACTCCAGCCGGATGCGCGGATCAAGGAAACCGTACATGAGATCGGCAATAAGATTGGCGCTGACGAATAAGAACGAAAGCAGGACGACGGCGGTCAATACCAGCGGCACATCGCGCTGACTGACCGCGTCAAAAACCAGGCGTCCGACGCCGGGCCATGAAAAGACAGTTTCCACCACGATCACGCCATTTAACAGGAAGGCGAATTGCAGCGCCAGCACGGTCACTATCGGAATGAGCGCATTGCGGATGGCATGGCGGGTCATGACGGTGCGCTCGTTTAAGCCTTTGGCGCGCGCCGTGACGACATAATCTTGCCGCAATACTTCCAGGACGGCGGAACGAATGAGGCGGGAGTTGCGGGAGATGGAATAAACCGAAACCGCTACCGTCGGCATGAGCAGATAACGGATGGCGTTGGGGAGGTTGGACAAAGCCAAGGCGGCATCGCCCTCAAGCAGCGGCTTGATAAAGGGCACATGCCCGGACACCGGCATCCAGCGCAGCGTGACAGCGAAAAACAAGATGAACATCAAGCCCAGCCAGAAGCTCGGCATCGATTGCCCCAGCATGGCGCCCAGCATCAGCGTGCCATCGGTCATCGTGCCACGACGCGTCGCCGCCAGCACCCCAATGGGGAAAGCCACTGTCGTCGACAGCAGAAAGCCGCCGATGGTCAATTCCAGCGTAGCAGGCATGCGCTCCATGACCACGTCAAATGCCGGCACCCGATGCGCCAGAGAATTGCCCGTGTCGCCGCGCGCCAAGTTGAAAAGAAAGTCAAAGTACTGGACGTGCAGGGGCCGGTCGAAGCCGAGGCGCTCGCGTGCTGCCTGGCGCTCTTCCGCGCTGGCGCGCTCGCTGACGTAAAAGAACGTGGGGTCGCCCGCCATGTGGATGGACAAAAATGTCAAGAGCGTGACGCCTAGTACCACGACAACCGTTAGCAGCAGCCGGCGAATGATGTACTTGTGCATCTTAAGCCAACCCCAGCCTTTTCCCGCCTAACTTCTGTACTTGTAGGGGCGACCCGGTGGGCCGCCCGCGCATGCGTCTTCATTGGAGGGTCAGCCGCCGGCTGACCCCTACAAACTGGCCCCAAGGGGCTTGCCTACATATCGTCCTTCAACGTCGCGGAGTAACCAGTGATGAAGTAATCGGCGCGCGACTGATACTCGATGCGGTTGCTGACCGCCTCAGTACGCGGTCCCGCGAAGAGCATGATCCAGGGCGGGTCGTTGTAGAACTCTTCGAGCA